>DASZEK010000052.1:0-40633 GCA_035941045.1 Pyrinomonadaceae bacterium | reverse complement strand
CGGTGATTAAGCCGCTGCCGGACGGGCTGACGGAGAAGGCGATCGCGGCGGCGCGCCAGATCAAGTTCCAGCCCGCGCAGAAGGACGGGCGGACGGTGTCTCAGTACATCGTCCTCGAATACAACTTCAACATCTACTGACAACGTAGACGCCAACAAACGGCGGAGGGGGCTTCATATCATTTCGATATGAAGCCCCCTCCGCCGTTCACGTTAAGTCGTCTTCCGGTTTACCGCGCGAGTTTTTCGGTGACGCGCTTGATGCGGGCGACGCCTTCGCGGAGGCGTTCGAGCGAGGTGGCGTAGGAGATGCGGATGAAGCCTTCGCAGCCGAAGCCTGCGCCGTCGGTCACGACCGTGTGGGCCTCGCGCAGCAGGATGTCGGCGAAGTCGCCCGAGGTCTTCACGTCGCCGCCCTCACACCCGCGCACGTCCGGGAAGACGTAGAAGGCGCCCTCCGGCTCGACGCACTTGAAGCCGGGCACCTCCGAGAGCGCGCCCACCAGCCAGTCGCGTCGCCGCCCGTACTCCGCCAGCATCTCGCCCACGCACTCCTGCGAAGACTCGAAGGCGGCGACGGCCGCGGCCTGAGAGATGGAAGTCGGGTTGCTCGTCGAGTGGCCCTGCACCTTCAGCATCTCGCGCGTCCACGCGGCCGGCGCCAGCGAGTAGCCGATGCGCCAGCCCGTCATCGCGTACGTCTTCGAGAACGAGCCGGCGATGCAGAGCCGCGAGCGCAACTCGGCGGGCAGCGTCGCGGCGCTGTAGACCTCGGCGGGCGGGTAGACGAAGCGCAGGTAGCACTCGTCGGAGATGGCGTAGAGGCCGCGCTCGGCGACGACCTCCAGGATTTTGCGGAACTCGTCGGGCGGAATGACGCGGCCCGACGGGTTAGAGGGCGAGTTGATGATGATGGCGCGCGTGCGCGGAGTGACGGCGCGCGCGACCTGCTCGGCCGTCAGCTCGAAGCCCGTCTCCTCCGTCTCGATGAAGACGGGCGTGGCCCCGGCGAAGTTGACGATTTCGGGGAACGTCACCCAGTAGGGCTTCGGGATGAGGACCTCGTCGCCGCGGCCGACGAGCGTGACGAGCGCGTTGAAGATGGCCTGCTTGCCGCCCGCCGTCGCCATCACCTCGTTCAGCTCGAAGCGGGCGCCGAACTCGCGCTCGTAGTAGCCGACGATGGCCTCCTGTAGACGGCGCGTGCCGGCCGTCGGCGTGTACTTCGTCTGGCCGAGGTGCATGGCCTCGGCGGCGGCGCGCTTGATGTGCTCGGGCGTGTCGAAGTCCGGCTCGCCGGGGCCGAAGTCAACCACGTCGTGGCCTTCGGCGCGCAGCCGGACGGCAGCCGCCATCGCCGCCATCGTCGCCGACGGGCGCATCCGCGCGACGTTCTCGGAGACGGGGAAGGGGGCCTCGGCCCGGCTTTCAAGTGAACTCGACATCAAACCCTTTCTCGCCGCGCGGGCGGGCAGAATGAACTTCGTTGAGACGCGAGCGGCGCGCGCCGCCGAACCTAACCCTTGCGCGAGCCGCCCTTCTTGGATGCACCCTTCTTCGAGCCGCCCTTCTTCGACGAGCCTTTCTTAGAGCCGCCCTTCTTCGAGCTTCCTTTCTTCGAGCCGCCGCCCTTGGAAGCCTTGCCGCCCTTCTTGCCGCCCTTCTTGGCGGGGCCTTTGTTCTCCGTCTTGCCGCGGCCCGAGCCGCTCTTCTTGCCGCCGCCCGAAGTCTTGTTGACGGTCGCCCACGCGCGCCGCTCGGCCTCCTCCTTCGAGGCGCCGCGCTCCTCGTAGCCCTCCTCGATGTGCTCGGCCTGCCGCTTCTGCTTGTCGGTGTAGGCGGATTTGTCTCCCCTCGGCATGACTCTTCAGACCCCCCTCACGCGAAATTTTGGCCGCGAGTATATCACGCCGGCCGCCTCGCCTAACCCTTGCCGTACTTCTCGCGCATCCTCGCCTCGACGAGCGGCGGCACCAGCCCGTCAATCGTCCCGTCCAGCTCGTAAACTTCTTTGACGAGCCGCGAGCTGACGTACGAGTAAGCCTCGGCCGCCATCATGAAGACCGTCTCGATGCGCGGCTCCTGCCTCCGGTTCATCAGGGCCATCTGCAACTCGTACTCGTAGTCCGAGACGGCGCGGATGCCGCGCACGACGGCGTCGGCCCCCTGCTCGGCCGCGTACTTCATCAGCAGCCCGCGGAACGAGTCAACGCGCAGGCGGCAGCCGCCGCTCTCGATCTCGGGCAGCACCTCTTCCAGAATCCTGACGCGCTCCTCGACGGTGAAGAGGGCCTGCTTGCCGGGGTTGATGAGGACGGCGATGACGATTTCGTCGAACAGCTTGCAGCCTCGCTCGATGATGTCGAGGTGCCCGTTCGTGACCGGGTCGAAGGAGCCTGGGTAGATGGCGCGTCGCATACCTTTCAGGATGGCAGGGAAGTTAGCACAGCACGGCCCGCGCGGACAACGATTACGGGGGCCGCTTATCTTGACACCGGGCACACCGGATGTTTCAATAACGTGCGAAACGTGGTGAGTTAAGGCGACTTGCGGCCACGTAAAATAATCGGCTAAACAGCTCGGCGCGTCTTCTCGGTAAAAGACAAACCGCAAACAGGCTCTTCCGCGAAGAAGCCCCGCGTTGTTTGGCGCGGGGTTTCATTTTGCGGGCCGAACGGTGAACGGAATGAACAATTTTCTCGAAGCTTTGAAAGAGCGCGTGGTCGTCTTCGACGGCGCGATGGGCACGAACCTGCACGCGCAGAACCTGACGATTGACGACTTCGGCGGCCCGCAGTTCGAGAACTGCTCGGAGCACCTGCTGGTCACGCGCCCCGACGCGGTCGAAAAGGTCCACGCCGACTTCCTCGCCGCCGGCTGCGACGTGCTTGAGACCAACTCGTTCGGCGGCATGAGGGTGGTCCTCGCCGAGTTCGGCATCCCCGAGATGGCCTACGAGCTGAACGTCGCCGCGGCGAAACTCGCCCGGCGCGTCGCCGCCGACTTCTCGACGAAGGACAAGCCGCGCTGGGTGGCCGGCTCGATGGGGCCGGGCACGAAGCTGCCGAGCTTGGGTCAGGCGACGTTCCTCGGTTTGAAGGACGCTTACGCCGAGCAGGCGCGCGGCCTTTTGGACGGCGGCGCCGACCTCCTCATCGTCGAGACTGCCCAGGACCTCTTGCAGCTCAAAGCCGCGCTGGCCGGCGTCTTCCACGAGTTCGCCTCGTCGCGCCGCCGCGTGCCCGTCATCGCGCAGGTCACGATTGAGCAGCAGGGGACGATGCTCTTAGGCACCGAGATAGCCGCCGCGCTGACGGCCGTCGAGCCCTTCCCCATCGACATCTTCGGGATGAACTGCGCGACCGGCCCGAAGCAGATGACGGAGAACGTCCGCTACCTCTGCCAGAACTCGCGCTTCCCCGTCTCGGTCATCCCGAACGCCGGCATCCCCGACAACGTCGGCGGCCACGCCGTCTTCCGCGAGACGCCCGAGTCTCTGGCCTCGGACCTCCAGCACTTCGCCCGCGACCTCGGCGTCGCAATCGTCGGCGGCTGTTGCGGCACGACCCCCGCGCACATCCGCGCCGTCGTCGAAGCCGTGAGCGGCCTCACGCCCTTGAGACGCGAAGTCCCGCTCACGCCCGCCGCCTCGTCGCTCTACGTCCAGCAGCCCTACAAGCAGGACACGTCGTTTCTCATCGTCGGCGAGCGCGTCAACGCCTCCGGCTCGAAGAAGATGAGAGACTTGCTCGGGGCCGAGGACTGGGACGGGCTCGTCTCGCTCGCGCGCGAGCAGGAGCGCGAGGGCGCGCACGTCTTGGACGTTAACGTCGACTACGTCGGCCGCGACGGCGTCGCCGACATGCACGAGCTTGCGTCGCGGCTGGTGACGAACGTCAGGCTCCCCCTCATGCTCGACTCGACCGAGTGGGAGAAGATGGAGGCCGGCCTCCAGCACTCGGGCGGCAAGTGCATCCTCAACTCGACGAACTACGAGGACGGCGAGCCGCGCTTCAAGAAGGTCATCGAACTGGCGAAGGAGTACGGCGCGGGCGTCGTCATCGGCACGATTGACGAGCAGGGCATGGCGCGCGAGGCCGTGAAGAAGCTCGACATCGCGCGCCGCGCGTACACGCAGGCGACCGAAGAACTCGGCATCCCCGCCTACGACATCTTCTTCGACCCGCTCGCGCTCCCCATCTCGACCGGCATCGAGGAGGACCGCCGCAACGCCGTCGAGACCATCGAGTCGCTGCGCCTCATCAAGCGGGAGTTGCCCGGCTGCTCGACGCTGCTCGGCGTCTCGAACGTCTCTTTCGGTCTGACGCCCGCGTCGCGCGTCGTCCTCAACTCCGTCTTCCTGCACGAAGCCGTGGAGGCGGGCCTCGACGCGGCCATCGTCAACGCCAGCAAGATTGTCCCCTTAAACCGCATCGGCGAGCGCGAGCTTGAAGTCGCGCTGGACTTGATTTACGACCGCCGCCGGTTCGAGGACGACGTTTGTGTCTACGACCCGCTCACGGAGTTCACGAAGCTCTTCGAGGGCGTCTCGGCCAAGTCCGTCAAGAAGGACACGAGCGACCTCCCCGTCGAGGAGCGCCTGAAGCGGCACATCATCGACGGCGAGAAGCAGGGCTTGGAAGACAACCTGAACCTCGCGCTCGACTCGCACCCGGCGCTCGAAATCATCAACGACATCCTGCTCGACGGCATGAAGACGGTCGGCGACCTCTTCGGCTCGGGCCAGATGCAGCTCCCCTTCGTGCTGCAATCGGCCGAGGTGATGAAGTCGGCCGTCCGCTTCCTCGAACCCTTCATGGAGAAGAAGGGCGGGGCGACGGCGAAGGGCACCATGGTGCTCGCCACCGTCAAGGGCGACGTTCACGACATCGGCAAAAACCTCGTGGACATCATCCTGACCAACAACGGCTACCGCGTCGTCAACCTCGGCATCAAGCAGCCCGTCGATGCCATCCTCCAGGCTTACGAGGAGCACAAGGCGGACGCCATCGGCCTCTCGGGGCTGCTCGTCAAGTCCACGCTCGTCATGAAGGAGAACCTGGAACTGATGAACGAGCGGGCCTTGAGCGTGCCGGTCGTCCTCGGCGGCGCCGCCCTGACGCGCCGCTACGTCGAGGAGGATTTGAAGTCGCTCTACCGGGGCGAGCTGTTCTACGCGCGCGACGCCTTCGACGGCCTCCACATCATGGACTCTCTGACGGGCGGCGCGGCCGAGGAAGGGAGGGCGGAGAGGGCCGCCGCGGCGAAGGCCGGCGCGGGAGCGGCTCCGACCGCTTCGCCGGAAGCCGACGAGGCAGAAGAGCTTGTCGGCGAGGACGCCAAGCTCGGCATCAAGCACGCGCCGCGCGCACGCTCCTCCCGCGCGCCGCGCCCCGTCCCCGCCTTCGGCACCGACGACACGACGCGCTCGGACGTGAACCCGAACGCGCCCATCCCGCGCGCGCCCTTCTACGGCTCGCGCGTCGTCGAGAGCATCCCGCTCGACGACGTGTTCGCCTTCGTCAACGAGACGGCGCTCTTCAAAGGCCAGTGGCAGTTCAAGCAGGGGAGGCGGAGCGCCGAGGAGTACCGCGCCCTCGTCGCCGAGAAGGTGCGGCCCGTCTACGAGGAGTTGAAGGAACGCTCGAAGCGCGAGCGGCTGCTCGTCCCGCAGGTCGTCTACGGCTACTTCCCGGCGCAGTCCGAGGGCAACGACCTCATCATCTACGAGGACGACGAGCGCACCGAGCGCGTGCGCTTCACCTTCCCGCGCCAGCCGTCGGGCCGCCGCCTGTGCCTCGCGGACTTCTTCGCCTCGAAGGAGTCGGGGCGCGTGGACGTGGCCGCCTTCCACCTCGTTACGGTCGGCCGCCGCGCCAGCGAGTACGCGCACGAGCTTTTCCGCACGGACAACTACGCCGACTACCTCTACTTCCACGGCCTGAGCGTCGAGTCGGCCGAGGCGCTGGCCGAGCTTTGGCACAAGCGCGTGCGCGAAGAACTGGGGCTGGCCGGCCGCGACGCCGCGGAGCTGAACAAGCTCTTCCACCAGGGCTATCAGGGCTCGCGCTTCAGCTTCGGCTACCCGGCCTGCCCGGACCTCGAAGACCAGACGAAGCTCTTCGAGCTGCTCGGGCCCGAGCGCATCGGCGTCGAGCTGAGCGAGGAGTTTCAGCTCGTCCCCGAGCAGTCGACCTCCGCCATCATCGTCCACCACGAGGAGGCCCGCTACTTCTCTATCGACTGAGGCGGGAACGAGCTTCGACACAGGCGGCACAGAGACGCATCCGTCTTCTCTCTGTGGCCTCTGTGCTCTCTGTGCCCTCTGGGTTAAAATTCGGCCCTCGGTATGGAGCACCTTTCGACAGCACAGGGGCCGGCGGCGGAGGAGTGGGCCGCGCTCGCGCCCTTCGAGCGGTTCGCCTTCCGCCTGACGTGGCGGATGAACCGCGGCGCGTGGAAGCGCCTCTGGACCTTCTGCCAGCGCACGCTCGGCGCGACGTGGATTCACCTCGCCACCTACAACCTGATGCGCGTGCACGGGCTCGAACACGTCGAGTCGGTCTCGCACGAACGGCCGCTCCTGCTCGTCGCCAACCACCGCTCCTTCTTCGACATGTACGCCGTCTCCAGCGTCCTCTTCCGCCGGACGCGCTGGCGCAAGAAACTATTCTTCCCCGTCCGCGGACGCTTCTTCTACGACCACCCGGCCGGCCCGCTCGTCAACTTCGTCATGGGCTGGTGGTCGATGTTCCCGCCCTTCTTCGCTGGCGGCGAGAACCCGCTGACGGAGAAGCGCGCCTTCGACAAATTCTCCATGAGGCTTTTGACGAGCCTCTGCGCCGAAGGCGCCGGCAACGTCGTCGGCTTCCACCCCGAGGGCACGCGCAACAAGTCCGCCGACCCCTACTCTTACCTTCGGCCGCAGCCCGGCGTCGGCAAGCTCATCAAGGACGCGCGCCCGCAGGTCGTGCCCGTCTTCATCGCCGGCCTCGGCAACGACCTGCCCAGACAGGTCCTCGGCAACTGGCGCGGCGGCGAGCCCGTCCGCATCCACTTCGGACCCGCCATCGACTTCTCGGACTTCTACGACAAGCGCGACTCGGTCCGCGCCTACAAGGAGATAGCCGAGCACGTCATGTCGAAGATTGCCGAACTCGGCGAGCAGGACCGCGCGCAGGCGGCGCCCGAAGCCGGCCACGCGGCGGCGCTGAACCGCCCCGCCCGCATCACCAACCAGGACTCGCGCGTCTGAGCATGACGACCACGCTGCCCCTCGTCATCGTCAACCCGGCGTCCGCAGGCGGCGCGACCGGCGACGCGTGGCCCAAGCTCGCGAGCGACCTCGGCGCGCACTTCGGCCCCTTCGCCGTCGCCTTCACCGGGCGCGGCGGCGACGCCTCGGCCATCGCCGCGCGCGAGGCTCGCGACGGCCGCCTCGTCGTCGCGTGCGGCGGCGACGGGACCGTCAGCGAAGTGGCCGACGGCCTCGTGCGCTCCGGCGCGCGGGCCGTGCTCGGCGTGCTGCCGAGCGGGACGGGCGGCGACTTCCGGCGCACGCTCGGCGTGCCGACCAGAGGCGCCGACGCGGCGCGTGTCCTCCGGGAAGGGAAGACGAAACTCCTCGACGCGGGCCGCGTGACCTTCGTCGGGGACGACGGCGCGGAGCAGACGCGCCACTTCGTCAACGTCGCCTCGTTCGGCATGGGCGGCGACGTGATAAGGCGCGTGAAAGAGGGCGCGGGGCTCCCGCCGGGCGCTTCGCGCCTGCTGGGCGGCAAGCTCTCCTTCGCCGCCGCCACCTTGCAGAGCGCGCTCGCCTTCGAGAAGCCGACGGTGCGCGTCAGCGTTGACGGCGGGCGCGAGGCGCGTCTCACGGTCGCCAACTTCTGCGTCGCCAACGCGCGCTACTTCGGCGGCGGGATGAAGGTGGCGCCCGACGCGCTCCTGGACGACGGCCTCTTCGACGTGGTCTCCATCGGCGACCTGAGCGCCCCCGCCATCTTCGCCAACGCCTACAAACTCTACCTCGGCACGCACCTCGCGATGGAGCAGGTCGGCCACGCCCGCGCGCGCCGCGTCGAGGCCCGGCCGTGGTCGGGCGAGGTCGTGAAACTGGAAGTTGACGGGGAGTTGGCGGGGAGGCTGCCGGCCGTGTTTGAAATCCTGCCCGGCGCGCTGCGGGTCAGGTGCCCGTCTTGAAGGCGCCGGAGCCGAGGAAGTTTTCGCGGACGTAAGCGACCGTGTCGAGCAGCGTCTCCTGCGGGTCGCGGGCCGAGAAGCCGAGTTCGCGCTCGGCCTTCGAGGAGTCGAAGTACCAGAAATATTCGGCCATCTCGATCTCTTCGGGCTGGACGGGCGGCGAGAGCTTCCAACGCTTGTAGAGGGCGCCGAGGCCGCGCGAGCCGACGACGGCGAGGCGCGAGGGGAGCGAGACGAAGGGCGCGGGGACTTTGGTGATGCGCTCCAGCCGGCCGAAGAACTTGTCGAAGGTCCAATTGGCCGCGCCGAGCAGGTAACGCTCGCCGTGCCCGCCCGACCGCATCGCGCTCAGGAAGGCGCGCGCCACGTCGCGCGCGTCCACGAAGTTGAGGCCGCCCTTCGGCACGGTCGGGATTTTGCGGGCGAGGAAGTCGAGGATGACTCTCGTCGAGCTGAGGCGTTCGTCGCCGGGGCCGAACAGCAGGCTCGGGTTCAGCATGACGAGGCGGCGCCCGCGGCCCGAGAAGTTTTGCAGCGCGACGCGCTCCTGGTAGAGCTTGCTGGCGTAGTAGGGCCAGCGCGTGATGATGTCGGCCGGCGTCGGCCAGTCCTCGTCCGGCACCGCCGCGCCGTCCTCCGTGACGGCGATGGTGCCGCTCGACGAGGACATGACGATTGACTTGACGCCCGCCTCGCTGGCCGCCTCGCACAGCAGGCGCGTGCCGACGACGTGCAGCCTGAACATCTCGTGCGCGTTGTCGTTGTCGCGCGAGACGCGCCCGGCGAGGTGGTAGACCTCGGCGGCGCCATCGACCGCGCGGGCAACGTCGGCGGGTTCCATTACGGACCCGCGCACGAGTTCCACGCCCAACTCCTCAAGCCACGCGGGCGCGGACGTGGCGAGCACGCGCACGTTCTTCACGCCCTCCGCCACGAGCAGCCTGACGAGGTGAGAGCCGAGGAAGCCCGTCCCGCCCGTCACGAGCGTCACGGGCTGACGCACTTTCACCAGCGCCGCCTTCTTCGAGGCCGCGGGCGTCGGCGCCTTCGCCGGGGCCTTTCGCGTCGTCGTCTTCTTCGTTGCCATCAGAAGGGGTGTCGGGTGCCGGGTGCCGGGTAGGGCCGATTTACCGGCACCCGCTTTTCAGTCTCCGGAGGAAAGTAGCTCCTGCTGTTCGTCGTGGGCGGCGCGGCGCTCCTGCTTCCAGCGGCGGCGCAGGGAGGGCGCGTCGAAGGCGTGGCGCGTGCCGTCGCGCAGGTTCTCGATCTCGTGGCGGACGAGGGCGGCGACGAGGCGGTAGGCTTCGGCGCGGGCCATGCCCTTCGTTAACTCCTCTAACTCCTCGATGGGAAGGTAGCGGCCGACTCGCGCGCCGACCGCGCGGCCCTTGAGCACGGTCGAGCCCTTGGGGAACGCCTCGTAGGTGCCGCGGACGTGGACGGGGAGAATGCCCGTGCGCGTGTTGAGCGCGAGGTAGCCGATGATGGGCTTGAAGTCGCCCATCTGGCCCGTGACGGAGCGCGTGCCCTCAGGGAAGATGAGCGCCGTGTAGCCGCGGTCGAGGAACGAGCGCGCGTGGCGGAGCGACTGCCGGAGGCTGCCCGAACGCTCGATGGGGACGAGGTTCGTGAAGTTGTCCATCACGGCGCGCTTGTACTTGTTGTCGAAGAAGTAGTCGGCGGCGGCGATGGCGACCATGTCGCGGCCCTGCTCGCCGAGGGCGTATTTGACGAGCCCCATGTCGAGGTGCGACATGTGGTTGGCGGCGACGATGAAGTTGGTGTGGACGGGGACGTTCGCCTGCCCGGCGACCGTCGTGTCGAGGAACCGCTCGTAGAAGAGCTTCTGGAGCACGTCGGCGGCTCGGTTGCCGACGGTGCGGACGAAGGAGGGGACGTAAATCTCGTCGGCCTTCTCGCCGCGGTCCTCCTCGGCGCGCGCCTCGGCGGCGCGGCGGGCGTGCGCCGCCTCCTTCCGCTTGACGACGGAGTAGAGCTCGCGCACGTCAACGACCTCGTTGAGCGTGTCGGGCGACGTGAGCCGGCCGCCGGCCTGCTCGACGGCCGTCGCCAGCTCGACGAACATGAGGCTGTCGAAGCCGAGCTCGGAGAGGCGCGAGTCGAGCGCCACCTGACTGCGCGGCCGGCCGCTGACCTGTGCGACGAGGCCGAGCAGCCAGTCGGCGTCGTGGTGCGTCTCGCGCGGCGCGGTCTGCTCGGTGACGGCCGCGCGCTTCGACTCTTCGAGCGTCTGGATGATTTTCACCACCTCGCGCCGCTTGACCTTGCGCGTCGCGGTGCGCGGCAGCTCCTCGTCGGTGAAGTAGAGCGCCTTGACGCGCTTGTAGAAGGGGAGCGTGGAGGACACGTCGCGGAAGTGGTTCTCGATGCGGCGGCGCACGCCCTCGCGGTCGAGCGCGATGTCGCGGTCGTAGTCGGGAACGACGAGGCAGGCGACCTTCTCGCCGACGCCTTCCGCGAGGCCGACGACGCCCAGCTCCTTGATGAAGGGCGAGTTCTTGTAAAGCTCCTCGACCTCGTCCGGGTAGACGTTCTTGCCGTTGGTGTCGACGATGATTTCCTTCGAGCGGCCGACGAGGTAGAGGTTGCCCTCGTCGTCGAGCCGGCCGAGGTCGCCGGTGTAGAGCCAGCGGTTGACGAGCGCGCCGTGCGTGGCCTCCTCGTTCTGGAAGTAGCCGAGCATGACGTTGGGGCCGCGGGCGATGACCTCGCCGACGCCCGCGCCGTCGGGCTCCGAGATGCGCACCTCGACGCCGGGCAGGGGCTTGCCGACGCTCGTCGAGATGAGCTTGTTCTGCGGGCGCGTGACAGTGAGCACGGGCGAGGCTTCCGTCAGGCCGTAGCCTTCGAGGATGGTGAAGCCGAGGCCGTGCATGTCGCGCTTGACGCGCTCGTCCAGGGCCGAGCCGCCGGATATCAGGTAGCGGATGCGCCCGCCGAGGCCGGCGTGGATGGGCCGGAAGACGAGCTGGCCGAGGTTTAAGGGCGTGCGGTCGCGGAGCCAACTGTTGACGCGCATCAGGAGCTCGGCGGCGCGGCCGACGGTCTCGCCGTTCTCGCGCAGGCGCGTCATGATGCGGCGGTGCAGCAGCTCCCACAGCGCGGGCACGCCGACCATGCCGGTGACGTGGCCGTTCCTGATGGCGCGCGCCAGCTCCTCGCCCGAGAGGTCGGCGAGGTAAGTTATCTGCGTGCCGCGGCTGAAGGGCGTGAGGAAGCCGGTCGAGAATTCAAACGTGTGGTGCAGGGGGAGGACGGAGAGCACGCCGTCGCCCGTGTCCATCTCGAAGACCGAGGCGAGCATGGAGACCATGTTCGTCAGGTTCTTGTGCGAGAGCATGACGCCCTTCGGGTTGCCCGTCGTGCCCGACGTGAAGATGAGCGAGGCGACCGCGTTCGGCGAGACGCGCGCGGGCAGGAGCGAGACGCGCTCCTCTTCCGTCTTCTCGTCCGTCAGCTCGAAGACCTCTTCGTAGCGCCAGACCTGCGTCTCCAGACCCGCCGCCGCCAAACGTTCATGCAAATCGGGGCGCTCGTGCGCGACCTTGTCGCCGACGATGAGGCCGACGGCGCCGCTGGCGCGGGCGAAGTTGACGACATCGTCGGCCGGCCCCTCGGGGTCAACGGGGACGCAGGTGGCGCCGGCCTTCAAGACGCCGAAGTAGCTGACGCCCCACTCGGGCGCGTTGTGACTGAGGAGGATGACGCGGTCGCCGGGCTTGACGCCGCGGCTGGCGAGGAAGGCGGCGGCGCGGGCGGCAAGCTCGCGGATGTCGGCGTAGGTGTACTGCTCCTTCTCGCCGTCGCGCTCGATGCGCATGGCGACGCGGGTCGAGAACCTCTTGGACGAGGTCTCGAAGAGTTCGAGCAGGTCGCGGTAGGTGTAGGCGCGCTTGGGCTGCGCGCGCATGTCCTCTTCGAGCTTGGGGAAGACCCACTTCTGGAGCCCCGGAAAGTGGACGTTCATCCAGTAGTCGTACCAGTCGAACTGCTCGGGGTCCCAGCGCAGGAGCTGGCGCTCGTCGTCGCGCACCTGCGAGAAGAGCGAGCGGACGTTGTCGGCGCGGAAGACGTAGGCGTTCTCGACCATAAAGGGGCGGAACATGTCGAACGCCTCTTTGGTCTCGCGCGTCACCTCCTCGACCCTCCCGACCGTCGCCTTCGCGCGGTCAACCAGGTCGGTGACTCGGCCGCCGCCCCAGCGCGGGCGGACGCGGTCGAGGAGCGAGGAAGCCTTCTTCGCCGCGGCGTTAATCATCGGCGTCGAGGTCACGTCGAAGCGCGCGGGCGTGACCGGGATGGTCTCCATGCGCGCGACTATCTCGTTGACTATACGGAAGCCGGTCTCCTTCTCGCGGAAGTGCTTGCGCTTGTAGAGGCCGACGAGGCCGACGATGCGGTCCATCGTGTTCGGGTTGGCGTCGCCGGTGGCGGCCTGGTAGACCATTCGGGGCTCGTCGCGCGCGATGCACTCGGCCGCGACGCCGAGCATGACGGCGGCGACCTGATCGACGGGCGTGATGTCGAGGATGAGCCGGTCGTTGACGGGAATCTGCGTCTGCCCCTTGAGCGAGATGAAGATGAGCGGCGCCGTCGTCGTGAAGCCCTCGTTCCAGCCGGGGAAGGGGTAGCGCAGGGCCGACTCGACGATGGAGGGGCGGACGATGGAGCGGACGAGCCCCTGTTCGGCGGCGACGAGCTGTTCGCCGAGGCTCTTGGTGTAGGTGTAGATGTTGGGCCAGCCCCAGAAGGTGGCGCGCTCGATGCCGAGTTCCGTCAGCCGCTCCCTCGTCCAGAGCTTGCGCTCGCGCGCGACGGCGAGGCCCATCGCGTCGAGGTCGTCGGGGTCGCGCCCTTCTTCAATCAGGCGCTTGCGGGCGCTCTCGCGGAAGCGCGCGGCCTGCAAGGCGTCGCGGGCCTCCTCTTTAACTCTCTCGGCGAGCCGCGCGCAGTCGCGTATCTCCTGCTCGACGGAGAACTCGACGCCGGGCAGCTCCTCCTTGCGCGGGAAGTAGCCGAGGACGGGGTCGCTCTCCCAGACGGGGCCGCTGCGGTTTCCGGCGACGAAGCAGGTCGAGATGTGGACGAGCGCGGGCCGACGCATGCGGCGCGCGAAGGCGATGACGTTCTGCGTGCCGACGACGTTGGTGCGGAGCGCGCTCTCAAGCGTCGGGTTGAAGGTGACGTTGCCGGCGCTGTTGACGAGCACGTCTATTTGAGAGCCGACCTCCTGCGCCTCCTCCTCCGACATGCCGAGGCGGTCTTCGGCGATGTCGCCGTTGACGATGCGGACCTTGTCGCGGATGAAGTCCTCGAAGGCGGCGCCGTACCGCTCGCGCAAGGGGTCGAAGGGCGGGGCCGTGACGACGTTGTTCCAGAAGCGCGTCTCGGACTCCTCCCTTGAGCGCGCGCGCACCGTCACGTAGACGCGCCCGACTCCGGGGAAGCGGTCGAGCAGCATCGAGAGCGCGACCTTGCCGACGAACCCCGTCGCGCCGATGATGAAGACGCTCTTGTCCTGATAGATTTCTGTCGGCGATAGTTTCATCTTCTCAATCACTGGACCGCGGCGAACAGCTTCGACAACTCGTAACTGAAGCCCGGCAGCACGTCGCCGCCTTCGAGCGTGTCGCCCTCACGAAGAATCCGCACGTCATACGGCGAAGTGTACACCGAGACGGTGCGCCGCATCGGGCTGACGACCCAGACGATGCGTGAGCCCGCCGCGAAATAAAGAGCTATCTTCTCTTCCATCTCGCTGACGGTGTTGCTCGGGCTGAGGACTTCGACGGCGAGGTCAGGCGCGAAGGGGATGTGCTTGTAGAAATTGACAACCCCTTTCAAACGCTCCTTGCTTACAAAAGCACAGTCGGTGCCAAGCACGGAGTCTGGATTTCTCTCGACGAGAAACCCGGTCTCGGCCCCGAAAGTAATGCCGAGGTCGTGGGCTTTGGCGAAGTTGCGCAGCTCAGCGCCCAGCTCGGAACAGATGTATCCGTGCATCCCGCCCGTGAGCGACATTCTTCTAACCTCCCCGCGGACGAGTTCGAGACGCCAGTATTGGCCGTGCTCGTTTCGCCCGGACATCGTCAGCAGCTCGTCTGCCGTCACGGGGTGGGTAGTGGTTGTCGTCGTGCTCATGATTCTCACCTCACGGGCCTCATACTAGCTCATGTCGCGGAGGCAGGTGCAAGGCAGGTGGCGGTCCTTTCTATTGACGAGTCACGTCATTTCAGGTTCAGTACCGGCCAGTCGTGGTGCAGCGCCGTCTGGCGGAGGCGCGCGTCGGGGTTGACGGCGGCCGGGTGGCCGACGATGGAGAGCATGGGCAGGTCGCTCATGCTGTCGCTGTAAGCGTAGGACTCGCTCAGGTTCAGGCCCTCGCGCTCGGCGTAGGTGCGTATCCACGACGCCTTCGTGGCCGAGGCCAGGATGGGCGGGATGAGCCTGCCCGTCGCGACGCCGTTGACGAATTCGAGCCGGTTGGCGGCGAAGTCGTCCACGCCGAGGTAGTCCATCAGAGGCTTCACGGAGAAGTCGAGCGCGCCGGTGACGACCACTTGACGCAGGCCGAGCGTGCGCGACTTCTGAATGAGTTCCAGGGAGCCGGGGAAGACGGCCGGCTTGAGCACGTCCTCGAAGAGTTCCTGAGCGAAGAAGCGGAGGCGGTCCTCCGACTCGCCCTTGTAGCGTTTGAAGAAGATGTCGTTGAAGACCATCCGGCTGTACTGGTCGGCGACGGCGAAGAGGGGGATGCTGACGAGCGTGGCGGCGCTCTTGCGGAGCGAGCGCAGGAGGCCCGCCTGGTTCCGGGCGTAGAAGCCGAGCGTGTGCACGAGGTTCGTGCTCACGAGCGTCCCTTCGAGGTCGTAGAATGCGGCGGCCGGCAAAGCAGTCCTCCAACGGTTCGTTTAGCAAAAGCCTTCGGACCCGACTTAAAACTCCCCGTCTTGCAAGGTATGTGGTGCGGGAAATATACCCCATTCCCGCGCGTTTGCGTAAGTGGGCCGGTGATATACTGCACGCATCCCTTGAAGAGTGAAGCCTAACACACTTGACCCCGATGACACGCAAAAGCCTCCTGCTCGCGCTCGCGCTGCTGGCCGCCGCCCTCTCCTGCTCGAAGGGCGAGGTGAAGCCCGAGGAGCCGCCACGCCCAAGCCCGCCCGCCGCGGAACTGATAGAGCAGGCCGACAAGCTCTACGCCGAGCGCGGCCAGTCGCTCGAAAGCGTGCGCCGGGCCGTCTCGTTCCTGCGCCTGGCGCTCGCCCGCGAGAACCGGAATTACGAGGCCGCGTGGAAGCTGGCGCGGGCCGCCTACTACCTCGGCGCGCACGGCGCGGACGAGGGCGAGCGGCTGGAATCCTTCCGCGAAGGCATCACGGCCGGCGAGCAGGCCGCGCAGTTCGCGCCCGACGCGCCCGAGGGCCATTTCTGGCACGGCGCCAACCTCGGCGGCCGGGCCAAGCTGCAAGGCCCCATCTACGCCCTCGCCTCGGTCGAAGAGATCAGGCGCGACATGCAGACCGTCATCCGGCTCGACGAGGGCTTCCAAGGCGGCAGCGCCTACCTCGCGCTCGGCCAGCTCGACTTAGAGCTGCCCGAGATGTTCGGCGGCGACGACGAGCGCGCCGTCGAGGAGCTGGAGCGCGGCCTCGCCTTCGGCGAGAACAACGCGCTGCTCCGCGTCAAGCTGGCCGAAGCCTACCTCAAACTCAGGAGGACGGCCGACGCGCGCCGTCAGCTCCAGGCCGTTCTCAAGATGAAGCCCAGCCCCGACTTCGTCCCCGAGTACACGCAGGCCGCGGCCGAAGCGCGCAAGCTCCTCGAAAAGACGGGCTGAGGCGCCGACGAAAATTGCGTCCGTCCGCTGTCGGGTTGACAGCGCCGCCGAATACCTTTATAAGTTCACGCGCGCTCTGCCCCGAGTGCATTTTCACCTCATCGGTCCCACAGTCGCTAAATACCAAGGCAGCACCTCCGGCCGGTAGGTTTGCGTGCTTTTGGCCGGCTTTCGCGCCTTTATTCGTCGCGGGCATCCTATCCGTTGATGCGAGAAACACTCATGGGGACTGACAGGTCTCGACGGCAGACCCGCCTCCATGCCCACCAGCCACCCGCTCAACTAGCTTTTGGAGGATTGAATGAATCGTAAGTTGTTCTTCGCTGCCACCCTGCTGGCGCTCGGCCTGACTCTCATCCTGGCCGGCGTTCCCACGCCCAACACCTTCGCCCAGAGGAAGGACAAAGACCCCGGCCACGGCCCCGCGATCCAGGAGGACGGGACGGTTATCGCCCCGGACGGCGCCGTATTCGAATCGCAGAAGGCTTTCGCCGAGAACGGTCGTCGTTGCAGCACCCGGCATCAGGACGACGAGACCCTCGCCAAGATTGACAAGGACGTTGCGCACGCCCGCCAGAACGGCGGCGGCAACTCGGGCGGCGGCGCCGACACCTCGGCGCGCGCGGCCGGCGGCTCTATCACCATCAACGTTTACTTCCACGTCGTACAGCAGAACGGCACGGCCGGCCAGAATGGCACCGGCTACGTCCCCCTCTCGTGGCTCGACGCCCAGATCAACGTGATGAATAACGCCTACGCCGGCCTCGGGCCGAACCAGAGCGGGGCGCTCCAGAGCGGCATCGGCACCGACCTGCCCTTCCGCTTCGTGCGCGCGGGCGTTGACTACACGGTCAACTCCACCTGGTACTCCGCCGGCCCCGGCTCGACCGGCCAGACGCAGATGAAGAACGCGCTGCACACGGGCACGGCCGACGACCTCAACTTCTACACCAACAGCGGCGGCGGCTACCTCGGCTGGGCCACGTTCCCGAACGAGTACGCGGGCGCTCCGCTTCAGGACGGCGTCGTCTGCTACTGGGCGAGCTTGCCGGGCAGTAACTACACGCCCTACAACCTCGGCGACACGGCCACCCACGAAGTCGGCCACTGGCTCGGCCTCTACCACACCTTCCAGGGCGGCTGCATCGGCTCGGGCGACGGCGTCGCCGACACGCCCGCCGAGCGCTCCGAGGCTTTCGGCTGCCCGGTCGGCCGCAACTCCTGCAAGCAGAACGCCGGTAACGACCCCATCGAGAACTTCATGGACTACACCGACGACTACTGCATGTACAAGTTCACGTCGGGCCAGGCCGACCGCTCCGACAGCATGTGGGCCACCTACCGCGCCGGCAAGTAACCTCCGGGTTTAAAGGCCACGCGCTTCTCAAAGAGGGAGCGCCCGCCAACGCGGCGGGCGCTCCCTCTCGTTAAGTTTGAATATGAAGACGACGCTGTCGAGACTCTACTTAATCCTCGCCGCCGCCTGCTTGACGCTCTTCGTCGCGGCCGAGGTCGCCTGCCGACAGGGCGGAGGCAAAGACCCTTTCGCCTCGATACCGAGGATGAGTGTCGAGGAACTGAAGAAAGCTTTGAAGGAGGGAAGGGCGGTCGTCCTCGACGTGCGCCCGGCCGAGGCGTTCGAGGCGGAGCACATCGCGGGCGCCGTCTCGATACCCGAGGAGGAGGTCAAGGAGCGCGCGGGCGAGTTGCCGAAAGACAAACTCGTCGTCGCCTACTGCACTTGACCGGCCGAGCACTCCAGCGCCCGTGCGGCGTCCTACCTCAAACACAAAGGGATAGAGAAGACGGCGGCCCTCGTCGGCGGCCTCGACGCGTGGAAGGCGGCCGGGCTTCCCGTCGAAAAGAAGGCCAACTGACTCACTCCTCAGGCGGGCGCCAGTCTATCCTCTCCGCGCCGAGGTCGTCCCCCTTGTAACAGGCCCAGACGGTCGCGCGCATGCCCCGCCGGAGCCTGCCGGGCCGCACCTCAATCTTCGCCAAATCACCACTCCCCAGCGGCTCGCCCCGCAGGCGGAAGAGCGTCTTGAAATCCCCCCGGCCGTAGTGCAGCGTGAACTGCTCCGTCGTCTGCTCGTCCGTGCGGACCTTGATGAAGACTCGGCCGCGCCCGCGGCTGTAGGCGAGCACCCTTCCCGTAAAGGCGGTCGTGTTGTCGCGCGGGCAGCGGAGGTCGGAAGGCGTCCCGATTCTCCCATCGCGCTGCGCGTGCGCGCCCGGAAGCGTCAGGGCGCAGAGGAGCGCGCCTGCGGCTGAAAGGCACTTCAAAAGTCTTCTCATCATCTCACCTCGGGCGCGGCCCTTTCGGATTTGTTGCGGCGGATTCAAATTTATAACACGCGCCGTTAAATGCCTACCAAAACCGCGCGCGCGTGGGCTATATTACGGCCAGCGTGATCATCGCCACATGGAACGTGAATTCGGTGCTGGCGCGGCTGCCGCTGGTGCTGCGCTGGCTGGAGTCGGCCCGGCCCGACGTGCTCTGCCTGCAAGAGACGAAGTGCGCCGACGAACGCTTCCCCGCGGAAGAGTTCAAGGCCGCGGGCTACCGCTCCGAGGCGCACGGCCAGCCGACCTACAACGGCGTCGCAATCCTCTCGCGCCACGCGATTGAGGACGCGCGCCGCGGCATGCCCGACGACGAGGAGGGCGCCCACGCGCGCGTTTTGTCGGCGACCGTCAAGGGCGTGCGCGTCGTCAACGTCTACGTCCCGAACGGGCAGTCGGTGGGGACCGACAAGTACAAGTTCAAGCTCAAGTGGCTCGGGCGCCTGCGCGCCTACCTCGACGACGAGTTCTGGCCCGACGACGAAGTGCTCATCTGCGGCGACTTCAACGTCGCGCCCGAGGACCGCGACGTGCACGACCCGGAGCTTTGGCGCGGACGCATCCTTTTCAGTAAGCCCGAGCGCGAGGCCATCGGAGTTGTTAAAGACTGGGGCTTCACCGACGCCTTCCGCATGCACGAGGCGGGCGCCGGACATTACTCGTGGTGGGACTACCGCGCCGGCTCGTTCCGGCGCAACACGGGGCTGCGGATTGACCACGTCTGGGTCTCGGAATCTTTGGCGGCGCGCTGCCGCCGCTCGTGGATAGACAAGGAGCCGCGCGGCTGGGAGCGCCCGTCGGACCACACGCCGGTGCTGGCCGAGTTCAAGTGAGCGAGCAAGGGGGCTGAGCGTGAGCATGTACAAACAACCGGACGCGGCGGCGGGGTGGACGGCGATGCTTTTGCCGACCTTCGGCGTCGTCCTTTTCAACCTCCTGAGCCGGAGGCTGGACGGGCCGACGGCCGGCGGCCTGACGTTCCTCGCGGCGGCGCTCCTCGCTTACTACTTCTTCCCGAAGGTGCGCCTGCGGCTGTCGCGCCTCGCTCTCGCCGCCCTGCTCGCCGCCGCCGTCGCGGTGCTGCTGGGCATGCTTCTTTAAAAGCGGTTCGGAGGTCGAATGGCAGAGCGCGGCAAGGACGCTTTGGTTCTGGCCGCCGCGGGGGCGGGGGCGCTCCTCGCGGCGCGCGCCGTCCTGAGTTGGCGGCGGCGGTACGACCTGCGCGGGAAGACCGTCCTCATCACAGGCGGCTCGCGCGGGCTGGGTCTGGTGCTGGCGCGCGAGTTCGCGGCCGAGGGCGCGCGCGTCGCCATCTGCGCGCGCGACCCCGGCGAGCTTGAGCGGGCGCGCGACGACTTGCGCCGTCGCGGTGCCGAAGTCGTCGCCGTCCCGTGCGACGTGACGGAGCGTTCGCAGGTCCGCGAGATGGTCGCGGTCGTGACGGGCCACTTCGGGCGGGTTGACGTGCTCGTCAACAACGCGGGCACGATACAGGTCGGGCCGCTTGAGGTGATGACGCTCGAAGACTTCGAGCAGGCGATGGCGATTCACTTCTGGGCGCCGCTCTACACGACGCTCGAAGTGCTGCCGCAGATGCGCGCCCGCGGCGAGGGGCGCGTCGTCAACATCGCCTCCATCGGCGGCAAGGTGGCCGTGCCGCACCTCGTCCCCTACAGCGCCAGCAAGTTCGCCCTCGTCGGACTCTCCGACGGGCTGCGCTACGAGCTTGAGAAGGACGGCGTGCTCGTCACGACCGTCTGCCCCGGCCTGATGCGGACGGGCAGCCCCCGCAACGCGACCTTCAAGGGGCGACACCGCGCCGAGTACGCGTGGTTCTCCATCAGCGACGCGCTGCCCGTGACCTCGATTCAGGCCGAGCGCGCCGCGCGCCAAATCGTCTCGGCCGCGCGGCGCGGGCAGGCCGAGCTGGTCATCACGACGCAGGCCGTCGCCGCCGTCAAGTTCCGCGCCCTCTTCCCCGAAGCGACGGCCGACATCCTCGCCCTCGTCAACCGCCTCCTCCCCGGCCCCGGCGGCATCGGCCGCAAGCGCGCCAAGGGCCGCGACAGCGAGTCGTCCCTCGCGCCTTCTTTCCTGACGGCCCTCTCCGACCGCGCCGCCGCGCGCAACAACGAGCTCAAGGCGTGAGCGGTGTGAGCAGATGAGCGAAGACCGCGAGCCCGTCCTGATTACGCCGGAGGTGCTGCGCGCGCGCCCGCTGCCGCGGCCCGACGAGGGCGGCGACAAGGAGAAGCGCGGTCGCGTGCTCGTCGTCGGCGGCGGGCGCGAGACGCCGGGCGCCGTCATCCTCGCGGGCGTGGCGGCGCTGCGCGCGGGGGCGGGGAAGTTGCAGATAGCGACGTGGGGGCCGAGCACGCCGCTCGTCGCCGCCTCCATCCCCGAGGCGCGCGTCTTCGCGCTGCCGGAGACGAAGGCGGGGCGGCTCAAGAAGTCGGCCGTCGAAGTACTCGAAGCACACGCGGGCAAGGCGCAGGCCGTCTGCATCGGGCCGGGGATGATTGAAGACGCGGCCGTCCTCGGCTTCGTCAAAGAGACGTTGAAGCTGTGCCGCGAGGTGCCGGTGGTGATGGACGCGGGCGCGGCCGGATGCCTGTCGGGCGGGGCCGAGCTTCTGCACACGCTCGGCGGGCGAGCCGTCGTGACGCCGAACGCCGAAGAGCTGGCGGAAATCTACGGCGAGGAGAAGGAGAAGATTTCCGGCGCCCCGCTCGAAGCCGCGCGGCGGGCGGCCGGAGACTTCCGCGCCGTCGTCGCGCTCAAAGGCCGGGAGACGTTCATCGCCGCGCCCGACGGCCGCGTGCTCTTCAACCGCGCGGGCAGCGGCGGGCTCGCCACGTCGGGCTCGGGAGACGTGCTGGCGGGAGTCGTCGCCGGCCTGCTCGCGCGCGGCGCCGAGCCCTTCGACGCGGCGGCGTGGGGCGTCTACCTGCACGCGCTCGCGGGCGAGGCGCTGGCCGCGAGCGTCGGCCCGCTCGGCTTCCTCGCGCGCGAGCTGTCGCGGGAAATACCCCGCCTCATGGCGGAGCTTTCAAATTCAAGAGGAGGTGACTCGGATGAGCCGTGACGAAAGAGAAGACGACGCGACCTACAAGGTCGTGGTGAACCCGGAGGGCCAGTATTCCATCTGGCCGGCCGACCGCGAGAATGCGCTCGGCTGGAGCGACGCGGGGAGGGCGGGCACGAATGAAGAGTGCCTCACTTACATTAAGGATGCGGGGACCGGCGAGCGGCCCGACGGCCCAAGCGACGACACGGGCGGGCAGAGGGGCGACCTGTAATGCTTTAGAATGGGCGCGTGACGGATTCAGACTTACAGAAATTTTTCGACGCGCTTGAGCGGTCAATTGCCGAAGGCGACTTCGTCAAGCTCACGCTCGCCAAGCACCGCGGCGGCGAGGCGGACTTGAAGAACGTCTACGTCCGCCTCATCCGCGTGAAAAAAGGCGAGCGCCTTTCCTTCCTCTATCGCCGCCGCACGCGCGACGAAGTCCGCAACCTCCCGCCCGCGGAAGGGCTCGAAGCCCTGCGCCAACTCCTCGGCGCCGAGTTCCTGAGCGCCCACCTCTTCACGCTGCGCGAAGACCTGCGGCTCGACTTCAACCGCCGCCGCGAGCCGCGCCTCGTCTCCGGCCCGCCGACTTTCTCGGAGGCACCGCCCGACGACCACGACCGCGGCAAGCGGCGGCTCATCGACGCCGCGTCGAGCGTCTACCTGCGCCGGCTCGGCGTGACGGACGAGCGCGGGCAGGTGCGCCCCGCGATGGGCGACAAGCTGCGCCAGATAAACAAATTCGTCGAGGTCGTGGCCGGGCTCTTCGACTCCTCGCCGCTCAAGGGCCGCGAAGAAATCTCGGTCGCCGACGTGGGCTCCGGCAAGGGCTACCTGACCTTCGCCGTCTACGACTACTTCACGAACGCGCTCGGCCTGCGCGCCTCGGTCACGGGCGTCGAAGCCCGGCCGGAGTTGGTCGAGCTTTGCGACACCGTCGCGCGCGAGGCGGGCTTCGAGCGCCTGAAGTTCGAGAAGGGTTTCGTCGAAGACTACGAGCCCGGCCCGACCGACCTCCTCATCGCCCTACACGCCTGCGACACGGCCACCGACGAGGCCATCCACAAAGGCATTCGTGCCGGCGCCTCCGTCATCATCACTGCCCCCTGCTGCCACAAGGAGGTGCGCCCGCAGATGCGCGCGCCCGAACCCTTGCGCGGCGTGCTGCGACACGGCCACCTGCTCGAACGCGAGGCCGAGTCGGTCACCGACTCGCTGCGCGCCCTGTTGCTCGAATCAGCCGGTTACATGGTTAAAGTCTTCGAGTTCGTCAACGCCGAGCACACGCGCAAGAACACGATGATTGCCGCCGTCCGGCGAGAAGGCGCCGCGGACGCCGACGCGGCGCTCGCGCAGTTCAAGGCCCTCAAAGATTTTTACGGCATCGGCGAGCAGCGCCTCGAAAAACTCCTCTGCGAGCTTCCGCCCGCCTGAGTTCTTTCAGGGCTGCGGCTGCGGCGCGGCGGGTGAGGAGAAGACGGGCGGGGGCGGCGGCCCCTGCGCGACGTAGGTGACGTGGCGGCTGCGCTCCTCCTGCCGCGCCGTGACGGCACGCACGACGAAGATGCAGAGGACGGCCGCGACGATGTTGACGATGTCGGAGAAGATGGCGAGGCCCGTCAGCATGCCCTGCGTGCTCGCGGGCGCGCTCTCCGCGTCGAGGCGGTAGGCGATGTTGCTGAGGACGTTCGAGACGACCCACACGATCCACCAGACGAGCAGGAGCGGCGAGCCGCCGGTCGGCGTGAAAATCAGGTCGTCCTCGGTCCGCACGCTCGGGTCGCTGCGGTCCCAAATCTCCTTCACGATGATGTAAGGCAGGACGAGGCTGGCGAGCGGGATGAAGAAGCTGCCGACGGCCCAGCGCGGCGAGTAGTTGAGGTACTTCGGCGGGTTGCCGAGCGCCGGCAGATTCTTGTAAGCCCTGTGGACCCACATGCAGAAGAAGACGACCGTCGGCACGTAGACGGCCAGCGTCACGAGCGCCACGAGTCCCATCACGAGGTCGTGTAAGGTCAGCGCCTCCTCGCCGGACTCGGCGCCGATCACGTCGCTCCCCGGCAGGTAGCCCGCGAGCGAGGCGGCCACGATGGAGAGCACCGTCACGCCGACGTAGACCAGCAGGCAGACCGTCACCGCGAGCGCGCGGCCGCGGTCGGACTGATAAGGCTCCGTCGATTTCAGGCCCTCGGGGGGCTTCGGCCCCTCCGGGGGCGGCGGGTTGTCGATTCGCGTCTCGTTCAGCATCACTTCTTTCAGTCGGCGGTCATCGTCTCGGGCTGGCGCGTCGTCAGCTCGCGCCACGTGAGCGGCTGTGTGCCGTCGTCGAGGCGCACCATGGAGATGCAGCCGGGGACGGGGCAGACGAGGTAGCAGAGGTTGCAGCCGACGCACTCGTGCTCGTCCACGACGGGGAAGCGCGAGCCGTTCATCTGCACGAGCGGGATGCACTGGTGCGCGCCGTCCTCGCAGGCGACGTGGCAGAGGTTGCACTGGATGCACTTGGCGTGGTCGATGCGGGCGACCGTCTTGTAGTTGAGGTCCAGGTTGCCCCAGTCCGTGACGCGCGGGACGCTGCGCCCGATGATGTCGCGCACGGAGGCGAAGCCCTTGTCGTCGAGATAGTTCGAGAGGCCGTCAATCATGTCCTCGACGATGCGGTAGCCGTAGTGCATAACGGCGGTGCAGACCTGAACGGTCGTGGCGCCGAGCAGGAGGAACTCGGCCGCGTCGCGCCAGGTCGAGATGCCCCCGATGCCGGAGATGGGGACCGAGACTTCGGGGTCGCGCGCCAGCTCCGAGACCATGTTCAGCGCGATGGGCTTGACGGCGGGGCCGCAGTAGCCGCCGTGCGCGGCCATGCCGTTGACGTTCGGGTGCGGGACGAGCGTGTCGAGGTTGACGCCCATCACGGAGTTGATGGTGTTGATGAGCGAGACGGCGTCGGCGCCGCCCTTGACCGCGGCGCGGCCGGGCGGCGTGATGCTCGTCACGTTCGGCGTCAGCTTGACGATGACGGGCAGGCTCGAAGCCTCCTTCACCCACTCCGTCACCATGCAGGTGTACTCGGGCACCTGCCCCATCGCGGCGCCCATGCCGCGCTCGCTCATCCCGTGCGGGCAGCCGAAGTTAAGCTCCACGCCGTCGGCGCCCGCGTCTTCGACTTGCTTGACGATGTCGTGCCACGCCTCGCGCTTCGATTCCACCATCAGCGAGATGATGAGGGCGTGCTTCGGGTACTTGCGCTTGACCTCGCGAATCTCGCGCAGGTTGACTTCGAGCGGGCGGTCCGTAATCAGCTCGATGTTGTTGAGGCCCAGCATCCTCTGCTGGCCGCCGTCAATCGAGGCGAGGCGCGAGCAGACGTTGCGAATCGGCTCGCCCAAGGTCTTCCACACCGCGCCGCCCCAGCCCGCGTCGAAGGCGCGCTCCACCATCGAGCCCATGTTGGTCGGCGGCGCCGACGCCAGCCAGAAGGGGTTCGGCGATTCGATGCCCGCGAAGTTGACTCTTAAATCTGCCATGTCTGCGCTCCGTGTGTGACGCGCGCGAGCCGCGCCCCGATGAGTGCCGCCCGCAGTCTGCGGAAGACGGGGAAGAGGATTAGGAAGACGAGCGCGGTCAGGCCGGCGCGTACGATTGGCGCGGGCCCGCGGCGCGCGGGCGGCCCGAAGGCGATGTAGTATTTCGCCTTGAATTTCCTGTTGTAATTCACGACGCGGCCGGGTGCCGCCCTGCGCGGGCCGAGCGCCGCCTCGACCTCCGGGCGCGAATCCAGCGCGACGAAGCGGCCGGGGTAGTCGGCCCGCACGGCGTAGCCGTTCGAGGTGAGGAGCCAGATGCCCTCCCTCCCGGCGGTGTTCTCGTGCTTGACGCGCGGGCAGACGAGGTCGCTGGGATTGCTCCATTTAAGCAGGAGCGCGTCGCCCGGCGAGGCGTCCCCCCAGATGACCTCGCGGACGCGGATGTGGCCCTGCGCGTAGTCCATCCCGTCGGCCGTCTGCTCGGACACGTCGCCCAGCGTGCCGACGACTATCAGGTCGCTGTCACGCACCAGCTCCGCGAGCGGCGCGTAACCCCACTTGGCGTCGGCCGAGGCGGGCAGGCAGAGCATCATGAGCAACAACAGAACTCTTCTCATAAGCACCACCAAACTCTCTCAGTGAGCTTTCACGTCCTGCGTCTCCTCGACGAGCGGGATGCGCGCGCCCGCGAACTCGACGCGCTCGCCCGTCAAAGCTAAGTGGATGCCCTGTGCGGCGAGCTTGCCCATCTGCGAGGCGTCAACGGCCTCGCGCCCGCCGTTGACGCAGTCGCCGCCCGCGAAGAATTTGGGGTTGCCGGTGCGCATCGTCTCGGGGTCGGTGACGGGGCGGCCGGCCTCGTCCACTTCGACGCCTTCGATGCCGGCGAAGAAGTCGCGGAGCTTCTGCTGGCCCGTCGCCTTGATGACCACGTCAACGGGGACTTCGAACTCGGAGCCGGGCTCGGGGCGGGGCGAGCGGCGGCCCGAGGCGTCGGGCTCGCCCAACTCCATGCGGACGCAGCGCAGGGCTCGCACTCTCTCGCCAGTCTCGTCCGCGAGGATTTCGACGGGCGAGGTCTTCCAGAGGAATTCGACGGCGTCCTGCTTGGCGAGCGCGTACTCGTAGGCGTAGGCGGGCATCTCGCGCTCGGAGCGGCGGTAAATCATCAGCACGCGCTCGGCGCCGAGGCGGCGCGACTGCGTGGCCGCGTCAACGGCCGTGTTGCCCGCGCCGACGACCGCGACCGTGCGCCCGACGGGCACGCTCTCCCACTCGCGCGACTTGACGCGCTCGATGAACTGGAGCGCCTCGTAGACGCCTTCCAACTCCTCGCCCGGTATGTTCAGACGCGCGGTCGCGCCGAGTCCGACGCCGAGGAAGACGGCGTCGTGTGATGATTCAAGCTCGGACAGCGGAACGTCTCGGCCGACCTCCGTGCCTAAGATGAATCGGACGCCGAGGCTTTCGGCGAGCCTCGCCTCTTCGACCGACACCGTCTGCCGCATCTTGTACTCGGCCATGCCGTAGGTGTCGAGCCCGCCCGGCAGCTGCCGCCGGTCGTAGACGGTGACGGCGTGGCCGAGGCGGGCGAGGTAGGTGGCGCAGGAGAGGCCGGCCGGGCCGGAGCCGACGACGGCGACCTTCTTGCCCGTCGGCTCGCCCGCCTTCAAGACCTGAAGGCCGTTGCGCATGGCGAAGTCGGTGGCGAAGCGTTGGAGGCGGCCAATTTCGATGGGCTTGTACATCAGCGTCTTCTCGACGCAGGCGCCTTCGCAGAGGGCTTCGACGGGGCAGACGCGGGCGCAGGTGGCGCCGACGGGGTTGGCGTCGAAGATGACGCGGGCCGAGCCGCGCACGTTCCCCGTGGCGATCTTCTTGATGAAGGCCGGCACGTCGATGTGCGTCGGGCAGGCGCGCGTGCAGGGGGCGTCGAAGCAGTAGAGGCAGCGGTTGGACTCGAAGAGCGCCTCGGCCTCTGTGAGCGGCGGGGCGATCTCGCGGAAGTTGCGTTCGATCTCCTCGCGCGGGATGAGCGTGGTGTGGTTGGTCGGCATGTGTTGAAGTTGAACCCGGCGGCGCCGACTTTAAAGCTCGGCGTCCGCCTCGATTTCGAAGAGCATCCGCTCGTCAATCAGGCGCGAGACTTCGACCATCGTGGTCGCAGGCATACAGCGGCCGAAGAACTCGCCGTGCGCGCGCCCGAACTCCTCCCAGCGATTGATGTCGGTGACGAACATCCTCGTCCTGACGACGTGTTCGAGCCCGGCGCCGAGCGCATTCAATGCCCGCTCGACGTTGCGAATCGCCTGCACGGCCTGCGCGTAAGCGTCGCCGCCGCCGACGATTTCGCCCGACTCGTCGGTCGCCGTCGTCCCCGTCACGTAAATCCTCGTGCCGACGCGCACCGCCCGCGAGTAGCCGACGATTGGCTCCCACTTCGTGCCGGTCGTAAATCTTTGGCGCTCTTCCATGGCGTTTAGTCGGCGACGAGCGGGTCGTAGGTGTCGGGGCGGCGGTCGCGGAAGAACTGCCAGGTGTTGCGGACTTCGCGAATCTTGTCGAGGTCGAGGTCGGCGACGACTAAGGCGTCCTTGTCGCGCGGGGCCTCGGCGACGATTTGGCCGCGCGGGTCGCAGAAGTAGCTCTGGCCGTAGAACTCGCCGATGTCCCACGGCTGCTCGTGGCCGACGCGGTTGATGGCGCCGACGAAGTAGCCGTTGGCGACGGCGTGCGCGGGCTGCTCCAGCTTCCAGAGGTACTCGGAGAGGCCGGCGACCGTGGCCGAAGGGTTGAAGACAATCTCGGCGCCGTTCAGGCCCAGCGCGCGGGCGCCTTCGGGGAAGTGGCGGTCGTAGCAGATGTAAACGCCGACGCGCGCGTAGGCCGTGTCGAAGCAGGGGTAGCCGAGGTTGCCGGGCTTGAAGTAGAACTTCTCCCAGAAGCCGGGCGCGACGTGCGGGATGTGGTTCTTGCGGTACTTGCCGAGGTAAGTCCCGTCGGCGTCGATGACGGCGGCCGTGTTGTAGTAGACGCCCGTTATCTCCTCCTCGTAGATGGGGACGACGATGACCATGCCGTGCTGGCGGGCCACGTCCTGCATGAGCCGGACGGTGGGGCCGTCGGGGATGCGCTCGACGGCCTCGTACCAGCGCACCTGCTGCTCGGCGCAGAAGTAGGGCGTGGTGAAGACCTCCTGCATGCAGAGGATTTGGACGCCTTGGCGCGCGGCGTCTTCGATGAGCCGCAGGTGCTTGTCGAGGTTCGCCTTCTTAATCTCTTCGATGGGCACGTCGGTCGGGCCGGCGTGGGTGGCCTGTATGAGTCCGCATTTGACGGTGCGTGGCATGGGTTGCTTATTCCTCCTTCAAACTCCTGTGACCTTGCATTAGGACGAGATAGACGACGAAGCCGATGGCGAAGGTGACGAACCAGGCGTAGTTGTAGAGCGTGTCGGACCACGTCGGGTCCGCCAACTGCCCGGAGAAGTTCGGCGTCGTCGCGGCGCGCAGGAAGCCGGGGACGACGGGCGCGATGGCGATGACGAGGGCGGCGACGGCCCGCCAGTTGAAGCCGTTCGTGTAGGAGTAGCGCCCGCCGGGGCGGAAGAGGGCGGCGAGGTCGAGGCGGCGGCGCCTGAGCACCCAGTAGTCGCAAATCATCACGCCGCCGATGGCCCCCATCAGCCCCGAATAGCCGATGAGCCACGTGAAGATGTAAGCCCCCATCGAGCCCATCAGCTTCCAAGGCATCATCAGGACGCCGATGACGGCCGTAATCAGGCCGCCCGTGACGTAGCTGATGAGGCGCGGGTTGAGGTTCGAGAAGTCGTTCGAGGGCGAGACGACGTTGGCGGCCATGTTGGTCGTCAGTTGCGCGGCGAAGATGACGGCGGTGGCGAAGAGGATGACGGCGACGCTGTCGAACCGCTTCATCAGGTCAACGGGGTTCGGGATGGCCTCGCCGTAGATGAGGAGCGTCGCGCTGGTGACGGCGACGCCGATGAAGGCGAAGGCCGTCATCGTCAGCGGGAGCCCCAGAGCCTGCCCGAGCATCTGCGAACGCTGCGAGCGGGCGTAGCGCGTAAAGTCGGGAATGTTGAGGCTGAGCGTCGCCCAGTAGCCGACCGAGGCGGTCAGCGCGCCGGGGAAGATCGACCAGAAGTCGTTCTGCTGCTTTTGCAGCGCGGACGATTCCGTGAGCACGCGGCCGAGGCCGCCCGCCTTCCACGACGCCCAGACGAGCAGCACCGCGCCGCCCGCCAGCAGCAGCGGCGCCGACCACGTCTCAAGGTGCTTGATGCCCTCGACGCCCTTCAGGATGATGAAGACCTGAATGCCCCAGAAGAGGAAGAACGCGAGCCACGTGGACAGCGCGACGTTGAAGAGGGAGGCGCCGCCCGCGAGCGTGTTCCAGCCCGGCCACATCGCGCCGAAGAGGGCGTCGAGCGCGGTGCCGCCGATCCACGTCTGGATGCCGAACCAGCCGCAGGCGACTACCGCGCGCAGGACGGCAGGCACGTTCGCGCCCTTCGTCCCGAAGCTCGCGCGGCAGAGGACGGGGAACGAGACGCCGTACTTCGTCCCGGCGTGCGCGTTCAGAATCATGGGCAGGAGGACGACGGTGTTGCCGAGCAGGATGGTGATCATCGCCTGCCACCAGTTCATCCCCGCCTCGATGAAGCCGCCGGCCAGCGTGTAGGTCGTGATCACGACGCTCATCCCGATCCACAGCGCGGCGATGTTCCACGTGGACCACGTCCGCTCGCGGATGGTCGTCGGCGCGAGGTCGCGGTTCCACAAGGGGCTGCCGGAAACGTCCTCGCGCAGCTCCTCGAAGTCGCGCTGCGTGACGGCGACATCCGCGGTGTTGACCGTTTCTCCTACCATGTCGTTATTCAATCTCGGTCGCCGGGCTCATTTGAGGACCGTGCCCCATGATTTGACCGACCAGTTCTCGCCGCCCCCCGAGAGGATAGCGACGAAGTGACCCTTCCCGGACCAGGCCGCGGCGTTCTCCCGCGGGGCGCTGTCGCGGAAGGTGTTCTCGCCCTCAACCAGCGCGACTCCGGTCTCGACGAGCTTGACGCGCTTCACGGCGGGGCTGATGTCGAACCGCTCCGGCAGCTTGGCGTCGCCGGCCGAGAGGCGCCCCTCCGGCGCGTGGACCTCGCGCGCGAAGCGGGCCACGGCCTCCTCAATCGACCTCTTGTTGAGCGGCCCGCCGTACTGCGCGATGGCGACGATGGAGAAGACCGCAATCGCGATGCCGAGCCAGAACGCCCAGTGCTCGAACGTCGCCCACTTGCTGAGGGATAAGATTCCTCCCTTCGGCCAGCCGTCGGCATCGGACAGCCGCGGCTTGAATATCTTCCACTTCCAGGTGCCGTCCATGAAGTCAACTTCCTCGCCGCCGAAGCACTCATTCCAGTCCGTGTAGACGATGCTGCTGGCGACGATGGCGCCCGAGACCCCCGCGACGAGGAAGAGGACGGCGATGACGTAGAGGATGGATTTCGCCGCCAGCAGGTCGAACAGGTAGAGGTCATTCAACTCGTCGCCGAAGCCGAAGGTGACGAGGGCGAGCAGGCCCGTCAGGAGCGTCGCGTAAAGGCCGACGTGGAACTTGGTGTAGTCGTAAATCTGCTTGATCTGTTCCAGCTTCAGGGAGTTGTAGCTTGAGACCAGCGTGATGGTCCGGGGCTTCTCCGCGGGCTTTTTATCAACGCGCGCTTCCTGCTGCTGAGCCTCGTCCGCTTTGTCGGCCATTAATAAAACCCCCGTGGTTGATTACATCGAGACGCACGTCCCTCTCTTGAGGAAGCGGCCGTCGCCGGCCTTGCCCTTGAAGTCGCCGCCTTCGACGACGACCCGGCCGCGCGAGAGGACCGTCTCGACGGTGCCGCGGACGCGGCGGCCCTCGTAGGCCGAGTAGTCCACGTTCATGTGGTGGGTGGCGGCCGAGATGGTGTGCTCGCGCTCGGGGTCGAAGACGACGAGGTCGGCGTCGGAGCCGACGGCGATGGTGCCTTTGCGCGGGAAGAGGCCGAACATCTTGGCGGCGGCGGTGGAAGTCAGCTCGACGAAGCGGTTGAGGGAGATTCTGTTCTCGACGACGCCGCCGTTGAAGATGAGCGACATGCGGTGCTCGACGCCGGGCGCGCCGTTCGGGATTTTCGAGAAGTCGTCGCGGCCCAGCTCCTTCTGCTCCTTCATGCAGAACGGACAGTGGTCGGTGGAGATGACTTGCAGGTCGTCCGTCTTCAGGCCCTTCCAAAGCTCGTCCTGATTCCACTTCTCCCTGAGCGGCGGCGTCATCACGTACTTCGCGCCCTCGAAGCCCTCGCCGTAGTCGTCTATCGAGAGGAAGAGGTACTGCGGGCACGTCTCGGCGAAGGCGGGCAGGCCGCGGTCGCGCGCCTCGCGCACCTGATGGAGCGCGTCGGCGCAGGAGAGGTGGACGATGTAGACGGGCGACTCGGCCATCTCGGCGAGGCGGATGGCGCGGTGGACGCCTTCCGCTTCCGCGATGGTCGGGCGGGTGAGCGCGTGGTACTTGGGCGCGGTGCGCCCGGCGGCGAGCGCGCGCTTGATGATCTCGTTGATGACGATGCCGTTCTCCGCGTGCATGCAGACGAGGCCGCCGCGCTCGCCCGCGGCCGACATGGCGCGGAAGATGGTGGCGTCGTCGGAGAGGAAGACGCCGGGGTAGGCCATGAAGAGCTTGAAGCTGGTGATGCCCTCGTCCATCGCCTTGTGAAGCTCGGGGACGCGCTCGTCTTCGAGGTCGGTGACGATGAGGTGGAAGCCGTAATCAACGACAGCCTTCCCCTCGGCCTTCGCGTGCCACGCGTCCAGACCTTCCCTTAACGCTTGCCCCTTGTACTGCACGGCGAAGTCGATGATGCTCGTCGTCCCCCCGTGCGCCGCCGCAATCGTCCCCGTCCGGAAGTCGTCGGAAGCTTGAGTCCCCCCGAACGGCAGCTCCATGTGCGTGTGCGGGTCAATCCCGCCCGGAATGACGAGCTTCCCCGCGGCGTCAATCACCCGGTCGGCCTCGACATCCAGCTTCGCGCCGATGACCGACACCGTCTCGCCTTCAATCAGGATGTCGGCCTTGTAATCATCAACCGCCGTGACGACGCGGCCGTTACGAATAAGTGTTTTCATGGGTTGGTTGCACTCGGCGTTCAGGCGATGGCGGCGAAGCCCTTGTCCAGCGCGTCAATCAACTCGTCAACCGTGTCGGTGGTGGAGTTGAGCATGAGGCCGGTGCGTATGACGTTGCCGTAGAGGCCGCCTTTGCCGATGAGGACGCCGCGTCGCTTGGTCTCTTCGAAGACGCGGAGGACGGATTGCGGGTCGGGCTCTTTGGTCTCGCGGTCTTTGACCAACTCTAGGGCTTGCATGAGGCCGAGGCCGCGCACGTCGCCGATGACGGGATACTTGTCCTTGAGTTCTTCGAGGCGCTGGCGGAAGTAGGCGCCGACGCGGGAGGCGTTGGTTCGTAAATCTTCTTCTTCGATAACCCTGATGACGGCGAGGGCGGCGGCCGAGGAGACGGGGTTGCCGCCGAAGGTCGAGAAAGTGAGGCCGGGGAACTTGTCGGCGACCTCGGGCGTCGCGGTCGTCATGCCGACGGGGACGCCGTTGCCGAGGCCCTTGGCGGAGGTGATGATGTCGGGCTCGACGTTCCAGTGCTCGATGCCGAACCACTTGTCTCCGGTGCGGCCCCAGGCCGTCTGGACCTCGTCGGCGATGAAGAGGCCGCCGTGCGCGCGCGCGATTTCGGCGGCGCGCTCGAAGTAGCCTTGGGGGGGGACGATGAAGCCGCCGACGCCGAGGATGGGTTCGGCCATGAAGGCGGCAATCTCGCCGGTCGTCGAAGTCATGATGAGTTCTTCGATGTCTTCGGCGCAGGCCAGCCCGCAGTTCTCGGGCGAGAGCTTGAAGGGGCAGCGGTAGCAGTAGGGCGCGCGGGCGTGGACGATGCCGGCGACCTGCGGGGGGAGCGGGCGCCACGTCGAGTGCCCCGTGGCCGAGAGCGCCGTGGCGGAGCGGCCCGAGTAGCTGTGGCGCAGCACGACAATCTCGTGGCGGCCGGTGTAGGTCTTGGCGGCGTGGATGGCGGTGTCGTCGGCCTCGGTGCCGCTGTTGGTGAAGAAGGATTTCTTGAGGCGGCCGGGCGTGATTTGGTGAAGCTTCTCGGCGAGGTCGGATTGCGGCTTGTTGGCGTAGAGCGTCGAGGTGTGTTGAATCGTGCGGACCTGCTCGACGACGGCGTCGGTGACGGCCGGGTGACAGTGGCCGACGCTGACTGTGAGGACGCCGCCGAAGCAGTCGAGGTAGCGGTTGCCCTGGTCATCCCAGACGTGGAAGCCCTCGCCGCGGACGAGCGCCAGAGGCTCCTGGTAGTAAGTGGCGACCGCGGGGAAGAGAAATTCCTTGTGCTTGGCGACCGTCTCGGACTGCGTCTTCGTCTGCTCTGCGCTGCTCATTAGTATAGGTTTCCTTCCCGTTTTCTGCCCGTGTAGTCAACGTAGACGACCTTCAGCTCGGTGTAGAAGTCGAGGGCGGTCGAGCCCTGCTCGAAGTCTCCGATGCCGGTTGACTTGACGCCGCCGAAGGGGACGTGGGCCTCGCCGCCGGTCGTGGGGGAGTTGATGTGCGTCATGCCGGTCTCGATTTCGTCGATGAAGCGGAAGATGCGCGTGGCGTCGTTGGTGAAGATGGAGGAGGAGAGGCCGAAGTCGCTGTCGTTGGCGACGCGCAGGGCCTCGTCGAAGTCGCGGACGCGCATGACGGAGAGGACGGGGCCGAAAATCTCTTCGCGCGCGATTCTCATGTCGGGCGTCACCCCGGCGAAGATGGTCGGCTTGACGAAGTAGCCCTTGCGCAGCCCGGCGCCGTCGGCCGGCTCGCCGCCCGAGACGAGGCTCGCGCCGTCCTCCCGCCCGATGTCGATATACTGGAGGACGGACTTGAACTGCGCGCCGTCAACGATGGGGCCCATCTCGGTCGAGGGGTCGGCGCCGTCGCCGATGCGCAGGGCTTCGGCGCGGGCAATCATGCGCTCGATGAAGTTGTCGGCGACGCGGTCCACGACGATGGCGCGGCTCGTCGCCGTACAGCGTTGGCCGGACGAGCCGAAGGCGCCCTGCACGGTCGATTCGACGGCGAGGTTCATGTCGGCGTCTTCGAGGACGATGACGGGATTCTTGCCGCCCATCTCGCACTGGACGCGGACGCCGCGCCGGGCGCACTGTTCGTAGAGCTTGACGCCGACGCCGTTCGAGCCCGTAAACGAGACGGCGCGGACGGCCGGGTGGTTGACAATCTCGTCGCCCGCGTCGGAGCCCGAGCCGAGGATTAAGTTCAGGACGCCCGCGGGCAGGCCGGCTTCGGCGAAGAGTTCGACGATGCGGACGGCCGTGGCGGGCGTGTTCGTCGCGGGCTTGAAGACGACGGTGTTGCCGGCGACGAGCGCGGGCGCGAGCTTCCAGACGGGGATGGCGACGGGGAAGTTCCACGGCGTGACGACGGCGACGACGCCGTGCGGCTGCTTGACGGTGTAGGCGAAGTTGCTGGGAAGCTCGGAGGGGATGGTTTCGCCGTTCATGCGGCGCGACTCGCCCGCGCAGAAGTCGGCGACGTTGGCGGCCCTTTGAATCTCGCCGCGCGACTCGGAGAGCGTCTTGCCTTCCTCGCGCGTGAGCAGGGCGGCGAGGTCTTCCTTGTGGTCTTCGAGCAGGCGTGCGAAGCGGGCGACGATGCGTCCGCGCGCCGGGGCGGGCGTCGAGCGCCAAGCGCGGGAGGCTTCCGCCGCGGCCTCGACCGCGCGCTTCGCTTCGTCGCGGGTGGAGAGGCGGACGACGCCGAGCACGTCGTCGGTGTTCGCGGGGTTGCGGTTCTCGGTCCTGTTGGCGGAGGTGGATTCGACCCACTTGCCGCCGATGTAGTTGCGATAAGTTTCCATACGCGTGTCGGGCGCCGAAAGGGGCGGCCGTGCCCTCGCTTCGGGCGCGGGCCGCTCAAGTTAAAAGGGCTGCCGGGAGCTTTGCCGTTGAGAAAGTTGGAGCGGATTCGTTAAGCTTGGGGCGCTCGACGCCAAAGACCAGCCGCGGCCCGCGTCAAGGGTAAGCCCCCGAAACGGCGGGAATATAGCACATCGCGTCCGCCCGGTGACAGCAATTTGAAGCAGACCCAACAGCCCGAAAGCCTCCGCCGCCTCCTCGAAGCGCGCATCTCGGCCGCGCCCGACAAGCCCTTCCTCTTCAACGAGCGCGACGGCCGCCGCTTCACCTACGCCGAGTTCCTGCGGGCCGTTGACCGCGCCGCCGACATGCTCGAACGCCTCGGCGTGGGCAAGGGCGACGCCGTCAGCCTGCTCATGCCGAACGGCGCCGAGTACGTCATCGCCTACTTCGCCTGCTTCTCCGTCGGCGCGCTGGCCGGCCCCGTCAACTCTCTTTTGAAGCCGGAGGAGATGGCCTACGTCGTCGGCAACTCCGAGGCGAAGGTGCTGCTCTACGACACGCAGTTCGCGGAGCAGGCCGCCGGGGTGCGCTCTCAGGTCGGCTCGCTGCGCGAGGCGGTCGTGTTCGACGACGAGCGCGCGGCCACGTCGGGCTTTACGGGCGAAGAAGGCGCGTGGCGCGGGCGCGAGCTTAAAAGAGAAGATGAGGCCATCATCATCTACACCTCGGGCACGACGGGGAAGCCGAAGGGATGCCTCCTGACGCACGCCAACCTGCTCGCCAACGCGCGCCAGATAGTTGACTGGCTCGGCTTTAATGAAGAAGACCGGCTGCTCTCGGTCATGCCGCTCTTCCACATGAACGCCGTCACGGTGACGACGATGAGCGCGCTCCACGCGGGCGGCTCGACCGTCGTCAGCCCGCGCTTCTCGGCGTCGCGCTTCTGGCAAATCGTCTCGGACTACGGCGTCACCTCCTTCGGCTCGGTGGCGACGATGCTTTCGATGCTGCTGGCGAACTACCCCGAAGGAGTGCCGGCAGGGTTGGACACTACCGGGCTGCGCTTCGCCATGTGCGGCAGCGCGCCCGTGCCTTCGGAAGTCCTGCGGCGCTTCGAGGAGGCGTTCGGCGTCCTCGTCATCGAAGGCTACGGGCTGTCGGAGTCAACCTGCCGCTCGACCTTCAACCCGCCGGACGAGCGACGACGGCCCGGCTCCTGCGGCCTGCCCATCGGCAACGAGATGAAGGTCTTCGACGAGGATGACAAGGAGCTTCCCGACGGCGAGTCCGGCGAAATCGTGCTGCGCGGCGAGAACATTTTCAAAGGCTACTTCCGCAACGACGAGGCGACGCGACGCGCCTTCCGCGGCGGCTGGTTCCACACGGGCGACGTGGGCTACCGCGACGGGGATGGCTTCTTTTACATCATCGACCGCAAATCGGATATGATTATCCGCGGCGGCGAAAACATCTACCCCCGCGAAATAGACGAGCTGCTTTACAGCCACCCGGCGGTGGCCGAGGCGGCGGTCATCGGCGTCCCCGACGAGTTGTACGGCGAGGAGGTCGCGGCCTTCGTCACGCTAAAGCAAGGGGGCGCGGCTACGGAGGCGGAGCTTCTGGCCTACTGCCGCGGGCACCTCGCCGAGTTCAAGTGCCCCAAGCGCGTGCTCTTCACGGACGCGCTGCCGAAGGGGCCGACGGGCAAGGTCTTGAAGCGGGAGCTGTCGCGGCAGTTCAAAGAGAGTTCGGGGCAGGGCGTTCGAGGGGGGACGGGTGGCGAAACTCAACAGTAAGATTACGCACGTGCTCGACGAGAGCCGGATGCTCGTGCTCGGCGCGCAGGTCATCTTCGGCCTCCAGTTCCGCTCCTTCTTCGAGAAGGGCTTCGAGCAACTGCCTTTCCCGACGCAACTGCTCAAGCTCTTAGGGCTCGGCCTCCTCATCGTCGCCGTCGGGCTGCTCATCGCGCCCTCCTCCTACCACCGCATCGTCGAGCGCGGCCACGACACTCACGACCTGCACCACTACGCCACGAAGGTCATGCTGTGGGCCATGCTGCCCTTCGCGCTCGGCCTCGGCATCGACGTGTTCGTGGCGACGGAGAAAATCGTCGGCCGCTGGACGGGCGTCGCGGCCGGGCTGCTGACGTGCTTAATCGCCGCCTCCTTCTGGTACGGGTTCGAGTTCTACAGGAGGCGCGAGCGGGCCGGGGAGATTGCGGAGGAGAAGCGCAATTCGGACGAGGAAGAGGAGCGGGAGAGGCGGGAGAAGGAGGAGAAGGGGGAGCCGATGACGCCTATCAGCGACAAGATTAAGCACGTCCTGACGGAAGCGCGCGTGGTGCTGCCGGGCGCGCAGGCATTGGTGGGCTTTCAGTTCATGGCGGTCCTGACGGAGAGCTTCGACAAGCTGCCGAACGTCTCGAAGTACGTCCACCTCGCGAGCATCGGCCTGCTCGCGCTGACCATCGTCCTGCTGATGACGCCGGCCGCCTACCACCGCATCGTCGAGCGCGGCGAGGAGACGGAGCACTTCCACCGCTTCGCGACGCGGGTGGTCGTGGCCGCGCTGGTCCCGCTGGCGCTCGGCGTCTGCGGGGACGTTTACGTCGTCGCGCAGAAGGTGACGGACTCGCAGCTCGTCGCCATCGTCTTCGCGCTCGCCACGCTCGCGCTCTTCTGGGAGCTGTGGTTCGGCCTCACGCTCTACCGCCGCACGCAGCGCGAGTACGCGCGCTAAGAAAGACTGGTGAAATTGATGAAACGTTTAGTCAGTTCTGTGTTGGCTCTGGCGGTGTTGGCGCTGTGCGTCGGACCGTGGCGCGCGGGCGCGCAGGAGCGCGGGCAGGGAATCAAGCGCGAGGCCGAGGCGATGCGCGCCAAGCTCGTCGAGCAGCGGCGCGACTTCCACATGCACCCGGAGCTCTCAAACCGCGAGGAGCGCACGTCCCGCGTCGTCGCCGAGCGGCTGCGCGCCCTCGGCCTGACCGACATCAAGACCGGCGTCGCGAAGCACGGCGTCACGGCGCTGCTCGTCGGCGGCAAGCCCGGCCCCGTCGTCGCCGTCCGCGCCGACATGGACGCGCTCCCCATTCAGGAGGTCAACGACGTTCCCTACAAGTCGCAGACGCCCGGCATCAAACACGCCTGCGGCCACGACGTTCACACGACGGTCGCGCTCGGCGTGGCGGAGCTTTTGAGCAAGATGAAGGCGGACGTGCCCGGCACCGTCAAGTTCATCTTCCAGCCGGCCGAGGAGGGGCCGCCGCCCGGCGAGGAGGGCGGCGCCCCGCTGATGATTAAGGAGGGCGCGCTCGACAACCCGCGCCCGCGCGCCATCTTCGGCCTCCACACCGAGCCGCGCTTGCAGATGGGCGAAATCGGCTACCACGTCGGCCCGGCGATGGCCTCGTCCGACACCTTCTACATCACGATTAAGGGCAAGGGCTCGCACGGCGCGCAGCCGCAGCTCGGCGTGGACTCGGTCGTCGTCGCCTCCGAGTGCGTGCTCGCGCTCCAGCACATACGGAGCCGGCGCATCGACCCCTTGGAGCCGCTCGTCATCACCGTCGGCACCATTCAGGGCGGCAGTCGCTTCAACGTCATCGCCTCCGAGGTGAAGATGACGGGCACCATGCGCACGCTCAGCGAGGACGTGCGGGCGCGGGCGCAGGCGTTGATGAGGGAGACTTTGCAGAGCGTGACGGCCGCCTACGGCGCGACCTTCGAGCTGGAGTTCGAGAAGACGGCCAACCCCGTCACCTACAACGACCCGGCGCTCGTCCGTCAGACCCTCCCGACGATTGAGCGCGTTGTCGGCACCTCGAACCTCGTCGAGCTGAAGCCCTTCATGCCCGCCGAGGACTTCTCGCACTTCCAGAAGGTCGTCCCCGGCTTCTACTACTTCCTCGGCGTCGGCAACACGCCCAAAGGCATCAAGGCCGGCTGGCACACGCCTGACTTCGACGTGGACGAAGAGAGCCTCGTCGTCGGCGTCGAGGTCATGTCGAACGTCCTGCTCGATTACCTTGAGAGGAACGCGAAGGCGGGAGCCGGTAGCCGGTAGCCGGTTAAGCCACGATGTTGTTCTCGGATTCCTACAAGGCCCTCCGCCGCGGCGAGAGGGCGCTCGCCGTTCGGTACCTCGTGATCTCGTTCCTGACACTGTTGCTGGTCTTCGTGCCGCTGGGGTTCTTCATGCTGCGGCGGTTCGAGGCTTCGGCGACGTTCCACCCGGAGCGCGAGCCGTGGGGCGGCTCGTGGAAGGTGCCGGGCGGGGCCGAGGAAGTTTGGTTCAGGACGAGTGACGGCGTGAAGCTTAACGGCTGGTTCTTCCGCGCCGAAGGGCAGCGGGCGGCGACCGTCGTTTACTTCCACGGCAACGGCGGCAACCTGAGCTACTGCGACTGGGTGGGGGCCGAGCTTTCAAGGCGCGGCTTCGACGTGCTGCTGTTCGACTACCGTGGCTACGGGCGCAGCGAGGGCTCGCCGACCGACGAGCGCGGCCTCTACGCGGACGCCGACGCCGCCTACGACTTCGTCACGAAGGAGCGCGGGGCCGACCCTTCGCGCGTCGTGCTCTACGGCCAATCGCTCGGGACGGCCGCCGCCGCCGACGTGGCCGCGCGCAAAGTTTGCGGCGCCCTAATCCTTGAATCCGGCCTCAGCTCCGCGGCCGACATGGCGGGCGTCGTCTTCCCCTGGCTGCCGGGCTTCGTGCGCGGGCTGACGAAGAACAAGCTCGACACGAAGGGCAAGCTTCGAGGCATAAGCTGCCCCGTCCTCGTCGCCCACGGCTCGCGCGACGAAATCATCCCCGCCTCGCAGGGCCGCGCGCTCTACGACGCGGCGCGCGAGCCGAAGCGCCTGCAAATTGTCGAGGGCGCCGGGCACAACGACCTTTCCATCGTCGGCGGCGGGAAGTATATTGACACGCTCGCCGAATTCGTCCGCGACTCCGCCGGGAAAAATTGATGAGAGGCAAAAATCTTGGGTAAGCCGAGTTTCCCCCGAACACTCGCGCCCGTCCTCCTCTGCCTGCTGTTCGCCGCGAGCACGCACGCCCAGACGCCTTTGCGCTGGGGCGCCGACCCCAGCGGCGGCGCTCCCTACGTCTTCACCGACCCGAAGCACCCGGACAAGTACGTCGGCTACGAGCTGGAGATGGTCGAGGCGCTGGCCGCGGCGATGGGGCGCAGGCCCGAGTTCGTCCCGACCGACTGGGAGACCATCGTCACCTCGCTCCAGCGCGGCGGGTTCGACGTTGTGGTCAACGGGCTCGAACCGACCGAGGACCGCGCCCGCGTCATCCTCTTCAGCAAGCCGTATTACATCTTCCAACTCCAACTGACCGTCAGGAAGAACGAGACGCGCATCAACTCCCTCGAAGACTGCCGCAAGCGCGTCGTCGGCTCGCTCAGCAACACGGCCGCGACGCGCCTGATGGAGAAGGAAGGCATCCCCTTCAAGGGCTACGCCGACCCGCCGGCCGCCTATCAAGACCTTGAGCTGGGGCGCATCGACGCGGTGCTGATGGACGTGCCGATGGAGATGTACTACGCGCGCTCGAACCCGCGCCTGCGGCCCGCGGGCGAGCCCTTCTTCCGCGGCGCCTACGTCGTCGGCCTGCGCAAAGGCGACGAGGCTTTGA
>DASZEK010000051.1:0-5615 GCA_035941045.1 Pyrinomonadaceae bacterium | reverse complement strand
CGGGGATGAACCCGGCCTCCGGCGCCCCGCCGCTTCTAGGGGCCTGGCTGCGCCCCCGGCCACGTCAGTCAGTCGGCTCAAGCCTTCCAGTCCAACTTCCTGCGGTGCTCGCCGAGCATGTTGAAGAAGAGGGCGCCCTGCGACTTGGCGTCGTCGAGCGCGAGGTGGGTGTAGCGGAGCGTTTCGTCGAACCAGTGGCGCGGCATGTTGCGCTTGACGGTGTCGTTGAAGTCGGCCCCGAGCACGGCCATCGCGTAAGACTTGATGTCGAGGGCGTGCCAGCCGAAGGGGTTCTCCCCGGCGAAGCGGTGGAGGTACCAGCAGACGAACATGAAGTCGAAGGCCGCGGGGTAGGCGACGAAGACGGGCGTGCCCGGCAGACCTTTAAGCCAGCGGACGTAGTCGCGCATCACCTGCTCGGGCGGGCGCGGGTCCGTGCGGCAGGCGGCCCAAGCCTCCTTCTGCCCCTCCCACCAGCGCATCGTCTCGGGGTGTGACTGAGCGCCCGGCAGCGTCTCAAGGTTGGCGGTGAAGGTGCCGACCGGCTCCTTCGAGTCGGGCCGGTAGGCGGCCGAGCCGATGCTCAGCATCGAGTAGACTCCCGGTATCGGCCCGTCCGTCTCCACGTCCGTGCTGACGTAAATCTCCCCCATCGAATCCCTCCCTGTTTGCCCACTCAAACGCGGCGTGTTAAAAAACCGAGCGCCATGAAACACCGCGCCGCGCGTCTCGCCAGCATACTACTTCTCGCCGCCGCCGCCGCACAAATCAGCCCCGCCCGCGCGCAGGCGCCCGAGCCGCACTACCGCGCCTTCGACGCCTCGGGCCGCGCCGTCACGCTCCGCCAGATTGTCGAGACGCTTGCGCGCGCCGACGTGCTCGTCCTCGGCGAAAGGCACGACGACGCCGTGACACATCTCTTGGAAGCGGAGCTGTTGAGACTCGTCGAGGAGACTTACGCGCGGCCCGGCCCGGCGGGGCGACCGAGGCCCGTCGCGCTCTCGCTTGAGATGTTCGAGCGCGACGTGCAGACCATGCTTGACGAATATCTGGCCGGGCTCATTTCCGAAAGACACTTCCTGTTGAGCAGCCGCCCGTGGAAGAACTACGAGACGGACTACAGGCCGCTGGTCGAGTACGCGAAGGGGCGCGGCCTGCCCGTCATCGCGGCGAACGCGCCGGCCCGCTACGTCTCGCGCGTCGCCGCCGAGGGGCCGGACTCGCTGCGCGCTCTCTCGCCCGCGGCGCGCGAATGGCTCCCGCCGCTCCCCTACGCGCCCGCTTCGGCCGAGTACGCCGAGAAGTTCCGCGCCGTCATGCAATCGACGCCGCACGGCACCAACCCGCACGGGCCGTCGTCGCCGTCCTTCATGCTCGAAGCGCAGACGCTCCGCGACGCCTCGATGGCCGACGCCGTCGCCCAGTTCCTCAAGCGCCGCCGCGACGCTCTCGTCGTCCACGTCAACGGCGCCTTCCACAGCGAAGGCCGGCTAGGCGTCCCCGAACAGGTCAAGCACTACCGCGCCGCCGCCCGCGTCGTCGTCGTCACGCTCGCACCCGAAACGTCTTTCACGACCTTCGACGCCGCCCGCCACGCCCGCCTCGGCGACTTCGTCATCCTCACCGACGCCGGGGCTTCGCGGCCTCCCTCTTAAGGCTCCTCCGCTTGCCTGATGCGGGCGGAACTGGCACAATACTCGCTCGCTTCAGGGCGGGTGTAAGCGTCTATGTGAGAGGCAGGTGGTTGCTCGACTCGTCAGAAAGACCTTAGTAAATCGAAGGCGGCCCGCCGGCCGCGAAGTTAACCGGGCGCGGAGCCCGGACGGGTTTTCTTTTAAGGAGAGAAAGTAATGGCAACCGTCGTTATCAACCAGGGCGAGTCAATCGAGAGCGCGTTGCGCCGCTTCAAGCGCAAGGTGATGTCCGAGGAGATCATCAAGGACGCCAAGAAGCACGCCTTCTTCATGTCGCGCGGCCAGAAGGCCAAGCTCAAGTCGGCCCTCGCCCGCAAGCGCAACAAGCGCAAGAACCGCCCGATGAGGCCGCGTCTGGCCCGCTAAGCGGGTCCGCGGAATCGAAACGAAAAAGGCGGGGGGAGTTTGACGCTCCTCCCGCCTTTCGCTTTTCCCCGGCCGCTTCTTAAAGGTTCTCTATCTCGACCGGCTCGACCGCGTCGGCCAGCTCGAAGCCGAAGACGCGCGAGTAGAAGTACATCTCGCCGTCGAGCGCACGCTTGATGCTCTCGGCCTTTCGGAAGCCGTGCTGCTCGCCCTCGAAGGCGACGTAGGCGACCGGCAATCCCTTCCTCCTCAGAGCCTCCACCATCAGCTCGGCCTGGTTCGGCGGCACGACCTTGTCTTCGAGCCCCTGGAAGAAGATGACGGGGCACGAGAGGCGGTCGGTGAAGTTGATGGACGACCGCTCGAAGTAGAGGTCGGCGCGCTCCGGGTAGGGGCCGACGAGGCGGTCGAGGTAGCGCGACTCGAACTTGTGCGTGTCGCCGACGAAGATGGTCAGGTCGCTCAGCCCGAAGTGGCTGGCGCCGGCCCTGAACACGTCGCGGAAGGTCAGCGCGTTCAGAGTCGTGAAGCCGCCCGCGCTGCCGCCCGTGATGACGCAGCGCGCCGCGTCGGCCTCGCCCCGGTCGATGAGGTAGCGCGCGCCGTTGCAGCAGTCGTCCACGTCCACCACGCCCCACTGGCCGTTGAGGCGCTGACGGTACTCGCGGCCGTAGCCGGTGCTGCCGCCGTAGTTCACGTCGAGGACGGCGAAGCCGCGGCTCGTCCAGTACTGCGTTTCGAGCCGCAGCACCGTGACGGCCGTCGCCGTCGGGCCGCCGTGGCACTTGACCATCAGCGGCGGTCGCTCGCCCTCGGGCGCGTCGAAGTCTTTGTTGCGCGGCGGGTAGTAGAAGGCGTGCGCCGTCAGCCCGCCCTCGGTCGGGAACTCGACCGCCGCGGCGGCCGACAGGTAGCCCGCATCTATCTGGTCCGTGCCGGAGCGGCGCAGGACTTCGGAGCGGCCCGTCTCAAGGTTGACTTCGACGATGGAGAGCCGCTCGGTCGGCGAGCCGCCGCGGAAGATGGCGCGGCCCGGCGCGGCTCGCAGGAAGGCGATTTCCGTGTAGGGCGTCTCGACCTGCCGCAGCTCCTTCGTGCGGGTGTCGAGCGTCGCCAGCTTCCAGAAGCCGCGCACGTTGTAGGCGCAGACGATGCGGTCGTCTGACTCGAAGGCGTAAGACGACATGCCGAAAATCCAGAGCGGCATGCCGAACTCCGCGTCAAGCTCGTAAACAAGTTCAGCCTCGCCGCCTTCGCCGAGGCGGTAGATGTTCCACCAGTTGCTCCGGTCGGAGACGAAGTGGAGCACGCCGCCGGGCGACCACTCGGGCTGGACGATTGACTCCTCGGGTCCGCCCGCGACGAGTCGCCTCTCGCCGAGCGTCCCGTCGTCGTTCAGCTCCGCCACCCAAAGCTCGCAGCCGTCCCAGGGCATGTTCGGGTGACTCCATTCGAGCCACGCGAGGCGCGAGCCGTCCGGGCTCAGGCGCGGCGACGAATAGAAGTCGTTGCCGGAGACGAGCACGCCGCCCCCGTCCTCGTTCCCTTCCGGGCTCAGGCCGACGATGGTGTTGACGGCCTCGCGCCCCTCGACGGTGTGGTCCTCGCGCACCGCCAGCAGGCGGCCCCGGCGCGCGTCGAAGACGGGGTCGGCGTAGCGGTATTTCTCCTCGGGCGTAATAGCCTGCGGCGCCCCGCCCGGCTCCTGCCGGTAGAGACGCTGGTCGGAGAAGTTCGAGAAGTAGACCGTGCCCTCGCGCACGAGAAAGTCGCCGCCGCCGTACTCGTGCACGCGCGTGCGCGCGTTGAAGTCGCGCGGCGTCACGTCCTCCGTGCTTCCGTCGGCGCCGCGGCGGACGAGGCAGTTGCGGCCTCCCTCGGAGGGGCGCATCTCGATCCAGTAAGTGTCGCCGCCCTCGACGGCCGTCTGGCCTAAGCCGACCGTGGCCGACACGATGAGGTCCGACGTGATGGGCGACTTCCAAGACCCGTACGGGGCCACCTTCTTTTCACTCATCAATCAATCACTCCGTTATCTTCTGAGATTCAAGTCAGAGTCTCCCGGCGGTCGGGCGGGGGGACGTAGGCGGTGAAGTCCTGCGCGAATCTTTGGGCGTACTGTTCGAGCAGCTCCGTGACGCGCTCGCGCCGCGGCGAGCGCACGATGAGGCCGACGTGGTTGGCCTTGGCGACGCGTTGGACGATTTCCGGGTCGGTGTAGGCGGAGGTGTCGGGCCACTGCTGGCGGGCGAGCGAGAGGGCGATGCCGCCGTGCTCGCGCCGCCGCTCGACGGGGCCGCGCTCGACGCCGCGCGCCAGCGCCACCTCGGCCCGCGCCCACTCGCGCCAGAGGTTGACGCCGGTCGCGGCCTCCAGAGTGTCGGCGATGAAGGCGCCGCCGACGCGCGCCGCGACTTCGAGGAAGTAGAACTCGCCGTCCGAGGCGCCGCGGATGAACTCGGCGTGCGCGGCGCCGCTTTCGAGCCCGAGCGCGCCGAGCAGTTCGCGGTTGAGCCGCGTCAATTCCTCGTACTCCGGCGAGTCGTATTCGACGGTCTGCGAGATGAAGACGCCGCCGCCCTGCGCCACGTCGAGCGGCGGGCGGCCGTAGCGGCTGACGCCCTCGAACGTCACGCGGCCGTGTTCCGTCAGCGAATCGACGTGGAACACGTCGCCCGCGACGAAGCTTTCGAGGTGGTAATAGGTTGACCTGTCGCGCAGCGCGGGCCGCGCGTCCAGCACCTCTATCGCGCGCCAGACCTGCTCGGCCTCTTCGAGCTTGCGGATGCCCGAGGCCGAAACGTCCGAGCGCGGCTTCAACACCCACGGCCCCGGCACGCGCTCCGTGAACTCGCCCACCTCCTGATAGTTGAAGAGCGGCACGAAGTCGGGGACGCGCAGCCCGGCGCGGCGCGCGAGCTCGCGCATCAACAGCTTGTCGCGAAAGCGGCGGGCCGTCGAGCTGTCGAGGCCGGGCACGCGCAGGTGTTCGCGGACGAGGGCGGCCGTGATTACGTCGAACTCTTCGAGGGCGACGACGGAGTGAAGCTTCCGGGGGCGGCCGATGTTTGCGACCTGCTGTATGAGCAGCTCGGGGCCGGCCTCGTCGGGGAGGTGGTGAATCTCGTCGAGTGATTCGCGCGGCCATTGCTCGCGCTCGGTGCGCCGCCGCGTCACGAGCGAGACGCGCGCGCCCTGCCGCTTACACTCGCGCAGGAATTCTTCGCCTTTCAGGTAGCTCGCGATGCAGACGACGTTCGCGGGCTCGGGCTGCGGTCCGTCCACGGCCGGCCCCTTTCGAGTCGGTTAAGGGATTGGGCTTGCCGGGCAAGTATATAACGGCGGGCGGGCGGGAAAGAAAAGCGGCCGCCCCGTTTGTCGGAGTCGGCCGCTTGTCGTGCGAAGGCTGGTCGCGTCAGTAGATGTTGAAGTTGTATTCGAGGACGATGTACTGAGACACCGTCCGCCCGTCCTTCTGCGCGGGCTGGAACTTGATCTGGCGCGCCGCCGCGATCGCCTTCTCCGTCAGCCCGTCCGGCAGCGGCTTAATCACCG
>DASZEK010000050.1:0-38293 GCA_035941045.1 Pyrinomonadaceae bacterium | reverse complement strand
TGCCCGTGAGCCCCTGCTTCTTGAAAATCTTGTACGCCTCTTCCGCCACGATGTAGGCGCCCGTGACGTTGATGGCGAACGTGAGCGCCCACTGGCGGTCTTCCAGCCGGCCCGTCTTGTCGGGCGGGACGAAGATGCCGGCCGTCACGACCACCGCGTCGATGCCGCCGTAGGCCAGCATCGTGTCCTCGAACATCTTGGCGACCGACTCGCGGTTGGTAATGTCGCAACTCAAGCCGATGGCCGGGCCGCAGTTGCTTATCCCCGTGCCCGCGACGCCGATGCCGGGGCCGTACTTGGCGACGATCTCAGCGGCCATCTCCCGCGCCGCCTCTTCGTTCAGGTCCACGCAGACGATGTGCGCGCCCTCGCGGACGAGGCGGTGCGCGGCCTCCTTGCCGATGCCGGCGCCCGCGCCGATGACGACGATGACTTGGCGGTCGAGTTCCTTCTCGGGGGGCATGCGGCGGAGCTTGGCCTCTTCGAGCAGCCAGTACTCGATGTCGAAAGCCTCCTGCGGGTCCATCGCCACGTACTCGTCGATGGCCTCGGCGCCGCGCATCACCTCAATCGCGCAGTTGTAGAACTCGCCCGTCACCCTCGACTCGCTCTTGTTCTTGCCCCACGCAATCATGCCGAGCCCCGGAATCAAAACTACCGTCGGGTTCGGGTCGCGCATGGCGGGCGAGTCGGGGTGCTTGTGGCGATTGTAGTAAGCCTCGTAGTCCTTGCGGTACTCGACGATGCCTTCGGCGATGGCCTGCTTCAAAGACTCCACGTCGCCGGTCGAGGGGTCCCAGTCAACGAAGAAGGGCTTAATCTTGGTGCGCAGGAAGTGGTCGGGGCAGGAGGTGCCGAGTTCGGCGAGGCGCGGGCCGTCGTGGCTGTTGACGAAGCGGAGCATCCGCTCGTCGTCCTGCACGGTGCCGACGAAACGCTTGTAGAGGGAGACTTGGCCGCGGATGAAGGGGATGACCTCGGCGATGATGCGGCGGCGCTCCGTCTCGTCGAGCGGCGCGTGCTTCCGGCCGCCGAAGGTCTGCTCGCCCTTGTCATGCTCTTCGATGTAGCGCGCGGCGCGGTCGATGATTTCGAGCGCCGTCTCGTAGCAAGCCTTGTCGTCGTCGTTCCAGCCGCTCATGCCGTGGTGGCCGAGCAGGATGCCTTTGGCCTGCGGGTTCTGCTTAATCAACTCCTCAATCTTCAGGCCGATGTCGAAGCCGGGGCGCTGCCAGGGGATGTAGATCATCTCGTCGCCGTAAATTTCCTTCGTCAGACGCTCCTGGTTGACGGAGGCGGCGATGGCGATGACGGCGTTCGGGTGGAGGTGGTCAACGTGCTTGTAGGGCACGAGCGTGTGGAGCGGCGTGTCGATGGAGCCGGCGCGCGGGTTGAGGTTGAAGACGCAATGGCTGTACATCGGGTACATGGCGTCTTCGATTTCGGTCTTCGGCCCCTTCTCCGGGTGGTTCAGGTAGATGGGCTTCATGGCCCGAATCTTGTCGAGGTAGAAGGAGGCGAAGCCGTCGCGCTTGGCCGTGCGCAGGTCGCCGCCAGAGCCCTTGACCCAGAGGACTTCCACCTCTTCTCGCGTGAGCGGGTCCGTCTCCTGAAGCTTCGAGGAGGTGTTGCCGCCGCCCGTGTTCGTGAGCGTCAAGTCTTCGCCGAGCTTGTTCGAGCGGTAGACGAGTCGGTCGAGCCCCTGAAGGCCGTTTGCTACCTCATCCTGCCAGAGATACTTCACGTACTTGTAAGACTTCTCTTCCTGCTGTTTGCTCATTCGGGACCTCCCTGCGGATGCTGCTTCGTCATCGCGCGAAAGATTTTGGCGTGCCGTCCCCTCCGGGGGGACGACCCTTGCGGGGGCAGCCTGTACGGGGCGCCTCGGGGCCGGCGGCGCGGGCAAGCGGTTAACCCTCACTATGGGACAACGGAACCCATAATCCCCGGCGGATAGAGCGGTCGCGCCCGTTGCCGGCGAGCGAGTTTTAAAGCTTCAGAGACGGTACAGCTAACTGGGGTAGGCGGGATTCTACTAAGTTCGGGCGCCGTTTGCCAACACCAATCGCGCGCCCGCGCGTCAGGGGCGCGGCGGGGCGGTCGAGTCGCGGGCGATGAGCTGGGTGGGGACGCGCACCTCGACGCCCTGCTGGTCGGGCCGCTCGATCATGGCGATGAGGGCTTCGACGGCGCGGCGGCCGATCTCGACGCGCGGCGAGCGCACCGTCGTCAGCGGCGGCTCGGCGAGCGAGGCGAAGGCGATGTCGTCGAAGCCGACGACCGAGATGTCTTCGGGTATCGAGAGGCCGGCCTTGCGGAACTCGCGCATCGCGCCGAGGGCCATCATGTCGTTGGCGACGACGACGCCGGTCGGCAGCCCCGGCGCGGCCAGCATCTCGCAGGCGGCGCGGCGCCCGCCGTCGAGGCGGAAGTCGCCTTCGTAAATGGCGGGCTCGGGCTCGTCCGGCAGGTGGCGCTTCATGTAGTAGAGGAAGGCTTCGCGGCGGGCGGCGCCGGAGGGGATGCGGCTCGACCCCGCGATGTGGGCTATCTTGCGGTGGCCGAGCGAGACGAGATGGCGGACGGCCTCCTCGATGCCGGAGGCGTAGTCCACGCAGATGTTGCTCATGCGGTCGCCCGCGAGGTCGGTGTTGTCGAAGACGACGGAGACGCGCCGCTGCGTTATCTGGTGGAACAGCTCGGCGTCCAGCTCCGAGGTCATCAGGGCGACGCCGGCCACGTTCAGCTCGCTCAGGCGGCGGACGTAGTCGGCGGCCCGCGCCGGGTCGTAGTTGGTGTTGAGGAGGATGACGTTGTAGTTGCGCTCGAAGGCCGCCGCCTCGATGGACTTGATGAGTTCGGGGAAGAAGGGGTTCGAGATGTCGGAGACGAGCAGGCCGATCATGTTGCTGCGCCCGGAGGCGAGCGAGCGGGCGTGGGCGTTCGGGTGGTACTCGAAACGCTCGATGGCCTTCAGGACTCGCTTGCGCGTCTCGTCGCTGACGTACTTCGTGCTGTTGATCACGTGAGAGACGGTCGCCGTCGAGACTCCGGCCTCGCGGGCCACGTCTTTAATTCGGGGGGTCCTGTGGGGGATGGGCGAGCCGGAGTCGGCCTGCGGTCTTTGTTGGCTGTTCATTACATCCTTTAAGACGACCGGGGAAGCCGCGCGCTTGGGGAAACCTTCGGGCGGGGCGCGGCTCGTCGTCTTCATCATAACGCCACACCGGGATAAGTTGAAAGTTTATAAAAAAAATTTTCACTCCCGGCGGCCGAAAGGTTAAAAAACTAAGTGACTGGACGTTGGGTGGAGAAAGCTTTACTCTGGCCGGCAAAACTTCCAGCGGAGGCAGCAGGATGTTGAGCGCGTGTCTCAGGGTGGCGGCCGTGTCGTTCGTCGTCGCGGCTTGCGTGTCGGCGTCGGGCCAAACACAGAAGGAGGCGGGGGCGTCCTTCAAGTTCGACTTCGGGCCGGGTAAGGTTAAGGCCGGGTACACGCGCGTCGCGGCGTCGGACGTTTACACGAAGGAGTCGGGCTACGGCTTCGAGCCGGGCGCGGGCGTCCGCTGCGAGGACCGCGGCGGCGACGCGCTGCGCGGCGACTTCTGCACGTCCGACCGCCCGTTCTACTTCTCCGCCGCCCTGCCCGAAGGCAACTACGACGTGACCGTCACCTTCGGCGATCGCGGAGGCGAGACGGCGACGACCGTCAAGGCCGAGCTTCGCCGCCTGATGCTCGAAGAGGTGCGGACCGCCCGCGGCCGATTCGAGACGCGCGCCTTCACCGTCAACGTCCGCCGGCCGCAGATTTCGACGGGCGGCGAGGTGAAGCTCAAAGAGCGCGAACGCGGGATGGAGGCGTGGGCGTGGGACGAGAAGCTGACGCTCGAATTCAACGGCGCGCGCCCGGCCGTCTGCTCGATTGAGATTAAGAGGAACGACGCCGCCCCGACCCTCTTCCTCCTCGGCGACTCGACCGTCGCGGACCAGCCGCGCGAGCCCTACAACAGTTGGGGCCAGATGCTCACTCGCTTCCTCCGCCCCGGCATCGCCGTCGCTAACCACGCGCAGTCGGGCGAGTCCTTAAGAAGCTCGCTCGGCGCGAAGCGTTTGGAGAAGGTTTTGAGCGTGATGAGGCCGGGCGACTACCTCTTCATACAGTTCGGCCACAACGACGAGAAGGAGCGCGGCGAGGGCGTCGGCGCCTTCACCACCTACAAGGCTTCGCTCAAGCGTTACGTCGAAGAGGCGCGAAAGCGAGGCGCGACGGTCGTCCTCGTCACGCCCATGCACCGCCGCACCTTCGACCCCGCGGGCCGCATCACGGACTCGCACGGCGACTACGACGACGCCGTCCGCCAAGTCTCTCGGGAAGAGAACGTCCCCGTGATTGACCTGCACGCGATGAGCAAGCCTTTCTACGAGGCGCTGGGGCCGGAGGAGTCGAAGAAGGCTTTCGCGCCCGGCGACGGCACGCACCACAACAACTACGGCAGCTACGAGCTGGCCCGCTGCGTCGTCGAAGGCATCAAGTCGAACCGGCTCGCCCTCGTCAAGTATCTGACGAAGGACGCCGCCCCCTTCGACCCCGCGCGGCCCGACCCGCTCGCCGCCTTCAAAGTCCCGGCCAGCCCCCTGAACACCGAGACCAAGCCGCTCGGCAACTGACGCGGCCCTAAAAACCCCGCGCCGGACTTTGCGCCCGCGCCCCGCTCCGTTACATAATCGTCGGCACCGACTTTAGAAAGTTCTTCCCCCACCGCGTTCAGTTGATGAGGACGCGGGCGGCCGTCTCCCAAACGCGCGCCGCCCCGCCCGAAGGGAAAACCGCTTTACCATCAGATGACGGGGAAACTTCTCATGCTCTTGCCAAGAAGGGTCAGGAGGCTTCCGCCCCTCTTCGCCTCCCTGCTCGTGCTCGTCTCGGCCGCCGCCGCGGCGCGCGCCGACGTGACGCTGCCCGACGTGCTCTCGGACTCGATGGTCCTCCAGCGCGACGCGCAAATCCCCGTCTGGGGCAAGGCCGCTCCGGGCGAGTCGGTCACGGTCCGCTTCGCCGGCCAGTCGAGGACCGCGACGGCCGGGGCCGACGGCCGCTGGGGCCTCCGCCTCGGCCCCTTCAAGACGAGCGCGACGCCGTCCACGTTAACCGTCGAGGGCAGGAACAGGATTGAGCTGAAGAACGTCCTCGTCGGCGAGGTGTGGCTCGTCTCGGGCCAGTCGAACATGCAGTTCACGCTGGCCGAGACGCGCGAGGGCAAGGAGGCCATCGCCGCCGCCGCCCACCCGCTCATTCGCCTCTTCAACGTCAGCCGGCAGGTCGCCTTCAAGCACAAGCCGCCGCCGCTCGCCGTCTGGCGCGAGTGCTCGCCCGAGTCGGTCAAGGACTTCTCCGCCGCGGGCTACTACTTCGCCGTCGAGATACAAAAGGAACTCGGCGGCGTGCCCGTCGGCGTCATCAACTCCTCTTACGGCGGCTCGCAGGCCGAGGCGTGGACGCCCGAAGAGTACCTGCTCGCCAACCCCGACCTGAAGCCGACCGTCGAGCGCACGAAGATTTGGGACGAGGAACGCCCGCGCGTCAAAGTCGAGTACGAGGCGCAGATAAAGAAGTGGCGCGAGGAGGCCGACAAGGCGAAGGCCGCGGGCGCGCGCCCCTCGCCCTCGCCGCCCGTGCCGGACGCGCTGCGCGAGTACCGCGTCGCCGCCTCCATCTACAAGGGCATGATTGAGCCCCTGATCCCCTTCCCCGTCCGCGGCGCCTTCTGGTATCAGGGCGAGTCGAACGAGGCGCGCGCCGAGCAGTACGCCATCCTCCTCCCCGTCATGATTCGCGCGTGGCGCGAACGCTGGGGCCGGGGCGACTTCCCCTTCGGCATCGTCCAACTGCCGAACTACCGCAGGCCGCAGCCCGAGCCGACCGACGAACCCTGGAGCCACATCCGCGAGGCGCAGCGCCGCACGGCATTGGCGACTAAGAACGCCGGCCTCATCGTCACCATCGACGTGGGCGAGGCCGGCGACATCCACCCGAAGAACAAGCTCGACGTGGGCCGACGCATGGCGCGCTGGGCGCTCTCGGAGGTCTACGGCCGCCGGATGACGGCCACGGGGCCGATGTTTCGCAGCATGAAGGCCGACGGGTCGAAGCTCGTCCTCAAGTTCGACGAGGTCGGGGCGGGCTTGAAGATTCGTGACGGCGACCGCCTCGAAGAGTTCGCCGTCGCGGGCGAGGACCGCAAGTGGCACTGGGCCGAGGCGCGCATCGTCGGGAAAGATAAGGTCGAAGTCTGGTCGAGCGCGGTGCCCAAACCCGTCGCCGCCCGCTACGCCTTCAACAACAACCCGCGCCGCCCGAACCTGACGAACGACTCGGGGCTCCCGGCCGCCCCCTTCCGCACCGACAACTTCCCCGACCCGACCGCCGGCAAGCGTTGACGTTATGAACATGGTCAAGCACACCAAGACAGCCGCAATCGCGTTCGCCTTCCTCCTCTTTTGCGTCACGCACGCCGTCGCGCAGACGCCGCAGCCTTCGCCCGACCCGGCGCTGCCGACGCTCTTCGTCGTCGGCGACTCGACGGCCAACAACAACGCCAACGGCGCGCAAGGCTGGGGCGACCCCTTCGTCCGCCTCTTCGACGCGAAGAAAATCAACGTCGTCAACCGCGCCCGCGCCGGCCGCAGCAGCCGCACGTTTTTGACCGAAGGCTTGTGGGACAAGGTCTTGCAGGACGTGAAGCGCGGCGACTTCGTGCTCATCCAGTTCGGCCACAACGACGGCGGGCCTCTCGACACGGGGCGGGCGCGCGGCTCTTTGCCCGGCCTCGGCGAAGAGACGAAGGAAATAACGAAGCCCGACGGCACGAAGGAGGTCGTCCACACCTTCGGCTGGTACAACCGCAAATTCATCTCTGACGTGCGTGCCAAGGGCGCGACGCCCGTCATCCTCTCCGTCACGGTCCGCAACATCTGGAAGGACGGCAAAGTAGAGCGCGGCTCCGGCAAGTTCCGCGAGTGGGCCGAGGAGCTTGCGCGCGCGGAGGGCGTCCGGTTCGTTGACGTGACGAGCCTCACGGCCGACCGTTACGAGGCGTTCGGCCAAGAGAAGGTCAAGGAATTTTTCGGCCCCGACCACACGCACACCAGCCCGGCCGGCGCCGAGCTGAACGCGACACTCGTCGCCGAAGGCTTGAGGCGGCTCAAGGGCGACCCGCTCGGCAAATACTTCAAATGATGGTCGTAAGTTTAAGGCGAACGGCGGCTGTGTTGACGGCGGGCGTGCTGTTGCTCGTCCCGTCGGCGTGGGCGGCGGCGCAGCGGCAGATGGAGCGGCTGGGCCGCGGCGTCGTGGCGGTCAGGCAAGCGGACGGAAAGGTTTGGGTCGGCTGGCGGATGCTCGGCACGGACCCGGACGACGCGGCCTTCAACCTCTACCGCTCGGCGGCCGGCGGCCCGCCCGTCAAGCTCAACGACCGGCCCGTCGGCGACGTGACGAACTTCGTTGACGCGGGCGCGGACGCGTCGAGGTCGAACTCTTACTTCGTCCGCCCCGTCGTCAAAGGCAAAGAGCAGGAGGCGAGCGCGCCTTTCACGCTTCGCGCCGACGCGCCCGCGCGGCAGTATCTATCCGTCCCCTTGCAGACGCCGCAGGGCTACAGCCCCGGCGACGCCTCGGCCGGCGACCTCGACGGCGACGGCGAGTACGAGCTGGTCGTCCACATGACGGGGCGCGGACGCGACAACGGCAGCGCCGGCTTCACGACCGCGCCCGTCCTGCAAGCCTACAAGCTCGACGGCACGCTGCTCTGGACCATCGACCTCGGCCGCAACATCCGCGAGGGCGCGCACTACACGCAGTTCATGGTCTACGACCTCGACGGCGACGGCCGCGCCGAAGTCGCCTGCAAGACCGCCGACGGCACCGTGGACGGCCGCGGCAAAATCATCGGCGACCCCAAGGCCGACTGGCGCAGCCCCGAAGGCTCCTTCGCATCCTTCCGCAACGGGCGCCACAGTCTCGCCGGCTACGTCCTCAAGGGGCCGGAGTATCTGACCGTCTTCGACGGGCTGACGGGCGCGGCGCTCGCCACGACCGGCTTCGTCCCGCCGCGCCACCCGACGAAGCTCGACCCGACGACCGAAGAACTCGCGGCCGTCTGGGGCGACGGCTACGGCAACCGCGTTGACCGCTTCCTCGCGGCGGTCGCCTACCTCGACGGCAAGCGCCCGAGCCTCGTCATGGCGCGCGGCTACTACACGCGCACCGTGCTCACGGCTTGGAACTGGCGCGGCGGCAAACTCTCGCGCGTCTGGACCTTCGACAGCGAGGACGGCACGCCCGGCAATAAGGCTTTCAGCGGTCAGGGCAACCATAATTTGAGCGTCGGCGACGTGGACGCCGACGGCCGCGACGAGATTGTCTACGGCGCCTGCGTCATCGACGACGACGGGCGCGGCCTCTACTCGACGGGGCTCGGCCACGGCGACGCGCTCCACCTCTCCGACCTGGACCCCGACCGCCCCGGCCTCGAAGTCTTCGACATTCAGGAGCGTTTCGACGACGCGGGCGCGCACTTCCGCGACGCGCGCACCGGCCGGATTCTCTGGAAGAAGCCTTCCGTGCAGGCAGGCGAAGACGGCGAGGGGCCGGGCCGCGGACTCTCCTTAGACATCGACCCGCGCCACCGCGGCTTCGAGTCGTGGGTCCGCGGCGCCGGCATCGAAGGCGTCTTCAACGCGAAGGGCGAGAAGATTTTTCCGCGCGCCCCGCGCTCGTGCAACTTCGGCGTCTTCTGGGACGGCGACACGTTGAGCGAGCTGCTCGATAGAAACTACATCTCGAAGTGGAACTGGCAGGACGGCTCCGAGACGACGCTGCTCACGGCCGAGGGCTGCATGTGGAACAACGGCACGAAGGCGACGCCGGCCCTTTCCGCGGACCTCCTCGGCGACTGGCGCGAGGAGGTCGTCTGGCGCACGTCGGACAACAAAGAGCTTCGCGTCTACACGACGACCATCCCGACGCGGCACCGCTTCTACACCTTCATGCACGACCCGCAATACCGCCTGAGCGTCGCGTGGCAGAACGTCGCCTACAACCAGCCCCCGCACACCAGCTTCTTCGTCGGCGAGGGCATGAAGCGCCCGCCGCGCCCGAACATCGTCCTCGTTCAACCCAAGCGGCGCGACGGCAGTTGAGAAGGAGACCGAACTTGACGAAGCCGAAACAATATCCGAGGGCGCGCGCCTTCGCCTCGCTCATGCTGGCCGCCCTGCTGCTCGCGCCGCTCGCCGCCCACGCGCAGAGGCGGCGGGGCCAGAGTGCTTCGGGCGCGCTCGCGTGGCCGCGGCTGACGAGCCAGTCGAAGCCGTGGACGCGCTGGTGGTGGCTCGGCAGCGCCGTCAACCGGCGCGACCTCTCGACGGAGTTGGAGAAGTACGAGCGCGCGGGGCTCGGCGGCCTTGAGCTGACGCCCATCTACGGCGTGCGCGGCGAGGAAAGCAAATTCATCGAATACCTCTCGCCCGCCTGGGCCGACATGCTCGAACACACTTTGAAGGAAGCGAGCCGCCTCGGCCTCGGCGTGGACATGGCGACGGGCACCGGCTGGCCCTTCGGCGGCCCGTGGGTCAACGCCGAGGACGCCTGCAAGAACTTCGCCACCAAGACCTACGAGCTGCGCGGCGGACAGCGCCTCGACGAGCCCGTGCGCCTCGTACAAAAACCTCTGGTGCGCGCCGTCGGCCGCCGCCCCGACATCAAGGACTTGCGCGAGCCCATCAGCGCCAACCCCAACCTGCAAGAGCTGGCGCTCGACCAGGTCCGCTTCGAGAAGCCGCTCCCGCTTCAGGCGCTCATGGCCTTCTCCGAACGCGGCGACAAGCTTGAGCTGACTTCGCGCGTCTCTCCGGACGGCCGCCTCGACTGGACCGCCCCGCCCGGCCGCTGGAAGCTCTACGCGCTCTTCCAAGGGTGGCACGGCAAGATGGTCGAGCGCGCCGCGCCCGGCGGCGAGGGCAACGTCATCGACCACTTCTCGTCGGAAGCCCTGCGCGACTACCTCAAAAAATTCGACGACGCCTTCAAAGGCCACGACATCCGCCCCCTGCGCGCCTTCTTCAACGACTCCTACGAGGTGGACGACGGCGACGGCCAGTCGAACTGGACGCCCAACTTCTTCGCCGAGTTCCGCCGCCGCCGCGGCTACGACCTGCGCGAACACCTCCCGGCCCTCGCCGGAGACGACTCGGAAGACCGCGACGCCCGCGTCATCTACGACTTCCGCGAAACCGTCTCCGACCTCCTGCTCGACGAGTTCACCAAGGCTTGGCGTCAGTGGGCCGCGTCGAAGGGCGCCCTCGTCCGCAACCAGTCGCACGGCTCGCCCGCCAACATCCTCGACCTCTACGCCGCCAGCGACATCCCCGAGACCGAAGGCACCGACATCGTCCGCATGAAGTTCGCCTCCTCGGCCGCCAACGTCACCGGCAAAACTCTGGCCTCGGCCGAGACCGTGACGTGGCTCGACGAGCACTTCACCTCCTCGCTCGGCGACGTGAAGCGCGCCGTCGATTTGAACTTCCTCGGCGGCATCAACCACGTCGTCTACCACGGCCTCGCCTTCTCGCCCGAGGGCGAGCCCTGGCCCGGCCGCCTCTTCTACGCCGCCGTCCACTTGGAGCCCACCAACCCCCAATGGCAGGACTTCCCCGCGCTTAACCGCTACATCGCCCGCGTCCAGTCCTTCCTCCAGACGGGCCGCGCGCGCAACGACGTGCTGCTCTACTACCCCGTCCACGACATGTGGATGGAGCGCGGCAAGGAGACGCTCATCCACGTCGGCGGCGGCCACGACGTTGGCATCACGCAGGGCGACGCGCAAGGCTTGCTCGACGCCGGTTACGCCTTCGACCTCATCTCCGACAGGCAACTCTCTCAAGTGACCCAAACCGGCGACACGCTGCGCGCGGGCGGGCTCCCGTACAAAACCATCGTCCTGCCCGCGAGCCGCTACATGCCCGTCGAGACCCTGCGCAAGCTGATGGAACTGGCGCGCGGCGGCGCGACCGTCGTCGTCCGCAAGAGCTTGCCTTCGGACGTGCCCGGCCTCGGCAACCTCGAAGCGCGGCAGGCCGAGTTCCGTCGGCTCGCCTCGCAGCTCGACTTCGCCGACGCGGGCGAGGGCGTGCGCAGCGCGCGCGTCGGGTCGGGAAGGTTCTTGATGGGTGAAGACCTGAAGAGACTCCTCGCGCACGCTGGCGTCGAGCGCGAGGCGATGGTCGAACAGGGGCTTCACTTCACCCGTCGGCGCGACGCGGGCGGCGACATCTACTTCATCCTCAACCGGGGGGGCCGCGCACTCGACGGCTGGGTGCCTTTGCAGACTCGCTCACAATCAATCGCCGTCTTCGACGCCCTGACGGGCGAGTCGGGCTTCGCCCCGGTGCGCGCGGGCGCGGGCGGCGCGAAGGAGGTTTACTTACAACTCCCGCCCGGCGGCTCCGTGATTCTTAAAACTTTCGACCGCCCCGCGCGCGGGCAGTCCTTCCCCTACTTCAAGTCCGAAGCCGCGTCGCAGCCGCCCGACGGCGCATGGTCTGTGAGCTTCATCGAAGGCGGTGCCACCCTCCCGCCTACCGTCAGCATGAAGGAACTGACCTCGTGGACGAGTCTGGACGGCGACGCCTACAAGTCCTTCTCCGGCACGGCACGCTACACGCTCGACTTCCAGTGGCTCAAGGGGCCGACGGGCGCGTGGATTCTCGACCTCGGCCGCGTTGCCGAGTCGGCGCGCGTCCGCCTGAACGGCCGCGACCTCGGCACGCTCATTACGTCGCCCTTCCGCGTCCGCGTGCCGGCCGGGCTCCTGCGCGAGCGGAACAGGCTCGAAGTCGAGGTCTCGAACCTCGCGCTGAACCGCGTCATCGACATGGAGCGGCGCGGCGTCAAGTACAAGCGTTTCTACAACACGAACTTCCCCGCGCGCCGCCCCGAGAACCGCGGCTCGGACGGACTCTTCGACGCCACCAAGCTCGCGCCGCGCGACTCCGGCCTGCTCGGCCCCGTCACGCTCGCGCCCGTCGAGCCGCTGAGGTTCTAAACTTTTATGAAGCCCAACCAGAGACGACTGACAATCGCCCTGCTCCTGCTCGCGTCGGTCGCGTGCGGCGTGCCCGCGGCCGCCCAGCGCAGGCCGCCCCCGTCCCCCCGCTCCGTCAGGTCTTTCGACGAGGGCTGGCGCTTCTTCAAAGGCGACGCGGCGGGCGCCGAGCGGCCGGACTTCGACGACTCGGCGTGGCAGCGCGTGGACGCGCCGCACGACTGGAGCATCGAGGGGCCGTTTGACGAGCGAAACCCGACCGGCAAGGACGGCGGCTACCTGCCGGCCGGCGTCGGCTGGTACAGGAAGCAGTTCACGGTGCCGTCGTCGGACGCCCGAGGGCGCCGCGTCTTCATCGAGTTCGACGGCGTGATGGCGAACAGCGACGTGTGGGTCAACGGCCAACACCTCGGCCGCCGCCCCTACGGCTACAGCGGCTTCCGCTACGAGCTGACCTTCCGCCTGAAAGACGACGCGCCCAACGTCATCGCCGTGCGCGCCGACAACACGGGGCAGCCGGCCTCGCGCTGGTACACGGGCGCCGGGCTGTACCGCCACGTCCGGCTGGTTTCGACCGACCCGGTCCACATCGAGCACTGGGGCACGTTCGTCACCACGCCGCGGGTCACGAAAGAGGGCGCGACCGTCAGCGTCGAGAGCACGGTCGTCAACGGGTCGGGCACGGCCCGCACCGTCTCGCTGCAAGTCATGCTGGTCGGCCCCGCCGTCGGCGACGCCGGGTCGGGCCGGACGCCGCCGCAGACCGTCGCGCCGGGCGCCTCCGCCGTCTTCCGCCAGCAGATAGCCGTCCGCAACCCGCGCCGCTGGGACATCACCGACCCGCAGATGTACAAGGCGGTGGCGCGCGTGCGCGAAGGGGCGAAGACGCTCGACGAAGAGACGGTCCCGTTCGGCATCCGCGACTTTAAGTTCGAGCCCGCCACCGGCTTCTGGCTCAACGGCCGCAACTTCAAACTCTTCGGCGTCTGCCTCCACCACGACGGCGGGGCCTTCGGCGCGGCCGTCCCCTTGAGGGTCTGGCAGCGCCGCCTCGAAATCCTCCGCCGCTTCGGCGCCAACGCCATCCGCACCGCGCACAACCCGCCCTCGCCCGAGTTCTTAGACCTCACCGACCACATGGGCTTCATCGTCATGGACGAGAACTTCGACGTGTGGACCGTCGCCAAGCGCCCCTTTGACTACCACCTCTACTTCGACGAGTGGTCGAAGATAGACACGCGCGACATGGTGCGCCGCGACCGCAACCACCCGTCCGTCGTCATCTACAGCACGGGGAACGAGATTCACGACACGCCGAAGCCGGAGCTCGCCAAACGCGTCCTCGCCGGCCTCATCGAAGTCTTCCACAGGGAAGACCCGACGCGGCCCGTCACGCAGGCCCTCTTCCGCCCCAACGTCAGCAAGGACTACGACAACGGCCTCGCCGACATGCTCGACGTGGTCGGCCAAAACTACCGCGAGAAGGAGATACTGGCCGCCTACCACCAGAAGCCGACGCGCAAAATCTTAGGCACCGAGAACACGCACGCCCGCGAGCAATGGCTGGCCCTGCGCGACAACCCGCCCTACTCCGGCCAGTTCCTCTGGACCGGCATCGACTACCTCGGCGAGTCGCCCGGCTGGCCGCTCGTCTCCTTCAACTTCGGCCTCCTCGACCGCACGGCCACGCCGCGGCCCTTGGCCTTCCAACGCCTGAGCTGGTGGGGCACGACGCCCGTCGTCTACGCCGCCCGCCGCGTCGCGCCGACGCCGCTCGCGCCCACCGACCCCGGCTACGGCCAGCCCGACCGCCGCCCGCAAGTCCTCTTCGGCGACTGGACGCCGCGCGATTTGACGCCGCACGAGGAGAACGTCGAGGTCTACAGCAACGCCGAGCAGGTGGAGCTGTTCCTCAACGGCCGCTCGCTCGGCTCCAAGGCCCGCCCCTCGGACGACGCGCCGCGCAACTGGGCCGTCCCCTTCGAGCCGGGGACGCTCCGCGCCGTCGGCTCGAACGGCGGACGCGTCGTCGCCACGCACGAACTAAAGACGGCGGGCAGGCCCGCCCGCATCCTCCTCTCGGCCGACCGCGCGCGCCTCGCGCACGCGTGGGACGATGTCGCGCACGTCGAGGCGACGGTCGTTGACGCCAACGGCGTCGTCGTCCCCTCCGCCTCAGACTTGATAAGTTTCAGCGTCAACGGACCCGCGCGCGTCGCCGCCGTGGACAACGGCGACATCGCCAGCCACGAGCCTTTCCAGACGACCCGCCGCCGTGCTTATCAGGGCCGCTGCTTCGCCATGCTCAAGGCGACGGCCCCGCGCGGCCGGGCGACGCTGACGGCCACGGCCGCCGGGCTCGCCCCGGCTTCGGTCACAATCGAGGCGGCCCCGGCTTCGTCCTTAAAGATTCCCGACAGCCTTCCTAACAGATGAGGAACTTAGAAGATGCGTAAACGAAAAGCACTCGCCCTCGCCCTGGCGGCCCTGACCGTCTTCGCCGCCGCGACGCCCGCGCTCGCCGCCGACCACTTCAAGAACTGGCCGGCGGGCGCCTCGCCCAAGGAGGTCGGCAAGCGCGTCGCCGAGAACTGGGTCGCGCGCTCGTTCGAGTTCGAGCAGATGGTCGCCGGCTCGGACGGCAAGCAGAGGCCCCGCAGGCAGTTCGTCATCTACCCGGAAATCTGCGCGTGGTACGGCTCGCTCACGGTCGCGCGCCTCATCAAAGACAAGGACCTGACGCGTCGGCTGACGGGCGAGTTCGACCGCTTCCTGACGCCCGAGGGCGACAAGCACGTCTCCCGTCAGGCGCACGTCGACTACAGCGTCTTCGGCGCCGTCCCCCTTGAGCTGTACCTTCAGACGAAGGACCGCCGCTACCTCGACTTCGGCCGCGGCTTCGCCGACCGCCAGTGGGACAAGACCACGCCCGACGGCATCACGGCCGAGGCCCGCTACTGGGTGGACGACATGTACATGATTAACGTCCTCCAGACGCAGGCCCACCGCGCGACCGGGGACGTGAAATACCTCGACCGCGCGGCGCTCGCCACGGCAGCTTACCTCGACAAGCTGCAACAGCCCGACGGCCTCTTCCACCACGCGCCCGACTCGCCCTTCTACTGGGGCCGCGGCGACGGCTGGTACGCCGCCGGCATGTCGGAGCTGCTGCGCTCGCTCCCCAAAAACCACCCCCGCCGCGCCCGCATCCTCGACGGCTACCGCAAGATGATGGCGGCGCTCCTCAAGTATCAGGCGGAGGACGGCCTCTGGCGCCAGCTCGTTGACCGCCCCGACGTGTGGGCCGAGACTTCCGGCACAGGGATGTTCGCCTTCGCCTTGGTGACGGGGGTCAAAGAAGGCTGGCTCGACGCGAAGACCTACGGCCCGGCGGCGCGCAAGGCTTGGCTCGGCCTCGTCAACCACCTCGACGCCGAGGCCAACGTCCGCGAGGTCTGCGTCGGCACCAACAAGGCGTTTCAGGAGGTCGGCCCGGACTTGGAGAAGCAGCTCAAGTTCTACCTCGAACGCCCGCGCAAGACCGGCGACCTCCACGGCCAGGCCCCCGTCCTCTGGACCGCCACGGCCCTGCTCCGCTAACCCGAACCGCAGAGGTTGATGATGAGAACAAGCACCCGCCTCAAGATTGTCGCCGCCGCCGTCGTCTTCGCCTGTCTGGCAGCGCCCGCCCTGTTCGGCGAGTCTTCGGCGCAGCGGCGCGCGTCGGCGCCGTCGGCCGCCGCGCCCGGCTCCTACAACGTGCGCTCGTTCGGCGCGCGCGGCGACGGCAAAACTGTTGACACGCCGGCCGTCAACCGCGCCATAGAGGCCGCGGCCGGAGCGGGCGGCGGCACCGTCTACTTCCCCGCCGGCACCTACCTCTGCTTCTCCATCCGCCTCAAGAGCAACGTCGGCCTCTACCTCGACCACGGCGCCACCATCCTCGCCGCCGACCCCGCCAAGGTTAAAGGCGCCTACGACACGCCCGAGCCGAACCAGTGGGACATGTATCAGGACTTCGGCCACAGCCACTGGCAGAACAGCCTCATCTGGGGCATCGGCGTCGAGAACGTCTCCGTCGCCGGACCGGGCCGCATCGACGGCGAGGGATTGACGCGCCGCAGCCCCCGCCCCCGGCGCCCGCAGTCCGCAGGCGACACGCCCGTCAGCATGGGCGGCGGAGGAGCCCGCCCCGAGTCGCCGCTCGGCGAGGACGACCCGCACGATGTCATGAACGGCCTCGGCAACAAGGCCATCTCCCTGAAGCTCTCGCGCAACGTCACCCTCAAGGACTTCACCATCTACCGCGGCGGACACTTCGCCATCCTCGCCACCGGCGTTGACAACCTGACGATTGACAACCTCAAGGTGGACACCAACCGCGACGGCTTCGACATCGACGCCTGCCGCAACGTCCGCATCTCCAACTGCTCCGTCAACACGCCCAACGACGACGCCATCGTCCTCAAAAGCTCCTACGGTTTGGGATTCGCGCGGGCGACGGAGAACGTCACCATCACGAACTGCCAGGTCACGGGCTACGACCTCGGCACCTTTCTCGACGGAACTTTTAAAAGAACTCAGCAGCTCGCGCCCGACAAGGACGGCGTGACGGGGCGCATCAAGTTCGGGACGGAATCGAACGGCGGCTTCAAGAACATCACCATCTCGAACTGCGTCTTCGACCGCAGCCGCGGCCTCGCCATCGAGACCGTTGACGGCGGCCCCATCGAAGACATCGTCGTCACGAACATCACCATGCGCGACGTGACGACGGCGCCCATCTTCCTCCGCCTCGGCCGCCGCCAGCGCGGCCCCGCCGGCTCGCCCGTCAGCGTGCTGCGGCGCGTCGAGATTTCAAACGTCGTCGCCTACGATGCAGACCCCCGCTTCGCCTCCATCATCGCCGGGCTGCCCGGCCACCCAATTGAAGACGTGCGCCTCACGAACATCCGCATCCTCTACAAAGGCGGCGGCACGCGCGAGCAGGCGGCGCTTGAGCCGCCCGAGAAGGAGACGAACTACCCCGAGCCCTCGATGTTCGGCGACCTGCCCGCCTACGGCTTCTTCATCCGCCACGCGCGCGGCGTCGAACTCTCGAACGTCACCGTCGGCTTCATGCGCGAAGACCTCCGCCCCGCCTTCCACCTCGAAGACGTGCGCGGCGCCGTCTTCCACGCGGTCACGGCGCAAAAGATAGAAGGCGTGCCCACCTTCGTCCTCAAGAACGTCGAGGATTTCACCGTCCGCCAGTCGCGCCCCGTCTCGGACACGCGGGTGGAGCGGACCGAGCTGAAGAGGTTTTAAGGGGGAGAGAACGAGATGTTGACGAAACGTTACGGGGCGGCGGCGGTGCTGTTCGTTATCCTGTCGTGCTTCGCGGGCGAGGCGCGCGCGCAGGCGACGATGAAGGTCGGCAGGGACGGCCTGCCCGCGTGGGTGAAGGATGTGGGCGCGCGCAAGCAGCCCTCGCGCAAGAAGACCTTCATGGCGAACGAGCACGGCGCGCGCGGCGACGGCGAGACTAACTCGACCGCCGCCATCCAGAAGGCCATCGACGCCGCCTCGAAGGCCGGCGGCGGGGTCGTCTCCTTCGCGCCCGGCCAGTACGTGACGGGCGCTCTCTTCGTCAAGCAGAACGTCGAGTTAAGGGTTGACACGGGCGTCACGCTGCTCGGCAGTCAGGAGGATGCGGACTACCCGACCCTCTGGACGCGCGTCGCCGGCATCGAGATGAAGTGGCCCGCCGCCCTCATCAACGTCAACGACCAGCGCAACGTCCGTGTCTCGGGCGGCGGCACCATCGACGGGCGCGGCAAGAAGTGGTGGGACCGCTACTGGAATTTGCGCCGCAACGACTACGAGCCGCGCGGCCTGCGCTGGGCCTCGGACTACGACGCGCAGCGCGTCCGGCTGATGGTCGTCTGGAAGTCTTCGGACGTGACGGTCGAGGGCCTAAGCCTCAAACGTTCGGGCTTCTGGACCGTGCAGGTCGTCTACTCCGACCACGTCACCGTTGACGGCATTAAAATCAGCGACAACGGCGGCCCGAGCACCGACGGCGTGGACATCGACTCCTCCTCCCACGTCCTCGTCCAGAACACCGACATCGACAACAACGACGACGACATCTGCCTGAAATCGGGGCGCGACTTCGACGGCCTGCGGGTGGGCCGCCCGACCGAGTACGTCGTCATCCGCGACAACCTGACGCGGCGCGGCGGCGGAGTCATCTCCTTCGGCAGCGAAACGTCGGGCGGCATCCGCCACGTCGTCGCCTACCGCAACCGCGGCGTCGGGACGAACGAGGGCGTCCGCTTCAAGTCGGCCAAGACGCGCGGCGGCTACGTCTCCGACGTGCTCATCCGCGACGTGACGATGGAGAACGTGCCGCTCCCGTTCACCTTCACGCTGAACTGGAACCCGAGCTACAGCTACGCCACTATCCCCAAAGAGATTAAAGACCCGCCGCCGCACTGGATAGTGATGAACACGCCCGTGCTGCCCGTCGAGCGCGGCTACTGCGAGTTCAGCAACATCACGATTGAGAACGTCCGCGTCGTCGGGGCGAAGAGAATCTTCTCGGCCTCGGGCCTGCCGGAGAAGCCCATCGTCGGGGTGCGCTTCGTCAACGTCACGGCCGAGGGCGGCGAGTCGGGCTTCATCGAGCACGCCCGCGACTGGCAGATGCGCAACGTCCGCCTCAAGACTCCGAAAGGCGAGCCCGTCAAAATCACCGACGCCGAGCGCGTCGAGGCGCCCGAGGTCGTCAAGGATTAAGCAGAAGTGCAGAGCGCGAAGTGCATGCAGAGCGCAGAACTGATTCATCATTCTGCACTCTGCGTTCATCGTTATTGTCGCGTCGGCCAGTCTTCCGACTCGACGTGCTCGTGCCGCATTAGTTCTTCGGCGTAGAGGACTACGCGCCGGTGTTCGTCCGACGAGGACAAGTCGCGCGTCTCGGCCGGGTCGGCCTGAAGGTCGTAGAGTTCCGTCCTTCCTCCCGGCCCGCGGCTGATGACCTTCCAGCGGCCGATGCGGGCGGCCTGTGCGAAGCCGCCCTCGTGGAACTCCCAGTAGAGGAACGTGTGGGGCTTCTGTCGGAGGCCGAGCAGCGTCGGGACGATTGAGGCGCCGTCAACCCGGACGGGCACGGGGGCGCGGGCCAGCGCGGCCGCGGTCGGGAGGATGTCGCAGAGCGTGACGGCGTAGTCGGTTGAGAGCCCGGCCGGCGTGCGTCCGGGCCAGCGGGCGATGAGCGGCACGCGGACGCCGCCCTCGTAAAGCTCGCGCTTGAGGCCGCGAAAGGGTCCGTTGCTGTCGAAGAGCGACTGGTCGTAGCCGCCCTCCTCCATCGTCTGCGGGCCGTTGTCGCTGCTGAAGAGGACGAGCGTTTCGCCGTCGAGCCCGAGTTCTTTGAGGAGCGCGAACAGTCGCCCTACGTCCGAGTCGAGCCGCGTGACCATCGCCGCGTAGTTGCGCTGCTGCGGCGACCAGGGCTCGCCGGAGTAGGGCGCGTCCGTTGGGACTTCCATGCCGTTGCCGGTCCGGCGGGTCAGCTCGTTGTTGGCGTGCGGGAGCGTGTAGGCGAGGTAGAGGAAGAAGGGCGCGTTGCGCTCGCGCCGTATGAAGTCGAAAGCCTCGCGCGTGAAGAGGTCGTGCGAGTAGGTGCCTTTGGGGAGCGTGATGCGCTCGTCGTTGCGCCAGAGGTATTCGGGGTAGTAGTCGTGCGCGTGGTTCTGGTTGAGGTAGCCGAAGAAGTAGTCGAAGCCCTGGCGGCCGGGCGTGCCCGTCGTGCCCGGCTCGCCGAGGCCCCACTTGCCGACGAGCCCCGTGCGGTAGCCGGCCGACTTCAGGACTTCGGCGACCGTCACGTCTTCGGGGAGCAGGGGCACGCGCCTGTTGCCGCGCCCCATGTTGCCGCGGACGCGCGCGTGGCCCTGATGCAAGCCCGTCATCAGGCTGGCGCGCGCGGGGGCGCAGACGGGGCTCGGCGTGTAGGCGTTCGTGAAGCGCACGCCCTCGCGGGCCATTCGGTCGAGGTTGGGCGTGCGGATGTGCCGCTGACCGTAGGCGCCGAGGTCGCCGTAGCCGAGGTCGTCGGCCAGTATCAGAATGACGTTCGGCTTTCCGGCACGCCTTCCTTGCGCCGCCGCGCCGCAGACGCCCGCGAACAACAACGCGGCGCACGTCAGGACGGCCGCCCACTTCCGCATCCCGCGGCTGTGCATAAGAAGCTTGTCCCCCCTCCGTGCCTGTAGTTTAATGTAGAAAATTTTTCACGCAATCGTTCGGCCGACTTCTTCGCTCCCGCCGCCGGGAGAGTCTGTGAGGCTACACTCGTGAGACTACGCGCCGCCGCCTGCCTGCTCGCCGCCCTCCTGCTTCAAGTCTTTCCGCCCGTGACTTCGGCGCAGAGGGCGAAGCCGGCGAAGCGTTACAACGTGCTCTTCATCATCTCCGACGACCTGCGGCCCGAGTTGGGCGCCTACGGCAACCCGTCGATTAAGACGCCGAACATCGACCGCCTCGCCGCGCGCGGCGTCCGCTTCGACCGCGCCTACGCGCAATACCCGCTCTGCAACCCCTCGCGCGCCTCGCTGCTCACGGGCCTCCACCCGACGCAGACCGGCGTCATGGACAACAACAAGTACTTCCGCGCCCTCCGCCCCAACGTCGTCACGCTGCCGCAGCACTTCAAGCAGAACGGCTACGCAACGCTCCGCACGGGGAAAATCTTCCACGGCGGCATCGACGACGAGCCCTCCTGGACCGAAGGCGGCGAGCCCATCGACCCCGGCATCGTCAACCGCGGCTCGAACGCCCCGCGCCCGGCGCCGCGCGACCCGGACGAGACCGAAGGCGAAGTGCCCGGCCAGCAGCCCGCGCCGCGCTCGGCCGACGAGGGCGAGAGGCGCCGCCGCGCCTCCGACCGCATCGTCGTCCTCGAAGGCGACGGCGAGACGCACGGCGACTACCGCGTCGCCACCCGAGCGATTAACTACCTCGAACGTTACAAGGACCGGCCCTTCTTCCTCGCCGTCGGCTTCGTCAAGCCGCACAGCCCGCCGACCGCGCCGCGCAAGTTCTTCGACCTCTACGACCCAAAGGCGATCCCGCTCCCGCCCGACTTCGCCCCGCGCCCGCAGGCGCCGCCCGGCTTCCCCGAGCTTTCGGTCCCGCGCCGCAACGCCGACCTCTTCATCGGCCGCGACGCCTCGCCCGACGAGGCGCGCGAGATGATTCGCGCCTACTGGGCCTCGACGAGTTTCATGGACGCGCAGGTCGGCCGCGTGCTCGACGCGCTCGACCGCTTAGGTCTTCGCGACAACACCGTCGTCGTCTTCTGGGGCGACCACGGCTACCACCTCGGCGAGAAGGGCAAGTGGTCGAAGGCGTATTCGCTTTACGAAGTCGGCACGCGCGTCCCCCTCGTCGTCGCCGTGCCCGGCGCGCGCTCCTCGGCGTCGGCGCGCACCGTCCAACTCCTCGACCTCTACCCGACGCTCGCCGAACTCTGCGGCCTGCCCCGGCCCGCCAACGTCGAAGGCCACAGCTTCGCCCCGCTGCTCAAAAGCGCGCGCGCCTCGTGGCCGCACCCCGCCTACACGGTCACGCTCTTCCAAGGGCACCTCGGCCGCGCCGTCCGCACCGAACGCTGGCGCTACGCCGAATGGGACGAAGGCCGCTCGGGCGCCATGCTCTTCGACCACGCGCGCGACCCGCGCGAGCTGAAGAACCTGGCCGACGACCCCGCCCACGCCAAGACTGTTCAGGAGATGAAGAAGCTGCTGGCGAGACTGCCGCCGGGTTAATTGCTCTTAAGACCGACGCGCTTGAGGAGCGCGGCGAAGCGCGGGTCGGCGCGCAGCGTGTCGAACTGCGGCTCGACGCCGACGAAGGCGAGCCAGTTGTAACGCTCGTCGGCCGCCTTCTCAAGATGGGCGAGCGCCTGCGCTCGCTCGCCCATCCCGGCGTAGACGACGGCCAACTGGTAGGGCGAGACGTAGCGCGTCGCGGCCTGCTCCTTGAGGTCGGCGATGACCTTGGCGGCCTCGGCCTTGCGGCCCGCCGCGCCGTAGGCGTAGCCGAGGCCGGAGAGCGCGCTGACCGACTCCTTGTCGAGCGCGAGCGCCTGCCGGAACTCCTCAATCGCGCCCTCGGCCCGGCCCGCCTGCGCCAGCACGTAGCCCGTCTCGGTGTGCCCGCGCGCGAAGTTGTTGTCCATCTCAAGCGTGCGGCGGTGGGCGGCGAGGGCTTCGTCGTAGCGGCGCGCGTAGTAGAGGTGGCGTCCGAGGTCTGAGTTGATGGTCAGCGAGAAGGGCTCAAGCTCGTGCGCCTTCTGCACCTCGACCTCGGCCTCCTGGAAGCGGCCGGCCGCGGCGAGCATCGCCGAGTACCATTGATGGGCGGTCGCGTAGTCGGGCTTTAACTGTATCGCGCGCTGGAAGTGGCGCTCGGCCTCCTGCCAGTTCCAGTCGTAGCGGTAGAGGACCGAGGCGAGCGAGGCGTGGGCCTCGGCCAGCGTCTCGTCCAGCGAGAGGGCGCGGCGCGCGGCCTCGCTCGCCTTCGCGCTGGATTCGAGCGCGGGGCCGACGTTGTAGACGTTCAGCAGCCAGTAGCAGTCGGCCATGCCGGCGTAGGCCGGGGCGTAGGAGGGGTCGCGCTCGGCGGCGCGGCGGAAGAACTCGATGCCGTCGCGCAGGCCGTCGGCCGTGCGCTTGTTCCAGTGGTAGCGGCCCTGGAGGTAGAGCTGGTAAGCCTCGGCGTTCGTCGAGTAGTGCTTGACGAGTTGTCGCTCCTCGTCGCCGCTCAGGCGCAGACGCAGCTCGGTCGTGATGGCGCGCGACAGCTCTTCCTGAAGGCGCGGGAGGTCGGAGAGGCGGCGCGTGTAAGTCTCGCCCCAGAGGTGCGTGTCGTCGCGCGCGTCGATGAGCTCGACGCCGACGACGAGGTCTTCGCCGCGCTTCTCGACGCGGCCCTTGACGACGGCGCCGACGCCCAGCTCGCGCCCCACCTGTTCGGCGTCCACGTCGCGCCCCTTGTAGCGGAAGACGGAGCTGCGCGAGCGGACCTTGACCGAGGGCAGTTGCGAGAGGCTGTTGATGAGGCTTTCGGGGATGCCGTCGGAAAGGTACTCGGACGCGGGGTCGCGGCCCGCGTTGTCGAAGGGGAGGACGGCCAGAGAGTTTATCTCGTCGCCCGCGGCCCGCCTCGGGCGGACGAAGATGGCGTAGGCCGCGGCGGCGACGACGAGAAGAAGCGCGGCCCCCATGACGAGCGCGGCGGCGCGGTTTCTGAAGAGACGCGAGAAAGGGTTGTTGCCGCCCGAGCGGCGGCGCGGGGCGACGGCGGTGAAGTTGGCGGCCTGGGTCGCGTGCGGGTCTATGTCGCGCAGCACGGCGCGCAGCTCGTCGCGCATCTCCTCGATGCGCTGGTAGCGGTCTTCGGGCTGCTTCTGCATCGCGCGGTCGAGTATCTGCTGAAGGCGCTGGATGACGGCCGAGTCCTCGCCGCGCACCTCCGCCACCGGCTTCGGCGTGTCGTGCATGACGGCGTAGCGGACCTCGACGGCCGACTTGCCCTGGAAGGGCCAGATGCCCGTCAGCATCTCGTAGATGAGGACGCCGGTCGAGAAGATGTCGGCGCGGTGGTCCACGCGGCGCCCGGCGGCCTGCTCGGGCGCGGCGGCGGCGGCCGTCCCCTGCGGCGAGCCGAGTTCGGTGAGCTGCGTGTGGTGGATGCCCTCGGCGCTCGCGGCCGTGTCGTCGAGCAGCTTGGCGAGGCCGAAGTCTAAAACTTTGACCTGCCCCTCGTCCGTGACCATGACGTTGCCGGGCTTGATGTCGCGGTGGATGACGCCGCGCGCGTGGGCGGCGGCGAGGGCGTCGGCGGTCTGGACGCCGATGGAGACGGCGGCGGCGAGGTCGAGGGGCTTGCCGGAGACGAGCTGGCGGACGTTGCGGCCCGGCACGTACTGCATGACGATGAAGTGGACGCCGCCCTCGTGGTAGAGGTCGAAGATGGTGGCGATGTTCGGGTGGTCCAGGGACGAGGCGAGGCGGGCCTCGCGCTCGAAGCGTTTGAGGCTCGTGTCGTGCGCGTTCAGCTCGGGCGGCAAGACCTTGAGGACGACCGTGCGGCCGAGCTTGGTGTCGCGCGCCTTGTAGACAGTACCCTGCCCTCCCTTGCCGAGCTGCCCGAGGACGCGGTAGTGGAGGAGTTGCTGTTCGTCTTTCACGCCGACCTGCCGCCGCTGTCGGATGAATTGCTTGCCCGGAGTGTAATTCCAATGTGGGGCTTGAGTAAACCGCATTCCTGCTTTACAGTCGGGCTCACACCACTTCAGGAGGACGAGAGATGCCCCGCAGACAGTTGGAGCCGGAGCCCGGCGACCTGACTCCGGAGGTCGGCGCCGAGACGGACGTTTCGCCGCTCGGGCGCGACCGCGCCAAGCCCGCGCACGAGTTGACTGCCGACGAGGACCGCGACGCGGCCGACTGGGACCGCGTCGCCGCCGCCCCAGAGTTCAAGCAACTGCTGGCGAGCAAGCGCCGCTTCATCGTCCCCGCCACCATCTTCTTCGTCGTCTACTTCGTCTCGCTGCCCGTCCTCGTCGGCTACGCGCCGCGGCTGATGGAGACGCGCGTGCTCGGCGTCAACCTCGCCTACCTCTTCGCGCTCTCGCAGTTCTTCATGGCGTGGGTCGTCGCCGGGCTCTACGTGCGCGCGGCGTCGAAGTGGGACCGGATGGCGGCGCGCGTCATCGAGGAGACTGTCACGGAGCCGGGGGAGGGCCTGAAGAGATGAACACGTCGCTTCTCATGTTCCTCGTCTTCGTCGCCGTGACGCTCGTCATCACGTACTGGGCGGCGCGGCGCTCGACCGGCTCTTCGGCCTACTTCGCCGCCGGCCGCAGCATCAAGGGCTGGCAGAACGGCGTGGCCGTGGCGGGCGACTACATGAGCGCCGCCTCCTTCCTCGGCATCGCCGGCATCATCGCCTTCCAAGGGTACGACGGCTTCATGTACTCGGTCGGCTTCCTCGTCGCCTACCTGACGGTGCTGCTCGTCGTCGCCGAGCCCCTGCGCAACGCCGGCAAGTACACGATGGCCGACGTGCTCGCCTACCGCCTCAAGCCGCGGCCCGTGCGCGCGATGGCTTCGCTGAGCACGCTCACCGTCTCGACCTTCTACATGATCGCCCAGATGGTCGGCGCGGGCGCGCTCGTCTCCCTGCTCTTGAAGGACACGGGCCTCGACTACAAGACGGCGGTCATCGGCGTCGGGGTGCTGATGATCGTCTACGTTGTCTTCGGCGGGATGCTGGCGACGACGTGGGTGCAGATCGTCAAGGCGATACTGCTGATGGGCGGGACGATACTCCTCAGCATCTTCGTGCTCTCGCACTTCGGCTTCAGCTTCCCGGCCTTCTTCGACGCCATCCGCCACGTCACCTACACGGGGCCGGACGGCGCGCGCGTCACGCAGGACTTCCTCCAGCCGGGCCTCCGCTACAAGCCGCCCTACGGCGCGCTCGACCTGCTCTCGCTCGGCATCGCCCTGGTGTTCGGCACCGCCGGCCTGCCGCACATCCTCATCCGCTTCTACACTGTGCCGGACGCGAAGACGGCTCGCGCCAGCGTCGTCTGGGCGATGGCTATCATCGGCGTCTTCTACATCCTGACGACCTTCCTCGGCTTCGGCGCGGCGACCATCGTCGGCCGCGACGTGATAGCGAAGAACGGCGGCACCAACATGAGCGCGCCCATCCTCGCCCAGCACCTCGGCGGCGACATCTTCTTCGGCTTCGTCGCCGCCATCGCGTTCGCCACCATCCTCGCCGTCGTCGCGGGACTGACCATCAGCGCCTCGACCTCCTTCGCCCACGACTTCTGGACCAACGTCATCCACCGCGGCACGGAGCGCGCGCCGGGCGAGGAGGTGAAGGTCGCCCGCATCACGGCCTTCTTCGTCGGGGCCATCGCCATCGTCATCGCCATCGTGCTGGGGCCGACGGCCAACGTCGCCTTCCTCGTCGCGCTCGCCTTCGCGGTGGCGGCCTCGGCCAACCTGCCCGTCATCGTCTTCTCTATCTTCTGGCGCCGCTTCAACACGCGCGGCGCGGTCGCCGGGCTGGCGACGGGCCTGCTCGCGTCCATCGTGCTGATACTCATCAGCCCGAGCATCATGACGGTTGACCCGCCGACGGTGACGGGCGCCGCGCGCCACCTGATTCAAGCCGACCCCATCTTCCCCCTTGAGAACCCCGGCATCCTGAGCATCCCGCTCGGCTTCCTCGGCGCCTTCCTCGGCACGCTCACCGGCCGCGAGCCCGAGGCCGAAGAGAAGTTCACCGAACTCGTCGTCCGCGCCAACACCGGCCTCGGCGCCGAGAAGGCGACGACGCACTAAAACAACGGCCGGAAGTTGAAGGCTGTTTAGACGCCGGCCCGACGATATGAAATCCAATTTTTTGAATCAGTTTTTCGGATGAGAAATTGATTCTAAAAATAGTCGAAGGAGTTATGGAACGGGCGCCACCGGGCAGGTGTCCAATGATATTTGCGTCCCCTGATCGGCGGTAAAAATCCGGCCATTTTCCGCGCCTTCAAAGCACACTCAACCGCCTCCCGCCTCCTGACTTACACCCTCTGATTTCCGGCCTGAGAGTTGCAAATCCCGACGACGACCGAACGCGGGGAGCGGGGAGTGTCGGTGTTGAAATACTCCGGCCTTTCGAAGGTGGGGTGTGCTTTCAGGAAGGAGTGTGTTTATGAACTTCCGTCTGAGCAAAGTGTTGTTGCCGGGTTTGGTCTTGGCGCTGGTCGCGGCGATCCCCGCGCACGCGCAGAGGAAGGGGGCCTCCTGCGAAGACCGCAACGCAGCTGCACGCGAGAGGGGCGAGAGGGAGCGATTGTGTGTCACCATCAGCCCTAGATACGAAGGTTCGGGCGGTTCCGGCACCGGCGAAGGCAGCGGATACGGCGGCCGCGGCGGGGCGGACAAGCCCGACAAGAGTTACTCTTCCGACGCGCAGCCGGACGTGGCCCAGCCGGGCGGCGGGGTGACGGCGGGCGGCGGCGCTCCGTTGGCGAGGCTGACGGGCGGCCAGAGACAATCCTTCCTCAACGACATCATCGCCAACGGCGGCTTCACTAAAAAGGTCGTGGAGGGCAAAGGGCAGGTCGCGATCTCTATCGCGGAGGACTTGAGGCAGTACGCCAACGGCCGCTGGAGAACTGCCAGCACGATGTTTCTGATGAAGACGCCCGACGGGAACGGGCATCACTACCTGGCGTTCAACTACCTCGGCCATAACCTGAGCCCTGAACAGATTTGGGGCCGGGTCACACAGGCCCCAGACCTCTTCTTCCCCGTCACGGGCGTCAGGGCGCGGAACGGGCGCGCGATAGCGGTCGGCAACGAGTACGACCTGCTCGTCGGCGGCGCGAATCGGCTGGCGCAGCCGTTCGAGTTTCCGGTTGTGGTGACGGCCGCCACGCCTTACACCTTCACGTTCACGACGAAGGACGGGCACTGGCTCCGAGGCTCCGCGACCCACGGCGTCGTCAGGGACGCCACAGGCGCGGTCTGGCTCTTTCAGGAAGGGGTCGGGGTGAGGAACGAGCCCGAAGAGTTGCAGGTAATGAACTACGCGGCCGCCGACAGTATGTGGGCCTTGATGGGTCACATCGTGAGGAGTCAGATGGCGGACTCCGCACCCAACGGCCGCGGGTATCGCTACAGACGCCGGCTGTAAACTTCCGCCCCTCGCCGCCTCACTTCGCGGCGAAGCCGTGCACGCGGAGCCACGCGGCGCAGAGCGAGGGCCACGTCGAAAGCACGGGGTCGGCTGGTCGGTCGCCCCTCGCGGTGCCGAGGCCGAAGCCGTGGGGGCCGCGCTCGTAGAGGTGCAGCTCGAAGGGGACGCCCGCTCGCCTGAGCGCCGAGACGAACATGAGGCTGTTCTCGACGGGGACGCCCGCGTCGTTGACCGTGTGGACGACGAAGGCGGGCGGCGTCTCCTTCGTCACCTGCTCCTCGTTCGAGAGCAGGCGGACCATCTCCGGCTTCGGGTCCGCCCCGAGCAGGTTCTTCTTCGAGCCCGCGTGCGTCTTCTCGCCCATCGTGATGACGGGGTAGATGAGAATCATCAGGTCCGGCCTCGAACTCTGCCGCTCGACCGGGTCGGCCGCGTCCGCGCGGCCCGCGTCGAAGTGCGTGCCGGCGGTGGAGGCGACGTGCCCGCCGGCCGAGAAGCCGAGGATGCCGACGCGCGCCGGGTCGAGCCCCCACTCGGCGGCGCGCGCCCGAATCGTTCTGATGGCCCGCGCCGCGTCCTGCAAGGGCGCCGGGTGCGGGTAGCGCGCCGTGTGCCTGTACTTGAGGACGAAGGCCGTGACGCCGATTGTGTTGAGCCACTCGGCGACGGGGCCGCCCTCGTGGTCGGCGAGGCGCGAGTAGCCGCCGCCGGGGCAGACGATGACGGCCGCGCCCGTCGCCCGCTCCTTCGGCGGCAGGTACGGCACCAGCGTCGGCACGTCCAAGGGCTCGCGCCCCACGGCGCCCGGCGCACCATTCGGCCACAGCACGACGGGCTCGCCCGCCTGCGCCCTCGCCCGCGCCCCGAACGCGACGACGAAGCACGCCGACGCCAGCAGCGACCACACGAGTTGACTCCTCATCACTTCCCTCCTCGAAAACTTTCGGCACGGACGTTATGACTTGAGTTCGACGGGCAGGCCCGCGCGCGCCGACTCGTAGACGGCGCGCACGAGTGCGACGCTGCGGCGCCCCTCGCGCCCGTCGCAGAGCGGCCGTCCGCCGCTTCGTATCGCCCGCGCGAAGTCTTCGAGTATCGCGCGGTGGCCCGCGACGTTCGAGACGACGGGGGAAGTCTCTCCGGCGTTCCTCTCATCCTCGCTCGGCCCGAACGGCTCTTCCAGCGGCGCGCGCAGGTCGGCCGCGACGACGCGGTCGCCTTCTATCAGGACACTCCCTTCGGTGCCCGTCAACTCGACGCGGCGCGGGTAGCCGGGGTAAGCGGACGTGGCCGCTTCGAGCGTGCCGAGCGCGCCGCCCTCGAATTCGAGCGCGGCGACGACCGTGTCCTCCGCCTCGATTCGGTGAAGAGCCGTCGCCGCCCGCGCGTAGACGCGCCTCACGTCGCCCAACAGCCACAGCAGCAAGTCAACCGTGTGAATGCCCTGATTCATCAGCGCCCCGCCGCCGTCCAAACCCCACGTCCCGCGCCAACGCGAACCGCCGTAATACTCCGGGGGGCGATACCACCGCACGCGCCCCGAGACGAGCACGGGCCGCCCGAGCCGCCCCTCGTCCAGAAGCTTCTTCAGCCTTCGCAGGTCCGCCGCCGCGCGGTCCTGGAAGAAGACGCCGAGCTTAACACCCGCGCGCTCGCACTCTTCGACCAGTTCGTCGGCGCGCTCGACCGTCACGTCCAGAGGCTTCTCGACGAGCACGTGCAGCCCGCGCCGCGCCGCCTCGACGCCCTGCTCGGCGTGCAGGCCCGAAGGACTCCCGACCAGCACCACGTCCATCGGCCTGTGACCGAGGAAGGCGGCCACGTCGTCGTAAGCACGGCCGCCGTAGAGCCCGCACAGCCGCTCGACCTTCTCGCGGTTCGGGCCGCAGACGGCCGCGACCCGGAAGCCTTCCGCCTCGACGGCCGCCCGCGCGTGCGTCTCGCTGATGTTCCCGCCGCCGAGGATTCCGACGTTCATCATCGCAACTTCTCCGCCTACATCCCCCGCACCTGCTCCCAGATTGAAGGCTCGACGGGCACGCCCCGCTCCGTGTTCTCGCGCCGCGTCTCAAGCGTCCGCTCGCCGGGGTAGCGCACCCGCCCGTCGCCCTCGCCCCTCACGCTTTCGATAATCTCGTCGGCGAGGCGCGCCGCGAACTCGCCGCCGTCGTGCGCGGGCGGCGCGAAGGCGATGAAGACTTGCGAGAGTCCCGTCTCGCGTTCGAGGTCTTGCTCTATCTGATGTGTCGCGCGCCCGCCCGAGAGCAGCGCCGCCATCATGTCGAGGACGAGCGAGAGGCCGGAGCCCTTCCAGTAGCCGATGGGCAGAGGCCGCATCGAGGCTTCGATGGCCGCCGGGTCGCGCGTCAGATTCCCGCCCGCGTCGAAGCCGCCTTCGACCGGAAGCTGACGGCCGCCGAGGCGGTGCGACGCGAGCGCGCCGTAGGAGAACTGCGACATCGCCATGTCTAAGACGACGTGGCCGGAGGGGCGCGGGACGGCGACGACGAGAGGGTTGTTGCCTATCCTCGCTTCGGCCGCGCCCCACGGCGGGAGGTTCGGCAGCGTGTTGGTCCAGCAGACGCCGACGCACCCGGCCTCGGCCGCCTGCCAACCGTAGCTGCCGCCGCGCATCCAGTGGTTCGTCTCGGCCAAGGCGACGCAGCCGACCCCGTTCGCGCGCGCAAGCTCTATCGCCCGCGCCATGCACTCGCGCGCGTTCAGGTTGCCGGGGCCGCGCCGCCCGTCCCAACGCTCCAAAGCCCCGAGCGCCTCGACCGGCCGCGGGCGCTCGTGGATGCGGACGACGCCGCTCTCAATCATCCTGACGAAGACGGGGAAGCGGTTGAGGCCGTGCGAGTAGACGCCGTCGCGGCTCGCCTCCGCGAACAAACGCGCGCACGCCTCGCCCCGCTCGACTTCAAAGCCGAGCTTGAGCAGCACGCGCCGCAACTCGCCGTACAACTCCTCGTAAGGAACTCTCAAACCGGACCTCTAGAATTCTAATTTGGAACGATGGTGCCAGAGCAGCAACAGCCAGTCTTCGCCCGAAGGCTTCGGGACGGCCGCGCCCGCGCCCCAGGACGCCTGCGGCGTCAGGGGCCGCGTCTCGCCCGTGCGCGGGTCGAACCAGAGGCCGACGTAAGTCTTGCGCGGGAGCGGGGCAGCCAGTTTGATGTCGCCGCCCGCGAGCGAGTAGACGAGCACGCCGTCTCCGGCCTCGTCGGCGAGCGCCCACGTGCGCGCGGCGTCGGCGAAAAGATTGTCGCGGGGCCGCATCCTCATCAACGCGCCCGCGAGGTGCCGGTGCACTACGCGGTCGAGCGGCGTGGCGTCCGACTGCGCGCCCTGCGACTGGCCCGCGGCCGGGTTGCGCATGAGTGCCTGCGCGCCGCCCGCCATCAGAACGGGAATCGGCCCCGCGCCGCCGTTCCACGCGACGACGGCCTTGTCGGGGAAGCGGTCCGTGTACTCGCGCACCTGACGGTAGATTTGCTCGGGCGTCGTCGGCGGGGGCGCGTCGCCCGAGCGGCGGAACTCCTTCGCAATCAGCTCGCGGAAGGCGAGATTCTGCCCGCCCGCGGGCGCCCAGAGCTTGCCGTCGGGCATGTATTGCCAGTAGCGCGTGTCGATGACGGAGACGAGGCGGGCGCGGGCGGGGTCCGAGAGGACGGCGTCGGTGATGTCCTTGCTCGTAATCAGCGCGACGCGCGCGCGGCGGCCCGTCCGCTTCTCCCACTCGGCGACGGTGTCGAGGAAGAACTGTTGGAACGAGAGCGGGCCGGCGAACTGGAAGGCGACGGTGAAGACGACGTTGGGGGTGTCGCCGAGCTGGTCGAGGTTGTGGAGGATGAAGGCGCGGTGCAGCGCGCGGCGGCGCGGGTCCGAAGCGTCGTAAACCTGGTTGGCGAGGTGGACGGTGTTGCGCGCTTCGAGCGGGGGCGGCTCGGGCAGGCCCGTGTCGTTGACGTTGTTGGCGGGGCGCCAGGGGAAGTCAACCCAGTGGGCGGCGGTTTCGAGCAGGTTATGGGTGTTGTAGATGTTGTGGTAGTAGACGAGCCCGTGCCGCTCGCAGAGCTTCGCGAACTCGCGCGTGCGCGCGAAGTACCACGGGTTGAAGCGTGTCAGGTCGTAGAGGCTCAGCCCGTCCCAAGCCTTGCCCTTCCCTGAGCGCGCCCACGGCATCTCGTAGAAGGGCGCCCACACCTGCGAGTCCGGTTGCGGCGTGATGGCGTGCGCGTCGCGGCGGCGCTCGTACCAGAGGCCGGGGCCGCCGTTGAAGAAAGGCATCCCCCCATCAATCATCCTTTGGGCGAGCTGCGGCAAGTCTTCGGTGAGGCCCGGCCCCGTGCGGCCGGGCACGAAGCGGGTGATGCTGACGCCGCCCGCCTCGGCCGCCACCTCCGGCGACACCTGCCCCTTCCACCAAGCCCCGTTCAGCATCCCGCCCCACACCACGCGCCCCCCGACGACGAAGCGGCCGTTAACGATTTCAAGCGGCTGACTGCGGACTGACGAACGCGGCTCCTTATCCTTGCGCCTTTGCGCCTTCGCGCGAGTCTCAGTATCGAACTCAAGAATGAAGTCGCTACTTCTTGCCGCCGTCGCCAGACGCGAGGCGAGCTGCTTCTCGTACAAAGGCTCGGGCGAAGTCCTCACGACGTTCGCGGCGCCTTCGGGGCCGCGAGCCTCTATCGAATCCGCCTCGCAGTTCCACGCGACGGAGTTGGCCGCCGTCCAGCCCCCGCCCTGCGAGCGTTCCATGTCGTAAGTCAGGCGCAGCCCCGCGCCGCGAATCTTCACGCGCTCGTAGAGGACGCCCGACGCCCAGCTCTCGAAGGAGCCTGAGGGCCCGAGCGCGCCCTCGGCCGTGCATTCGAGGAAGACGTTCGGCCCGCCCGCGCCGAAGCCGACGGCGAAATCATTCAGGCCCGCCTCCGCCCGGCACCGTCGCACGAGCACCTGCTGGCCTTCGACGAGAAAACTCTGACGCCGGTACCCGCCGACCTCCGACACGGGCCGCACGCTGCGGCAGTCTTCGACCGTCACACTCCGCGCGCGCCGCCCCACTCTCACCGCCGAGCCGGCGAAGCCCCGCGCCTCGACGCCGCGCACCCACGCGTCCTCCGCGTTGTCGAGCGCCACCGCTATCCACGAATGCTCCTCGTCGCGCGGGTTCGACGCGTCCGACTCGCTCGCCAGCGTCAGCCGCTCGACGCCGACATTCCTGACAGCACGACCGCCAACCACCTTCGCCACCGTCCCGCCGCCGTAGCGACGTTCGAGCGCGGTCGTGACCGGCGCGTCGAGCTTCACCTTCTTCATTTCCGCGTACACGGCCGCCACGGCGCGGTCCCAGACGAGGTCGCGCGAGCCCGGCGTCCAATGCGTGCGCTGGTCGGCGAAGGCGCCCTCGGCTTTGTTCATCCCGAGCGCCTCGATCCACTCCTTCGTGCTCGGCCGCCTGACGACGACGCGGTCGCCCGCCTTCAACCCCTCGACCGTCTCCAGCGTTAGCCAGAGCGAGCCGGCCGCCACACTCTCGTCCGCCACGCGGACCGCCGTCCCTTCCTCCGGAGACTCCTCGCCGCCCAACTCTATCAACGTCCGGCGCCCCTGTCCGGCGGCGACCAGCGTCGTCCTGCCCTCCCCGCTCCCGCGCAGCACGACGCCGTCCGCGCTTATCCTCAGTTGGCCCGCGACGCGGAAGCGTCCCGGCCCCAACAGCACCGCCCCGCGAAACCCGTCCCGCAAAGGCAGCGCCGCCGCGCGGTCAAGCGCCGACTGAATCCTCGCCGTCTCGTCGCCGCCCGCCGGCCTCAGCCTCGACACCACGCGCACGTCCGGCACGGCCGCGCCCCCGCCGCCGTAGCCCGCGTGCGAGAAGTCTACGGCGACGGCCGCCTCGTCCGCGTCTGAAGCCTTCGACAGACGCGCGGGCGGGACGAGCGCGAGCGCGCACGCGGCGGCGAGCGCGAGCAGGCAGAAAAGAACGCGCCCCTCGGGCGACAGGCTGTGTCGAGTCTCTTTCATCTCTCTTTCGTCAGCGGGCCGTCGTGCTCCTGATTATCAACTCCGCGCCTTTCAAGCCTTCCGAGCGCGCGCGGAGCGTGATGCGGCCCGGTTGACCGGCGCGGGTGCGGACGACGACGAGGCAGAGGCCGTTGTAGGCCGCGCGCTCCTTCGATTGGAAGGGCTCGAAGCTGGTGGCGTCGCCGTTGTCGGTGGCGACAATCTCGCCCGGCCCCGACAGCTCGAAGCTCACACGATTCTTCGCGCGCGGGACGACGAGTCCGCCCCCGTCAGTTACCGAGACGGTCACGAAGGAGAGGTCTTCGCCGTCGGCGCGGACTGAGGCGCGGTCGGCCTTCAACGTCAACTTCGCCGCCGCGCCCGTCGTCTTCACGGTGTCCTCCGCCCAACGCCGCCCGCCCTTGTAAGCCACGACGCGCAGCTCGCCCGGCTCGTACTTCACGTCGTCCCAGCGCAGTCGGTATTCGTACTGACCTTTCTTCTTCCGCCCGAGCGAGCGGCCGTTCAAGAACAACTCGGCCTCGTCGCCCGAGGTGTAGACGTGGACGGGCGTCGTCTGCCCCTCGCGCCCCGGCCACGTCCAGTGCGGGAGGAGGTGGGCCATCGGAAGCTCCGGCCGCCAGCGCGCCTGGTAGATGTAGAAGCGGTCCTTGGGGAAGCCCGCGAGGTCGACGATGCCGAAGTAGGAGCTGCGCGAGGGCACTCGTATCTTCCCAAGCTCCTTCAGCTCTTGCTCCATCCTCGCGCGCTCCGAGGGGTCGGAGAAGTTGAGCAGGTTGGACGAGTCGGCGTTGTAGGGCGTCGGCTCGCCGAGGTAGTCGAAGCCGGTCCAGACGAACTCGCCGCCCACATACGGGAACTCGTCCTGCCCCCGGAACTCGGCGTCGGGAGTCGTCGCCCAGCGCGGCGCGTAGAGGTCGTAGGAGCTGACCTGAAAGTCGGCCTTCCCCTTGTCCTTGTCCTCCTCGACGGGGAAGAAGTATTCGCCGCGCGAGCTGACGGTCGAAGCCGTCTCGCTGCCGAAGAGCGGGACGGCCGGGTTCTTCTCGCGGAACTTGCCGTACTCGCCCGGCTTGTAGTTGTAGCCGAACACGTCCACGGTCTTCTGAAACCCGTTGTAGCCGGCCTCCGTGTGGTTGGCGCCCGCGGTGACGGGGCGCGTCGGGTCTTCCTCGCGGACGATGCGCGCGAGCTCGGCGGAAAGTTTATGGCCTTCGGCGCTGCGCTGCTCGCCTATCTCGTTGCCGGTGCTCCAGAGGATGACGGAGGGGTGGTTGCGGTCGCGCCGGACGAGGGCGCGCAAGTCCTTCTCGTGCCAGTCGTCGAAGAGGAGGTGGTAGTCGTTCTTCTTCTTCGAGCGGCGCCACGCGTCGAAAGCCTCGTCCATGACGAGCAGGCCCATGCGGTCTGCCAAATCCAGCAGCTCGGGCGCGGGCGGGTTGTGACTGGTGCGGACGGCGTTCGCGCCCATCTCTTTGAGGATTTCGAGCTGGCGCTCAAGCGCGCGCACGTTGACGGCCGCGCCCAGCGCGCCGAGGTCGTGGTGGTTGCAGACGCCCTTCAGCTCGACCAACTCGCCGTTCAGGAGCAGGCCGCGCGCGGCGTCGAACTTTATGGTGCGGATGCCGAAGACGGTTTCATAGCTGTCAACGACTTTGCCGCCCTGCTCAATTGTTGTGACTGCGGTATAGAGACTCGGCCGCCGCGTGCCCCAGAGCTTCGGCGCACGGACGACGGCGCGCGCCTCGCTCGTCGCCCTCTCTCCCGCGCCCACGTTCAACCTCGCCGCCCCCGCCTCCGCGACCGCGCGCGGTGACTTACGCCCGCCCGCGCCGAGTTCGTACAGCCTCGTTCTCAAACTCACCTCGCCGGCCGCGTCCGAACTGTTTTCGACAGTGGCTTTGACGTTGACGGTCGCGGCCGAAGCCGTGACTTCGGGCGTCGTCACGTAAGTCCCCCAGTGGGCGACGTGGACGGGCGAGGTCTTGACGAGCCGGACGTTGCGGTAGATGCCGCCGCCGGGATACCAGCGCGACGAGTCCGGCGGGTTGTCGAGCCGAATCGCCAGGACGTTCTCCGCGCCGTATCGAACGTGCGGCGTGAGGTCGAGGCGGAACGAGGCGTAGCCGTAAGGCCAGCCGCCGACGAAGCGGCCGTTGAGCCACACCGACGCGTAAGACATCGCGCCGTCAACGTCGAGATAAATCTTTCTGCCCCTGTCGCCCGCCGGAACGTCGAAGTGCTTTCGATACCAGCCGACGCCCCCCCACGCGAGCTTCCCCGTCTCGCCCGGATACTCCTGCCTGAAAGGCCCCTCGACGCCCCAGTCGTGCGGCAGGTCCAGGCGCCGCCAACCGCGGTCGTCAAACTCGGCCCGCGTGTACGAAACGTCTTCGCCGGGATTGCCTTCCGGCGTCGTCTGCCCGGCCGCGCCCGCCGTGAACTCGCCGCCCGTCCGGTTGACCCAAGCCTTTATCCTCTCGTAAGCCAGCCGCCCCTCGGCCCCCGCGGGGTCGTCCTTGCGGAACAGCCACCCGCGGTTGAACGACACGCGCTCTCGCCCGCCCGCCGCCTGCGCGTAAAGCGTCTGCGCGCACGCGGCGACTAAGAGAACGATGAAAACTCCGCCCGCGCCGACGGCCCCGATGGACTGACGTGTCATGCACTCTCCTTCTTCAACGCGCGGCGACTCGCGTCTCGGGCGGCCCGAGGTAGCTGGGGCGCGCGCCGCCCGCGTCCAGCACAATCTTGTCGATGACGACGCCGGGGTCGAGCATGTAGACGCGGAGGACGTGGCGGCCCGCCCGCCCGACGCGCAGGCTCGCGGTCGCCAGCGTCGTCGCGTTCAGGACGTTCTCCGCCCACCCCCTCGAAGTGACTTCGACGCCCGCGCTCGCGGCGAGCGGCCGGGGCGCCTCGCCGTCCACGCCGACCGCGAAGCGCAGGCCGCCGCGCCCATCGCCGACGGGGTGCGTCGGCACGAGGTAACACGTCAGCTTCAGCTCGCCCGGCGTGAACAGGTGAAACTCGTATTCGAGCGCGGGCGCCTCCTTAGCAACACGCTCCAACTCGAAGCCTGCCGCGTCCGTCGGGAAGACCGCGACCGAGTCGCCCGTCCGCCCGAGGCCGGGGATGACTCGCCACGCCGCGCCCGCACGGTCAACGCTGCGCGTGAAGTGCTCGGCCTCGATGGAGACGACGCCGTTCGATTCGACGAAGCCCGAAAGCTTCTCGGGCCGGGGCGAGCGCGGGTTGAAGACGGGCACCTTGACGACGCGCGACGAGCCCGCGCCTTCTATCAGGACCTCGCCCGCGACCGCGTCGCCCCTCGGCGCCCTCGCCCAGTCAACCGAGACGACGAGGCGCGCGTCCTCGCTCAAGTCGCCTTCGCGCGCGCCGAGCTTTATCCAACCGTGACTCGCCTTCGCCGTCCACTTCGCGGGCGCGCGCCCCGTGTTGAAGATGTCTACGAAGCGCGTGTCGCGCGTGAAGGCCGAGAGCGCGGGGAGCGCCGCGTCGCGCTCGCCTTCGCGCACCGGCTCGGCGCGGCCTTCGACGGCGACGCCGAGCCCGGCCCGCTCCGTCAACTTCATCTCCGCGAGCGCGGGCGGGATGACGGGGGGCGTGCTCCTCATGCTCTTCCACTGGCCCGGCCCCATCTCCTGCCGCATCATGTGGCGCCACTTACCGCCGGCCAGCCGCTCGTTATAGACGGCCGTCTCGACCGCGAGCAGCCTGTCGTATTCCTGCGAGAGACGCGCCGACTCGGCGGCGCTCGCCCGCCCTTGAGCGGCGTACAGGGCCGCCTTCTCCATCCCGAAGAAGCGATGGTTGGCGAATGCCGCGCCGCGGACCGGGTAGACGACGAGTTCATAGAAGGCGTCCCTCTGCTCCGCCGGCATCGACTGGTAGAGGCGCGAGACGCGGCGCAGCAGCGAGTCGTAAGCGACGAGCCGCGCCCGCGCCTCGTCGCCGTAGTCGAAGTGTGCGAAGTCGCTCAGGCGTTCCTTCTCGCCGGGCAGATACCATTGCAAGTGCTCGGGCTTGCGCGCGAAGCCGAGCCGGTAATACTCGTCCATGACGGCGGCTATCTCGTCGGCGCGCGCCGGGCCGAACTCGCGCCGCGCCCACTCCTTCAAAAAGTCGGGCAGGTTGTCGCGCCGCCAGCGCGTCGAGTCCCACGCCATCTGCATGAAGAACTCGGCGGCGACCTCGCCGGGCTTGATGTCGCCGACGTTGAGCATCCAGAGCCGGCGCGCGCCGTGCTCGTAAGCCTTCGACATCTCCTCCCAGACGAGCGCCGGGGGCGTGGTGTTGAGCCACAGGTAAGAGAGCGGGCGGCCGAGGTAGGAGGCGTGATAGTAGACGCCGAAGCCGCCCCGCCTCTTGCG
>DASZEK010000049.1:0-7623 GCA_035941045.1 Pyrinomonadaceae bacterium | reverse complement strand
GGCGAGCCGGTCTACGACGAGAGCATCACGCAGTCCGAAGAGGAAGCCGCCGGGGGCGACGCCGGCTCCGGCGAGCGCGACGAACTGTTCGACCAGGCGCTCCGCATCTGCTGCGAGATGAAGCGCGCCTCGACCTCCGTCCTCCAGCGCCGCCTCCGCATCGGCTACGGCCGCGCCGCCGCCATCCTCGACGCGATGGAGCGCGAAGGCTTCATCGGCGCCGCCGACGGCTCGCGCCCGCGCCCCGTCCTCGGCCGCGCCTTCGAGACGGTCAACCATTGGGACGACCAACAGAACGACAACGCGGAAGAGTTTTAAGAGGGTGACGGGTGTCAGGTGTCGGGTGCCGGGGAAGAGAAGTTTTTAACCGGCACCCGACACCAGACACCCGTCACCCGCGTTGCCGACACGTTTCCGACAACTTTTCCACAGTTTCTGTGGAAAAGCCTGTGAAAATCTCACTTTTCCACGGGCCAAGTTTAGAAATACCTAGACTTCTAGCATTTTGCACACGTTCGCGGCAGACTTTGCGGAGTCGTTGCGAAAGGCCATTTCGGCGTCGAGGGCGGAATTGCTACCCAGCCTTCTCAAGTGTGTCATCCTGTGCTGCGCCGTCGCGCTCGCGGGCGCGTCCTGCGTCAAACTGCCTCGCCGCGCCGCCGTCGCCAACCCTCCCGAGTCGTCTGTCGCCACGCCGCGTGTCTCCATCAACCGCGCCACGCGCGAAGAGCTTGAGAGGCTGCCCGGCGTCGGGCCGGCGCTGGCCGCGCGCATCGTCGAGCACCGCGAACGCTTCGGCCCTTTCCGTCGCGCCGAGCACCTGATGGCGGTCCGCGGCTTCAGCGAGCGGCGCTTCATGGAACTGCGCCCCTACGTCACCGCGGAGTGAGCGGCCTTGGAAGCACTCGAAAGGATGCGACGCGAGGCGCGCGAGATTTTCGACGCGGCACTCGCGGCGTCGGACGCCCGCGCCGCCGTGCTCCGTGCAATCGAGGTGGAAGGCGGGCGCCTGCGCGCGTGCGGCGAAGAGTTCGAGCTGCGCGGCCACTCGCCCTTAAAGGTCTACGCCGTGGCGCTCGGCAAGGCCGCGGCGGCGATGGCCTCGGGGTTGGAGGCGCGACTCGGGGAGAACATAAAAGCCGGCGTGATGTCGGCTCCGCCTTCCCCCGTCGAACTGCCGCCGCGCTGGCGAGTCTTCGAGGGCGGCCACCCTCTGCCCGACGCGGGAAGTCTGGACGCCGCGCGCGCCGCCTTAGAGTTACTTCGCGGGGCGGACGACCCTTCGAGCCTCGTCGTCTTCCTCGTCTCCGGCGGCGGCTCGGCCATGATGGAGTGGCCGCGCGACCCGCGCGTGACGCTCGAAGACCTGCGCGAAGCCAACCGCGTCCTCGTCACCTGCGGCGCCGGGATAGACGAAGTAAACGCCGTGCGCCGCGCCTTCTCCGCCGTCAAGGGCGGCGGGCTCTCCGGGGCCGCGCCGAACGCCCGACAGTTCACTCTCATCATCTCCGACGTGAACCGCGGCCCCGGCTCCGAAGCCGACGTGGCCTCCGGCCCCACTCTGCCGCCGCGCGCCGCCCACGACGCGCGCGCGGTCGTCTCGCGTTACCGACTCGCCCCGCGCCTCCCGCCCTCAATCCTCCGCGCCGTCGAAGAGTACGCCCCGCCGCCCGCCGTTAACCGGGGCGCCCACGGGGTTCTCCTCGACAACCTCTCGGCAATCGAGGCGGCAGCCGCCGCGGCACGGGCGCGCGGTTACGCGGTCGAGATTGCCGAAGACATCTGCGAGCAGGACGCGGCCGAGGGCGCGTCACTCATGGTAGACCGACTCGCCGAACTTCAAGACCGTGAAGGCGCCCGCGTCTGCCTCGTCTCGGGCGGCGAGTTCGCGTGCCCCGTGCGCGGCCGGGGCGTCGGCGGTCGCAACTCCGAGACGGCGCTGCGGTGCGCTTTCGAGTTCGAGATGTTGAAGGGCGACGCGGTCGCGCTCTGCGCCGGGACCGACGGCGTTGACGGCAACAGCCCCGCGGCCGGCGCGCTGGCCGACACCTCGACGCTCCGCCGGGCGCGCGCGGCCGACCTCGACGCCGCGAAGTCACTCGAAGACAGCGACGCTTTCACCTTCTTCGACGCCCTCGGCGACGCCGTCACGACCGGCCCCACCGGCACCAACGTCCGCGACCTGCGCATCCTCCTCGCGGGATGATTCGCGCTATTCCTTAACGAACGTTTCCGACTTCAAGTCTTCGCCGTCGGTGCTGAAGGTGATCATCCCGCGCTCGCCGGTCGTGAGGATGAAGGCGCCGCTGTCTCGCCATCTCTTGAGCACTTCCGGGTGCGGGTGGCCGTAGGGCGAGTCGGTGCCGACGCTGACGACGGCGACGGAGGGGCTCGCGGCGCGGATGAAGTTTTCGGTCGAAGAGGTGCCCACGGTTTTATAGGAGAAACTTTTGCTCAGTACATATGTGTATGTATAACTTAAGTGCCGAATTACGTACTGAGCAAAATCGATTTTGCTCAGTACAGGAAGCACCCCGCGGTCGGGTATGAAGCCGCAACGCAGCGGGCCGGCAACCCTGAACGGCTACCGGCCCGCTGCGTTACTTAGCGAGTTCTCTCACTACCCAGGGATGAGAAACACGTCGTAGGTCGGCCTTCGCGTGATACGGCCTCCCGCTCCCATGACCACGCCCTGATACCTGAACCCGTTGCCGTATCGGTCGCGCCGCCTAACCTCCCTATAGCTGAGGGGAATCGACTCGATGTTGAGCGAAGGCAGGGTATGCAATTCTGCCGCGTGTGAGATGCCATCGTGGTCCACGTCCTGCCATAGCCGTAGTGACGAGAAGATTGCGTCGCGGGCATCAATTACGCCGTCCGGGTTGCCGCCCCTCTCCGCCTTATCATATTCGGCCAGCGCGAGGAAGCCGTTCTTCAACGTGCCGGACGGAGGGTCGGGTTGCTCGGTGAAGTTGCCGAACAGTTCCGAGCCGGCGTCAATCGCCCCGTTGCCATTGCGGTCTAAGGCGAGCCACGCGTCATCCGAGCCGGCGGAAGTCCAGGAGAGTTTGTTCTTAATGCCGTTGCCGTCAATGTCGAACCCCACGCCGCCGGGGCCGTCCGTCAAAGCGAACCCGTCCCCCAGCGTGTCAACGACGACGGGCGACATGCAGGTGCAATTCGGGTCAGCGTCGTCAGTAACACCGTCGCAGTCGTTGTCTATACAGTCGAAGCAGTTGTACGCATCGATGTCACACCAGGCAGTGCTCGTGTGCCCTTCTTGTTGAGGTATTGCCGGACACCCCCCGCAAGGCGGTGGCGTGGGCGTCGGTTCAGGTGTGGGAGTGGGGCACGGCTTGACAATCCAGACCTCCTTTTGAACATTGCAAAGTGTGCCCTCCTCTGTCCTGCATCATGCGTTATTCAATTCAGGTTTCTGAGTTGTGCTTGGCTCATCAGTTCTTACCACGTGTCCCTTAACCCAACAGGTCAATTCGTCGTTACAACTATTGTTGATTTCAAAGCTTGCCCAAAAACAGCCGGGTGTTTGTACCGGCAGCGGCTCCCACAGTATCTTTTGGAAACGTACTGCCGAGTTCTTGTTCATGGCTGCTGAGGGATAGGTCTCTCTTTAAAAAAAAAGGCTTGCCTTCTCCTTTCGATACCGGGACATATTTATTATGGTTGTTTGGGTCTGATCGCCAGAAGTCCCCCCCGCTCCATAACAGCCCGTCCTCGAACCCCACCTCCTGGAGGATGACTTCTATCCGCTTGATAGCATCCGGGAAGGCGAGCCTTTTCAGCACACCCGCGTACTCATTGAAATACTTCTCAGACAGAATCAGCTCTATACTTTCGCCCGGCGGTATCGACGGGGCTGGGCCAGAATCTGCGAGCCCTTTCAGGTCAACCGGACTGAAGCCGTAAGCGAGCCGCTCACCGAAGGGGATGCGCCCCGCCTCCTTCTGCTCCTTAGGTCTCGGAAAGATTACGCGAACGCTCACATAATTCACGGGCTTGTCTGAAGTGTTGCTGATTTTGATTGTCAACCCTTTGAACCAGTCATTGGATTCCTTAAACCTTTCGCCCGCTCTGACCCTTCGCCCCTTCGCCTTCAGTTCTGAGATTTTTACTGGCTCGTTGGAGAAAGACGGCACCTCTATGATTCTGTCCTGCTCCTCGCCTGCCTGACCGGAACTAGCTTGAAAATAAGCAGAAGTTACAAATACAAATGGGAAAGCTACTAGCAAAACCGAACGAAGAAGGGGGTGCATAACATATCTCCTTTCCCGTATCAGGGTTGAGGTAAGAGAAACGTCACATAGTATGTGAGGCTATGGGCAGCATGTGTCGGCACATTGAGACTTCTACTCCTGCTCAAAGTCCAAGTCAATAAAATTCTCGCCCGCCTGCTTATCACTTTCGGGGGGTAAATGATAAGCGGCTAGGGGGACTTGGCGACGCTACTGCCGGAGGAACGTTTCCGACTTCAAGTCTTCGCCGTCGGTGCTAAAGGTGATCATGCCGCGCTCGCCGGTCGTGAGGGTGAGGGCGCCGCCGTCCCGCCATCTCTTGAGCACCTCGGGGTGCGGGTGGCCGTAGGGCGAGTCGGGGCCGACGCTGACGACGGCGGCCGACGGACTCGCCGCATCGATGAAGCCTTGCGTCGAAGAGGTGCGGCTGCCGTGGTGCGCTACCTTGACGGCGTCGCAGCGCAGGGGGTCGGAGGTGGCGACGAGGGCGCGCTCGGCTTGGGCTTCGATGTCGCCGGTGAGGAGAAAGCACCTGCGGCCGTAGGTCACGCGCAGGACGAGCGAGTTGTTGTTCGACGACGTGCGCGGCACGCCTTCATTCGAGTCGGGAGGCCAGAGGACTTCGACGGAGGCGCGGCCGAAGCGGAGGCGGTCGCCGCGTCCGAGCAGATAGATTGGCACGCCCGCCGCGCGCGCGTTGGAGGCGAGGCGTGCGTACTCCTCGTCGGCCGAGGGCGCGCGGGCGACGAAGGCGGCGCGGGCGTCGAAGTTCTTCAGCACGTCGTTAAGGCCGGAGGCGTGGTCGGCGTCCGTGTGCGTCGCGAGGAGATAGTCAACGCGTCCGAGCCCGCGCCACCAGAGATATTCGGAGACGACGGCCTCGCCGACGCCTCGCGCGTCGCGGTCGAAGCTTTCCGCCTCTTCCCTCCCCGCGCCGCGCGCCCGAAAGTCGGGACGGCCTCCGCCGTCAACCAGAAGCGTCGTCCCGTCGGGCATCGTCAGGAGCGCTGCGTCGCCCTGCCCCACGTCGAGGAAGTCAACGCGCAGGCGCCCGTCTGCCCGCCCCGCGCTCAAAGGGTGAGCGACGATGACGACAGCCGTCGTGAACCACGCGACGAAGGCGACGCGCGCAGGCTTCCAACGCCGGTCGTTTTCCGCGGACGGCGCCTCGCTCGTGGGACGCCAGCGGAGCAGCGCGGTCGTCATCAGGAGGAGCGGCGCGAAGTAGAGCGCGTAGACGGCGCCGGCCGCGCCCGCGTACTCGGGCAGGCGGACGGAGGCGACGCGCGCGGCGGCGAAGGGTTCGACGCTTCCCGTCATCAGTCGCGTCGCCGTCTCGGTCAGCCAGACGAAGGGCGCGGCCGCGCCCGTGCTCAGTTGAGAAAGCCCGACGGCGGCGAGTGCGGCGAACGCCTGCGCGGCCATCAGGGCGCCGACGAAGACGTTGAGCACGAGCGAGGCCAGCGAGAGCCTGTGGAAGTAGACGACGAGGAGCGGCAGCAGGAAGGCTTGCACGACGGCCGAGACGACGACGGCGCCGAAGACGAAGCGCAAGAGGCTCTGCACGCGCCAGCGTTCGAGCCGCGCGGCCAGCGGGGTTTTAAAAAGCCTGTAGCTGTGCGCGGCGAGCGCCGACTCGCGTCGGTGCCGCCGCTCGCTCCAGAACAGCAGTTCGCCCAAGGTGATGAACCAGCCGGGGCACGCGGGCGGGTAAGGCGTCGCGCGCGTCGGGCGCCAACGCCCGACCTCCTTCAAGTTCGAGAGCAGCGGCAGCGAGCAGGCGACGATGCCTAAGACCGAGAGGAAGGTCAGTTGGAAGGAAGGGTCGAAAAGGTTCGACGGCCTCCAGACGAGCAGCAGGAGCGCGGCGGCGCCGAGCGCGTTGAGCGCGTGCGACCTCCGGCCGAGCACGGGCGCGAGCGCGGCGACCGTGAACATCAAGGCCGCGCGCACGACCGAACTCTCCGCGCCGACGCACAGGGCGTAGGCCCACACGCAGGCGACGGCCGCCGCCCATTGCAGGGCTCGCCGCCGCGTCAGACGCCGGACGACGGCCCACGCCAGCCCGCCGATGAAGGTGATGTGAAGGCCGCTGATGACGAGGACGTGAAAGGTGCCGCCCTGCCGGAAGCGTTCGGCCGTCTCGCGCGAGAGCCCGTGGCGGTTGCCGAGGAGCGCGGCCTTCAAGACGCCGGACGTGTCGGCCGAGAAGGTCCGGTCGAAGGCTTTGACGAGTCGGCCGCGCCACTCGTCGAGCCAGACGGACGGGAGGAAGACTTGTTCGTCGTCGAGCCTTTCAAAAAGCAGCGGGCTCTTGACCGAGCCCGTCGCGTCGAGGTCGCGCCGCTCAAGGTATTCGCCCGCGGGGGTCACGCCGGGGTTGCGATACCTTTCGGCCCGCCCGAGCGTTGTCATCACGCGCACGCGCGCGCCGCGCCGCAATTCAAGCGACTCATAAAGGACGGCCGCCCGCGCCTCGCTTACCGGCGCGAACAGCTCGACGCGGCCCGCGCACGCGCGCTCCTCGCCCTTGAGTCTTAAAGATTCCGCGCGCAGGGAGAGCACAAGGCCGTCGGGCGCGATTTCGGGCGCTCGCTCAAGCACGCCTGTTAGTTCCACCGGACGGCCAGGCTCGACGACGTGTTCTTCGTAAAGATTGCGCAGGCGCGCGCCGCGGCCCCTCGCTTCAATCAAGGTGAGGCTCGCGCCCGCCAGCACGAATGACAGCAGGACGAAAAGTGACGCGGCGCGAAGACGATGCTTGAAAGTCGAGACGGCCGCCGCGACGGTGAGGACGGCCGCGGCGGCGGCGCAGGTTGCGAGTGGTGCTGAACTCAGTCGGGCGAGGAGCACGCCCGCCGCGAAGGCCGCGGCCAGCCCGACGAGCGGGAACGGGTTGAAGGGTGCGCTGTCGGGCGCGTCGCTCATCTCACGGACCGACTCATTGTAAGAGGGCGGCGGCGCGCTCTATCTCGGCGGCGACGCGTTCGAGGGCGGAGGCGACGATGGTGACCTGGGCCTCGGCCTCCTTCCAGTCGTGCTGCTCGACGGCTTCGCGGACGCCGGGCAGCGTCTTGACGCCGTAGCCGGTGTAGAAGCCGGGCGCGTAGATCTGGTGCTTGAACCACGGGCGGCGCGGCAGACCTTCGCCGCGCGTCATCGCCCGCTCGACCTTCATCAACACGTCGTCGAGCCTCACTTGCGCTTCCCGCGAAAGCTGCCCGTTCTGTGCGGCGAGACGGGCGGTCGCCGCCTGATAGTTCCGCGTGCTCTCCTGCAGGCGCGCGAGCGAATTTTGCAGCGGCGCGAAGTTGAGATACGGCGCGGGCGTCTCGGCCCGCGGGACGACGTAAGTCTCGGTCGGATCGAA
>DASZEK010000048.1:0-46965 GCA_035941045.1 Pyrinomonadaceae bacterium | reverse complement strand
ATCTTCTTCGGGTTGTCGAGCGCGAAGCGGATGACGGAGCCGACCTGGTCGTTGTTGATGCCGTTGACGAGCGTGATGACGAGCACGATTTCGACGCCCGCTTCGTGCAGGTTATCGATCGCGCGCAGCTTCACGTCGAAGAGGTTGCCGACCTGCCGGTGCGAGTTGGCGTCGTTGCCGATGCCGTCGAACTGGAGGTAGGCGTAGCGGAGGCCCGCCTCGGCGGCCTCGCGGCAGAACTCTTTGGACTTCGCGAACTCGATGCCGTTGGTGGCGCACTGGACGGAGTTGTAGCCGACCTTGCGCGAGTAACGGATGGAGTCGAGGAAGTAGGGCGAGATGGTCGGCTCGCCGCCCGAGAACTGGACCGACATCTGGCGACGCGGCTTGATGGAGATGGCCTTGTCGAGAATGTCCTTGATCTCGTCGTAGGAAAGCTCGTGGACGAAGCCGACCTGGTTGGCGTCCATGAAGCACGGGTCGCACATCATGTTGCAGCGGTTCGTCAGGTCGATGGTCAGCACCGAGCCGCGGCCGAACTTGATGGAGGAGGAGCCGTGCTCGTGCAGGCCCTCGTCGTTGTGGGCCTGGATGTCGCGCCCCGGAAACATCGACTCGATGTGCTTGAGGAACTTCGAGTCGATCGCCATGATGTCCTCGAAGTGGCCGTGGATGGGGCAGTCCTTGACCATCCAGATTTGGCCGTCGCGCTCGATAATCTGCGCCTTGATTTCGCCGACCTTCTCGTTGACGAGCACGGACGGGTCAATTACCTCGGCGCTGAGGATTTTGGCGCGCGCCTCGATGACGCACTTCGGGCAAAGCGAGTCGGTCGTGCGCGGGAAGCCGAGCGGCGGTTTGGACTTCTGCCAGGACTTGAGGAGCGGCTTGTCGGACCACTTCGGCGTGAACGCCTCGTTCGGCCGGAACTGGTTGAAGAACTGGGCGGTGTTGAAGAGCCTGCCGGCGACGAAGGCCACACCCTTTTCCACGTGCTTAATCGGTTTCATTCTCTTTCCTTTACCCAAAAATTTGATGAAATCAAAACTCAACACCTTACGCGGTTCGCCGGGGGGAAGACGAGCGGGCCGAATATTTCAACGCGCCGGATGCGAGTAGTGCCTTGCCCACCGCACCCGACGCCTTGCTGCCCTATTCCTGTGAATCTAACCCCCAGCCAGAGCAAGGCCGGTGCAATTCCACTGTGCAACATCCGTGCCGCCACGAGACTTGAGGGCTATTTGTTGAAATACAAGGGAAAAAGGCTGCCCGGCTGGTTTCCTGCGGGCGAAAGCGAGTGCGCGGCATGGGTCAACTTCGGTACAGCCTTGAACTTCACCTTACCACGCGCCATTTTGACACGCACGACGCATCCACGACCCAACGCGGCGGGCTTTCTGACTCAGAGAGATGAGAAAAGCCGTGTGAAACATGCACTCAGCCGCATGAAGAGCCCCGCATGCATAAATGAAATTTTCATATGCAGCGCGGATATAAGCCATGCAAATGCAAAACGTCCGTATGCAGCCGCGAAATCTCCGTGTGCAGAAGCAAAACCTCCGTATGCAAGGTGAAAATGGCCGTGCGCAACGTCAAAACGTCCGTGTGCAGGATGAAAACGCTCGTGTGCGGAGTGAAAACGTCCGTGTGTGAAGTCAAAATGGCCGTATGCAACGTGAAAATTCCCGTATGCGGAGTGAAAATGGAGGTATGCAGGCGTAGAGGAGAGGCCCGCGGGCTATTTTTCTTGGTTCGCGTTGATTATCTGCATCACTTCATCGTAGAGGGCGCCGTTGGTGGCGACGGCGTTGCCGCCGCGGATGGTGCGGCGTCCGTGCCAGTCTGTGAAAGTCCCGCCCGCTTCCTCAACGACGGGGAGGAGCGCGGCGCAGTCCCAAACCGAAAGCACCGGGTCGAGCATTACGTCGGCGCGGCCCGTGGCGACGAGGACGTAGCCGTAGCAGTCGCCCCACGTCCGGCGCGCGGAAGCCTTCCGCTGTAGCTCGTCGGCCGCCGCGCCGAAGCCGTGGCGCGCGCAGGTGCCGAAGTCCGTGGCGAGCAGCAGCGCTTCTCCGAGCGAGCCGGTCTTCGAGACGGCCGCGCGCTCGCCGTTCCAGAAGCAGCCGAGCCCTTTGGCCGCGTAGACCATCTCGCCGAGCGCGGGGATGTTGACGACGCCGGCCGCGGGCTCGCCGTCGATTTCGAGCCCGAGCAGAACGCCGTAGAAGGGCACGCCGTGGACGAAAGAATACGTGCCGTCGATGGGGTCGATTATCCAGCGGCGGTTCGTCGTCCCCTCGCGCTCGCCGAACTCTTCGCCGACGACGGCGTCGCCGGGGAATCTCTCCCCGATGCGGCGGCGCACGAACTCCTCGGCCTCCGTGTCGGCCTGCGTGACGAAGTCGTCCTTGCCCTTCAGCCGCGTCTCGAATTTTTTCCTGAAGTAGCGAAGCGTTATCTCGCCCGCCTCGCGCGCGAGGCCGACGCCGAAGTCGAGAAGTTCTTCCAGCTCGCTTCCCATCATCCCTGACCCTTCCCGCCCGCGCGCCTCGCCAGCTCGGCGCCGACGGCTTCGAGCCCCACGCCGCGCTCGACGAGCATGACGAGGAGGTGATAGACGAGGTCGGCCGTCTCGGACGTGAGCGCGTCGTCGTCCCCGTCCTTCGCGGCGATGATGGTCTCTGCCGACTCCTCGCCGACCTTCTTCAGAATCTTGTTCAAGCCCTTCTCGAACAGGTAAGTCGTGTAAGAGCCCGCCGGCATCTCGCGCCGCCGCCCTTCAATAACGGCGTAGAGCCTTTCGAGAATCAGCCCGATTCCCTCGCCCGTCACGCCTTCGCCTTCGTCCTTGAAACAACTCCGCGCGCCCGTGTGGCAGGCCGGCCCGCGCGGGTCGACGAGCACGACGAGCGCGTCCGCGTCGCAGTCGAGTCGGACGGAGACGACGCGCTGCGTGTGGCCCGACGTGGCGCCCTTGTGCCAAAGCTCGCCGCGCGAGCGCGACCAGAACCACGTCTCGCCCTCGGCGAGCGTGCGCGCGAGGCTCTCCGCGTTCATGTAGGCGAGCGTCAGCACCTCGCGCGTCCTCGCGTCCTGCACGACGGCCGGGACCAGCCCGCGCTCGTCGAATCGCACGTCCTCGACTCTCAGGCTCATCTCACGAGAACTCCCCTCGACCTCAGATAACGCTTCACGTCGCCGACCGTGAACTCGCCGAAGTGGAAGAGCGAGGCGGCGAGGACGGCGCCCGCGCCGCCCTCCGTCAGCGCGTCGTAGAAGTGTTCGAGACGGCCGGCGCCGCCCGACGCGATGACGGGGATGCGGACCGCGTCCGCGACCGCGCGCGTCAACTCAAGGTCGTAACCGTCGCGCGTCCCGTCGCGGTCCATGCTCGTCAAAAGAATCTCGCCCGCGCCCAACTCCTCGGCCCTCGCCGCCCACTCCACCGCGTCGAGGCCCGTCCTCTCGCGCCCGCCGCGCGTGTAGACCTCCCAGCCGCCGTCGGCCCTGCGCCGCGCGTCAACGGCGACGACCATGCACTGGCTGCCGAACGTCTCGGCGCCCTCGGTGATAAGCGCGGGGCGGAGCACGGCGGCCGTGTTGAGCGAAACCTTGTCGGCGCCCGCGCGCAGGACGGCGCGCACGTCTTCGATGGAGTTCAGCCCGCCGCCCACCGTGAACGGGATGAAGACCTCGTCTGCCACACGCCGCACGAGCCCGGCGACGATGGCGCGCTTGTCCGAAGAGGCCGTGATGTCGAGGAAGGTCAGCTCGTCGGCGCCCTCCTCGTCGTAACGCTTGCCCTGCTCGACGGGGTCGCCGGCGTCCACGAGCGAGAGGAAGCGGATTCCCTTCACCACCCTCCCGCCGTCAACGTCGAGGCACGGGATGATTCTCTTCGCAAGCATCTGCCCTCTCAAACTCCCTTAAACCGCGGACGCGAAATTCCTGAGCAGCCTCAAGCCCTCGGCCTGACTCTTCTCCGGGTGGAACTGGACGCCGCAGACGTTGCCGCGCGCGACGACCGAAGGGTAGCTCACGCCGTACTCCGTCTCGCCCAGCACGGCCTCCGCGTCGGCCGCGTCGCAGTAGAACGAGTGGACGAAGTAGAAGAAGGCGCCTTCGCGGATGCCTTCGCGCAAAGGGTGCTCCCGCTTCCACCCGACCTGATTCCAGCCGACCTGCGGGACGTGAAGTGGGCCGCCGAAGCGCCGCACGCGGCCCGGCAGGAAACCCAGCCCTTCGGTCCGCCCGAACTCCTCCGACTCCTCGAAGAGCATCTGCATCCCGACGCAGACCCCGAGCAGCGGCGTCCCTTCCGCCGCACGCTCGCGCACGAGCCGGTCGAAGCCGCGCCCCTTCAAACCTTCCATGCACGCGCGGAAGGCGCCGACGCCCGGCAGCACGAGCTTCTCGGCCCCGCGCAGCACCCGCTCGTCGGAGCTGACGACGGCCTCGGCACCGCCCGCCTGAAAAGCCTTCTCGACCGAGCGCAGGTTCCCGACGCCGTAATCAATGATTGCGACCCTTGCCAACGCCTTACAGCACCCCCTTCGTGCTCAGGACGCCCGCGACGCGCGGGTCAAGCTGGACGGCCTGCCGGAAGGCGCGCGCCGCCGCCTTGAAAGTGCCTTCGAGGATGTGGTGCGTGTTGCGCCCGCGCAGACAATCGATGTGCAGGTTGCAGCGCGCGGCCTCGGCCAGCGAGCGCCAGAAGTGTTCGGCCAGCTCGACCGAGAAGTTGCCGATGTGCTGCCGGCTCGTCTCGACTTCGTAGACGAGGTAGAAGCGGCCCGACAGGTCAACGACGGCGCGGCACAGCGCCTCGTCCATCGGCACCGTCGCCTCGCCGTAACGCGCCACGCCCTTCTTGTCGCCGAGCGCCTGCGCGAGCGCCTGTCCCAAGGTGATGGCGATGTCTTCGACCGAGTGGTGGTCGTCAATCTCAAGGTCGCCGCGGCACTCGACTTCCAAATCAAACAGCCCGTGACGCGCGAACAGCTCAAGCATGTGGTCGAGGAACGGGACGCCGGTCGAAACCTTTGAACGGCCTTCTCCGTCCAGCGCGAGGCGGACGCGCACGTCCGTCTCCTTCGTCGTCCTCCGCGCCTCCGCCTCGCGCGCGCGCGTCTGCAAGTCCGCACTCATCACTTCACCTCCCCCGCGAAAATCTCGCCGAGCGCCGCCAGCAGCCTGTCATTCTCCTCCGGCGTGCCGACGCTGACGCGGAAATAGTCCTTGAGCATCGGGTAGCCGCTCACGTCGCGCACGAGGATGTCGCGCGCCAGCAGCTCGCCGAAGACCTTGCGCGGCTCGGTTGAAGAGCGCACGACCATGAAGTTCGCCTGTGACTTGACGGGCGCGAGCCCTTCGATTCGTCTCAAGCCCTCGAAGAGACGCCCCCGCTCTTCGACGATGCGCGCCGTCAGGCGTTCGAGCTCGCCGTGATGCTCGACGACGACTTCGGCCGCCGTCTGCGAAAAGGCGTTGAGGTTGTAAGGCAGCACGGCCTTCCCAATCTCGCGCGCGAGCGCGGGCGCCGCCATGAGATAGCCCACCCTCAACGCCGCGAGCGCCAGCGCCTTCGAGAACGTGCGGAAGACGACGAGGTTCGGATGCTCGCTGAGCAGCGCGGCGGCCGTCTGCCCCGAGAACTCGTGATAGGCTTCGTCCACGACGACGAGCCCGCGCGAGGCTTCGAGCAGCCGCGCCAAATCACTCGCCGACAGCACGCAGCCCGTCGGGTTGTTCGGCGAACAGATAATCGTCACCTCGGGCTGTTCGGCCTCAATTGTCCGCACCAGCGCATCAACGTCGAAGCCCAACTTCTCGTCGAGAGGCACGCTCAAGACTTCTCCGCCAAGGACCGTCGTGACCTGTCGATAGAGCGCGAAGGTCGGCTCGCTGATGAGCACGCGCCGCCCTTCGCCGGCCGACACCATCAGCGTCGCCTGTATCAGCTCGTTCGACCCGTTCCCCGCGACGACGCCGTCCGGCACCCACCCCGCGAACTCGGCCAACTTCTCGTGCAGCGACGCCGGAATGAAGTCCGGGTAGCGCGACCACGCACGCTCGCTCATTCGCCGCAACGTCTCGGCCTTTATCGCCTCGGGCGCGTCCCAAGGGTTCTCGTTCTGGTTGACCTTCACGCTCGCTCGGTCCGGCGAAAGCGTGTAAGCCTTCAGCCCGCGGACGCGCGGCTTGATGATTTCGAGCGGGTTCGTCATCTCTCTTCCAGTCTGATGAGGGCCGAGCGCGCGTGCGCGTCCAGGCCCTCGGCCTCGGCGAGCGCGGCGATGTGCCGGGCCGTCTCCCGCAGCTCCTCGCGCGTGTAGCGGATGACGCTGGTGCGGCGCAGGAAGTTGTGAACGCCGAGCGCCGAGGAGAAGCGCGCCGAGCCGCCCGTCGGCAGCACGTGGTTCGGGCCGGCGAAGTAATCGCCGACGGCTTCGGGCGTGTGCGGGCCGAAGAAGATGGCGCCCGCGTGGCGAATACGTTCGGCCGCCGCGTCCTCGTCGCTCACGATAATCTCAAGGTGCTCGGGCGCCAGCTCGTTGACAAGCTCGCACGCGTCTTCCATGTCTTCGGCGACGAAGACGGCGCCGAAGTCTTCGAGCGATTGCCTGACCGTCTCGACGCGCGTGAGCCCCGCGGCCTGACGCACGACTTCCGCCGCGACCGCTTCGGCCAGCGCGCGCGAAGTCGTGACGAGAATGGCCGAGGCGTCCTCGCCGTGCTCGGCCTGCGCCAGCAGGTCGGCGGCGACGAAGTCAGCCCGCGCCGTCTCGTCGGCGAGGACGACGACCTCGCTCGGCCCCGCAATCGAATCAATCCCCACCGCGCCGTAGACCAGCCGCTTCGCCGCCGCCACGTACTTGTTACCCGGCCCCGTGATGACATCGACGCGCGGGATACTTTCAGTCCCGTACGCGAGCGCCGCGACGGCCTGCGCGCCGCCGACCCTGTAGACCTCCGTCACGCCCAGTTCGAGCAGCACCGCCGCGACCGCTGGCGTCTCAGACAAAGTCCGCGGCGGCGTGACGACCGCGACGCGGCCGACGCCCGCCACCTGAGCCGGAACGACGTTCATCACGACTGACGACGGGTAACTCGCCGTCCCGCCCGGCACGTACAGCCCCGCCGCCTCGACCGGCGTCACCCTCTGCCCGAGCCTCACGCCGCGCCCCGCAGTCATCTCCCACGACTCGACGCGCTCGCGCTCGTGAAACGCGCGCACGTTGCGGATGCTCGCGCGCAGGGCTTCCAGCACGCGCGGCTCGACGCGCGACGCCGCCTCGCGCATCTCGCCTTCGCCCGCCCGCAACTCACGGGGCCGCAAACGCACGCCGTCAAACTTCTCCGTGTATTCGACGAGGGCCGCGTCGCCTCGCCGCCTCACGTCCTCGATGATTTCGGCGACGGCCGCCGTCAGCGCCGCGTCGGCCGCGACGCTGCGCGCCTTGATGCGCCCGAGCTTGTCCCGCCGCCCCGCCCCGTCGCCGATGATTTCGATTAGCACGGCTTTCATCTTCCGTTCACGACTTCCGACAGCGCCGCGACGAGCGAGGCCACGGCCGCGGCCTTCAACTGGTAGCTCGCGCGGTTGACGACGAGCCGCGCCGTTGACTCCGTGATGGTCTCGACGACTTCGAGCCCGTTCTCCGCGAGCGTCCGCCCCGTCTCCACCAAATCGACGATGCAGTCCGCGAGGCCCAGCACGGGCGCCAGCTCGACCGAGCCCGACAGACCGATTATCTCTACGGGGACGCCGCGCGAGCCGAAGTGGGCCGCCGCCACGCGCGGGTACTTCGTGGCGACGTGGAGCATACCGGCGCCCTCGACCCTCAAGCCTTTGGGCGCGGCGACGGCGATGCGGCAGCAACCGATTTTCAGGTCGAGCGGCTGGAGCACGTCGGCCTCCGTCTCAAGCAGCACGTCGCGGCCGACCACGCCGCAGTCGGCGATGCCGTGCTCGACGTAGACGGGCACGTCCTGCGGCTTGACGAAGACGAAGCGGTAACGCCCCTCCTCATCCTCGACGGCGAGCCGGCGCGACGCGAGGTCTTCTTCGCTCACGCGCACGCCCGCGCGCGCCAGCAGTTCGAGCGCGTCACGCTGCATCCTCCCTTTCGCAATCGCAATCGTCAGCATCGCTCGCAAAACTCAACCGAGGCGGATCCGCTCGCCGCGCGCGCGCATCCGACGCGCCTCGCCGAGACGCTCGCGCGCGTCCACGCCCGCCACCCCCTTGGCCTCCGATTCCGAGGCGCCGCGCGCGCCGAACTCTCCGCCGCGCAAAAGGACTTCCGAGACGGCGTCGAGGTCGAGCACGAAGCCGATGGCCGGCTCGCGCCGCCCGAAGTTCGCCGTCAGCTCGTCGTAACGCCCGCCGCCGCCGACGCGCGCGCCCGCGCCCGCGACGTAAATCTTGAAGACGAGGCCCGTGTAATAATCGAGCCCCGACACGTCGCCCAAATCAACCTCAAAGCTCTCCGAAAGCTCGACCGTCTCAATCACGTCCCACGTGCGTTCGAGCGCCCGCAGCGCCTCGGCGATGGTGCCGTCCTCGCCCGATGCGAGCGCCAGCGCCTCGTCCAACACGTCGCGCTTGCCCGAGAGGCGCGCGAGTTGACGCGCGAGCGGCGCCTCCGTCGCGCGGCTTCCGGCGAGGAAGCTTTGCAGCCCCGACGAGTCGCGCGTGTCCACGAGGCGGCGGGCCTCCTCGCGCTCCGTCTGCCCGAGCGAGAGGCGCGCGGCGAGGCCGTTGAAGACGCCCGCGTGATTGACGGTGATGCGGTAGTCGAGCCCGAGGCGTTCGAGCACTTCGGCCGCGATGACGAGCACTTCTAAGTCGGCCTCCTCGCCGCCCGCGCCAATCAACTCGCAACCGAGCTGGCGGCCCTGCCTCTTCCACTCGGCGTGCGACCGAGGCCGCTGGCGGAAGACCGAGGCGGCGTAGCAGAAACGCAAAGGCCGCTCGGCACTCGCGAAGAGCGTCGCGGCGGCGCGGGCGACAGACGAAGTCACGTCGGGGCGCAGCGCGAGCAGGCGGCCGTCCGTGTCCGTGAAGCGAAAACTGCGCCGCGCCTCCTCGTGACCCATGCCGCGCTCGAAGAGGGCGTAGAAGTCTACGGAGGGCGCGCTAATCTCCTCGTAGCCCCAGCCGTCGAAGACACTCATCACGGCGTCCTCGACGGCGCGGCGCAGACGCGCCTCCCTGCCGAAGTAGTAGCGCATCCCGCCGGGGATGTTCGATAGCGGCTCAGTCATAAAGAGAAACTAAAAAACGCTGCCCGACGGTTCGTGTCGGAGGCAGCGTGTGCGTTGGCGATTGTGCTGTCGCGCCCTTCGGTTCTCTCGTCGGCGCTTCAGGAATCACCCCACACACGCCGGCCGTGATGGCGGTGGTGCGTGCCATGATGCGGGCCGGCGTGGTGGAGTTTGTCACTCATCGCCCGTGTTTATAACCGACGATGGGAGGCGTGTCAAACGTCAGCGTTTCGGCGCGTAATAGCCGACGCGCGTGTGGGCGCGGTAGGGGCCGCCCTGGACTTCGACGACGACGCGGCGGAAGCGGCCGTCGCGGGCGGGGTTGGTGGGCGTGTAGTAGAGGGCGTACTGGTTGCGCAGCTCGTCGGCGATTTCGGAGTAGATTCGGTCGAGGGAGGCGAAGTCGTGGGGCCTGTAGAGGCGGCCGCCGGTCGAGCGCGAGAGCTGTTCGAGGTTGCGCTCGCTCAGGTCGAGGACGCGCAGCGACTCGCGCAGGTCGCCGATGCGAAGCTCGTTGAAGCGGACGGAGGTGCTGTCGCCGGAGAGCAGCGTGTCCAGCTCGGCGCGCTTGCGGGCGCGCTCGATTTCGGTGTTCGAGATGACGTAGACGGCGACCTGTGATTCGAGCAGGGCGCGCAGCGCGGCTTCGGCGGTGGCGGCGCCGCGTCCGCTGTCGATGCCGTCGCTTAAGACGACGAGGGCGTGGCGCCGCTGGTCCTTGCGGAACTGCTCGCGGGCCGTGAGCGCCAGGGCGTCGTTGAAGCGCGTGAAGACGCCGGTCGAGAGACGGCCGAGCGCCCGTCGCAGTTGAAGGCGACTCTTCGACCAGTCGAGCAGAAGCTCGACGCGGTCGTCGAACTTGACGAGGCTGAAGCGGTCTTCGTCCGCGAGGCGGGCGGCGAACTCTCCGGCGGCGCGGCGGAAGTCCTCGAAGCTCTCGGCGACGGAGGAGGAGGCGTCAACGAGCAGGGCCACGTCCACGGGCGCCTGCCGGAGCGAGAGGTCGCTCAAGGGCTGCTCGCGCCCGTCCTCGAAGACGCGGAAGTCTTTGCGCGCGAGGTTCGCGACGAGCGCGCCCGAGGCGTCGCGCACGGTCACGGGCAGCAGCACTTCGTTGGACTCGATCTTGACGACCTCGTCCTCGTCAATCTGCTCCTGCGCGGGCTGCTCGGTGGGCTTCTGCGCCGCGAGACGCGGGCGCGTCCTGTCCTGCGTTTGCGGCCTGCCTGCGCCGGGGAAGGCGCTGAGGAGGCAGACGAAGACGAGGACGAGCGCGCAGGGCCGCGCCGGACCGGAGCCGTTCAACCTTCGCTTGACAGGCACGCTTCTCGGACCCCCTTGTCGTTTCACTTCTCAGGGCGTGCGGGCTGTTGAGCGTCCTCGCCCATCGCGGCGCGCATGGCGGCGATGACGGTTTCGGTGACGCGGCGCTTGCGAAGCTCGGCGAGCTTCGTCGGGGAGAGGTCGAACTCGACCGGCGACTGCTCGATGCGGCGGACGATGGTGCCTTCGGTGAAGCCGGCCTCGACCAGCTCGACGACCGAGTCGTTCGTCAGTGTCGGCGTGCGCTCCAACTTCGCCGGGGCGCCGCCGGCCTCGGCGGGCGGGCGGAGGATGCGGACCGTGGCGCTCCCGGTCGTCTGCGTGTCGGTGTCAACGCCGCCGTTGCCGCCGCGCGTGCGGTTGCGGCCGTGCGAGCCGCCCGACGAGCCGAAGATGTTCGTCTCACCGGGGTTTGAAGGCTGACCCGACGGACTCCCCTTCCCGCTCAATCCGTCGCCGAAGAAGGCGTCGTCGTCGAGGCTGTCGTTCTCGACGACGGCGGCCTCGTTGCGCGCGAGCATGGCGAGGATGACGCGCTCGCCGACGCCGCCCTTCTTCAGCTCGATGAGCTTTTCCGCCGACAGCTCGAAGCGCGACGGCCGCGAACGGATGATGGCGATGACGGTCTTCTCGCTGAAGCCCGCGCGCACCAGCTTCACGACGGCCGAGTTCGTCAGCGGCGCCTCCGACCCTTGCGCAAAGACAGCGCCCGCCCCCGACACGACGAAGAGGGCGAGCGCCGCGACCTTCAGACTGAATCTCATACTCGAAGCACCTCGGGAAAAACCTTGAGACGTAAATCGTAAACCGTGAATCGTTCGCTTTTTCCGATTCGCGCTTTACGGCCCGAGGCTTTTCATTCCCCGCCGAGCTGGTAGCGGGCGCCGACGCGGCGCACGTAGTTGCGCGTCTCGCGGAAGGGCGGAACGCGGTTGCCGTACTTCATGACGTTGCCCTCGCCCGCGTTGTAGCCGGCGAGCACGAGGTCAACGCGGCCGTTGAAGCGGCGCAGAAGCTCCTTCAGGTAGCGCGTGCCGCCCGAGATGTTCTGCGCCGGGTCGTGCACGTTGCGGACGCCGAAGCGCGCCGCCGTCCCCGGCATCAACTGCATCAGGCCGCGGGCGCCGACGGGGCTGACGGCGCGCGCGTTGAAGTGCGACTCGTGCTCCATCACGCAGAAGACGAGGTAAGGGTCAACGCCGTGGCGCGCGCCGTTCTGGCGGATGAGGCCGTCGAGGCGGGCGCTGCCGGTTGACCAGCGCGGCTCGCGGCGACGGCGGGCGCCGGGCGTGCCGGCCTCGGCCACGTCTTCTTTCAGGCTCTCGCGCTCGATGCGCTCGATGCGCGCGCGCTCGATGAAGAAGGAGATGTTGCCGCGCTTGTACCAAACGCCCGAAGGCTCCTCGGCCGCCTCGTCAACCTCCATCTTCGCGCCGCCGACGAGGTGGATGAGGACGGTCTGCGCCTCCTCGACCTTCGCCTCGTCCTTAACGGGGGCGACGGCCGTCACGTCGCTCACGACCTTCGCGGCCTCGACGGGCGCGGGCGAGTCCTTCTCAATCTTCTTCACGCGCGAGCGTTCGACCCTGTTCGTCACGCCGCCGCGCCTGTACCAGACCCCCTGCGCGTCTTCCCAAGCCTCGTCCACGACCATCGAAGAGCCGTCGGCGAGCCTCAGCGTGTCGGCGAAGGCCGTCGGCGCGAAGGCGAGCAGGGCGACGAAGGGCAGCATGGCCCTCGTCAACGTCTTACAGTTGCAGCGGGTTCGCATCTTGTAAATCCCCCGTGCTCCTCTTGCTTAACTCCTGCGAGGCGAAGCCGTGCGACGTGCCGAAGTAGTTGCGCCACGCGGCGTCAATCAGGCGGACGTTGACCTCGGGCGGGCGGCCCTCGAAGAGACAGATGTCGGTGACGCGGTCGAGCAGGTCGCGCGGCTCGCACGCCTTCATCTGCCGCTTCTCAAGCATGTAGTTGTTGAGCAGGTGGTCGAGGCACTTGCCCTCGATACGCAGGCCGCGCGTGTAGGCGGCGCGCTTGAAGATTTCGACGAAGGCCGTCGGCGTCGGCGGCTCGACCCGCGCGCGGTAGCCCATGCGGCGCAGGAACGCCTCGTCCACCAAATCCTTCTCGTCGAGGTTCGTCGAGAAGACGACGAGCTGTTCAAAGGGCACTTCAATCTTCTTGCCCGTGTGCAGGGTTAAATAATCGACGCGCTTCTCCAGCGGGACAATCCAGCGGTTGAGGAGGTCGTGCGGCTCGACCCTCTGGCGGCCAAAGTCGTCCACGACGAGCGTGCCGCCGTTCGACTTCATCTGGAAGGGCGCCTCGTAGAAGCGCGCGGCCTCGCTCCACTGGAGGTCGGCGTCGTCAAGGGTCAGCTCGCCGCCGACGATGACGAGCGGGCGCTCGATCATCACCCAGCGGCGGTCGTAGTCGCTCGGCACTTGGTCGTCGGGCGCGGGCCGGTGGTTGTGCGAGTCGAAGACGCGGATGATCTGGCCGTCAACCTCGACGGCGTACGGAATCCAGATGTAGCCGGGCAGGCCCGAGTTGATGCGCTCGGCGACGGCCGTCTTGCCCGTGCCGGCCGGGCCGGTGATGAAGAGCGAGCGGCGCGAGTTGACGACGCAGCCGAGGGTGACGAGCAGCGATTCCGGAAGCACCAAGTCGCGGAAGGCGGCGCGGATGGATTCAATCGTGGCGGCACGCGCGGGCACGGCCTGCAAGCGCATCATGTGCGCGTAGTCGCGAAGGCTGACGGGCGCCGGGCCGACGTAGCCGCAGAGGTCGCGGGCGCGCGAAACGCGGTCCCAGCCGCGGTCGAGCATCGCGTAGCGCGTGGCGCCGACGGCAATCTGCCCCTTCACCTCAATCATCTTCTCGCGCGAGAGGTGGATGAGCATCTCCTCGACGAGCGCGCGCGGCAGCCGCGTCTCCTCCGAGATGTTCTGCGTCGTCGGGTCGGGCATCTGCGCGACGTGCTTAAGCGTCAGGTCGCAGAGGAAGCTTTCGGACACGTCCGCCTCGCGCAACTCTTCGAGCGCGGGCGGCCCCATCACCTCAATCTCGGTGCGCGTGAGAATCCCCGTGTGCGTCGTCATCTTTTAGACTCCGTCCGAACAGTTGGCAGGGCGCGGGACGCGCGGACGATGTGTGACAAGCGGATGTTCGCATTCCGCCGCCCGCGCACCCGCGCCCACAAGAGTTAACGGCCGCCGCCGGCCACGAAGAGCTGCTGCCTGGCGTCCTCGGTCGCCAGAGCCTGGCGGGCTTCTTCGGCCTTGTCGGCGCGGCCCGTGCGTTGATACAGGTCGGCGAGCTGGCGCAGGACGTTGGCCGACGAAGGCTCGATGCGGCGCGCGGCCTCAAGGTGCTCGGCGGCCTTGTCGTCGCGGCCGATGCGGATGAGCAGCGAGGCGAGGTTGGTGTGGCCGCTCAGCTCGCCACCCGCGCGGGCGAAGTTCTTGTAGGCGTCGTCGTACTTGCCGAGGTGAACTTGGGCGAGCGCGAGGTTGTTGAGGATGCGCGAGTCGCCGGGCGCGAGCTTGGCGGCGCGCTTGAGGCGCTCGACGGCGGCGCGGTAGTTGCCGTTGAGGTAGAGCGAGTAGCCGAGGTTGTTCATGGCCTGCGCGTCGGACTCGTTGACGTTGACGGCGCGCTCGTAGGAGTCGCGGGCGCGCTCGCGCAGGCCCTTGCGGTCGTAGGCGACGGCGAGCAGGCTGTGCGCCTGGCTGAGCTTCGGGTCGAGCGAGGTCGCGGTCGAGAGCGAAGCTATCGCCTCGTTCAGACGGTCTTCGGCGAGCAGTTGGCGTCCGCGCTCAAGGTGGTCGCGGGCGGTGACGGGCTCGCCCGCGGGCGCGGGCCGCTCGGTCGTGCGGTCCTCGACGCGGACGACGCCGACGCTCTCGAAGCGGTCCGCGTCCTTCTCCGTCATGCGCGCGAGCTTCGAGTCGCCGCCCTCGTCCTTGCCGCCGATGAGCTTGCCGACGGCCTTGAAGGGCGACTTGAGCATGCGCATGAAGCGGTTGCCCTTCTTCTTCGGCGCTTCGGCGGCGTCCGAGCCGGCCTCGGCGCCGGAGGCGGCGACGACGTTGGTGTCGGTGTCGCCGTCGAGCTTGTTGCCCTCGGCCTCCCACAGCGCCGTCATGCAGACGACGAGCGAGAAGGCCAGGAAGATGACGATGATTCTGCGCGCGCTCATGACTGTTTGTTCTCCCTCTCTCACATCTTGCTGAAGGTGTCCATGAGGTTGATGCCGGCGGGGCCGAGGATGACGATGAAGAGCGTCGGGAAGAGGAAGCAGGCGAGCGGGAGGAGCAGTTTGACGGCGGCCTTCTGCGCGGCCTGCTCGGCGCGCTGGCGGCGCTTGGTGCGCAAGGAGTCGGCGTAGACGCGGACGGCCCGCGAGATGGAGGTGCCGAAGCGGTCGGCCTGGATGAGCATGGCGGTCAGGCTGCGGAGGTCGTCAACGCCGGTGCGCTCGGCGAGGTTGCGGAGCGCCTCGTCGCGCTCGCGGCCGACGCGAATCTCAAGATTCGTCAGCTCGAACTCCTCGCAGATGTCCGGGTGGACCGACTTCAACTCGTCGCCGACGCGGACGAGCGCGGCGTTGAGGCCCAAGCCAGCCTCGATGGAGACGACCATCAGGTCGAGCGCGTCGGCGAGGCCCCAGCGCAGGCGCAACTGGCGGTTATTTATCATCCGGCGCAGCATGTAGCGCGGCAGGAAGAAGCCGAAGATGAAGGCCGCGAGAATCCACATCAGCGCGCTCTGGAGCGGGCGGCCCATGACGGCGCAGCCGAGGGCGACGACGGCCGGGAAGCCGGCGAGCGAGGCGAGCTGCAAGCCGCGGAAGACGATGGGCGCGTTCGGCGAGCGGTGGCCGGCGTACATCAACTGCTTCTGGAGCTTCTTGGCCTCGGTCGCCGAGGGGGGCGCCAGCTTGTGCAGCGGCGCGGCCATGCGCTCGGCCAGCGCGCCGACCTGCGACTCCTCGGCGGGAGCCGCGACGAGGCCGTCGGCGTCGCCCATCTGCTTCAGGCGCTCGGTCGCCGCGCTCGGCGGACGGAACATCAGCCAGTAGAGCCCCATCACGCCGAGCGTGACGCAAACGAAGATGGAGATGGTGATGATGAGCATGACGGTCCTCTGGTCGGCGCGCGGCTAAACTTTAATCTTCAGAATCTTGCGGATGACGAGCATGCCTACGAGCTGCATCCCGCTGGCGGCGGCAATCAGGTAGTGGCCGCGCGGGTCGCTCCAGAGGACGCTCATGTAGTCGGGGTTCATGATGGTGACGGCGAGGGCGACGAAGACGGGGAGGGCGCAGAGAATCCACGCGGACATGCGCGAGCTGGTCGTCAGCGTGTTCAGGTCTTCGAGGATGCGGAAGCGTTCGCGGATGGTGTAGGACACCTTCTCAAGAATCTCGGCGAGGTTCCCGCCCGTCTCGCGCTGAATCATGATGGCCGTGACGCAGAGCCGCAGGTCGAGGAGCGGGACGCGCTCGGCCAGGTTCTCAAGCGCGAGCTTGAGGGAGAGGCCGAGGTTCTGCTCCTCGTAGGTCTTGCGGAACTCGGTGGAGATGGGCTCGGGCATCTCGGTCGCAATCATGTGCAGCGACTCGGCGAAGGCGTGGCCGGCTTGAAGCGCGCGGCTCATCAATTCGAGCGCGTCGGGCAGCAGTTCGAGGAACTTGTTGAGGCGCTTCTTCCGACGGTAGGCGACGTGGATGAAGGGGACGGAGGTGGCCGCCGCGCCCGCGCCGACGACGATGAGCATCGAGTAGGTCAGGACCGACGCGGCGAGGCCGGCCAGTATGCCCGCCATCAGCGACAGCATGACGAGGCGCGAGACGGTGATGTGCAGGTCGGCCTGGTCGAGCATCCGGCGCAGCCGCGTGGCGAACTGCATGTTCGTCAGCGCGCGGTTAAGGGCGGGGATTTCGCTCAGGAGCTCCTGGCGGGCGAGCTGCACGTCGGCGTCGTCCGAGTGCTTCGTGTAGAGCAGCACGTCGGAGAGGCGCTGTTGCAGCCGCTTGCGCTTCGCCTCGGAGTCGCGCGTCGCCAAAAGGTAGACGCCGTAGACGGCGAACATGCAGGCGGTGAAGACGAGAAAGGGAATCATCGTTTTAACCTGACTTACTGGCTACTCTTCAAAGAAGACGCGCGGCAGTTGCATGCCGTACTGCTTGAGGCGCTCGGCGAAGCGCGGGCGGACGCCGGTCGGGCGGAAGCGGCCGATGACCTTGCCGTCCTTGTCAACGCCCTTGCGCTCGAACTGGAAAATCTCCTGCATGGTGATGGTCTCGCCCTCCATGCCGGTGATTTCGGAGATGGCCGTGATGCGGCGCGTGCCGTCGGAGAGGCGCGCGGCCTGGATGACGAGGTCGATGGCGGAGGCTATCTGCTGGCGCATGGCGCGGTCGGAGAGGCGCATGCCCGTCATCTGAATCATCGTCTCAAGGCGGGCGATGGCGTCGCGCGGAGTGTTGGCGTGGATGGTCGTCAAGGAGCCGTCGTGGCCGGTGTTCATGGCCTGGAGCATGTCGATGGACTCGCCGCCGCGGACCTCGCCGATGACGATGCGGTCGGGCCTCATGCGCAGCGCGTTCTTGACGAGGTCGCGCTGGGTGACTTCGCCGCGGCCCTCGATGTTGGCGGGGCGCGTCTCAAGGCGGACGACGTGCGGCTGCTGTAACTGCAACTCGGCCGAGTCCTCGATGGTGACGATGCGCTCGTCCTCGGGGATGTAGGCGGAGAGGGCGTTGAGCATCGTCGTCTTGCCGGCGCCGGTGCCGCCCGAGATGATGACGTTGAGGCGGGCGCGCACGCACATCTCGAACATCTCGGCGATGTCCTTGGTGACGGCGCCGATTTCGATGAGCTTCGCCATCCGCAGGGGCTCCTTGCCGAAGCGGCGGATGGAGAGGACCGGGCCGTCCAAGGAGAGCGGGGGGATGATGGCGTTGACGCGCGAGCCGTCCTGGAGGCGGGCGTCAACCATCGGCGAGGACTCGTCGATGCGGCGGCCGACGGTCGAGACGATGCGCTCGATGACGCGCATCAGGTGCTCGTCGTCCTTGAACTCGATGTTGGTGACTTCGAGCTTGCCGCCGCGCTCTATGTAAATCTTCTTGGGCGAGTTGACGAGGATGTCGGAGATGGTCGGGTCGGCGAGCAGGGGCTCCAGCGGCCCGAGGCCGAACAGCTCGTGGCGCACCTCGCCGACCAGGCGCTCGCGGTCGCTCGACGAGAGCGGTGCGTTCTCGGCCGTGATTAAGTCCTCGGCGAGCCGCGCGACCTCGCTGTGAAGCTGCTCGGGCGGGAGCTGGCCGAGCTTCGACAAGTCCATCCGGTTGATGATGGCGCGGTGCAGGCGCGACTTCATCTCCTGGAAGAGAAAGGCGCCGTTCGGCGCGGCCTCGTCACCGGCGGCGGCGCCGCCGCGGCCGAACATGGCCGGCGTGCCCGGCGCCGGCTCCCTGATGAGTCTTTCGCGGAGTGACATGATGGTTAAGTGGTCAGCAGTCAGTGGTCAGTAGCCGGTAGTTAAGAGACGGCCGTGAGCTGGTTGGCGGCCTGCTTGTCGCGCCGGAGGAGCGAGCCGAAGAGGCGGCGGCGCTGTTGCTGCTGCTCATGCGGCGCGGGCGCGGGCGCGGCGCCCGTGACGTGCGCGGCTATCTGGCGCAGCTCGGTGGCAATCTTCGAGCCGGGCTCGGAGGTGACGAGCGGCTGGCCGAGGTTGATGGAGTTGACGGCCGTCTTGTAGTCGCTCTGCACGTAGCCCATGACGCGCTCGCCGAGGTAGCGTTCGACTTGTCGGAGGTCGAGGTCTATCTGGCGGCTGAAGCGGTTGACGACGATTTGGATTTTGTGGCGCGGGTAGCCGAGGCGGTCGAAGATTTGCAGCGCCCGCTGCGTGCTGCGGATGGCCGGGATGTCGAGCGTCAGGACCAAGAGAATGTCGTCGGCCTGGTCGAGCGCGGCGAGCGTGATGGCGTCGAAGGTGTGCTGCGGGTCGATGACGACGTACTCGTGGCGCTCGCGGAGGATTTCGAGCACCTGGAAGATGTGCTCGGGCTCGATGTCGTCGGCCGAGTCGGCTTCGCGCGGCGCGGCCAGCAGCGAGAGGTTGGCCGAGTGCGGCGTGAGGTAGCTCCTCAGGAGCGAGTCGTCCACGCGCTCGCGGTTCTCGACGAGGTCGGCGATGGAGAACTTGGCCTCGACGCCGAGGAAGAGGCCGAGGTCGCCGGCCTGCAAGTTGAGGTCGACGAGGACGGTCGGCGCGCTCATCGCCGCCGCGACGTTGGCGGCGATGAAGGTCGTGCCCGTGCCGCCCTTCGAGGAGAAGACGGCGACGACGCGCCCGCGCTTCTTCGGCGCCTCGGGCTGCACGGCGCAGAAGGCGGCGGTGCGCTCGTAGACGGTGCGGAACTCGTCGGGGATGACGGGCAGGCGCAGGAACTCGCGCGCCCCGGCGCGGATGGAGCGCAGGATGGTGTCGGGCGAGGCGTCGCGCGAGGCGCAGATGACGGCCGTCTGCGGGCACTCGCGGGCGACGCGCTCGACGACGCGCAGCTCCGCGTCGGGCGTAGAGCCGATGGCGATGATGGCGGCCGAGGGCTTGAGGCGCACTATCTCGCCGAAGACCTGCTCGGTGTCGTCGCCGCCCGCGAGGAGGCGGGCGCCGTCCTGCGCCGAGAGCGCGCCGCGCAGCTCGCGGAAGGTTTCGAGCCCCGTGCTGAGTACGACGAAGGTTAGCTGTTGAGTCATCTCGTGTCCCTTGTCCCTTGGGTTCTGGCGTTCAATGCCGGCGGCTCGCTCCGGCGTCACTTACACTTGTCGCCCGAGGGCCTCAGCGGCGGCTTGCAGACGCAGCCGGTCGAGAGTTTGTCGCCCCTCTTGCAGGTGGGCGCCGGGGTCGGCGTCGGCGCCGGGGTCGGGGTCGGCGTCGGGGCCGGAGTCGGAGTCGGCTTCGGAGTGGGGGCCGGCGTCGGTGTCGGCGCGGGCGTGGGCGCCGGGGTCGGCGTCGGCGCGGGCGTCGGGGTCGCGCTCGGTGTCGGCGCGGGTGTGGGCGTCGTGCCGGGCGAAGGCGAGGGCGTCGGGGTGGAGCCGGGTCCGGGCGTGGGCGTCGGCGTCACGTCGGGCGGGATCATGCCGGCGCTCTCGGCCGTCAGCGTCGTCGAGTAGTCGGGCATCGTCAGCGTGCGCGTGACGAAGGGGACGACGAAGCGGAACTCGTAGTTGGTGATGCCGACGGTGACGGTGCCGCCGGGGTAGCCGAAGATGCCGGTGACGGGAGAGACGGTGTAGGCGATTGAGATGTTCCGTTCGGGGTCGAGGCCGGTGACGAGCGGGTTGCCCGTGCCCTCGGGGTTGCCGTAGACGGCGACGTTCCTGACGGCCGGCTCGTCGGCGGGCAGCGAGTGGTTGACGGCGTAGCGGGCGCCGCGGCGGGCGGCGTCCGAGAGCGCGTTGTGAATCCAGAGCAGGCGCGAGAATTCGAGCACGCCGAAGGTGGCCGTCAGGAAGACGGCCGCGCCGATGGCGAACTCCACCAGCGTCGAACCCCTCTCGCCTTTCCTCGCTCTCGCGCCGCGCTTCATCGCATGCCTCCTCCCCGAAGCCCTCAGCTCGGGATAGTTATGAACATCCTCATCTTCGTGCTCGGGTCAACGTTGATGCGCAGCGTGTTGCGGCTGTCGCCGGAGAACCTGACGAGGTTGAAGAGCGGCTCGTAGGCGTAGCCCTCGATGCTGACGGTGACGTGGTCGGGCAGCGCCGGGTTGGCGCCCTCGCGCACGACGCGGACCATGCCGGGCGTGAGCCCCGCGACGACGGGGTCGCCCGTCCCTTCGGGGTTGCCGTAGACGACCATGTTCTGCGCCTCCTCGTCGTTGGCGGTCGTCGGGGGCTTGATGGTCAGGAAGCGGGCGCCGGTGCGCGTCGCCTTGGCGAGAGTCTGGTAGGTGTAGAAGAAGCGGCCGAACTCGGCGGTGGCGCCGAAGAGCACCAGCAGCACGGGCAGCACGACTGCCAGCTCGACTAACTGCGTCCCGCGCTCGTCGCGCGCGAAGCGCCGCGCCGCGAATCGCCCTTTAATCATTCCCTTCAGCACGGCTCTCGTCCTCCTCACTTGTAGAGCACGGGGTTGGCAAGCTCGGGCACGACGGGGCCGGCGCCGGGCAGGTAGCCGCCCGTCCCGAACATGATGCGCTGGCCGATGTACTCGGCCACCACGTCGCCGCCCGAGCCGCCCGAGACCTTCGTCTGGAGGAAGAAGGCGGCGAACTTGTAGAACGTCACGGAGTCGCGGCCGGGGTCGTACTCGCTGAGCTTAAGAAGCGGGATGATGACGACGCGGCGCATCGGGACGCCCATGTGGCCCGCCGAGGGGTCCTGCCAGTTGGAGCTGCCCTTGGTGGCCGCGAGGTACTCGGCGAAGGTGATGCCCTCTTTGACGTTCGTGTCGGGCGGGTAGTCGGTCCAGTCCATGCCTGAGGCGTACTCGTCGAAGCGCGTGTTGAGGCCCTGACGGACGGGGCCGGCCGAGACGCCCGGCTTGGTGTCCTTCACGTAGACGGAGCCGGGCGCGGCACAGTCGTTGACGCCGCGGGCCAGGCCCTCGCGGGCGTCCGAGCCGCCGCGGCCGGCGATGGCGAGAATCTGGTAGTTGCCCGGCGAGACGCTGCCGTGCGGGCCGCCGCGGATGATGTAGGTGTTGCCCGGCTTGAACGGGGCCGCGGTGTCGTCGTCGATGACCGACAGCGGAATCCACTCGCACATGACGTTGGGCGGGACGCTCATGCCGGCGATGGCCTGCTGCGAGACGTTGACCGTGTTGCCGCCGACGGCCTTCGACGAGAAGACGACGCCGACGGCCTTGGACGGGACATCGACCTTGACGAAGCGAATCTGGCCGGCGTCCGCGGCGGCCGAGGCGGCGTCAACGTAAGGGCCGTCGAAGTTGACGGCGAACTTCACGTCGTCGGGCGTGATTTCCGTCTCCGAGTTATTGAACTCGTACTTGTTCATCTCCTCGCTGGCGCGGGCGGCGGCGGCCGTGATGCCGGCGGGGCTGGAGTTGAGGGCGGAGGCGCCCGCGAGGGCGGCGGCGTCGGCCGCGTTCTGTAACTCCGCCTTCACGACGTAGAGGTGGCTGATGTCAACGCAGAGCCCGACGGCGACGATGAACGCCAGCATCCCGAACGCGCTGACCGTGAGCACCGAGCCGCGCTCCTTCGCTCTCATCTCTGACCTCATCGCCTTCCCTCCTCCCGTCAACTTCTGCTCCGCGCCCCCGGCGCCTTCGCGAGAACTCTTCTCGCGCGAAGGCGCCGGAGGCGCGGAGGCGGTGTTCTTACTGCTCGGGCGCGACGCTCGGGCCGGCAGCCGTCGCCTGCGCGGCCGGCACGTAGGCGACCGTCTGCGGGGTCGCCGCCGTGTTGGACCGGGGCATCCTCGGCGCCTTGGCGGCCTTCACCTTCTCGGACTTGCGCGCCGCGGGCTTCGCCGACTCGGGCGCGGCCGACGACGAGGCGCCGTTGCCCTGACCCGTGGAGAAGCCGTGGTCGCCCTGGATGCCCTCGCCCTTCGGCTCGACGCCGAGCGGCGAGCCGGTCTTGAGGCCGTCGATGCCGCGCATCTGCGGGAGGTCGTCGGGCCTCACGGGGCGGACCATGTTGGCCGTCACGATGAACATCAGCTCCGTCTCGCTCTTCTGGAACGACTTCGAGTTGAAGAGCGTGCCGAGGATGGGGATGTCGCCGACGATGGGCATCTTCGAGAGCGAGCGCGTCTCCTGATTGTCGATGAGGCCGGCGAGCGCGAACGACTGGCCGTCGCGCAGCTCGACGCCCGTCTTGGCGCGGCGCGTCTTGAGCGCGGGAATCAGGAAGCCGTCGAACTTGACGCCGTTGGCGAAGTCGATGGTCGAGACTTCCGGCTCCAGCTCAAGGCGGATGTGGTCTTCGTCGAGGATGGTGGGCTTGAAGTTGAGGCGGACGCCGTACTCCTTGAAGACGACGGTGACGGTCGGCTTGTCGCCGTTGGCCTGCACCATCGGGACGGGGAACTCGCCGCCCGCGAGGAAGCTCGCCTGCTGGCCGTCCATCGCAATCAGGTTCGGCTCGGCGAGGCTGCGGAGCGCGCCCTGCGTCTTCAGGGCGTGGATGAAGTTGTAGGTGTTGCCGCCCATCACGAAGAGGTTGAGGGCGCTGCCGATCATCGAGCCGAAGATGTTGCCCTGGTCGAGCCTGCTCATCGTCCACGGGCCGCCGCCCGAGCCGACGACGCCGCCGACGCCGGGCGCCGACTGGTAAGCGTAGGACGCGCCCAGCTCGCGCAGGCGGGAGCGGCTGACCTCGGCGACGCGCACCTGAAGCTGAATCTGCGCCTTGCCGGTGACGGGCGTCTCAAGCATGTTGACGACGTTGAAGCCGGCGGCCTTCACCACGGCCTCGACGCGCTCGCCCGTCTTCGGGCTCGACACGCTGCCCGAGATGACGACCGAGCCGTTCGCCTGACTCAGCTCGATCTTCTCCTTCGGGAAGAGCGTGCGAATCTGCGAGTCGATGAGCGTGAGGTTGGTGCGCACGTACACGTCGAAGACGACGAAGCGCGCGCCCTTCTGATCCCACGCGATGAAGTTGACCTGCCCGAACGCCTTGCCGTTGACGAGCACCTGGTCCTGCGCGACGAGCACCGCCTCGGCGACGTTGGGGTCGGAGACGGAGAAGCGGCCGATGGCGGCGTCGAAGTTGAGGACGCGCGACTGCCCGACCATGACGTTAATCTGGACCGGCTCCTCTTCCTGCGCGTCGAACGAGGCGCTCACCGAGTTGGCCTGCTGCGCGCGGAGCGCGGAGGCCGCGGCGAGCACGACGACGGCGGAGAGGAAGAGGCGTGCGGCGAGAGAACTTTTCTGCATGACTGTAAACTCCTTCGTGGCTGTCGGCGTCTGTGTGCGGGCGGTGTCTTCTAGGCGGTGCCGGCGCGCGGCCCCCGTCTCCTCGTTAAGAGCCGTCCCTCATGCCATGCGGCAGGTTGTGCCTGACAGGGCGGGCTAATAACCGGGGGCCGGAGCGCCGACCTCGTTTACGGGAACTCGACCGTGCTTCTCTTCGTCCCCTGAATCATCTCGACCTTGGGCCGCGGCGGCGCGGGGGGCGCGGCCGGCGGCGCGGGCTGCGGCTCGGGCTGGGCCTTGACCTCGGCGCGCGGGCTGCGGTGGCGGATGGGCGCGGGGGCGGAGGCGACGCGGCGGGTCGTCTGCTCACTCTTGAGCGCGCCGGGCTCGGGTGCGGGCGCGGCGTGCTCGCCCGAGAGCAGCGTCTTCTTGTTCGAGCCAGGCGTCTGCTCGTCGCCCTGGTCAATCTGGTTGCGCAGCACCAGGCGGAGCTTGCCCTCGGTCGAGGCGAGCGCCAGCTTCTCGGCCTGCTCGGGCGTGACCTGCAAGGTGACGGCGCGGACCGACTCGGCCTCGCGCTCGTTCTTCGGCTTGTCGATGTTCTGGCCCGAGGCCAGCACCTTCACGTTCTGTATGACGATCTTCGAGATGGGGTTGCGCTGCGAGTTCTGGTCGGGCGGCTCGATGACGGTCAGCACGTCCACCATCGTCCCCGGCTGGAGGAAGCCCGAGACGCCTATCACGTCGTCCACCTTCACCGTCATCGCGCGGTAGCCCTCGGGGATGACGGCCGAGAGGCCGCCGGCCGAGCCCTCGGCCGCCAGCTTGAAGTCGGTGACGGGCTCGCGCGCCGCGATGTTCGTCACCGTCACGCGGCCCACCAGCTTCTCCGTGTTGTCGAAGACGCCGTCGGGCAGCGCGCCGGTCGGGAACTGCGCCGTCATCAACTGCTCGGCGACGACTTTGGTGCCGAGCGGGATGTCCACCTTCGCGACGACGACGTTCGCCAGGTTGCGCGGCGTGGCCTGCGCGTTCGAGAGGTAGCGGCTGACCGAGACGGCCGCGAGCAGGCCGAAGACGGCGGCGCCGACGAGCACGACGAGAAGACGTTTGTTCCGCATGGCTTTTCCTTCCAGCTCCAAGGGGGTCCGTGGTTGACGGTGAAACTAAAGCGCGCGCCTTCGGCTAGAAGCGGAAGACGAAGAGCGAGATCAGGCTGCCGAAGGTGATGGCGACCCCGTACGGGATCGTGTGACGCCGGTCGGCCGGCACGGCGAAGCGCGGCATCGTCCAGCCCGGCAGCAGGCCGGCGAAAATCTGCAAGACCTTAATCATCGTCTCGGCGAACAGGCGCGAGCGCAGCATCGTGTAGAGCGCCAGCAGGCCGCCCGTCAGCAGCACGACGACGAAGGTCGTCGGGACGAGGTGCACGCCGAGCACCGCGCCGATGGCCCCGAACAGCTTCACGTCGCCCGCGCCCATCGCGCCGAAGACGTGCAGCAGGAACATCAGCCCGAAGGCGAGGGCGAGTCCGCCGAAGCTCGCGGCCAACCCCCACGCGCCGCCGTAAAAGGCGTTGATGGCGAGCCCCGAGAGGAGCGTCGCCAGGACGAAGGCGTTGGGGATGCGTCGGTAGCGCACGTCGTAATAAGTGATGATGATGGCGAGCGGGACGAGCAGCGACGCGACCGTGATGGCGAAGGGGACCGGCATGACGACTAATCTTCTTTTAAGAGCTTATTAAACGTTTGAGTGGGGGACCGGCGGCGCGCCCTTGCTTGTCCCTTGGACGGGGGTTAAGCCGGGGCGCGCCGCCGCGAAGTGAAGCGAGCAGTCGCGTCCTTACTGGGGGGCGCCGTCGCGGATGTAGCCGGTCAGCTCCGTGATCTTCTCGTTGATCGCGCCGCCGAGGTTACCGAAGGCGAAGACGACGGCCAGCGCGACGAGCGCGGCGGCGACGGCGTACTCGGAAAGTTCCAGACCAGATTCATCGCGGAGGAAATTCTTGAACATCTTTCTGTTGCTCCTTTTGAGATGGGTTTGAGTGTCGAGGTTCAGGCCCGTTCGCGCGCGCCCCTTTCGGCGGCCGGCCGGACGATTGCGAGGCGGGCAGCCTTACAGCCCGCGCGTGCTCATGAATGCGTGGCCCCGCGCTCCGACTGCCGGCGACGCCGCGCGCAGATCATGCCCCTCCCGCGCGCCGTCATCGCCCCTGCCGAAGTTGCGGAGGCCACTGAAAAGTGCCCCGCCGAACGCCAGCCCGACCAGGAGGAGTCGCTGCTCCGTGCTCTCTGACTCCGCGACCGCCCGTGCCCCTACGAGCAACGCCGCGGCGACGAAAGGCACGACCAGCATCACGCTCACGATTCCGACCAACGTCTTGACGAAGACTTTTTTCATGTCTCTTTCTCCTGCCGGACCGCCGCTCCCACATTTCGGTGCCACTCTACTGTGCGGTCGCTTTCGCCCGGTCGCTCCTGCCTATTTCAAGGGCCGTGCCACTGAGCTTTCCGCCGAAAATCCCGCAAATTCGACCTTGCCCCACGGCCTCCCCTTCATCCCTGTCAACCCGCGGCGACAAGCATCCCGACCGATTCGGGCCGACTTCGCCGCGGCTCGCCTGCAACCCTCTCCGCGACAGCGACTTAAAAACTTGTCGCCGCCGGTTGACAGCCCGACCTCTCGGGCTTCAACCGGCGGCGACGCGCGCGGCCAGTCAGTTTCCTTCAGCGAATCAGAAGTAACGGAAGGCGAAGGACGCGAACGCGGCGAGGCTGACGACGCCGCCCGCAATCGTGAACGTCCACTCGACGAGCGGGCTCCGCCTCGCCAGCATCTTTCTCAACATCACCATCCCGCACTTCCAGCCGTCCTGCTGGTAGAGCGGCAGAAGGTTCGTCGCCGCCAGCAGCCAGTTCATCAAACTGAACCAAGTCCCGTGCGCCGCGAACGCCGCCGCGATGTTCACGAACACGCCCGCCAGCAGCACGAACACCTGCGCCGACAGCGCCTTCGTCTGCAAAGTCTTCATGTCCAAGCGCACGTAAGCGCCGACGGGCAGCGCGTGCAGCTTGAAGAGGACGCCGCCCACGCGGAAGCCGAAGAGCTTCGGCCCCCAGCCCAATCCAAGCTCCGTGGCCGGCACGCCGCACGCGCGCGCGGCCAGCAGGTGGCCCAGCTCGTGAATCAGCATGGCGCACGCGAACAGAAGGACTTTTGTGAGAATCATGGGATTTGTCAGGCGGGGGTTTGAGAGAGGCGGGACGTGAGAGGGTTCACGCCCCGTCGGAGCGAAGCTGGAGGCCGGGCTGCTGGTCGTCCTGTAGGAAGTCGCCGACGTTGATGGTCAGCCGCTTCAGCTTCTTGTAGAGGGTCTGACGCGACCCGAGCCCGAGCGCCGTCGCGGCGCGCGCCACGTTGTAGTTGTTACGTCGCAGCGTCTCCGTGATGACGCGGCGCTCGTAGTCTTCGAGCATGTTTTCGAGGTGGGCCGGCGTCTGCTCGGCGCACGCGGCGGCGGCCTGAACCGGCTCCGGGCATATGCGCTGGCTGATTTGCCCGACGCCGATGTAAGAGCCCTCGTCCGTGTAGAGCACGAGCCTTTCAATCTCGGCCGCAAGCTCGCGCACGTTCCCAGGCCACGCGTAACTTTGGAGCACGTCGATGGCTTCCTGCGTGATGCCCGCGACTGCGCGGTCGTTGCGGCGCGCGTAGTGAGAGAGGTAGTGCGAGATGAGCGCGACGATGTCGTCCGGCCTCTCGCGCAGCGGCGGCACGCGCACAGTCAGCGCGGCGACGCGGTAGTAAAGGTCCTCGCGGAACGTGCCTTCCCTCACCATCTTTTCGAGGTCCTTGTGCGTCGCCGCGAGCACGCGAACGTTGACCTTCCTGGGCGCGCGCTCGCCCAAAGTGTGAACCTCGCCCTCCTGCAAGAACCTCAAGAGCTTCGGCTGGAGCGCCAGAGGCAGGTCGCCCACTTCGTCGAGAAAGAGCGTGCCGCCCTCGGCCGCGCGCACGAGTCCCTCGTGGTCGGCGTGCGCACCCGTGAAGGCCCCCTTGCGGTGTCCGAACAGAAGGCTCTCGATGAGGTCGGCCGGCGCCGCCGTGCAGTTGAAGGGGATGAAGGGCGCCTGCGAACGCCGGCTCAGGCGGTGGACGGCGCGCGCGACCAACTCCTTGCCCGTCCCCGACTCGCCCTGGATGAGCACCGTCGAGTCCGAGTCCTTAATCCGCTCGACCGAGTTGGCGAGGCCCGTCATCGCGCGGCTGACGAAAATCATGCCCGGCAGCGAGGCCGCCGCGACGCCCGCGAGGTGCAACGCCTCGACCGGCCTGTACAGCTCCTCGCGCAACTGCGCGTGCGCGTGCGCGAGCTTCGCGACCTCGGAGAGAATTCTCAGCTCGGCCGCCTGCCGCTCCGTCAGAGGGTGTACGCAGCGTGCGTAGACGGCCGCGCCCTCGCGCTTCTGCGTCGTGGCCGAGAGGACGAGGCAGATGATGGGGTCGCCGGCCTTCATCTCCAGCGCCGTCTCCGCCCCGCTCAGTGCGGCCTCGACGCGCGCCTCGGCGTCGGCCAACTCTTCCAGCTCAAGCCCCTCGACCCAGTTCAGACGCGGGCGCTCCCCGAGCTTGTGCGAGAAAGTCGCCATGCCGTAGGTCTGCGCCGTGGCGTCAACCATCAGGGCGGCCTTCAACATCATCTCGTAGAGCACGTCTGAACTGGTGGCCGCTCCCCTGCAAAGGGCGCGAACCATTGACGCCAGAGGCAGTTGGAAGGCTTTCCCCTCTCCCATATCGGACATACACTTACCCCTTGATAAACACTACTGATGAAAAACTCCGGACGGACGAAACCACCTTGTAAAACCGGGAAGAGGAGAGCTAAACGTAAGGAATAGAACGATTTGTGGAAAGCAAGCTCGTCGTCATCGGCCCACTTTTGAACCCGTTCTTCGACGAAGGGCAATTCAGTCTAAGTAATTGCCCTGTCAGGTGTCAACTGGTTTCAACACTTTGCGTTTAACAGTCGGCGGCGACCACCACATTCCTTCTCACCCTTTTCCACACCTGTGACAGCCCCCTCGCGTCTGTATCCTGCTGCCGAAAAAGGCCCTCTTTCCTGCCTGCCCTCGCGGCGGATTTCCGTTCGCCCCCTGTTCGCCCAAACAAGAGGTTAACGACGCTTAGTTCATGTAAGCGTTGAACTTAGCGCCCTAACTTGTTGAAAAAGAATATCTTTACTGCCAAAGAGTCGCGTGCTACATTCCGCAAGCCTGTCGCCTATCTTCTTGAGCGACAACCAAATGGGCATGATCCTTTGAGAAAAGCTTCGTTGCACACGCCGTCGTGACCTCGTTCGCAGCTTTACGTTAAACAACCCGCGGGTGGTGAGAGCATGTGCCTTCCCTTCTCCGGGTTCCGAGCTGCCGGCCACGCAACGCGCCGAAATTCACCAAAGCGAAACTGAGCGCTGGGCGTCTCTTGGCTGCTGACGTGCCCCCCCGGGCACCGAGAAGCCCACGCCGATTTCGCCGCAACCCTAGACAAGTCAAGACCTTGGAGGTGTTAGAAGAAATGGCCGCAAATCCCTACTGGACCGACTCCCGACTCGCCGCGCAGCAGCCCGTCGCGCGAGCCCTGACGCTCTCTTCAACTTCACAAGTCGCAAGCCCCGACGCCGTCGTCCCCCGCCCGGCCGCGCGCCGCCTTGGACTGACGGTCCCTTCATGGGTAATCTTCTGCACCATCATGCTCGCGACCTTCGCCGTCTGCGTGACGATGACGATGCGGACGCACGCCAAGATGCTCTCGGCCGAGCAGGAGTTCGGGCAGATGAGCACCGACGTTGAGAAGATTCGCGACCAGAACGACGCGCTGAAGCAGGAGGTCAACCGCCTGACCAACGACCAGCGCGTCATCGAGACGCTTGCCCGCGAACGCATGAACATGGTCCGCGCCAACGAGAGAGTCGTCCCGCTCCCTTAAAATCCGTCCATCATTTTTTCGAGCCATAGTTCCCCGCTCCTGCCCCAGCGCGGCCGTCCGTACCCCGGCGGCCGCGCTCCTATTTTGTTCGGCGACCCGCGGAACACCCGGTTGACACTCCCCGGAGGGTCAACTAATATCGAATTCCCGTTAAACTTAACGAAAATCAGGCGATACGGAGCGACTTAAGCCTTATGCCCGAGACGAAAGAAATCACCTCGCCCGAGCAGGCGTCGGCCGAGCGTTGGGAGCGCGAGACGCTTGAGCCGGTGCTCAAAAAGAGGCCCGAGCGCAAACGTCGCTTTGAGACGGTCTCGCTCGACGAGGTGGGCCGCCTCTACACGCCGGCCGACGTGGAGGGCATCGACTTCGAGCGCGACACGGCCTTCCCCGGCGAGTTCCCCTACACGCGCGGCATACACCCCACCGGCTACCGCGGCAAGCTCTGGACGATGCGCCAGTTCGCCGGCTTCGGCACGCCCGAGGAGACCAACGCCCGCTTCAAGTACCTCATGGCGCAAGGGCAGACCGGGCTTTCGGTCGCCTACGACCTGCCGACGCTGATGGGCTACGACGCCGACTCGCCGCTCTCCGAAGGCGAGGTCGGCAAGTGCGGCGTCGCCGTCTCTTCGCTGGCGGACATGGAAGTGCTCTTCGACGGCATCCCGCTCGAAGAGGTGACGGTCTCGCAGACCATCAACGCGCCGGCCTCCGTCCTGCTCGCCATGTACCTGGTCGTCGCCGAGAAGCAGGGCGCCGACTTCCGCAAGATTTCCGGCACCCTCCAGAACGACATCCTCAAGGAGTACATCGCGCAGAAGGAGTGGATTTACCCCATCCGCCCGGCGATGAAGCTCGTCGTTGACACCTTCGAGTTCTGCACGCGCCACGTCCCCAAGTACAACCCCATCTCCGTCAGCGGCTACCACATCCGCGAGGCCGGCTCGACGGCGATGCAGGAGCTGGCCTTCACGCTGCGCGACGGCATCGAGTACGTTCAATGGGGCGTTGACGCCGGGCTCGACGTGGACGAGTTCGTCCCGCGCATCTCCTTCTTCTTCAACGCGCACAACGACTTCTTCGAGGAGATAGCCAAGTACCGCGCTGCCCGCCGCATCTGGTCGCGCGTGATGCGCGAACGCTTCGGCGCGCGCGACCCGCGCACGATGCAGCTCCGCTTCCACACGCAGACGGCCGGCGTTTCGCTGACCGTACAGCAGCCGCTCAACAACATCATCCGCGTCGCCGTCCAGGCGCTCGCGGGCGTCCTCGGCGGCACGCAAAGTCTACACACCGACGCCTACGACGAGGCGCTGGCGCTGCCGACCGACAAGGCCGCGCTCATCGCCCTGCGCACGCAGCAAATCATCGCCGAGGAGACGGGCGTCGCGAACACGGTTGACCCCCTGGGCGGCTCCTACTTCGTCGAGTCGCTGACGAAGAAGATGGAGGACGGCGCGCTCGACTACTTCGAGAAGATTGACGCGATGGGCGGCATGGTCGAGGCCATCGAAAAGGGCTTCCCGCAGCGCGAGATTCAGGAGTCGGCTTACCAATATCAGAAGGCCGTCGAGCGCGGCGACCAGACCATCGTCGGCGTCAACAAGTACGTCATGGAAAACGGGACGGACGAGTTCCCCATCCTCGTCATCAACGAAGGCGTCCGCGACCAGCAGGTCGAACGGCTTGAGCGCGCCAAGTCCCGCCGCGACCAAGGCGCCGTCACCAACGCGCTCGGAAAGCTGAAGCGGGCCGCGCGCGACGGCGACAACACGATGCCCGCGACCATCGAGGCCGTCCGCGCCTACGCCACGCTCGGCGAAATCTGCGACGCCCTGCGCGACGTGTACGGGCTCTACGAGGAGCCCGCGTTCTGAGCCGGCCCGAAAAGCTTCGGATGAAGAACACGCGACGTTTGAACCGCGCGCTGGCGACCGCGCTCGCCCTTGCGGCTTTAGCGTTCGCCTCTCCGCCGACGGCCGCGGCAGGCGACCACGCCCTCGTCTCGAAAAGGCGCGTCGTCATCGTCAGGACCGGCCGCCTCGCGCGCCAGTTCCCCGAACGCAAAAGGGCAATCGTTAACCTGCCCGTCGTCAGCGGCATCGCGGACGCGGCGGTCTTGCGAAAGGTACGTGCCGCGCTCGACCTCAAGAACGTTTTCGACACGTCGCTGGCCGAGTACCGCGAGGACGCGTGGCTCGAAGAGCTTGATTTCAAGGTCAACTACAACAAGAACTACATCCTCGACATCACACTCTGGGCGGAGGGCACCGGCGCCTACCCTGACACCAACACCCAGCACCGCGCCATCAGCCTGAAGACCGGCGGCGTGCTCAAGGCGCGCGACGTTTTCAAGCCCGACGCGCTCGACACGCTGGCACGCATGGCGAACGAGAGTTTGCGCGCCGCGGTCGCCGAGCAGATTAAGGTCGTCGAGGAAGATGGAGACCTGACGGACAAGGACAGTTTGAAGGAAGAGTTGAAGGGGCTGACGTTCGGCGTCAAGAATCTCGACGACTTCAAAGTCAGCGACGCGGGCGTGACGTTCCTTTACGACGCGGGCTTCCCCCACGTCATTCAGGCGCTCGAACCCGACGGCGAGTACTTCTTTACCTACGCGCAGCTCGCGCCGTACATCAAGCGAGACGGCCCTCTGGGCACGTTCGTCAAGTGAGCAGTCAAACGATGAGCGAGAAGAAAATCCGCGTCCTCGTCGCCAAGCCCGGCCTCGACGGCCACGACCGCGGCGCCAAGGTCATCGCCCGCGCGCTGCGCGACGCAGGCATGGAGGTCATCTACACGGGCCTCCGCCAGACGCCCGAGATGATTGCGGCGGCGGCCTTGCAGGAGGACGTTGACGCCGTCGGCGTCTCCATCCTCTCGGGCGCGCACAACACCCTCTGCCCGCGCATCGTCCAACTACTCCGCGAGCGCGGGATGGACGACTGCCTCGTCCTCGTCGGGGGCATCATCCCGCAGGAGGACATCGCGCGCCTCAAGGAGCAGGGCGTCGCCGAAGTCTTCCTGCCGGGCACGTCAACCGAGGCCATCGTCAAGTTCCTGCGCGAGACCGTCGGCCAGCGCGCATGACCCGCGGGAGCACGTCCGCGCCGCGTCTCGTCGTCGAAGAGCGCGGGCGCGTCGCCGTCATCCGCCTCAACCGTCCCGCCGAGCGCAATCCCCTTTCCGCCGCCACACTCGACGAGTTAGAACGAGCCTTCTCAAGTCTCTCCGCGCGTGCCGGAGTCTCGGCCGTTGTCCTGACCGGGGCCGGCGACGTGTTCGCCTCGGGCGCCGACATACGCGAGCTTCAAAGGCTCACGCCCGACGAGGCCGCCGAATTCTCACTCCGCGGCCAGCGGCTTTTTCAAACGATAGAAGACGCGACGCTGCCGACCGTGGCCGCCGTCAACGGCTTCTGCATGGGCGGCGGCCTCGACCTCGCGCTCGCCTGCCGAGCACGCTGCGCTGCGAGTTCGGCAGTCTTCGCGCATCCCGGCGCGCGCCTCGGCGTCATCACCGGCTGGGGCGGCACGCAGCGGCTCCCGCGTTTAATCGGCTCCGCGCGGGCCTTCGAGATGTTTGCCACGGGGCGGCGACTCACGGCCGAAGAGGCTTACGAGTTCGGCCTTGTCAGCCGCGTCTGCGACCCCGTGATGGAATGCGCGCTCGGACTCGCGAGGAGGCTCGCGGGCGTCGCCGCCGAAAGTTAACCTTGACAGTTCGGCTAACCCGCATTTACTTTTGTAGGTGGAAGCCGCCGAGAGCTTCCGACGAAGGCATGAGCCAGAGCAGCATCTACCGCCGCTACTATTATTACGGCCCGCTCTCCACGCGGAGGGGCGGCGCGGCGGGGTGCTGTCGGCGGGCGATGCCCGGCTAAAGACAGAACTTTACGAATCCCGGACCGGCCACTTTCTTCGCGAGAGGAAAGTGGCCGGTCCTTTTTTTGCGCCCGCAAGGAGGCGAGTCATGAGGAGCTTGACGGAAGACGCTTTACTGCTCGACCACGTCCGCAATCAGATTATCCAGCTCGACCCCGACCACCCCGGTTTCCGCGACGCCGCATACCGCGAGCGCCGCGACCGCATCGCGCGCATCGCGCTCGAATACGAGCCCGGCGCGCACGTCCCGGACGCCCCGTACACGGCGGAGGAGCACGCCCTCTGGCGCGTCGTCTGGGACGCGCTCGGCCCGGCTCACGAGCGTCACGCCTGCGCCGAATACCTCGACAGCCTCAAGCGGCTCGACCTCCCGCGCGAGCGCATCCCGCAGTTGCGAGAAGTGTCGGAGCGGGTGAGCGCGCTGAGCGGCTTTCGTCTGGAGCCGGTCGCGGGGCTGGTCGAGCCGCGCGTCTTCCTCGAATCGCTCGCCGACGGCGTCTTCCTCTGCACGCAGTACATCCGCCACCACTCGGCGCCGCTCTACACGCCCGAGCCCGACGTGGTCCACGAGGTCGCGGGCCACGCCGTCACTCTCGCCAGCCCGCGCCTCGCCGAACTCAACCGCCTCTTCGGCCGCGCCGTCAAGCGCACGCTGGTCCCCGAAGCCCTCGAAAGGCTCTCGCGCGTCTACTGGTTTACGGTCGAGTTCGGGGTGGTGCGCGAGGCGGGCGCGGTGAAGGCTTACGGGACGGGGCTGCTCTCTTCGGCCGGCGAGCTTGAAGAGATGAAGGGGGCCGAGCTGAGGCCGCTCGATTTGGAGGCGGCCGGGCGGCACGAGTACGACCCGACCAGCTTCCAGCCCGTGCTCTTCTGCGCCGACTCGTTCGAGCACCTTTACGAGTCGCTGCGCGATTACCTCAACGCTTGGTAGAAGATTTATTTCGTCTTCCCCGCCTTGTCGAGAAAGCGGGCGACGCCGCGCCGGCAGTCTTCGGTCATGCGGGCGATGGTGTTCACGTCAACGCCGGTCTGGATGGCGGCGTCGAAGGTCATGGCGTCGGTCTGGTAGAGCAGGCGCTTGGTGAGCATGACGGCCGAGCCGCTGACGCGCTCGAAGCCGGCGACGTAGGATTCGACTTCGGTCTCGAAGGCTTCGTCGTCGAAGACGTGGTTGACGAGGCCGATGCGCTCGGCCTCCTGCGCGGAGATTTCGGCGCCGCGCGTCACGAGCTCGAAGGCGCGCTTCTCCGAGACGTTGCGGCGCAGGATAGCCAGCACCATCGCGGGCACGAATCCAATCTTAACTTCCGGGTAGCCGAAGCGCGCCGAGGCGGAAGCCAGGACGATGTCGCAGGCCGTCGCCAGCCCGGCGCCTCCCGCCAGCGCCCGGCCTCGGACCGCCGCCACGACCGGCACGCGCACGCGCCTCACGAGCGCGTAAAGCTCCATCAGCGAGCGCGCGTCTTCAAGGTTCTCCGCCACCGAGCCTTCGGATATTTTTTGCAGCGCCGAGAGGTCGGCGCCCGAGCAGAAGTCGGCGCCCGCGCCCGTGATGAGGACGGCGCGCACGTCGTCGCGCGCGTCGGCGTCGCGCAGGGCCTCTTTCAGCGCGCCGACCAGCGCGTCGTTCAGCGCGTTCCGCTTCTCCGGGCGGTTGAGCGTGACGAGGGCGGTGGCGCCCTCAATCTGATAGAGCAGCGGCGACTGTTCTTCCATTAATCCTTTAAGAAGCTGAGGAGCGCGGCGTTCACTTCGTTGGGGAACTCCTGCTGCACCCAATGGTTCGAGCGGCCGAGGCGCACTTCGCGGTAGGGCGCGTCAACGTAGTCAACGATGCCCTGCACCGTCTCGGGGACGATGAAGGCGTCCTGCTCGCCGAAGATGAAGAGGGTCGGGACGCGGATGCGCTCCTGCGGCTTGTGCTCGCGCCGCTCGAACCTGCTGCGGAGCAGGGTGCGGAGGTTGGCGCGGTAGTAGTTGATGCCGCCCGTCAGCGCGCCCGGCACGCGCAGCGCCGACTTGTAGAACTCGATGTCGGCGTCGGTGAAGGTGCCGGGCCGCGAGGTCGCGCGCATCGAGCGCCCGAGCTCGCGGAAGTCGCCCCGCCTTATCAGCCACTCGGGCAGCGCCGGAATCTGGAAGAAGAACATGTACCAGCTCCGCAGCAGTTGCCGGAGCGTCACGTTGCGGCCCCACACGGCCGGCGGCGGCACCTGCAAGGCCGCGACCTTCCAGACGTAATCGGGGTAGTGTTGCGCGGCGGCCCAGGCGACGGCGGCGCCCCAGTCGTGGCCGACGACGGCCGCCTCGCGCGCGCCGAAGTGGCGGATGAGCCCGGTCACGTCGTCAACGAGTCGGTTGACCTGATAGTCCTCGACGCGCGGGGGCTTGTCGCTCATGTTGTAGCCGCGCATGTCGGGGGCGACGACGTGGAAGTGCTTGCCGAGTGAGGCGAGCTGGTGGCGCCAGGAGTACCAGCACTCGGGGAAGCCGTGCAGGAGGATGACGAGCCGCTCGCCCTGCCCCGCGTGCGCGTAGTGCAGTCGCACGTCTCCGACCTGCGCGTAGCCGTGGCGGATGACGGCGTCGTTGCTCGGTAGGTTCTCACTCATACGTCGCTACGCCTCCCTTCACACCAGACCGAGCGAACGCGTCTCGTCGTCCGGCACTTCGATCTCCATGCGCAGCAGGGCGGTCGAGAAGGTCTTGCCCTGCGCGTCGGTCATCAGCGAGAGCGTGCCGCCGCCGCCCAGCGATTCGTGCAGGAGGAAGTTGAGCGCGCCGAGGTTCGGCAGCTCGAAGCGTTCGACCTCGCCCTTGCAGATGCCGCGGAAGTGGGCCTTCACGCGCCCGGCCGTCACCTCGCGGGCGAGCAGCGGGTAAAGCTCTTCGCGCAGGGCGATGAGGCCGACGTTGGCCGTGTCGCCCTTGTCGCCGGAGCGCGCGTGCGCGAGTTTGACCAGCTTGATTCTCATCTTCATCCTTCGGCGTTGAAAGAAAGCTTCTCACAAAGTGAGAGCAGGTGGAAGGCCGCGACGACGAGCGAGTGCGTGACGGCGCCCTCGCGTATGAGGCGCGGCACTTCTTCTAAAGCGACGAGGCGGACGACCGTCTGCTCGGTGCCTTGGAAGACGGGCTCGGCGTGGAAGCGGACGCCGCGCGCGACGTAGGTGTGCAGCCAGTTGTTCTGGATGGCGGGGTTCGGGCGCGTCCTGCCGACGAGCGTCAGTTCCCCGCCCCCGTAGCCCGTCTCTTCGAGCAGCTCGCGCGCGGCCGTCTCCTCCGGTCTCTCGCCGGGGTCAACCATGCCGCCGGGGATTTCGAGCGAAAGCTCGCCCGTGCCGTGCCTGTACTGCTCGACGAGGACGACGCGGCCGTCCTCCGTCAGAGGGACGACGTTAATCCAGTCGGGCGCCTCGATGACGAAGAAGTCGTGCTCGCGGCCGTCGCGCGGGTCGGCGCTTCTGTCGCGACGGACTTTGAAGACGCGGCAGTCGGCCAACTGCTCGGAGCCGAGCCGACGCCAGAGGGCCGGGCTCGCGACCTCTTGCCGCGACATCTCGTCGCCGCCGCTCAAACTTCCGTCACCTCCACGCGCGGCGTGATTTCTGTCTTCGGGATGAGGGCGGGCCAGTAGGCGACTATCTCTTCGACCTTCGGTCGTCCGCCCGCGAAGCCGGTCACGGCGGGCGGTCCCGTCAGGATGAGCGGCGCTATCTCCTTCGTGAACCGCTCGACGGCCTTGCGGTCGTCGCCGCGCACGCCGATTCTGAATTGCACCTCGGGTGCCTCGCCGTCGGGCTCGCCCGCGAGCGGGCCGTGCGTGGCGTTGGCGCCGACGAACTCCGTGAGTATCTGGTCGAACTTGAGGCCGAGCCTGTCGAGACGTTCGCGCAGGATGCGGTCGGCGGCGCGCGCCTTCTCGTAGGCGTCGGGCCAGGCGTAGACGAGCGTGCCGACGGCCTTGAAGCCGGCCGAGAAGCTGATGGAGACTTTTAAAAACTCGGTCTCGGCGTTTCCTCTTATGCCGCTGACGCGCACGCGGTCGCGGCCCGCGTCTTCGAGCCTGATGGTCGTGAAGTCGGCGACGCAGTCGGGCGTGATGTACTCGTGCGGGTCGCCCATCTCGTAGAGGAGTTGTTCCTTGACGGTCTGCACGGAGACGCGCCCGCCCGTGCCTTCGTGCTTGGTGACGAAGAAGGAGCCGTCCGGCGAAGCCTCGACGATGGGGAAGCCGACGCGCGCGAGGTCGGGGATGGACTGCCAGTCGTACTGGCAGTTGCCGCCCGACACCTGCGCGCCGCACTCGATGATGTGGCCGGCGACGGTGCCGGCGGAGAGTAAATCCCAGTCCTCGCGGCCCCAGCCGAACTCGTGGATGAGGGGCGCGAGCGTGAGGCCCGTGTCGGTGGCGCGGCCGGTGATGACCACCTGCGCGCCGCCTTCGAGGGCTTCGACGATAGGCCACGCGCCGAGGTAGGCGTTCGCGCTCTGGATTTTGTCTCGGACGGTCGAAAGCGGCTCGCCCGTGTCCATGTTGCGAAGCTCGACGCCGCGCGCGATGAGGTCGTCGAGGCGGTCCATGATGTCGTCGCCGGTGACGGTGCCGAGGCGCAGGCGGCCCGCGAGGCCCAACTCGCGCGCGACGGCGCGGACGGCCTCGGCGCAGCCCGTGGGGTTGACGCCGCCCGCGTTGGCCGTCACGCGTATCCCGCGCTCGACGCAGGCCGGGAGTATCTCACGCATCAGCGGCACGAAGTCGCGCGCGTAGCCGGCCGAGGGGTCGCGGGCGCGCTGCTTCTGCATGATGGACATCGTGACCTCGGCCAGATAGTCCAGCATCAGGTAGTCAATCGGCCCCTCGTTGACCTGACGCACGGGGGCGTCGAGCATGTCGCCCCAGAAGCCCTGACCGCAGGCGATGCGAATCGTCTCTCTTCTCCGGCTCATATGATTGAAGGCAGTTTAATTCATCGGGGCGAGTTTGGGCGAGCGCGCCCGAAGGCTTTAACAAGAGAGGGCACGGCGGCCCGCAAGCCCCCGTGCCCTCCGTGTTTAAAACTCAGTCAAGGTTAACGGCCGCGCCTGCGGCGCCCGCCGCCCCCGCCCGCGCTGGCGAAGGTCAGCTTGTTGCGTGCGCCCGGCACGGGCGAGAGCGTCAGGCGGTCGCCCGACTTACGCGCGCGCACCGAGGCGACGAGCGGCGTGTTGGTGGCAGAGTCGGTGATGTCTGAGAACCAGAGGCTCGCGCCCGTGTAGCCGCGCGTGGTGACGGCGCGGATGCGGCCGTTGTGGGTCATGCCTTCGGATTCGAGCGTGAAGGTGTTGCCGGTGACGGTCAGCGTGCCCTGCCCGTTCATCTCGTGGCCGCCGGTCATGGTGACGTGGCCGGTGTAGGTGCCCGAGAGGTCTTCGTCGGAGCCGCCGCCTAAGTTCGCGCTCGTGTCGGTCGTGGTGGCCGTCGAGACGTTGGCGTCGCTGGAGACGTTAGCGTCGGTCGAGACGTTGGCGTCGGTCGTTGCGGCCGCGCCGCGGCGACCGCGACGGCGGCGGCGGCGACCGCCGGTCGTCGAGCGGTTGGCGTCCTGCTCGCCCCCCTGCATGGCGGAGGCGTTGGCGTCGGTCGAGACGTTGGCGTCCATCGGCGCCTCGGTCGCGTTGGCGTCCATGTTGGCGTTCGCGGCCCTCGCGGCGCGGCGCCCGCGCCTGCCGCGGCGCCGGCCGCGACGGGTCATGTTGCCGTTGGTGTTGCTCTGCATCGACTCTTCGGGCGTGCTGCTGTTGGCGTTCTGCGCGAGCACGGCGAAGTCTTCGACGATGATGGCCGTCGCCACGAAGGCCACGAAGAGAAGGACGGCCGACAGTCTAACGCTGCTCTTGTTGCTCACGGATGTTTCTCCTCCTGTCCGAATCGAGAATTACGGTTAACCTGCCGGTCTTCGGCCGAGCGGGCGCGAGGTCTTAAAAGACCCGCGCGGCGAAAGGGGAACATCACGAGAAAGCTGGGCGAAGTGTCAATAGTCTCGCACAAGAGCGGCCCCGTTGCACGAAAAATCTTCCGCGCCTGGGTTCAAACGCCGCTCAGGCGAGCGTGGGGGGAAGGATGAACTGGCCGAGGTGCGGCCCCGCGTAGTTGAGGCTGACGCGCAACGCCAGCTCAAGCGCGTCGCGCGTCTCCTCGGGGGCGATGACCGCGTCCACGTGGCCGCGCGCGGCGGCGTACTTGGCGTCGAGCTGCTGCTCGTAGTCGGCGCGCACGCGCTCCATCTCGCCGCGCAGGCGCTCGTCGGGCTCGCGCCCCTCGCGCTTGAGCTTGTCGAGCTGCGTGCCGTAAATCGCCTGCACGGCCGAGTCGCCTTCCATGACGCCCATGCGGCCGGTCGGCCAACTGAAGATGAAGTCGGGGTCGAACCCTTGCCCGGCCATCGCGTAGTAGCCGGCGCCGGAGGCGTGGTTGACAGTCAGGACTATTTTGGGGACGGCGGCCGTCGCCATCGCCTCGACGAAGCGGGCGCCCGCGCGGATGATGCCGGAGTGTTCGGCCTCGGCGCCGACCATGAAGCCGGAAACGTCCTGCACGAAGAGGAGCGGCGTGCGGTGGCGGTTGCAGGTCTCGATGAAGTAGGCGACCTTCTCGGCCGACTCGGTGTAGACGATGCCGCCGAATTTCGGGGGCTTGCCCTTCTCGCGGAAGAGGCCGCGGCTGTTGGCGATGACGCCGACCTGGATGCCGCGCACGCGCGCGTGGCCCGTCACCATCTCGCGCGCGTAGTCGGCCTGAAACTCGTCGAGCCGTCCGCCGTCGAGCAGGCAGTTCAGGACCTCGCGCGCGTCGTAAGGGTGGCGGTGGTCTTCGGGGATGATTTGGTAGAGGTCTTCGAGCGGTCGCGCGCCCTCGGCCGCTTCCGTTATCGAAGCCGGGAGTCGTTCGGCGGGCGGAAGCTCGGAGACGATTTCGCGAATCTTGGCGATGCAAGCCTCGTCGTCCGGCACGCGGTAGTGGGCGACGCCGGAAATCTCGGTGTGCGTGCGCGCGCCGCCGAGGGTTTCGTTGTCTGTCGTCTGTCCGGTCGCGCCTTTGACGAGGTTGGCGCCGCCGAGGCCCATGAAGGAGGTGCCCTCGACCATGATGATGATGTCGGAGAGCGCGGGCAGGTAGGCGCCGCCCGCGACGCACGGCCCCATCACGGCCGAGACCTGCGGGACTCGCAGGTAGCGGCGCATGATGGAGTTGTAATAGAAGATGCGCGCCGCGCCGTACTGACCGGGGAAGACGCCGCCCTGATAGGGCAGGTTCACGCCGGCCGAGTCCACGAGGTAGACGATGGGCACGCGCGAGCGCATGGCGACTTCCTGCGCGCGGAGGATTTTCTTAATCGTCTCGGGCCACCACGAGCCGGCCTTGACGGTGGCGTCGTTGGCGACGACGACCGCCTCGCGCCCGGCGACGCGGCCGACGACGGTGACGACGCCCGCGGCCGGCGCGGCGCCTTCGTATTGGTCGTAGGCGATGAGGAGGCCGATTTCCTGCGCGTACTGGCCGGGGTCGAGGAGCAGCCGGACGCGCTCGCGGGCGGTGAGCTTGCCCTGCTGGTGCTGCTTCTCGGTCTTATCGGGGCCGCCGCCGGCCCGGAGCTTCGTTTCCAGCCCCCGCAACTCGGCGGTGAGCGCGCGCAGGCGCGAACCCTTCTCTGCGGGAGCGGCGGGTGCTTCAGGACTCATTCTTTACACGATTCCAAGGGAGCTTTAAAGTGCCTGAAAAATAGCACAGGACGGCGGGCGAAAACAACGCGCGGTCACCTTTCAGTCTCACAGCATCCCGGCGAGCTCGCGGGCGTCGGCGCCTTCGGGGACGCCTTCGAGGATGGTGACGTTCTTGCCGGAGAGTTCGATGAGGACGCCGCCCTCCTTCGTCTTCCACGTCAGGCGCGCGGGGTCGGAAGTCTCCGAGGGCTGTGTGCCGTAACGCCTCGTGGTGCGGAGCGCGTAGGCGTCGAAGAACTCGCGGGCGTCCTGCTCGGTGTCCCAGGCGGTCTTCTGCGCGATGAGGAAGTCGCCCGCCGCCGGGCCGGTGAAGACCGCGTGGCGGTCGCCGCCCCAGCCCGCGACGGCCTTGTCCGAGTCGGGCTTCGACTTCAGGAACTCGTCGAGGATGAGGAAGAAGCCCCACTCGCCGTTAACGTCGTGGTCGCCGAGTTTCCAGCCCTTGCCGAGCGCCGCCGAGATGTCTTTCACGGAAACTTTAACCGGCGCCTCGCGCGCGAAATACTTCTCCGGGTGGAGAATCTGCTCGGTTGACGCGGGCAGTTCCTTGTAAGAGGCGGAGAGAAGCTCCCAGCCGCCGCGCTTGAAGACCTGCCCGGCCCACGCCGAGCCTTGCGTGTAGGGGAAGACGAGCGTTTCGCGCAGCACGCGCGGCGCGCTGCTGTAGACCTCGGTCGAGCCGGAGCCGCCCGTGACCAGCGACTTCAGCATGGCGAGCTGCCGCATCGGGTCTTTGAGGACGTAGTGCGTCATGGCGAGCATCGCGTCGCCCTCGATGAGCGCGTGGGCGGCCAACTCGGAGTCGGACTCGTGGTCGGGCCAGTCCTGGAAGCGCCGGAGGTTGAAGTGCTGGTCCTGGAGGGCGTGCGTCAGCTCGTGGGCCATGACGGGCTTCTGGCCGTCGAGGTCAATCCAGTCGGCGAGGTGGAACTCGCGCGTCTTCGGGTCGTAGTAGCCGGCGACCTGCTCGGTGAGGAGCCTGATGAGGAAGGAGCGCAGCTCGAACTCCGCGGGCACCATGCCGAGCTTCTTCAGCTCGCGCTCCGACAGGCCCAACTCCTCGGGCGTCGTCTCGCGGTCGAGGTTGCGGACGAGCATCTGTTCGATTTGCTCCCGCGACTGCGCGCCGCTGCGCACGGGGCGGAGGACGGCCAGCTTGCGCAGTTCGCTCGTCTCGCGCAGGACTTCCGCGGTGGCCTCGCGCACGGCCGCCGTCTTCGGATTGACGGCCGGGGCGACGGCGCGCTTCGCCCTCTGCGCCTCGCCCGCGGGCGGGAGCAGGAGGGCCGCGGCCGAGGCGGCGAGCGGGAGGACCAGACCCCGCAGGATAATTCTCTTTGACATCACTAACCCTTCGCTTTTATAGTCCGCAAAACCGGAGGCACGACCGAGGCCCGGATTTCTCAGGAAGATGCAACCCATCGAGAACGACGCCCTCTTTGACGAATGGCACGAGACGGCCATCCGCGTCCGCTACGCCGAGACGGATCGCATGGGCGTAGTGTACCACGCCAACTACCTGGTCTGGTTCGAGATCGGCCGCACGGAATTCTGCCGCGCGCGCGGCTTCGCCTACAAAGACATGGAGGAGAACGACCGCGCCTTTCTCGTCGTCGCCGAGAGCTACTGCCGCTACAAGGCGCCGGCCCGCTACGACGACGAGCTTCTGGTCCGCACGCACATCACGGAACTTCGGCGCCGCTCGGTCCGCTTCGGCTACGAGATCATCCGCCTCGCCGACGGCGTCATCATCGCCGAGGGCGAGACCGGCCACGTCGTCACCGACCCCAACAACCGCGTCATCTCCCTGCCCGAGAGCTACCGCGTCGCCCTCAGCTCGCCCCCGCTCCAGAAAGACGAAAATCGTGAACCGTGAATCGTGAACGGAAGAGACGCTTCTTCCTATTCACGATTGACGATTCACGATTGACGAAAAAAGAAAGGCAGAGGGAGAACCGCGTTGGCCGCTCCGAAGCCGTAATTGAAACCTGCGCTAAACAGGTGGGTGACCTCTGTAAAGAAGCCGCGGCCTCCGGCAACTCCCTTCGATGAGGGACTGCACTGGCCGGCGGCGTCGGTCTCCCTTTTTATACGGCGTAGGCTCAATCATCGTAAATCGGTGACGAACCCCGCAGAACGAGTTCCCTCTGCCTGAAAAGATACTAACACACCAACGTCGCCCGCGTACGGACGCGCCGCTAAAAATTTTTAGGCTCGGGAGTTGACAAATTGCGCGCGGCGGTGCGCGCTCAGGAGAGGCTGATGGTGCTCGGCCCTTGAGCGGTCTGGTCGGCCGCGGCGGCGCGGGCCTTGAGGACGCGGTCGAGCATCTCGGCGCACTCGGCGCTGCGCGAGGCGAGCTGCTGGTCGGCCTGTTCGTGCAGCCTTTTCAGGCGGTGGAGCTCGTCGGCGATGTGGAGCGCGGCGAGGATGGCGACCTTGAGCGAGTCAACGGTGAGCGTGCCCGAGGAGATTTCGCGCATCCTCCGGTCAACGAACTCGGCGAGCCCGATGACGTACTCGCTGTCGCCGTCCGAGCGGATGTTGTAGGTCTGGTTGTAGATTTCCACCCGGATGGTCGGCGTGCCTTCGGAGGGGTTCTTGATGGCGCTCATATTTCACGGGGCTTTCGGGTGGGGATTTTACTACCGGCGCATGACTTCGACGGCCTCCGGGTCGAGGACGGCGATGGCGTCGAGCATGGCTTCGACCTTGGTGCGGATGGTGTCGCGCTCGGAGAGGAGGCGTTCGACGTGCGATTCGAGCCGGTCCTTCTCCTCGATGAGCGTGCCCATCTCGCGGCGCACGGCCGCCAGCTCGCGCTCAAGCTGCTCCTTCTCCTGACGCAGCGTCTTCGTCAGCTCGATGGTGCGGTAGATTTTGTCTTCGAGGTGTGAGAACTTTTCGAGTCCGGTCAATCCGACCATCGCCATCTCTCCACTCCAAGGGGGGCTCCGAAATCGCGGCCCGATTATGCGTCTTCGGGGGCGGGAGCGCAAGGGTTAACTTTTGGCGTCGGGCGTCGGGTAAAGCCGTCTTGTTAACCGGCACCCGACACCCGACGCCCGGCACCTATCCTCTGAGTTGCGCCCCGAACCGGCTTTCGAGGGCGGCGACGACGCGGGCGTGCATGGCGTCAGCCTCCTCGTCGCGGAGCGTGCGGTCGTCGGCGCGGTACTCGGCGCGGAGCGTGACGGAGCGTTTGCCCTCGGGCAGATTCGCGCCCTCGTAAACGTCAACCAGCTTCACGCCGCGGCACTCCTCGATGCGGAGGCCGAGGATGGCGCCGCGCATCTCGGCGAACGTGGCGCGGCGGTCGGCGACGAACGACACGTCGCGCACGACCGACGGGAAGCGCGGCAGCGGCTCGTAGCGCACCGGCCGCTCGGTCGCTTCGAGGAGCGCCGTCAAACTCACCTCGGCGACGTAGACGGGCTGGCGGAACTTGTAGGCGGCGGCCGTCTCCTCCGCGAGCCTGCCGAGCGAGCCTATCCCGACGCCGCCCAGCAGGACGCGCGCCGACTGCCCCTGTCGCAGATGGCGCGACGCGCCTTCCTCGAAAGATAACTCGCCTAAAGCCATCGCGTCCGTCGAGCCTTCGAGCGCGCCCTTCAGGTCGAAGAAGTCCAGCTCGCGTCCCGACGCGCGCCCCTCTTCCAGCGCCTCGCCCGTCATGACGAGCGCGAACGCCTCAATCTCGTTGGGCCGACCCTCGCCGCCGTCGCCCGCCGCGAAGACGCGGCCCGTCTCGAAGAGGCGGACGCTGCGCGTGCCGCGGTTGAAGTTGTGGCGGACGGATTCGAGCAGGCCCGGCAGGAGCGTCGGGCGCATCAGCGACGAGCCCTCGACAATCGGGTTCGAGAGCGCGACGAAGGCGCCTTCGCCGCGGCGGAGTCCGGGGATGAGGTCGAAGCGTTCGTCGTTGTCGGCGCCGATGAAGCTGATGTTGATGGCCTCGCTGAAGCCGTAGGCGTTGAGCGCGCGGCGGGCGGCGCGGCGGCGCGTGTCGCCCGCGAGGTACTGCCCGGCGATGGGCGAAGGCGGCAGCGCCTCGCCAATCTTGTCGTAGCCGTAATGGCGCGCGACCTCCTCGACTAAATCTTCCTCGATGCCGACATCCGTCCTCCACGTGGGCACGGTGAAGGAGAGTGCCGAGTCCGTCGAGGGCTCCCGCCCCAGTTCCCTCCTCGATTCCCTGCCGCCGGCCTCCGAAGGTGAGAAGCCGAGCGAAGTCAGGATGCGGATGCCGTCGTTGGCCGAGGCGTCTTGTCCGGTCAACTCGCCGACGCGGCGCGGGCGGAAACTGACGACCGGCTGCTCGATTCTTTTCGGGTACACGTCAACGGCGTCTTCGGTCGCGGTGCCGCCGGCCAACTCGCAGATGAGTGCGACGCAGCGGTCCTGCGCGAGACGCACGCCCTCGCGGTCGGTGCCGCGCTCGAAGCGGTAGCTGGCCTCGGTCGAGAGGCCGAGCGCCTTCGACGTGCGGCGCACCGAGACGGGGTCGAAGTAGGCGCTCTCGATGAGCACGTCGGCCGTCGTGTCGGAAATCTCAGACTCCTCGCCGCCCATCACGCCCGCAATCGCCACGGGCAAGGAGGCGTCGGCGATGACCAGCATCTCCGACGAGAGAGGGCGTTCGACGCCGTCCAGAGTCTTAATCTTTTCGCCCTGCCGCGCGCCCCTGACGACAATCCTGCTTTCGCCGAGGCGCGCGAGGTCGAAGGCGTGGAGCGGCTGCCCCAGCTCGTGCATGACGAAGTTGGTGATGTCGGCGACGTTGTTGATGGGGCGCTGGCCGATGGCCTGAAGGCGCCGCGCCAGCCACTCGGGCGACGGCCCTATCTTCACGCCGCGCACCACCCGCGCCGCGTAACGCGGGCACAAATCCGGGTCTTCGATGGCGACGGAGGTGAATGCGTCCGCACGCCCTTCCGTCGTCTTCGCGCTCACGTCCGGCAGGTTCACACGGCCGCCGACAATCGCGGCCACCTCGCGCGCCACGCCCAGATGCGAAAGGCAGTCGGGCCGGTTCGACGTTAAATCAATGTCGAGCACGAAGTCGTCGCCCGCCTCCTCGACCGCGTCCACGGCCAGGCCCACCATCGTCAAACGCGCCGCCAGCTCGCGCGGCGGGAGCGAGAACTCGACAAGCTCGCGCAGCCAGTTGTAGCTGATGTTCATAAAAAAGGTGTCAGGTGTCGGGTGCCGGGCGCCGGGGAAGACAGGCGTTGACCTGTCACCCGGCACCCGGCACCTGACACCCGGTTAGAACTGTTCCAGGAAGCGGATGTCGTTCTCGAAGAGGAGGCGGATGTCGTCCAGCTCGTACATCAGGCCGCACATGCGGTCGATGCCGAGGCCGAAGGCGAAGCCGGAGAACTCTTCGGGGTCCACCTCGACGGCGCGCAGGACGTTCGGGTGCACCATGCCGGAGCCGCCCAGCTCAATCCAGCCGGAGCCCTTGCAGAGTCGGCACCCGTGGCCCCCGCACTTGAAGCAGGAGTAGTCGGCCTCCATGCTCGGCTCGGTGAACGGGAAGTAGGACGGGCGGAAGCGCGTCCGCGTGTCGGGGCCGAAGAGGCGGCGGACGAACTCGGAGAGCGTGCCCTTCAAGTGCCCCATGTGGATGCCGCGGTCTACCAGAAGCCCCTCGACCTGAAAGAACATCGGGTTGTGCGTGGCGTCGGGCGTGTCGCGGCGGAAGACCCGGCCGGGCGCGACGACGCGCAGAGGCGGCCGCCGCCGCTGCATCGCGTGCACCTGCACCGTGGACGTCTGCGAGCGAAGGCTCAGGCCGTCGGTCGTGTAGAAGGTGTCCTGCGGGCTG
>DASZEK010000047.1:0-2900 GCA_035941045.1 Pyrinomonadaceae bacterium | reverse complement strand
TGCTGGATAAAAGCAACCCGTCTTTACCCAACCCCCAATACCTAAAACCCAAAACCCTTTTTCCCCGGCACCCGGCACCTTCCTTTATGGCTTCCAGAGTCGTCACGCTGCCCAACGTCCTGACCGTGGTGAGGATGGCGCTCATCCCCGTTTTCGTGGGGGCGCTCTACTACCAGAGGTTCGGGTGGGCGCTCGCCGTCTTCGTGGCGGCCGGCGTGACGGACGGGCTCGACGGCCTCTTCGCCCGCAAGTTCAACCAGTGGTCGCAGCTCGGCCAGATTCTCGACCCCATCGCCGACAAACTCCTCCTCGTCACCTCCTTCATCACCCTCTCGATGCCCTCGATTATGGAGCCCTCGGCGCTCGGCCCCCCGCACCCGCGCCACCTCCCCGTCCCCTTCTGGGTGACGGCGGCCGTCATCAGCCGCGACGTGTTCATCGTCGTCGGGGCCGCAACCATCAACATTGTCACGGGTTTCCGGGGCTTCCGCCCCTCCTGGCTGGGCAAGGCCAACACCTTCGTCCAAATCTTCGCCATCGTCCTCGTCCTCGTCGCCGCCAGCTTCCCGCCCCTCCGGGGCTACCTCCCGACCGTCTACACCACCGTTTTCGCCTTCGCCGTCGTCTCCGGCATCCACTACGCCTTCTGGACCTCCAGACTGCTCAACGAGGACCGCGCCGCGCGCGACTCGTCCCAGCCGTAAGCCGCTAAACCGTTGATTCTCGGGAGCTTGCCCGCAGGCAACGCGGCTCAGAGTGTTTGCTACTAAAAGTTGACAAAGAAGGACTCACATATTATATTAGCGCCGTATTCAAGTTGCCGGCGCGGCGCCCGCCAGACGGGGGGCGACGGGAAGCGAACTGTGGCGGCTGCTAACTGAAATAGGGAGAGACTAAAGAGCAATGAGCAAGATCATCGGCATTGACCTGGGCACGACGAACTCTGTCGTCGCCGTCATGGAGGGCGGCGAGCCGGCGGTTATCACCAACTCCGAGGGCGGCCGCACGACGCCTTCCGTCGTCGCCTTCGCCAAGGACGGCAACCGCCTGGTCGGCCAGGTGGCGAAGCGCCAGGCCGTCACCAACCCCGAGAACACCGTCTACTCGATCAAGCGTTTCATGGGGCGCCGCTTCGACGAAGTGTCGGAGGAGAAGAAGCAGGTGCCCTACGGCGTGAAGGCCGCCGGCAGCGACGTGAGAATCACGGCGGGCGGCAAGGAGTGGTCGCCGCCCGAGATTTCGGCGATGGTGCTCCAGAAGTTGAAGCAGGCGGCCGAAGACTACCTCGGCCAGAAGGTCGAGAAGGCGGTCATCACGGTCCCGGCCTACTTCAACGACTCGCAGCGGCAGGCGACCAAAGACGCCGGTAAGATTGCCGGCCTCGAAGTCATGCGCATCGTCAACGAGCCGACGGCCGCGGCCCTCGCCTACGGGCTCGACAAGAAGAAGGACGAGACCATCGCGGTCTTCGACTTCGGCGGCGGCACCTTCGACATCTCCATCCTCGAAGTCGGCGAGGGCGTCGTCGAGGTGAAGAGCACGAACGGCGACACGCACCTCGGCGGCGACGACATCGACGAGGCGCTGATTAAGTGGATCATCGAAGAATTCAAGAAGGATCAGGGCATCGACCTCTCGGGCGACAAGATGGCCTTGCAGCGTCTCAAGGAGGCCGCCGAGAAGGCCAAGATTGAGCTGTCATCGACGATGGAGACGGAAATCAACCTGCCCTTCATCACGGCCGACGCCTCGGGGCCGAAGCACCTCGTGATGAAGCTGACGCGGTCGCGCTTCGAGCAGTTGATCGACCCGATTCTGAGGCGCCTGATGCCGCCCGTCGAGCAGGCCATCAAGGACGCGGGCGTGGACGCCAAGAAGATTGACGAGGTCGTCTTAGTCGGCGGCTCGACCCGCATCCCGAAGGTGCAGGACATCGTCAAGGAACTCTTCGGCAAGGAGCCCAACAAGTCGGTGAACCCGGACGAGGTCGTCGCCGTCGGCGCGGCCGTGCAGGCCGGCGTGCTCTCGGGCGAGAAGACGGACATCCTGCTGCTCGACGTGACGCCGCTCTCTCTGGGCATCGAGACGCTGGGCGGGGTGAACACCATCCTCATCCCGCGCAACACGACGATTCCGACGCGCAAGTCGGAAATCTTCTCGACGGCCTCGGACAACCAGACGAGCGTAGAGGTCCACGTCCTTCAGGGCGAGCGCCCGATGGCGGGCGACAACCGGACTCTGGGCAAGTTCCACCTCGTCGGCATCCCGCCCGCTCCGCGCGGCATCCCGCAGGTCGAGGTGACGTTCGACATCGACGCCAACGGCATCGTCAACGTCTCGGCCAAGGACATGGGGACGGGCCGCGAGCAGAAGATTACGATCACCGCCTCGTCGGGCCTGTCGAAGGACGAGATCGACAAGATGATGCGCGACGCCGAGTCGCACTCGGCCGAGGACGCGAAGAAGCGCGAGGAAGTCGAGGCGCGCAACCGGCTCGACGGCCTCGTCTTCCAGATCGAGAAGACCTACAACGAGAACAAGGAGAAGCTCGACGGCGCCGTGCAGTCGCAGGTCGAGACGGCCATCTCGGACTCGAAGAAGGCGCTCGAAGAGGGCGGCGTTGACCGCCTGAACAACGCCTTCTCGAACCTCCAGACCGCCTCGCACAAGCTGGCCGAATCGCTCTACCAGGGCACGGCGGGCGCAGGCGGCGCGGCGGGCGGCGGCGAGCAGGCCAACGCGGCCGGCGCCTCCTCGACGGGCTCCGCCTCGGGCGGCCAGACCGGCGGCGGCGACGACAACGTCATCGACGCCGAGTACGTTGACGTGGACGAGAACAAGTAAGAACGGGTGTCGGGTGTCAGGTGTCGGGTGCCGGGTTAAAGACACTCTTAATCCGG
>DASZEK010000046.1:0-70254 GCA_035941045.1 Pyrinomonadaceae bacterium | reverse complement strand
TGATGCCTGGCGTTAGGTGCTTGCTTGAATTTCAGAGTAGAATTACGAAAGCTTCGGTAGCAACATGACATCAAAATCCTCTGCATCTCAATCCATAGAATTCATTCATTTCAATCTTGGGCTTATTGATGCACACCTTTTGCGAGCTCTCTATGATGAAGAAATGAAGGAGAATCTAACCATAGCCAAGAGATATTTAGACGTGTTAAAACGAGCTGGTATTATAGTTGGTATCACTGCTTGGGAGACTTATATTGAGGACAAAATAAAATCGCAGTTTGAAAAGAATATTGAACAAGCCGTGAGCCCTAAAGATATACAGAGCGCATTTAATTCCGTGGCGGAAGAGTGGCTAAGTGCTAAACCAAAGCCACCTGATCTAGCCACATGGGCTTCCGAAGGCTGGAAGGTTCTTATCCGAGAGAAATTCACAAAGGATATCGAATCGTTGAATACCCCAAGCAGCGAGCATATCAGAAAGCTTACTAAGCGATATTTGAATTTAGATTTGACTCAAAAATGGAGATGGCCTGGGGTTACATACGAAGAAGCATGTAGAAAGCTTGATAGCCTTATTAAACTGCGAGGAGGCATAGTTCATCGGGGCAGAAGTATTGCTGAGAAGAAGCGCATTATAACGAAACGGCAGCTACTTGCTTCATTAGGCTTAATCCAGCGTCTTGCTGTATGTACCGAGAATGCCCTGAAGGCTAAGGTGTAGGTTTAAAATTGACAGCAGCACCTAACAACTCATTCAACCCGACCCCGCGATAGCATTCCTTTCATCATTGTGTGCTGCGATAATGTTGTGTGCTACTTGCGCGAGGCGGGTTAATTCGGGCGTTAGTTGGCTTCCATTTGCCTATGACATACGAGCAGGCGTACCAGAGATTATTGAATCACGGCAACGCTGTTAGTTCGGGCGGCGGCGACATGCCGGATGAAGAGAGCTTCCTGTTCGCTGTCCGGAAGGCCGAGAAAGATAAGTCGCCGCCCGCGCTCAAGCAACTGTACGATGATATTCTCTCCTGCCTCGAAGCGGTGAACCGGCACTTGAATGGCGACAGGCCGTCGGAAGGGGCCGCGGGCGAAAATAGTCAGCTTGATCAGTCCCTCGTTTACTCGATGTGGTCGATCCTTCACGGCGGCTGGGAGTATCATCGCCGGTGGGAGCTTCACGGGCCTTTCGAGCGTCCCGTTAGAGACGAGCTGGCGTTAACATTGTGGCGTATCTCTTGCGCGTGGGGGGCGGTATTCGACGGCGACATCGACTCCCTCGCCGGGCACGTGCGAGATGAGGAAATCGCCCGGCGGTGAGACACGCCAGCTAACAACGGCATGCACCCGACCCGAGTCGGCGCCCTTCTCATCGTTAACTTGTCCGTAGCGGAATTGTCTGTGGGCGGGTGATGCCGGGCGTTAGATTGCTGTTGAATATTGACACGAGGTTTTAGGATATTTATTATCCAATCGTTTTTGGCACCAGCGTGATTCCTTATCCTCGCCTCAAGGGTGCCTGAGAAATCTCACGCATCCTTCAATAACCAACCTTAGGAGGCTCACAATGGCAGCACGTTCTTTCCGCATACTCTTCAGGAACATCACCGATCTTACTTTGAGGCGCGCTAGCTTGGAGTTGCCTCACGGAGAGTTCTCTAATAACGGCGGGGCGGTGCCGCCAGACACTATCCCCCCCTTCTCTCGCGCAGAATGGCAAAGTGAATCAGGCGGGCTAGCGACCGGGACCGAAGGAGTTGTTGTCTATAGCTCAGACAGAGGTAACCTCCGTATCCGCTGGAATAATCCTTTCCTCGGTTCTAACGAACTCGATATCGAGCCGCCAAGCGGGTTTGATTTCACGCACACGAATATTGATGGGAATGATGCTAGCGTGACTGTGACATTTAGCCCTTTAGTCTGACCGAGTGTCACAGCTACAGGTTACACCCTACGCAATCTAACAACAGCATGCACCCGACCGCGGGCAAGCCTGGATGTCATCGGTAGATAATCGCTTGGGGCGGCGGGTGATGCCGGGCGTTGGGCGGCTGTGGTTGTGCCCCCCCCTGCTGAGGTAGGGTTAAAGGAAATGCTAGTTGGCGAAAATACATCTCAAAGGTTCAGCCCCCGCAACATCTTTTTCGCGGGCCTTGGCTTCGCCTCTTTAATCTTCTTCGGTGTCAGCATCCCTATTGCGTTTAGTTTAGGGACTGCCTATGGGCTTTGGCTATTTATTAGCTCTCTGGTATTAGGTGCGGCGGCGATTGTTCTGAATATTCAAGGGCTGCTGCGAATCAGGCGGGGCTGGCCGGTGAGGATGACCCGTCGTGGGTGCTTTGAACCCCTCAGCCTGCTCCGTAGCGACCGGGCTCGCCGGACGGTCGCTGAGCAGACGGAGTGCGCACGCGAGCAACCGAGCTTTGATGCCGGGATGCTGAGAGGCGGCTAGCAGCTCGGCCGCCCGCTTGCAGGTGGCGATCAATTCACTGGCTGGGATGAGGCCGTCCAACTCCTCGATGATGGCGAGCGCGGCCTGCCCCGCGCCTTCCGGATCACCGGCCCGCTCCGCGATGTCGATGGCGCGCTGTAGGGTTAACCTCGCCCGCGTGTATCGGCCCGTGCGTGCAAGCGCCACGCCGTGCGTCGTCAGCGCCTCTGCCAGCAGCGTCTGCTCGTCGCCTTTTTCGAGCGCCTGTACGGCGGAGCGGGCGACCTTCTCTACCTCCTCCGCGCGCCCCTCGGCGAGCAGCACGCGGGCGCGCGTGTCCTCCACTTGCGCTAGGCTGCCACTGTCTTTAAGCTCGGCGAAAATTGCATGGGCACGTTCCACGTGCTCGTGCGCCTCGTCGAACCTGCCGACGGTCGAGAACAGCATTCCTAAGTTGTTCTCGACGCGGGCGCGGAAGCGTTCGTGCCCCGCGCGCTCGAAGTGGTAGCTGGCGGCGGTGTACTCGACCAGCGCGCGATCAATGTAGTCCAGGCGACCCTCCGCCGTGCCTAGTAGTTCGAGGACAATACCATGCTCACTGTGGAACTTCCCTTTAAGAGGGTGATTGTTACTTTTCTCAAAGAGCGGGGCGGCTTCAATGTGTATGCGCAGGGCGTCGTTGAGTCGGATCGCCACCCTTTCAACTATCGCGCTACGCAGTATGACGAGAGCTTTCAGCTTAATATCTTCGTCGGTTAGCTTTGACCGGGCCTCGCGCAGCGTTACGCGGGCCTCGTCGTACGCACCTTGGCGCCAATAGCAGTACGCGAGGTGGGCCTGCGCCTCGGCTCCCTTCTGCGGGTCATCCAGAGCCTGGAAGATATGGATACTCTCGCTGAGTAGGTCTTTGGCTATCTCCTGTGCGCCCTCGATCTGCTTGGCGCTTCCGATGCAACTCGTGAGTACAGCGACCTGCGTCAGCACTTCCGCCGCCACCTCTCGGCTAAGGCCGTCCAGCACCGGCCGCTCGCCGACGCGTGACCACAGCTCTCCCATAGCCTCGCGGGCTCCCTCATAGTTGCCCGCCTCCTCCAGAGCCTTCGATAGCTGTATGCAGAGCCGCGCCCGCTCATCCTGTGGGAGAGCGGAATCCCTGATTCGGGTGCGCAGCTCCCCCGCTAAGCTCATGTGAGGTTTACCTTTCCGCACCGTTGATAAAAAGTTAGGATCGGCAAAAGCAAGGGGCACAGTTCGACACCGGGCAGGGTGTTAAGATGCGCCCGCGAACTGCGCCTTGGGTGGACTCGGTGAGAAGCGCCCATCGTCACAAGCGACCCATAACTTCACCTGTTAGGAGAACAACATGAAGAACTTACAGCGATTTTGCGCGGCGGTCGTGTTGACCTTCGTCCTCACGCTCCAAGCGTCTGCCGGGCACATGGCGACCGGGTTAACAGACCCTCCGCCGCCACCAACCGGCACTCAGACGACGACGGCTGATGAGACACAGACCAGCGTTGCGGGCGACATGTCAACCGGGGTCAATGAGGCTACCGCCAACGACACTGTCGTGGATACCGTGCTGAGCCTAGTCGGAAGCGTGCTGTCGCTCATCTGACGATCCGCTCCATTCTGATATAGATTCCGAGCTGCCGTTAGTTAGACCACTGGCGGCTGAGTATTAGTGTGCTTGATGGGAGCGCCGGAAAGCCGAAAATGCCCGGCGAGGAGGCACTCACGCCCGCGCAGATTAACCCGAGGTTACTCTGAAAGCAACCAAGTTCTGCTAATTACAAATAAAGAAAGATTTTACCCCCTACCGCTAAAATAATTGCATTGCGACTAAGGGGGAGGGGTGTGCTCGGCCTATGCTGGTGAAGCTACCGTTCGGGCACTCTGTGAGCGATGAGAGATCGAGGGCAGCCGGCTATGGCTTTACGGGGCGAAGGGTTAAGCGCCGCTGACAATCAGATCTGGACGCAGGACAGTAAAAGTATTCTGCGCTAGGATGAATTTTTGGCATTCTTGTAGAAGCATTCAAATGGGGGATGAGCAGACCGGCAGGAGATCCAAGGATGGTTACACGATTCGGACTCGGGTATGAAGTAATGATAGGAGATCGCCATTCGACACAAGGCGCGCGTGGCTATTTTCTAAGCCTGATACCAAGATTAAGAGAGAGCGTACTGTTAGACCTTTTCGACGCTGCATATCGACCGTTCCTAGAGTTTTTGACCGATACCCGTGAAGAGTTGCTCTCAATTGGGAGTACGCTGGAGTCGGACCTACAAGAGGATCCGAATTTCACACCTGAAACCATGGTGGACACGGCCGTCGGGATATTCCTGCCAGGGTTGTATGTGTTGGGGAGTAGAACCGGTGCCAACTCGCTGGACAGCGCGCTACGTGGGTGGTCGGCGCGATGGAACTTAACAAGCGACTGGTGTCTGAATCACGCTTTAATCACCTTGCGAGAGCACCATCTAGCAACTTGGAAGACTAACACTTTCGATGAGTACAATTTCCTCTTGGCGTGGGATACTGCCATCGGGCTTGAATCAGTTGCACTTTTACTTTCGCACCCAGCGTTTACTGGAGATATAGCTGAAGAACTATGCGAGTTCCGCTTTAAATATAAAAAACTAGATTTCACCGTTCCAGGACCTTTCTCCATGTCAGTTCCAGATTTGAAGGCTCCTCGCAAATCGCGTGCTAAAGCCGTAGTGCCGCGGAGGGAGTCGCCCGAAGTAATCCCGCCGGACAGCCCTGCGCTATTCGCGGGCGGCTATCGGTTCGCCCGCCTACTCGTGTGGGACTTTAGTTATTATGTTGACGAAGAGACCATTACAATTCATCTCGTTCACGTCTCACACATGAAAGCTGATGTCCCTTTGCGAGAGCGTGACACCCCGCGAGAGTGGGCCGAGCAACTGCCTGCCCCCATACCGTCAATAACGTGGCATCTCCCGCGCTCATGGTTCAAAGATGAAATTCATATTAAAGAATGGATGGAAGATATCTGCGCGAGATTCGATGACCATCTGCACCCACTCTTAACCTTTGAGATCGGACACCACTTCTCTGACCTGCTTCGATGCCGTCTACCGGATACGGCCCCCGCCAAGCGTGATGTAAATGAGATTATCCGTGACCACATCAATGGCGGTGACGGGCAAATCGGCTCGCTTGAGTTCTTGCGCATCCTGCTCGGCGCTCGCGGGCCTGGTAATAAATCGCCGGCAAACGAGCACAATCTGCCTGCACTCATCCGCGGTGCATTAAGCAATCTGCGCATGTACCAACTCAATTTCGCTGGCGTGAATAAGTATTTAGAGAAATACCATCCCACCTACGCGTCGGCCTCTGGCGATGCGCTACGCAAACTGTGCAAGAAGTGTGGGATTGATTTCGTTGCCCTAGTGCGCGAAGAGAAGGCGCGGCGGGGTAAGGCTCGCCCGGAAAACTAACTCAACAGTTTTCCGGGGCAAATTTTAAGGGCGTGGCTATGGTGGCGCGCTCCTATGCTATTCTCAAGTTGACGTTGATTTGTTATTTGAGGGCAGATAGAACTTGAGGCCCGGCCTGTTTTCTGACGACCTGCCGAGCCCCAAGCTGTTGCCGCTTACTGAATCAGTGAAGCGGGAGTAAATCCTAATCGCGCGTCTGTAGCGCGTCAAGTCCGCTTTCCCGCCAGCCTGATTCCAACAAACAATTTCTTTCCGGCTGCCACGACAACAGCCGACAATCTATTTGCGTAGCGTGCCGGACGCTGCGCGCCTGTGGAAGCCTTTAGCATCCGCGTCGTCGTGGCCGCGGGTGTTAGAGGCTTTCGCTTTAGCTTTAACATGAGCGTAGCACCGTCATCGTTCGTCGTGGAAGACGCGCAGACTTGGCGTGAAGCGCACGAGGCTGACGCCTCTACGCTGAAGGCACGCCGGTGGCTCTCTGACGTGCTTGCCGTCCTCCCTTCTGTGATGGGCTATTTGCGTGAGTGCTACGGTGAACGACTTGCCGAGATGTACGGCAAAGAGGGAGCTGAAGAGATTTGGCGGGAGGCTGGGGACTGCTACCGCGCGCTCGTTGACGCTGCCCGGCGCGCAGATGAAACGCGTTCGCGCGTCCGGCGCTTCTCGCTGCCAAGCTGGAAGGTCGAAGCCTTCCGCCGTCGCGTTGTAATTCCAAAGGGATTGCCGCCCGAAGAAGAGCGGCGACGTAAAGAGACGCTCGCCCGCGCATGGCGCAAGGGTTGGTCCGCTGTTCATCGCCTCCAGCGTGTCACCCAGCTCGCCTTCTTCGAGCGCGCCGCCCCTGAATTTCATGCGAACCGGGACAGGAAAGCCGCCTTTTATGTTGACCACCTGACTGACCTTCTCGTTGAGATTCTGCGCCGCGTGCGTGAGAAGGGCGGGCGCTACGACGTTCCGCGGTTTCGGCTCATCTCTGCCAAGTGTATCGAGGCGTTCCGTAATACGCACGAGCCCTATGCGCCGAAGGTGAAACCCGGCCGAGTGGAGGGGCGGGGTACTGGCCCGGCGAAGAGTGCGAAGCCGCGACGCGAGAAATCAGCAACAGAAAGAGCCGAGTGCATGATCCGGCGGGCCGCCGAGAAGGCGGGGGAGATTGCCGCCGCACTCCCGCCGGAAGAGACGGACGCGCTCGGTCTCCTCTTGCTTGAGCGGGCTGACGAGGAGTGGCGGAAAAAGACGGGCCGCACTCTTCCCTTCCGCCGTGTGTTAACAGTGGCGGATTGCATAGAAAATTGGCCTGGGCGGGGAGAAGTCTACTGCGCAGATTCGCCTAACGGGATTAGCGAGTTTCCCGCCAAACACGAAGAATCCGTAGAGGTCACGGCGGATTTAAATTCCGCCGTGAGGATGCCCGCGGCAGAGGTGCTTGAATATGAGCCCGAGGCCGAGCCGCGCGGAGTGAATCTGGCAGAGGCAGAGATGGCCGTAGACGCGTTCGCGTCCGTAGGCATCACCGATACGCTCGTCGTCTTCAAGGACGACACAAAGGCGAAAGACGCTCCGGCAGAGTATGCAGAGCGGATGAGCCTTGCGGAGTTTAGGCGCCGGCTGCCTGAGTTTCTGGAACGCAACGCCCGCTCGCCCGTCGAGAGCGTCTTCCCTCGCCTGCATTTCAAGGGAGACACACGGCTGATACAGCTCGACGACTGTAACAGTGAGGTGGTCGAACAGTTCGCGCCTTTATCCTTCCTACAGTTTGCCACAAGCCCCGGTAATGCTCAGTCGTGGCTTGCGCTGGCCGACGATCTCACGCACGAACAGTACGAAGACGTGCGCCGCCGACTCCTGGCGAAGCTAAAGCCGACGGGGGCGAACGGTGGCCCTTACGGGGCATCACGCTGGCCCGGTAGCCTCAATCGAAAGCCGAAACGACGATACGCGGACGGTGAGAGCCCTCGCGTGCAACTCCTGCGCCTCGGTTACGGCCGCAAAGTCTCTGTCGCGGAATTAGAAGCAGCGGGCCTGCTCGCGCCACCTAGCCAGAAGCCGAGCGCCGCGGAAGTCCGAGCCATTAAGAGCCGAATACCTGAAGGCTGGCCGGATATGGACTATTACTTATCTCAGAAGGGGAATCGTTCGGACGCTGAAATAGCTTGGTGCGTGCGTGCCCTCGGCATGGGCTGGCCGCGCTCACACGTTGAGGCAGAGTTGGCGCGGATCGGAGATAAGGCCCGCGTGCGCCGACACGACAATTACGTGAGTGCCACCGTTGACAAGGCAGCCCGCTGGCTGACGGGTCAGGGTTCTGAGGCGATGGCATGAGGGTACGCGGCTGTGCCCTTTTAGCGGTTTTGTTGATTGAGGGGTAGGGAGATGAGTGCATTAGAGCAGGAAGTCGAGAAAATCGTGCTGCGGGTGCTCACCGACCGTGAGGCGGATTGTAGGCAGAGTGATGAGGCCGACGATTACCGCCGCCGAATCGCTGTGATTAACGCCAAGGAGTTCCTTACCGCCAAGGAGGCGGCGTTGCTGTTGGGCTGTTCGGACGGCCATCTACGCAACCTCGCCCGCGAGGCGAAGAAGGGGCGCAAGCGTCATCCGGTGCCTTTCAGGGACTTGGACGGCGTGATTACCTTCCCGCGCGAAGAACTCCTGAAGTGGTCGGCGGAACCGAAACAAAAACTGCGCGCTGTCTCTTGAAAAATCATTGCCGCGATAGGTTGAAGCGATTACACTCAGTGCGCTTCTAACCGTGGCTTCGCGGCCCGCTGGAGAGGAGCATTCAGATGCCAGTCAAGAGACGTAACGGCGTCTACCACTGGGAGACGATGGTCAACAAGGTCAGATACTACGGGTGTTTCAACGGCAAGGATGGGGAGGACATCCCCCGTAGTGAACGTGAGGCCGAGGATATGTTGGCGGCTATCCGCCTCCAGATACGAGCCGGCGTTTACGGCAGGAAATTGAATGACAACTTCGCGGCCTTCGTCGGGCAGGTCTTCCTCCCGTATACGAGGGCCAATCACGCCAACCCTAGACACGCGGAGTTCCGTTCAGAGGTCTTGAAACAGTACTTCGGCAAGTGGAGGCTGACGGAAATCACCCGCATGATGATCGAAGGCTTCATCAAGGAAAGACTACAGTCGAGGACCGTTAGGAAAGAGACGGTCGGAGAGAAGCGCGTCAACAAGACGCGCAGCCCGACGACCGTGCGGAAGGAGGTGGCGTTACTCGCTCAAATCTTCAACCACGCGCGGCAGGAGCGACTGGTCAATTCAAACCCCTGTGATGAGATCGGCAAGGCGGTTAAGAAGAAGATACCTGCCCTCGTCAGGCGCAATCGCTTCCTTACCGTCGAAGAGGAGCCGAAGCTGATGGAGCAGTTGAAAGATCGGCGGGAGCATTTACTGCCCGCCGTCCGGCTCGCCCTGTGGTCTGGGATGCGCCGGGGCGAGATACTTCGGCTCAAGCGTGTAGACCCGAACTTCTCGGGGGAGACTGTCAGCCGAACAATCGGAGGCGAAATCTGGCGCATCCCGCCGGGCTGGCTCCTGATTGAGAGGAGTAAGAACGGCAGGCCGCGGATAATCCCGATGAGCGGCAAGGTGTGGGAAATGCTTTACCACCTGTGCCAAGACGCCACAGGCGGGGAGTACGTCTTCGAGAACATCCGCACGGGCAGTCACATCCTCGACATCAAGCGAGGCTTTACCTCGGCGGTCGCAGGCGCCGGAATCATGAACCTGACGTTTCACGATCTAAGGCATACGTGGTCAACGAGGGCGGCTGAATTGGGCGTACCTGAGCCCGTTCGCCGTGACATCCTCGGGCACTCGGCCACTTCCGTTACTGACGGCTATACACACTCCAGCCACGAGGCGAGGGAGCGGGCGATGGAGTTAGTAGCGAATTACGGGAATTACGGCAAAATTACGGCGACGACCTTCCTTGAGGCCGTCGCCGTATAGGCGTAAGTGTTGAAAAGAAAGGATAGCGGGGGGGAGACTTGAACTCCCGACCTTGGGGTTATGAATCCCACGCTCTGACCAGCTGAGCTACCCCGCCACGGGGTGTGTTGGGGCATTATACGGTGGGGTGGGTGGAGGTTCAAGCGCGGTGGGTTGGGGGTTTGCGCGGGGCGGGGCGGGGCTCGTATGATCGGGCGCGTCGGGAATCTTCAGGTGAGAGTGGGGGCCGATGAGTAATCTTTTACACCGCCCGAGGCGTTTGAGGCGGCGCGAGGCCGTGAGGGCGTTGGTGCGCGAGACGCGGCTCGGGCGCGAGGATTTGGTGTTGCCGCTGTTCGCTTGTCCGGGCGAGGGCGTGAGGCGCGAGGTGTCGTCCATGCCGGGCGTGTTCAACCTGTCGGTGGACCAGGTGGCGCGCGAGGCGGCGGCGGCCTTCGACGTCGGGGTGCCGGCCGTCATCCTCTTCGGGCTGCCGGAGTCGAAGGACGAGACGGCCGGCGGGGCGTACGCGCCGAAGGGCGTCGTGCAGGAGGCCATCCGCGCCGTCAGGCGTGCCGCGCCCGAGATGGTCGTCATCGCCGACACGTGCCTGTGCGAGTACACGTCGCACGGCCACTGTGGGGTGGTGCGCGACGGCGAGGTCTTGAACGACGAGTCGTTGGAGCTGCTGGCGCGGACGGCCGTCAGTCAGGCCGAGGCGGGGGCCGACATCGTCGCGCCGTCGGCGATGATGGACGGGCAGGTGGGCGCCATCCGCGAGGCGCTCGACGACGCGGGTCACGGCAACGTGGCCGTGATGTCTTACGCGGTCAAGTACGCGTCCGGGTTCTACGGGCCGTTCCGCGAGGCGGCCGACAGCGCGCCTTCGTTCGGCGACCGCCGCGCCTACCAGATGGACGCCGCCAACGCGCGCGAGGCCATGCGCGAGGCCGAGCTTGACGTGATGGAGGGCGCGGACTTCCTGATGGTCAAGCCCGCCACGCCTTACCTCGACATCCTGCGCGCCGTGCGCGAGCGGTTCGATCTGCCGCTCGCCGCCTACCACGTCTCCGGCGAGTACGCGATGATCAAGGCCGCGGCCGAGCGCGGGTGGATAGACGAGCGCCGCGTCATGATGGAGACGCTGACCTGCATCCGCCGCGCGGGCGCCGACGTGATCATCACCTATTACGCGGTCGAGGCCGCGCGCGAGCTGAGATAACGAAGTAGCCGGTAGCCAGTAGTTTCTTCTACCGACTACCGGCTACCGTCTACCGGCTACCGTTCTTCACGGCCTCGGGTCCGTCAGGCGCACGAAGCCGAGGATGGCGCAGACGGCGGCGAGGGCGACGAAGAGGTTGAAGAAGGCGGCCATGCCGACGACGTTGCCGACGTTGCGCTCGCTGGCGCCGTAGATGGCGAAGACGATCCACTGGATGTGGTAGATGAGCAGGCAGACGGCCGAGAGCGCGAACCAGCGGGCCGAGGCGCCGAAGACGCGCGCCCGCGAGAACCCGAGCACCGCCGCCACCAGCCACCCCAGGGCGCCGGCCGCCAGCAGCGAGACAGCGACCCAGGGGAAGTAAGAAGGCATGCGCACCGCCTCGGCCTGCGCCAGCACTTGCGGGAACGTGGAGAGCATCGGGGAGTCTTCTCCTCAGAAGGGTCCTTGGTCAGAGCTTAAAGTGTCAGGCGCCGCCCGCGTCCCCGCCGGCAGGCTCGGGGCGCAAGCGGCGCCTGTCTCTTGTCGGGGCGGGGCCGGAGAGCCCGGCCTTACTGCGTGATGTGAATCTCCTCCTCCGCGCCCGAGTGGCGGAGGAAGATGCCGAGGGCGCAGACGCAGAGCACGACGAAGCCCGCGATGGCCTTCCAGAGATGCGGCGTGTTCCCCTGCGGGTCGGTCGTCGCCGCGAACAGGTAGAACTGCCAGATGGCGAAGGCGAGCGCGGCCACGGCCACGATGCCGAGTAAAATGTCCAACAGGTTCTTCATCTTAAACCTCCAGCGTTCGACAGATTGAAGTGGTGACGACCCGGCAGACCCCGCCGGTAAAACGCTATTAATGTGCCGGGTTTAAGACTTCTTTCTGGTACTGCTCGGGTTCGCGCCTATGTTAGCGCCCCGGCACGCGAGAAGCAAGATTTTTCAAAGCCCCCGCTGCCCCCGCCCCTCAGGCGCCCGCCGCGAGCGGAAGCCTCACGACGAAGGTCGAGCCGCGCCCCTCGCCCACGCTCTCGGCGCGGACGCTGCCGCCGTGCAGCTCGACGAGGTGGCGCACGATGGCTAAACCGAGCCCCAGCCCGCCGTGCGGCCTCGTCGTCGACATGTCGGCCTGGCGGAAGCGTTCGAAGACGTGGGGCAGGAACTCGGGCGCGATGCCTTCGCCGTCGTCGGCGACGGCGACCTCGGCCCAGTCGCCCTCGCGCGCGAGCCGGACCTCGACGAGCCCGCCGCGCGGCGTGAACTTCACGGCGTTCGACAGGAGGTTCCAGACCACCTGCTGCAAACGCTCCGGGTCGCCCGCGACGGCGATGACGCCCGCGTCCTTCGCCTCGCGCAGACGCACCCCCTTGGCCTCGGCCGCCGGCCACACCGACTCGACCGCCGACGTGACGAGCGGCGAGAGGTCAACCGGCTGCACGTCCATGCGGAGCTTGCCCATCACGATGCGCGAGGCGTCGAGCAGGTCTTCGATGATCTGCGTCTGCAAGTGCGCGTTGCGCTCGATGGTGGCGAGCGCCCGCGCCGAAGCCTCCTCGTCGAGCAGGCCCGTGCGCAGCATGTGCGTCCAGCCGGAGATGGCCGTCAGGGGCGTGCGCAGCTCGTGCGAGACGGCGGCGAGGAACTCGTCCTTGGCGCGGCTCGCCTCCTCGGCGGCGGCCCTCATCGCCTGCTCGCGCGCGAGCAACTGTTCGCGCTCGGCGAGGCGGACTTCCAACTCCTCCTTGACGGCGCGCAAAGACTCCTCGGCCCGCGTCCGCTCCTCTATCTCGGCGCGCAGAGACCTCGCCTTCTGCTGCAAGTGGACAATCGCCCGCAGGCGCTCGTCCGGGCATTCGAGCGAGGTGTAGCTCTCGGCCGGCACGACCCGCGCGTGGCCAGCGCAGACTTCCGACAGCCGCCCCGCCAAAGACTCGCCGCCGAAGCTTTCGAGCGGGTAGGCGCACATCAGCGTGAACGTGTGCCTCGCCGCCAGACCGTTCCAAAGCTCTTCCAGCTCGACCGCCTCCTCGTAGCCGCCGCGCGCGCACAGCAGCGCCACCATCTCGCCGAAGACGCGCACGCCCCGCCCGCCCTCGGCCGCCCGCGCCACGAGGCCCCCGGCCACGTCCTCGAACCGCGCCCGGTCGGGCCGCCCGCCCGCCGTAATCTTCTTTAAAGTCTCGTCCGCGTCGAGCGCGGCGTAGCGCCCCGCGGCACGCGCCGCCGCGAGGTCGAGGCCGAGCGACGCGAGTCGGGCTTCCAAGCCTTCGACGTGAGGGCGCGTCGCCACGACGACGCACGACTCGCCCGCGAGCAGGCCGCCGCCGATGAACTCTTCAAGGGATTCGAGCAGGGCCGCGTCCGACTCGTAGAACTGGACGAAGTGCTCGGGCACCGAGGCCCCGCACGCTTCGGCGCGCGGCGCGGGTCCGGTCGCGCCGCTTCCGGCGTGCGGTCCCGCGTCGTGTGAGAACGCGCCTTCCTCGACGGCCTGTGACAAGTGTGCCTCCGTTAACACGTGGGGCTTTCCGTCGGTCGGCTCGCTGGCGCGGTCGGGGGAGGACTGCGGCCTTGCGTGCCGGCTCGTGGGTTCGATGGGGGCGGCCCCGCCATTCTAGCCGTCTTCGGGTTTTAAATCTAGACGGTAAGGAACGTTTTTATTGACGGCGCGCGGCGGGGGCGGGTATCATGCGCGGCATCTGAACCAGGGCAGGTCGCTTCAGTCTTCGCCTCTTTGCAATCTTCACGTCCGCCGGCTTTTTTAGCGCGCCGCGCCGGCTTCCACAGTTCCTTTCAGAGTCCCTTTAACCCACTCCAGGCTCTTCCGGAGTGAGTCCTTATATTAGGAGGCGAACTCATGGCCGACCACAACGACCCCAACGCCGTCAACTCCATCTTCTCCGACATCGACGTGAGCGCCGCCGACCTCTACGACCTCTTCGGCTTCCCGAGCGACGATAAGGACGGCGGCGAGAAGGTCGTCATCGCGCTCACCTTCGCCTCCATCCCGCAGGCCGGCGTCTTCGACACCGACATGCTCTACCGCATCCTCATCTCGCCGGACCCGCGCGTCGTCCGCCCGTCACAGGAGGACCACAGCCTCAAGGGTCTGCTCCGCTACTTCGACGCCGTCAAGGAGAGATACCTCGGCCCATCGAAGGCCGCCGAGATTCGCGTCACCGTGGACCAGTCGCAGCGCGCCACCGTCAAGTTCATCGGCTTCCCCGGCGGCGGCTTCCAGACACAAATCCCCCTCAACCAGTCGCATCAGGTCAGCTCGCCCGACGGCCACCGCATCAAGGCTTACCTCGGCGGGCGCGACGACGCCTTCTTCAACGACCTCACCGGCTTCTTCCGCTCCATCAATTACGCGCCGCAGTTCTACCACGTCCCCCACACGATGGCCTCGGCGCGCGAGCTGGAAATCCCGAAGACGCTCTTGCAGCTCGAAGGCAACCACCTCTTCAACCGCGACCCCAACGACCCCGAGTGGGGCTACCACGGCAAGAAGCGCGACCTCCCGCCCGGACCCCTGACGTGGAGCGGCGACCGCTTCATGAAGAACGAGAACGGCAAGTACGTCTTCGTCTACGACGGCCGCGACTGTCAGGCCGGCATCAACATCAACGCCATCATCCTCGAAATCCCGCTCGCCTTCCTCACCAAGAACCCCGAGCGCGACCGCATCGTCAACTGCTGGGGCGAGAGCTGGGTCCTGAAGGCCGCCGACAAGGTCGAGACCATCCCCGACCACCCCTTCTGGCTGGAGAACCCGCTCTCCCTGCTCGACGCCTTCCGCCTCGACGACGAGCTGAAGAAGTACAAGCTCGTGGACACCGACGGCCAGCCGTTCGCCGACGCGGGCTTGAGCGAGCGCGAGGACAACCGCCAGCTCGGCGCCAACAACTTCTTCCTCGCGCCGACCTTCGTCAAGCGGCTCGCCCACTTGGGGTGGGGCTTCGGCCCTTCGATAACCGCGATGGGCCTCCAGACCACCTTCGACCACGACAACTCGCCCGTCTCCGTCCACCGCAAATACCACACGGCCGTCGCCGCCTTCCCGCGCGCCAAGAAGACGCTCTTCCAGGAGCTGCGGATGCCCGACGACTCCTGGAACCCGAAGGGGCTCGACATCCCCCTGCGGCGCTCCTTCGAGATTTTCGTCCCGAACGTCTGCGCCATCGACATGGACACGACCGGGACGTGGCCCTACGGCCGGCGGCCCGAAGACCAGGTGGCGACGCGCTTCCTCTCGCTCTTCCTCGACATGGAGGCCGAGTTCAACGGCCGCAAGTACCACATCGACCTGCTGGCCGACCCCGAGCTGTGGGCCGTCGCGCCCGTCGAGCCGGCCACGCCGCCCAACCCCTTGAAGAACGACAAGGAGTTCCTCAAGGAGTTCCCTTACCTCGCCGAGCCCTGGTAAGCGCCCGTTTGAAAAACTCCCCTTTGCGGCTCCAGCGCCTTTGCGAGAAACGTCCTCACGCGAAGGCGCTGGAGGCGCGAAGAAGAAATTATGCAAACCCAGACCGACTTCGAGAAAGAGCTTGCGCGCCTTGACGAGCAACTGAGCGGGCTCGGCCCCGCCGCGCTCGCCGAACCGCTCGACACGTTGAAGGCGACCGAGTACGTCTACCGCCTCTACCAGCGCGCCTCGCTGACCGGCAACATGCGCCAGCTCGAAGAGGCCGGCGCGGCAATCGACGGTCTGCTCGGCCGCGTCCCCAACCCCTCGGACCTCTACTACCTGAAGGCCAGCCTCGACTTCAAATTCCACCGCCTCCCCGAAGTCAAACGTTCTCTCGCCGACTCGCCCGCGCTGCGCGAGAGCCCGCAAGGCCGCACGCTCGCCGCCGACCTCGACTTTCAGGAGGGCCGCTACCGCGAGGCGCGCGCCGCCTACGAAAGCCTCGTCCGCGAGCAGGGCGGCTGGGACGACATCGCCCGCCTCGCCCACCTCGAATTCAAGATGGGCGACGCCGACGCGGCCGACCGACTCTACGGAGAGGCCGAGGACGAGTTGACGGCCAAGCAGATGCGCCACTACGCCTGGGTCGAGTTGCAGCGCGGAGTGCTCGACCTCAAGCGCGGCCGGCGCGAGGAGGCCCGCGCCCACTACGAACGGGCGGGCCGCGCCTACTCCGGCTACTGGATGGTCGAAGAGCACACGGCCGAACTCCTCGGCGCCGCGGGCGAGTACGACGCGGCGGCCGAGCTTTACCACAAAGTTTTGGCGACCGCGCCGCGCCCCGAGTTCATGCAGGCGCTCGGCGAGCTTTACGACACGGCCGGCGACAAGGGTCGGGCCGAAGAGTGGTACGGGCGCGCGCTCGCCGCCTACCTTGAGTCGGCCGGGCGCGGCGAGGTCTGCTACTACCACCACCTCGTCGATTTCTACGCCGACGTGCGCCGCGACGGCGCCGAGGCGGTCCGCTGGGCCGAGAAGGACTTGGGGCTGCGCGAGAACTTCTCGACGCAGTCGGCACTCGCCTGGGCTCTCTACCGCGCGGGCCGCTTCACGGAGGCGCGCGCGTGGATTGAGCGCGCCCTCTCTTCGGGCGCGCGCGACTCCCACCTCTTCTCGCAGGCCGCGGCCATCTACCGCCGCGCGGGCGGCAACGGCGAGGTGGAAAAGTTCGAGCGCATGGCCTCCGAGATTAACCCGCACCGCGGCGGCTTTCACGTCCACCGCTAGTCCAAGGAGCGATTCGTCATGAAGAAGAACCTGCTCAAGCTCGTCGTCCTCGTCGCGTTCGTCTCGGCCTTCGCGCTGCTCATCGCGGTGCCCGGCTGCAACCGCGGCCCGAAGGCCGGCGAGGTGCTCGACGAGGCGCGGGCCGTCGGCCGCACGCCGGCCTCCTTCCCCGCCGCCGACGAGGACTACTTCCGCGACATGGACCGCGGCATCCCGCTCACGCCCAACGAGGTGAAGGGGCGCAACGCCTGGAACGTCTGGACCGGCGGCAACGACCGCTTCTGGGACAAGATAGGCGTCGCCAGCTTCGGCGCGCTCGACCTCCTGAAGACCGTCTCGAACCACCCGTCCTTGAAGTTCAGCCGCTCTAACCGCTGGTACTACCTCGGCCTCGTCAACGAGCCCTGCTTCGAGAAGCCGACCGGCCCCGACCCCGCGCGCTACGGCCTCTGGCTCGACCGCCGCAAGGGCGACTGCGCGCCCGACCCCTTCGAGAACGAGGCCAAGTACCCCGGTGTGCAGATAGGCGCCCGCGGCAAGAACATGCCCGTCGGCTCCTTCTACGGCTACGCCTCCGGCATCCTCGGCCTGCGCCTCTTCCCCAACCCCGACTTCGACGAGGCCGCCGCCAAGCGTTGGGACGCCGAGCGTTACTACACCGACCCCTCGTACTACAACGACAAGAACCTCGTCCGCCCCTACCGCGTCGGCATGTCCTGCGGCTTCTGCCACATCAGCCCCGACCCCGTGAAGCCGCCCGACGACCCCGAGAACCCGAAGTTCGAGAACTTGAACTCCAGCGTCGGCGCGCAGTACTTCTGGATCGACCGCATCTTCGACTGGCAGGCCGACGAGGGCACCTACATCTTCCAGATGTTCCACACCTCGCGCCCCGGCACGCTCGACACCTCGCTCGTCTCGACCGACAACATCAACAACCCGCGCACGATGAACGCCATCTACTCGCTCGGCCCCCGGCTCGACCAGGCCCGGCGGTTCGGCAAGGAGACGCTCGGGCCGGGCAGCCAGGACAACAAGCAGTTCCAGGACTACGCGCAAACGCTCCCGCTCAAGGACCTCTACGACCCGCTGACCAAGACCGTCTACTCGCCGCGCGTCCTCAAAGACGGCTCCGACTCGGTCGGCGGACTCGGCGCCTTAAACCGCGTCTACATCAACATCGGCCTCTTCAGCGAGGAGTGGCTTCTCCACTTCAACCCGCTCGTCGGCGGCAAGGATGTGACGCCGATAACCATCGAGACGGCGCGCAAGAACTCGGCCTACTGGGAAGCCACCGAGATGCAGACGCCCGACATGGCGCTCTTCTTCCTGAAGGCCACGCCCCCGCACAAGCTCGCCGAGGCGCCCGGCGGGCAGGCGTTCCTCTCGACCGATCAGGCGCAGCTCGACCGGGGCCGCGTGGTCTTCGCCGAGAACTGCGCCCGCTGCCATTCGAGCAAGCTCCCGACGCCCGACCGCCCGCTCAAGATGTTCGACTCCGGCGGCTGCGCCGGACCCGACTACATGCGGTGCTGGAACGACTTCTGGGCGTGGACGAAGACGGACGAGTTCAAGTCGAAGATGCGCGACCTGGCGGCGGCGCCCGACTTCCTCGAAGGCAACTACCTGTCGGCCGAGCACCGCGTCCCCGTCACCCTCCTCCAGACCAACGCTTGCAGCCCGCTGGCGACGAACGCCATCCGCGGCAACATCTGGGACAACTTCTCCTCCGACACTTACAAAGACCTGCCGTCGGTCGGCGAAATCACGGCCTACAACCCCCTGACGGGCGAGCCCGTCAAGTTCAAGGCGCCGGCCGGCGGACGCGGCTACACGCGCCCGCCCTCGCTCATCAGCCTCTGGTCAACCGCGCCCTTCCTCCTCAACAACTCGCTCGGCCGCTTCGACCCGAGCCCCTCGGTCGGCGCCCGCGTCGGCTCGTTCCAGGATTCGATAGAGAAGCTGCTGTGGATTGAGAAGCGCGAGAAGGACCCGCACCTTGAGCAAATGTTCAAGGCGCGCGGCATCAACGACTTCCCCGGCGTCATCGACCGCACGACGAAGACCTCCTACATCGTCGTCAAGTCGGGCTTCCTGCCCGGCGGCCTGAGCGGGCTCATCGGCTGGGGCGAGTGGTTCTTCCCGAGCTTCTACGGCAAGTGCAAGGAGCGGACCGACCTTGAGCGCGGCGACATCTGCCTCGGCCCGATACCGGCGGGGACGACCGTCGGCCTGCTCACCAACCTCAACCTCCGGCCCGAGGACATGAGCTTCGGCGACCGCATCGCCCACGACCGCAAGCTGCTCGGCATCCTGAAGACCATCAAGAACGACCTGTCGAAGCTCGGCGACAACCCGAGCGACGAGGACGCGCGCAAGATTTTCTCCAACCTCGTCCAGCCCTTGATGGAGGTCAGCAAGTGCCCCGACTACATCGTCAACCGCGGCCACTACTTCGGCACCGGCTACGACGGCGAGCCCGCGCTCTCGGACGAAGACAAGCGCGCCCTCATCGAGTACCTGAAGACCTTCTGACGCCCCGACTAGAAGCGGGCCGCCTCGCCTTCCGGGCGCGGGCGGCCCGCACCACTTCCACTCCCCTTGCAGATTCATTCCGAGGACGAAGCGATGAGCGACGCGCAATACGACTACGTCATTGTCGGGTCCGGCGCCGGAGGCGGCCCGCTGGCCGCCAATCTCGCCAAGGCGGGCTTCAAGGTGCTGGTGCTGGAGGCGGGCGGCGACCCCTGCTCCGAGAGCGAGACGGGCCGCCTCATGTACGAGGTGCCCATCTTCCACGGCCTCTCGACCGAGTACAAGCCCTGCGCCTGGAACTTCTTCATCCGCCACTACACGGACGACGCGCAGCAGGCCGCCGACTCGAAGGTCGTCGAGGACAAAGACCTCCCGCCCGACCTCCAGGGGCAGAAGGTCATCTGGTACCCGCGCGCGGGCGCGCTCGGCGGCTGCACGGCGCACAACGCCATGATTACGGTCGTCCCGCAGGACAGCGACTGGGACCACATCGCCGACATCACGGGCGACCAGTCATGGTGCGGCGAGAACATGCGCCCCTACTTCGCGCGGCTCGAAGACTGCAAGTACGTCCCGCGCCCCGGCTCCTTCCGCTCCATCTTTCAGGGCTTGTTCTCCAACGTCGCCCGCCTCATCCTCGGCAAGAAGGCCGTGCTCGACTTCACCCACGGCCACGGCTTCGACGGCTGGCTCCCGACGAGCGGCCTCGACCCGCGGCTCCTGCCGACCCTCATCAGCGACAAGGAGCTGGCGACGCTGCTTTTAAGCTCGGCCAAGGGCGCCATCCGCGAGCACATCGGCGACCCGCTCCTCCAGCTCGACACGCGCTTCGACCCCAACGACAGCCGCAACACCGGCGACAGCCCCGAGGGGCTGGCCTTCACGCCGCTCGCCGTCAACCGCGGCAAGCGCACCGGCCCGCGCGAGTACCTGCTGAGAGTCAAGAACAGCAAGGAGCACGGCGACAACCTGACCATCAAGAGGCACGCGCTCGCCACGCGCGTCATCTTCGAGGGGACGCGCGCCGTCGGCGTCGAGTACATCGACAAGTCGCACGTCTACCGCGCCGACCCCGAGTCCTACACGGCGACGCCCGACCCCGCGACGCTCCCCCGCGCGCAGGTCCGCGCCGCGCGCGAAGTCATCCTCGCGGGCGGCGCCTTCAACACGCCCCAACTCCTCATGCTCTCGGGCGTCGGCCCCTCGTCCGAGCTTGAGAGGTTCGGCATCCCCGTCGTCGTTGACCTGCCGGGCGTCGGCCTGAACTTGCAGGACCGCTACGAGGTGGGCGTCGTCTCCGAGTTCAACCGCAACTTCGTGCTGCTCGAAGGCGCCGCCTTCGCGCCGCCCGAAGACGGCTCGGAGCCCGACCAGTTCCTCTCGACGTGGGAGAAGGGCGGCTCGGGCATCTACGCCACCAACGGCGCGCTCATCGGCATCATCAAGCGTTCGCGGCCCGAGTTGAAGGACCCCGACCTCTTCATCTTCGGCCTGCCCGGCTTCTTCAAGGGCTACCGGCCCGGCTACTCGAAGGTCTTCGAGGCCACGCACAACAAGTTCACCTGGGCCATCCTCAAGGCGCGCACCACCAACACCGGCCGCGTCCGGCTCCAGACGCCGAACCCGTGGGACCGCCCCTCCATCAACTTCCAGTACTTCGGCGACGGCGCGCGCGCGGGCGACCCCGACCTCGACGCCGTCCTCGACGGCGTCAAGTTCGTCCGCTCGATGAACAACCGCCTGAACGCGACGCACAAGCTCATCAAGCGCGAGGAGGTGCCCGGCGACGACCGCCGGACCGACGACCAGCTTCGCACCTTCATCCGCGACGAGGCTTGGGGCCACCACGCCTCCTGCACCTGCAAGATAGGCGCGGACGACGACGAGCTGGCCGTCCTCGACAACCGCCTCCGCGTGCGCGGCACGCAGAACCTTCGGGTCGTGGACGCCTCGGTCTTCCCCAAGATACCCGGCTACTTCATCGTCACCGCCATCTACATGATGAGCGAGAAGGCGTTCGACATGATCAGGCAGGACGCCAAGTAGCTTCCGCGCTTCAACCCTTCGCGGCTCCAGCGCCTTTGCGTGAGATTACGTTTCACGCAAAGGCGCTGGAGCCGCAAAGGAGGAATATGGCAGACACGAACCGCGTCCTCGTCAAGCTCCGCCCGTCGTTCGGCCTTGCCGCCGCCGAAGCCCGCGCCAACCTGCGCCCGCTCCACGACGAAGACCCCGCGGCGGTCGCGCCCGGCCTCGGCGTCGCCTCCGCCTCGTCTGCCCCCGCGTGGTATTTGGCCGACCTCCCCGACGGCGCGGCCACGCCCTGGGACCTCGCCCACACGCAGGTCGCCGGCCAGCTCGGCATCGACGAGTCGGCCGTCGTCTACGCCGAGCCCGACCTCGAACACACCATCTACGCCGACCCGAACGATTCGGTCGGGGGCGGCGACGCCTTCGCCGCCCTCCCCAACTGCGACGCCGAGGCCAACCGCGACCAGGACACAGGCGGCGGACGCGCCAAAGGCCCGGCCAAGTTCGCATGGCACCTCGGCAAGAACTACTCGCAGCTCGGCCCCGCCCGCGACGCCGTCACCTTCACAGACCCGCGCACGCGCATCGCCCACATCGACACCGGCTACGACCCCAAACACGCCGCCCGCCCCGAGCGCATCCTGACCGGGCTTGAGCGCAACTTCGTTGACGGAGACAACAACCCGAACAGCGCCGCCGACCCGAACCGCGACCGCGTCTTCGACAACTCGGGCCACGGCACCGGCACCGTCGGCATCCTCGCCGGCCGCAAGCTCTCGCAGTTCGGCAACGTCGCCCTCGGCGGCGCCCCCGACGCCGACATCCTCCCGCTGAGAGTCGCCAACCAGGTCGTCCTCTTCCGCACCAGCGCCTTCGCGCAGGCTTTGCGCTACGCCGTCAAACGGGGCTGCGACGTAATCTCCATCAGCATGGGCGGCCTGCCCTCGGGCGCGTGGAACGAGGCGGTCAACGAGGCTTACGAGGCCGGCGTCTGCATCGTCGCCGCCGCCGGCAACAACTTCGGCGGGCTGCCGACGCGCCACGTCGTCTACCCGGCGCGCTACCGCCGCGTCATCGCCGTCTGCGGCCGTATGGCGAACGGCGAGCCCTACGACGACCTCTCCCTTAACGTGCTCGAAGGCAACTACGGCCCCGAAAGCTCGATGACGGCCGCCATCGCCTCCTTCACGCCCAACATCCCGTGGCCCGTCTTCGGCTGCGAGACGGCCGTGCGCCGCAACGGCGAAGGCACCTCGGCCGCCACGCCGCAGGTCGCCGCCGCCGTCGCCCTCTGGTACGAGCAATACAAGAACGTGCTCACGCGCGACTGGCACCGCGTCGAGGCCGTGCGCCACGCCCTCTTCACGTCGGCGAAGGCGGGCGACGCCAGGAGGCTCGGCCGCGGCTCGCTGCGCGCCCAGGCCGCGCTCGCCGTCAAGCCGGTCTTAAATCTCCCGAAGACGCCGGCCGACAAGGACTCGTTCTCCTTCTTCCGCGTCATCACCGGATTGGGCGTCGCCGAGGCGCCGCCGCGCGAGGTGATGTTTGATTTGGAGTTGACGCAGCGTTGGATGCTCAACCCCGAGCTGAGCGAGGTGGTGCCCGACCCCGGCGCCGTCGAAGAGCTGCCGCGCCCCCAACTGCGCCGCTTCATGGAGGCGGTCGTCGAAGACGCGGGCGCCTCGCTCGCGCTGCGCCGCCACGTCGCCTCGCGCTACCCGCTGATCTTCGGCGCCAAGTCGGCCAAGCGAGCCCCGGCCGAAGTCGTGCCGCCGCCGCGCGCCGCCTGCTCCACGAAGGTCACGGTCTCCGACCCGCCCTTCCGCCGCCTGCGCGCCTACGCCGTTGACCCCAGCTTCTCGACGCGGCTCGACACGGCCGCCATCAACGAGGTCGCGCTCAAGGTCCGCTGGGAACCCTTGGAGCCGGGGCCGAAGGGCGAATACCTCGAAGTCGTTGACACGGACGCTTCCGGCACCGCCTACGAGCCCGTTGACCTGAGCGACCCGCGCCTCATCGCGCAGGACGGCTGCTCGCCCTCCGAGGGCAACCCGCAGTTCCACCAGCAGATGGTCTACGCCGTCGCCATGACGACCATCTCGCACTTCGAGCGCGCGCTCGGCCGCCCCGTCCTCTGGCGCCCGCGCATCAACCCCGACAAGGAGTCGGACGACAGTCGCTACGTACCGCGCCTGCTCGTCCGCCCGCACGCGCTGCGGCAGGCCAACGCCTTCTACAGCCCGCAGGAGGTGGCGCTCCTGTTCGGCTACTTCCAGGCGTCGGCCTCCGACCCCGGCGACCACGCCCCCGGCAGCATGGTCTACGCCTGCCTCTCGCACGACATCGTCGCCCACGAGACGACGCACGCCATCCTCGACGGCATGCACCGCCGCTTCAACGAGCCGACCAACCCCGACATGCTCGCGCTGCACGAGGCGTTCGCCGACATCGTCGCCCTCATGCAGCACTTCACCATCCCCCAGATTCTCACCAACGAGATTAACCAGACGCGCGGCGACCTCGAATCCGAGTCCATACTCGGCAGCCTCGCCGTCCAGTTCGGCCGCGCGACGGGCGGGCGCGGCGCGCTGCGCGACGCCATCGGCAAGTTTGACGAGCAAGGCGTCTGGCGGCGCATCAAGCCCGACCCGGCCGAGTACCGCGACCGCCAGCAGGCGCCCCACACGCGCGGCGCGCTCTTAGTCGCCGCCGTCTTCGACGCCTTCCTCGCCATCTACCGCACGCGCACGGCCGACCTCGTCCGCCTCTACACGGGCGGCACGGGCGTCCTGCCGGCCGGCTCCATCCACCCCGACCTCGTCGGCCGCCTCTCGGACGAGGCCGTCAAGTCCGCGCACCACGTCCTCAACATGTGCATCCGCGCGCTCGACTACATCCCGCCCGTGGACGTGACCTTCGGCGAGTACCTGCGCGGCATCATCACGGCCGACTACGACCTCGTCTCGGACGACCGCTACAACTACCGCGTCGCCTTCGTCGAGGCGTTCCGCCGCCGCGGCATCTACCCGCGCGACCTCGACACGCTCTCCGTGGACACGCTGCGGTGGGACGCGCCCGACCTCACCGACTGGCCGCGCAAGGGGCGCGACAAGATACTCGCGCAGCTCAAGCGTTACGCCGACCTCTGCTTCTACATCGGCGACCGCGAGGAGCTGTTCCGCGTCACGCGCGACCAGCGCGCGGCCCTGCACAAGACCCTGACGGCCGCCTTCGAGGAGTCGCCGGACTTCGCCGAGAAGCTCGGGCTCGACCCGAAGCGCGACTTCGAGGTGCATGAGCTGCGCCGCTCCATCCGCGTCGGCCCCGACGGCAAGCACATCCCGCAGATCATCGGCGCGCTGACGCAGTCGGCCCGCGTGCGCGGCGGCGACGAGACGGTCGCGCACACCTTCCGCGGCGGCTCGACGCTGGTCGTCGGCCTCTCGCGGCCCGCCATCCAGTACGCCATCATCAAGAACATCAAGAGCCCGGCGCGACGCGAGCGCACCGCCACATTCATGACCGAGGCGCAGCGCGACCCTTTGCGCCGCCTCCTCTTCGCCCCCGACCGCGAAGAGCCCTTCGCCGCGCTCCACTCGCTGACCGACCTCGGCAGCTTCTGACGGCGCCTTCGGCACGCTCGCGGGTCGCCCCGAGGCCCGCGAGCGTCTATGATGACGGACGTGCCTAACACCGACCCCTTCATCTTCGTCCTCGGCCTCGGCTTCGTGCTCGGCCTCAAGCACGCGACCGAGGCCGACCACCTCGTCGCCGTCGCCACCATCGTCAGCGAGCAGCGTTCCGTCTGGCGCTCCTCGCTCGTCGGCGCGCTCTGGGGCGCGGGCCACACGCTCGCGCTCCTCTTGGTCGGCCTGCTGGTGCTCCTGCTGCGCGTCGCCATCCCGCCGCGCGTCTCGGCGTTCTTAGAGTTCGCCGTCGCGCTGATGATTATCCTGCTCGGCTCGCGCGTCCTCTACTTCCTGCTGCGCGACCGCCGCCGCGTCCACACGCACACGCACCGCCACGGCGAGCGCGTCCACACGCACCTCCACTTCCACGACGAGCGCGACGAGCACGCGCCCTCGGCTTCGCACCCGCGCCGCCACTCCCGGCACGCCGGCCTCTCGGGCCTGCGCCCCGTCGTCGTCGGCGCGGTCCACGGCCTCGCCGGCTCGGCGGCGCTGACGCTCCTGATTTTGACGGAAGTGGTGCGCGGCGGCTCGCGCGCGTTGGGCCTGACTTACCTGCTCGTCTTCGGCGCCGGTTCCATCGGCGGGATGCTCCTGATGAGCACTCTCATCAGCCTGCCCTTCGTCCTCACGGCCTCGCGCTTCGAGCGCATCAACACGCCCGTCCGCCTCGCCGCCGGCCTCTCCAGCGTCGCCTTCGGCCTCTTCTACGCCTGGCAGACCGGCCGCGGCATCTAAAAGGGTGTCGGGTGACGGGTGTCAGGTGCCGGGGAAAGCGATTGCTTTGACCCGGCACCTGACACCCGTCACCCGACACCCTTTTAGAGAATGAGGCGGCGGTCGCCCGCGCGGCGTGTGACGCGCTCGCGGTCGAAGTATTCGAGCAGCGGGATGGCGTACTTGCGCGAGACGCCGGAGAGGTCTTTGAAGGCCGCCACGTCTATCAACCGCTCGGTCCCGCTGCGCGCGGCGTAGTCGCGCAGGGCTTCGGTCAAGCGGGACAGAGGCTCGCGGTGGAAGAGCAAGTCCTCGCGGACGCGGACGAGCGTGCCCGAGTCTAAGAGCAGTTGCAGCAGCTTCCGCAGGTGTTCGCGCCGTCCGCCGCCGCCGGCCGCGCGCTCGAACGCCTCGTCCAACGTCGGCGCCTCAAGCCCCGCCCCCCTGTAAACTTCCTCAAGCCGGTCGCGCACCGCCGCGTCGGCCGGCGACAGCTCAAGGCTGTGTCGGCTCGAACGCACAAGCTCGCGGTCCGAGACGAGCGACCCTTCGGCCTCCGCACGCGCGAGCGCCGCGCGGAACACTTCCGGCGCCGCCCGCGCGAACAGACGCTCCCGCAGCGTCTCTCTCATCAACCCGCGCGACAGCGGCTCGCGCGCGTGGTGCGCCTCGACCTCCTCGACGGCAGCTTTAACCAAACGCGCGAACACGTCCCGACCGACCGACACGCCTTCCGCATCCACGACCGCGCCGCCCTCGCGCGCCTCCGCGAGCGCCGAGTCCAAAACCTCGTCACGCCAACCCGTGCGCGCCGCCGCCTCCGCGCGCCGCAGGCCGCGCTCGCCAGCCGACTCGACGAAGTACGAGAGACGCGCCCCGCGGCCCGCCCCTTCGAGCGCGCCCAGCCGCTCGCGCGCCGCCGCTCGGTCGCGCCCCCGGTGCTTCGCGGCGTGCGCGTCCAACACCTCGCCGCCCGCAATCGTCTGCTGCGGCGAGTAAGAGCGCATGATGAAGCGGTCGCCCGGCAGCGCGACGACCGGCGCCTCCAGCCTCAACTGCGCTAGGCCCTCCCCGCCCTGTTCAATCTCGCCCGACGCTTCGAGCACGAGCACGCGCGCCAGCACCTCCGAAGTCCCCTGATGCACCCTCACCCGCTGCCGCGAGCGCAACGGGCGCGGCGCGTCCTTCAACACCCGCACGCGCGCGTCGACGATTTGAGTCGGCGCGAGGCGCCCGGCCGGCACGAGCACCATCCCGCGCTCGACCGTCCCCGCGTCCACGCCGCCCAGATTCACCGCCGTCCGCTGCCCCGCCCGCGCCGCCTTCACCGCCGCGCCGTGCACCTGCACGCCGCGCACCCTCACGCGCGCGGCGGCCGGCAGCAACTCCATCTCCTGCCCCTCCGCCACCTCGCCCGACACGAGCGTCCCCGTCACGACCGCCCCGAAGCCCCGCATCGTGAACGAGCGGTCAACCGGCAGCCGCGTCACCGTCTCCGACGAACGCTCCGGCGCCTTCAAAGAGACTTCGAGCAGGACGCGCTTCAGCTCCTCCAGCCCCTCGCCCGTCCGCGCGCTCGCCCCGACGACCGGCGCCCCTTCGAGGAACGAGCCCGCGACCAACTCTTCGACTTCGGCTCTCACCAGCTCCAACAACTCCTCGTCAACCGTGTCCGTCTTCGTGACGACGACGAGGCCGGCGCCGACCGACAGCAGTTGACAGATGTCGAAGTGCTCGCGCGTCTGCGGCATCACGCCCTCGTCGGCGGCGACGACGAGCGCGACGGCGTCGATGCCGTGCGCGCCGGCCAGCATGTTCTTGACGAAACGCTCGTGGCCGGGCACGTCAACGAACCCGACGCGCACGTCGCCCAGGTCCAGCTCCGCGAACCCGAGGTCAATCGTGATGCCGCGCCGCTTCTCCTCCGGCAGACGGTCCGCGTCCACGCCCGTCAGCGCCCGCACCAGGCTCGTCTTCCCGTGGTCGATGTGGCCGGCCGTGCCGACGATGACAGATTTCATATTCGATGAAGGCCGACCTTCATTGCCATTTAATGACGCGGGCGACGTTGGAGAAGTCGTCGCGCCAGACTTCGAGCTTTCCCCTGCTCTCGTCCAGAGGAGTCCAGCGCGGGTCGCCGCCGAGCGCGCCGAGGTCTTCCTCCCGGCGCGCGACGACCACCCATTCCGAGGGGTCTCTCTCTTCCGCGGGGTCGTATTTTGTATCAGTGTAGACGCGGGCCACAAGGCCGGCGTCGCGGGCGATGCCGCCGACGACGCGCTCAAGCTCAAGGCTCCGGTTCGAGGTGTGGAAGACGACGAGGCCGCCGGGCGCGAGCTTCGAGAGGTAGAGGTCGAGGGCCTCGCGCGTCAGCAGGTGGGCGGGCACGGCGTCGGAGCTGAAGGCGTCGAGGATGACGAGGCCGTAGGACGCGTCCGGCGCCTCGCGCAGCCGCAGGCGGGCGTCGCCTAAGACGACGCGGGGCGGCGCGGGCGTGCACGCCGTCAGGTACGTGAACAGGCGCGGGTCGCGCGCGAGGCGGACGACCGAGGGGTCAATCTCGTAGAAGGTCCACGACTCGCCCTCGCGCGCGTAAGCCGCGCTCGCGCCCGTGCCGAGGCCGACGACGGCGACCGAGCGCGCCGTCGTCCCATCGCGCCGCGCGAACTCGTCGAAGACGACCCCGAGCGGCCCGAGCCGGTGGTAGTAGGTCAGCGGCTCGCAGGCGCGCGCGGGGTCGGTGAACTGACGGCCGTGCAGCGTGCTGCCGTGCAGGAAGGAGTGAGAGCCGGAGGAGTCGTCGCGCACGCGCAGGGCGCCGAAGAAGTTGCGGTCGGCGTAGAGCGTGCGGCCGGGCTGCGGCCCGAAGAACGTGCTGGCGAGCATGACGGCGGCGAGCCCGAGCGCGAAGCGCAGCGGACGCCCGCCCGCGAAGTGGTTCAGCAGGAAGAGCGGCAGGCCCAAAGCGAGCGCCGCACGCTCGACCGCCTTCAAATCGAGCCGCGGCGCCACGTCCGCCAGCACGGCCGCCAGCACGAAGAAGACGAGCACGGCCGCCGCCTCGTACAAGACGACGCGCCGGGGCGAGCGCGCCTCGTCTTCATCATTTGCGTCGTCGGGCCGCGCGCCCGTCTTCAGCTTGAGCACGTTCAGCCAGTTGGCGCTGAACCCCGGCCGCAGGTAACAGGCGAGGACGACGACGAGCGGGTATTCGACGACCGAGTCGAACAGGAGCGGCGCCAGCAGCGCGTTGAAGAGTCCGCCCGCGGCGCCGCCCGCCGAGAGCCACAGGTAGAACTCGGCGAGGTGGCGCGGCGGCGGCCGGTCGTCGGCGAGCTGACCGTGGCAGACGGCGGCGGCGGCGAAGAGGAAGAGGAGGTGGAAGAGGATGAGGAACCACGCGGGCTGCGTCGCGCCCGAGAGGTAGACGATGCCGAGCAGGACGGCCGCGGGCGGCAGCAGCCGCGTCGCCAGCGCCGTCGAGAGCAGACGGCGGCGCGCGAAGACGACGACGAAGCTCAGCAGGTAGAGCGCGAGCGGGACGACCCACAGCAGCGGCACCGCCGCCACGTCCGTCGTGATGTAAGTCGTCACGCCCAGCACGAGGCTCGAAGGCACGAACGCCAGCAGCGCCCAACGCAACCGCCGCTTCAAACTCAAAGGCGCCGCTCCCTCTTCTTCGACAACTCCCGGCGCCTCCCTCTCATCACCCGTCGGGCGCGGCCGGCGCGCGGCGTACGCGCAGGCGAGAAGCAGCAGGGCGAGGGCCCCGTAGGCGAGCGACCACGCGCGGCCCTGCTCGCCGAGCGTCCAAGTGGGTTCGAGCAGGAGCGGGAAGCCGAGGAGCGCGGCGAGGCTGCCGGCGTTGCTCGCCGCGTAGAGGAAGTAAGGGTCGGAGGCCGAGGCGGCGCGCGTCCGCGTGAACCACTTTTGCAGCAGCGGCGCCGAAGCCGAGAGGACGAAGAAGGGCGGCCCCACCGTCACGAGCAAGGTCTTCAAGAGCCAAGCGACCGGGCTCGCCTCGCCCGGCCCCGCCGACCAGCCCGCGACCGCGAGGGGGAGCGAGAGCGCCGCCGCCGCGAAGAGTGTCGCGTGCAGCGCGACTTGCCCGCGCCACGCGAGCCAGCGCGTCGAGGCGAGCGCGTAGGCGTAACCGCCGAGCAGCGCCGCCTGAAAGAAGAGCAGGCAGGTGTTCCAGACCGAAGGCGTCCCGCCCAAAAGCGGCAGCAGCATCTTCCCGACGAGCGGCTGCACCCAGAAGAGCAACCCCGCGCTCAGGAAGAGGGTCACGGAGAAGAGCACGTCCCGCGCGCCCGTCGCGGGAGGTTGCGTGTCGGGTGATGGGCTGTCCGCCACGCGCTACCTACTTCACCACCTCGAAGTCTATCCACTGCGTCGTCACGCGCTGCTTCTCCTTGGCGAGCAGGTCGGTGACGACGACCTGAAGGACGTAGTCGCCGGGCACGAGCGCCGGGCCGAGCCGGAGGCGGCTGGCGAAGACGAGCCGCTTCATGTCCGTCTGGTTCGCGAGCCCGACGGGCTGCGGCCGGCCTTCGTAGACGGGCTGGCCCTCGCGGAAGAGGCGCGTCTGGACCTGTAGCTGCGGGCGCGAGGTGGCGCGGTCGAGCACGGCGTTGAAGATGTCTATCGAGAAGTCGAGCGAGCCGCCGGGCGGGAAGCGGCGCAGCGCGGCGTCGCGGAGTGGCGGGTTGCCGAAGGCGCCTTCGGGCACCGCAGGGCGGTTCTCGGGGCTGCTCGTCAGGATGATGCCGGAGAGCGCGAGGCGCTTCTTCCCGAGGTCGGGCACCTCGATGTACTGGCTGGCCGAGCCCAGCTTCTCGGTGGCGGCGTCGCGCACGGCGACGCGCAGTTGATAGGCGCCCGGCTTCTTGACGGGGACGCGCATGACGTAGACCAGCCCGTCCGTGAGGATGGAGCGCAGGGCGTCGTCTTTGGCGCGCACGTTCTCGGTGCGGTTAATCTGGTCCACGACCTGCCCGTTCTCGCCGAAGATGATGGCGACGACATCGACGGTCGCCTTCTTCCAGCCGTCGGCCTCGTCCGCGAACTTGAACTGCCCCATGTTCAGGTGCAGCAGCGAGTCCATGTAGGTCGCCTGCTCGCCGGGGCTGGAGAAGAGCGTGGTGAGCTTGAGGTCGAGGCCGCCCGAGGTGAAGGGCGAGGTGAGGGCCGCCAGCATCTGCTCGCCGCGCGTGCGCCGCACGGGCCGCGCCGTGCCCTCCGTGAAGCCGTAGAAGCCGCCGCGCGTGTTGGTCTTGAGGCCGGCGCGGCGGACCTTGACCTCGAAGCGGTTGAAGCGGGCGCGGCCCTGCTCGGTGCCGAACAGCTCGGCCGCCGGTCGGAAGCCGATGAGGTAGTAGCCCTTCTGGTCTTCGAGCGCGCGGCGGATGCCTTGGCCGAGGTCGTTGGTGTTGCGCACGAAGGCGCCGCCGGTCTGGCGGGCCAGGTACTCAAGCCCCTCCTGCGTGTCAACCAGCCCGGCGGCGCGGCCCTCCATCGCCTGCTCTATCTCCGTCGGGGTCAGGCCCGAGGTGTTGTCGGCCGCCGTCAGGCCGGGGGCGACGAGGCCGCGCGCGTCCACCGTGTAGACGGTGACGGCGGCGCGGTTGGCGAGGTCCGTGAGGCGGCGCAGCGATTCGACGACGCGGGCCGTGTACTCTTGGTCGTCGCGGTTATAAATCTTGAAGCCGTCGGAGAACATGACGACGGCCTTGCGGCCGGGCAGCTCGCGCATGCCGCGGATGATGAAGTTGAGCGCGCCGAGCGTGCCGACCGAGAACAAGTCCTCGCGGAAGCGGTCCAGCTCGCGCGACGACTCGCGGCTGGCGTCGCCGCCCACGACATCGGACGAAGTCCCCAGCGGCTTGCCCTCCAGCGGCGCGAAGGCGCCGACGCCCGAGCGCCCCATCGGGTACCAGCGCACGCGCTCGATGGCTTTATAGAGGAGCTGCTTGTCGGCGGTGAACTGCTGGAGCGCGCCGACGCCCGCGCTCGTCCGCATGATGGCGACGAGGTCGCCGGGGCGCATGTCCTCGTCCACGAACTTCTTCAGGGCGCGGCGGGCGAAGGCCATGCTCTCGAAGGAGGTGCCGAGGTCGTCCACGACGAGCGCGACGGTGCGGCGCACCTGCTCGGGCCGGAGGCGCGCGGGCGGTGCGGGCGGGGGGGCGGGAGCGCCTTTGGCGGCGGCGACCGGCTTGGGCGAGACGGTCCCGGACTCGGTCGAGACGTAGGCGAAGTTTGTGATGTCCTGCGGCTTGCCGTCCACGAGGACTTCAAAGTCTTCGGGCCGCAGGTCCGTCACCTGCCGCCCTTCGCGGTCGGTGACGACGGTGTCGAACTGCACGAGGTTCGCCGTGATGCGGACGACATCGTCCTCCGAGTCATCCTCCTCCTGCGGCGCGGGCGAAGGCCGTGGCGTCGGCGTCGGGCTGGGTCTCTGCGTCGGCCGAGTCGGGGGGGTCCCCGGTCGGGGCTCGGTCAGTTGGGCGTAGGCTGCGGGCGCGAGCGTCGGGAGCGTGAGCAGCAGGGCCAGTAAGGAGGCGATGGGGCGTCTTCTGTTCATCTTGTGGTTCCCGTTTTGGCGGCTGGATTTTGCATGGGGGATGTGCGAAGCTGCCTGCAAATTCAGGATTACGCAGGGGGAGATTATGCCAGAGCCGGCGAAAAACGGCGACAGGGTCCGCGTCCACTACACGGGGCGCCTCGCAGACGGGCAGGAGTTCGACAGCTCGCGCGGCGGCGACCCGCTCGAATTCACGGTCGGCGCGGGCGAGGTCATCCCCGGCTTCGACGAGGGCGTGCGCGGGATGACGCCGGGCGAGACGAAGACCGTCGAAATCGAGCCCGAGGACGCCTACGGCCAGCCGCGCGAACAGCTCGTCGGCACCATCGCGCGCGAGGCGGCGCAGTTCCCCGTCGAGCCGCAGGTCGGCATGAACTTCCTCCTGCCACTCCCCGACGGCAACCAGCTCGAAGTCACCGTCACCGAAGTCACCGACTTCCACGTCACCGTTGACGGCAACCACCCGCTCGCCGGCAAGAAGCTCATCTTCGACATCGAGTTGGTCGAGGTAAAGGAGTAGCCGGCAGACAAAATTATCCCCGCAGGGGATACAGACAATAGACGGGGGTCAGCGAAGGAGCCGAAGGCGACCGAGCGCCACCCCCGGAATGCATCGCAACAAGAATCCGACCCTGAAAGGGTCGCACCCGCCCGCCGTGGTGCGACCCTTTCAGGGTCGGATTCTCTTTTACGTCGCTACCGGGGGCGGCGCTCACTGTCGTTCGCTTGCCCCCGGCTATTGTCTGCGACCCCTCCGGGGTCATACGCCTCTTCTATTCGTCGTCCTCCGGCGCGACCCCGAAGTAGTACATCCACTCGCCCAGTTCCGACTCCTTGACGCGCGGCTCGGCCGGCTCGCCCTCCGGCGCGGCGTCGAGGCGGCGGCGGAAGTCGCCGGAGCGGACGACCTGCGCGCCGCAGCGGCGGACGTAGTCCGCAAGCGCGCGGTCCGAGGTGACGACCTTCAGCGTCCGCCGCTCGCGCGAGGCTTCGACCAACTGCTTGATGCGCGCGTCGGCGTCCGACCCGCGCGCCGCGTAATAGACCCTGACGCCCATGAAGGAGGAGCCGTCGGGGAAGTGCTCGTCCGGCGCCCCGTCGAAGACGACCTCGACGCGCACGCCCGCCTCGCGCGCCAATCGCGCCAAATCCCCGAGCAGCCGCCGCCGCGCCCCCGCCCGGTCGCGGTGCCAGCCCACCCGCTGCCCCATCACGTTGTTGCCGTCTACAAGGTACGACATCGCCCCGGCGCCCCCGGACAGTTTCGGCCTTTTTCACCCGAAGTCAAAGCCGATACATCTTTTTACAAGCACGTCTCCGAGAATTATTTGACACGGCCCGCCGGCAGGTGTTTTACTCTGCGACCGCATAGAGCAGGAGTCCACGGCACTTTCGCCACACCTCCAGATGGACGCTTTTTTCCGGTAGAGCCCACCATCGAAAAACCAGTCGCCGTCCGCAGACTATCTAAAAGGAGAGTCGAGTTTATGTTCTTACTCACGTCCCCCCGCTCGCGCCGCGCGCTGACGTTGGCCCTCTCGCTTCAACTCGCGCTGCTGGGCGCGGCGCCGACGGCGTCCGCCTACGCCGCGGCACGCCGCACGCGCGCCGCGCGCGCCCAGAACCCGACGCCGCCCGCGCCGCAGCCTTCGCCCGCCGACGCCAAGCCGCAGACGCCCGCGACGCCCGCGCCCGCGCAAGCCGCCCCCTCGCCGCAGGGCACGCCGCAGCCCGAGAAGCCCTTCGCCGACGTGGTCAAGGACGCCGAGGTGGTCAAGGGGCTCTTCACGCTCTACCGCAAGGACGACAAGGTGCTGGTCGAGATTCAGCCCGACCAGTTCGACAAAATCTACCTCCTCTCCCCGACGATGGAGTCCGGCATCGGCGAGCGCGGCTTCTTGAGCGCGCAGGTCCTGCCCGAGTTCGCCTACTCCTTCAAGCGCCAGGGCAAGAGCGTCCAACTGCTCGCCAAGAACGTCAACTACCGCGCCACCGACAACAAGGTCGCCATCCGCCGCGCCGTCGAACGCTCCTTCGCCGACTCCGTCGTCGGCACGGCCAAGTTCGAGAGCCAGCCGCACCCCGAGCGCAAGAGCGTCCTCATCGACCTCAGCAACTTCCTCCTCACCGACCTCCCCATGCTCGGCTACGCGCTTGAGGCCACCTACCGCATCCCCTACCGCCTCGACAAGAACAGCAGCACCTTCGCCGGGGTCAAGGCGTTCCCCGACAACGTCGAGATCGAGACGATGCTGAACTACGCCACCGAGCGACCGCCGCTCCCGCCGCTCGGCCCCTCGCCGGTCCCGATGCCGCGGCCGCCGCTCGCGCCGCCCGACCTGCGCAGCCTCCAGTTCCGCGTCCGCTACAGCCTCTCGAAGATTCCCGAGACCAGCTACCGGCCGCGCCTCGCCGACGACCGCGTCGGCCACTTCGCCACGCTCTACCAGGACTTCAGCGACGACCGCAGCGACAGCCCTTACGTCCGCTTCATCAACCGCTGGCACCTTGAGAAGTCAGACCCCTCGGCCCCGCTCTCGACCCCGAAGAAGCCCATCGTCTTCTGGCTTGAGAACGCCATCCCCGACAAGTACCGCCAGGCCATCGCCGACGGCGTGCTGATGTGGAACAAGGCGTTCGAGCGCGTCGGCTTCAAGGACGCCGTCGTCGTCAAGCAGCAGCCCGACGACTCCGACTGGGACCCGGCCGACGTGCGCTACTCGTCAATCCGCTGGTTTATCGCCACGGACGCCGGCTTCGCCATCGGCCCCTCGCGCGCCAACCCCTTCACCGGCGAAATCTACGACGCCGACATCAGCTTCAGCGAGTCGATGACGCGCTACGTCCGCAGCGAGTTTCAGGAGAAGACCGGCCCGCTCGGCGAGTCGGCCCCCAACGGCCTCGAAATCCTGCAAGCCCTGCGCGGGCGCTTCGGCATGTGCAACTACGCGGGCGAGGCCGTCCGCGAAGCCAACTTCGGCTTCCAGATGCTCTCGATGCGCGGCACGCTGGCCGGCAGCGAGGCCGAGGAGCAGTACGTGCGCGAGTTCCTGACGCACGTCACGGCCCACGAGGTCGGCCACACGCTCGGACTTCGTCACAACTTCCGCGCCAGCAACCTCATCCCCTACGACAAGCTCCAGGACACGGCCCTGACCGACGAGATGGGCCTGACCGGCTCAGTCATGGACTACACGCCCGTCAACATCGCGCCGCGCGGCGTCAAGCAGGGACGCCACTGGCAGACCACGCTCGGCACCTACGACTACTGGGCCATCGAGTACGCCTACAAGCCCCTCGCCGCGTCCACTCCTGAGGGCGAGCGCGCCGAGCTTAACAAAATCGCCTCGCGCGTCGCCGACTCCAAGCTCGCCTACGGCACCGACGAGGACGTGTTCGGCAACGACCCCGTAGGCATCGACCCGCGCGCCAACCGCTGGGACTTCGCCGCCGACCCGCTCCCTTGGTACGAAGGCCGCGCCAAGCTCGTCCACGAGCTTTGGGACAACCTCGAAACCAAGGTCGCGCAGCCGGGCAAGGGCTACCAGCGGCTCCGCTTCGCCTTCAACGGCGGCTTCGGCGAGCTGGCTACCGCGATGCTCTCGGCCAGCAAGTACGTCGGCGGCATCTACCACAACCGCGACCACGTCGGCGACCCCGGCGGCCGAGCGCCCTACGAGCCGGTGGCCGCCAAGGACCAGCGCCGCGCGCTCGCCCTGATTAACACCTACGCCTTCGGCGCCGACGCCTTCCGAATCTCGCCGAGACTCCTGAACAAGCTCGCCATCGACCGCGACTGGACCTTCGAGGGCGACATCTGGCGCCTCCAGCGGCTCGACTACCCCATCCACGCGCGCGTGCTCGCCCTGCACCGCTCACTCCTCGACCGCCTCTACCACCCCATCCTGCTCTCGCGCATGCAGGACCTCGAAGTTAAGTACGAGAACCCGCGCGACGCCTTCAGGATGTCCGAGCTGTTCGAGGGCCTCCAGTCGGCCGTCTGGTCCGAGCTGAAGTCGCCGGCCGGCGCGGTCGAAGTCAACAGCTTCCGCCGCAACCTCCAGCGCGAGCACGTCAAACGCCTCCAACGCCTCGTGCTCCGCCAGGACGCCCAGACGCCCGAGGACGCCTCGACCCTCGCGCGCCACGACCTGACGCAGCTCCGCGCGCAAATCAAACAGGCGCTCGCCGCCCCCGCCGGCCGCCGCATGTCGATGATGACCCGCGCCCACCTCCAAGAGACGGCCGCCCGCATCGACGAAACCCTCAACGCCCAGCAGACGCGCACCGTCAACTGATGCGTGAGGCAACGCCCCGGCCCCTTCAAGGGTCAACCGAGAACGGCCCGGCGGTCCAACGCCGGGCCGTTCTCAGGATGAAGCACATGGAGCCTACAACTTTCGAGGGCGGTCTTACACCCGACGAGCTTGAGAGGTTGCGCAAGCTCGAAGATTACGAGGTCGCGCGCGCGCGCAGGCTGAGGTCGCCCGGCCCCAAGCGCATCCTCGCGCTCGACGGCGGCGGCATCCGCGGAGCACTCACGCTGGGCTTTCTGGAGAGGCTGCAAAAAATCCTCCGCGACCGCCACGGCAAACCCGACTTGCGCCTCTCCGACTACTTCGACCTCATCGGCGGGACGAGCACCGGCTCGATCATTGCCGGCGCGCTCGCCCTCGGGCACGAGGTCGAGAAGGTCAAGCAGGACTATCTGAATCTGGGCGGTGAGGTCTTCAAGAAGCACCCGCGTTGGAAGGTCTGGAAGAAGGTCCGCGCCCGCTTCGACCACAGGAACCTGGAGGCCGAACTCAAGAAGCTGTTCCTGGACCGCCGCCTCGACGACCCTTCCGTCAAAACCGGCCTCTGCGTCGTCACGCAGAGGGCGGATACGGGCAGTACGTGGCCCCTCCTCAACAACCCCCTGCTTAAGTACCACAAGTACAACAGGGACATGTACCTGCGCGACCTGATTCGCGCCAGCACGGCCGCGCCCACCTACTTCGCCCCGCAGAAGTTGCTCGTCAAGCGGGGTCGCGGCGAGGTGAAGGACCAGTACGGCGCCTTCGTGGACGGGGGCGTGAGCATGGCGAACAACCCGGCCCTTCAGTTGTTCCTCGCCGCCACCCTCAAAGGCTTCTCGCTCAACTGGGCGCGCGGGGCCGACAAGCTGCTGCTCGTCTCGGTCGGCACCGGCTACTGGAGCCGTAAGAACGACGTTGACGTGGTCACCAACTCGCGCGTCTGGAACTGGGCGATGGAGGTGCCCTCAATGCTGATGGAGGACGCGAGCTGGCACAACCAAACAATCCTCCAGTTCCTCTCCGAGAGCCCCACCGCCTTCAGCATAGACCGCCAGATCGGCAACCTCGCCGAAGACCTCCTGACGGACAAGCCGGCGCTCTCCTACCTCCGCTACAACGTCCTGCTCGAAGAGGAGAGTCTGAAGAAGCTCGGCTTCGACGTGAACGCGGCGGGCGCCGCCTCGCTGCGCGAGATGAGTGAGGGGAAGAATCGCTCCCTGCTGGCCGAGATCGGCGCCAAAGCCGCCGCCGAGCAAATCTCCGAGGCTCACCTGCCGGCCGCCTTCGACCTTCGCTGACACTTCGCACGCGGAGACTTACTCGGCCGCGGGGACTTCGCGCAGGCGGCGCACGGGCGAGAAGAACAGGCGGAGGAAAGGGAGCACGAGCCCGCACACGCCGACGGCGATGGTCGCCCTGAGGCCGATTCTTTCCGCGAGCGCGCCCGCGGCGAGCGCGCCGAGGCACGCGCCGAGCAGGTTGACGTAACGGAAGCTGGCCGTCATCCGCCCCTGCAAGCGGTGCGGCGTGACGGCCTGCCGCAGACTCACCATGTTGACGCCGTGGAGTTGAATCCCGCAGGCCGTCAGGAAGTGCGCGGCCGAGAGCACCGCCGCCGCCGTCGCCTGCGACCCGCCCGCGAGCGGCACGAGACTCATCCCCGCGAGCGTCAGCAGCGGCGCGTAGGTCATCACGCGCCCCGGCCCGAACCTGCGCGCCGCGCGCGGGGCCAACAGCGCGCCGACAAAGAACCCCGGCCCCAGCGCCGCGAAGACCACGCCGAGCGCCGCCGGCCCGACGCCCAGCTCGCGCACGGCGTAGATGACGATTAACGTGTAGATGACGTTGACGAACAGGAAGTGCACGGCGACGGCTTCGGCGAGCGGGCGCAGCAGCCCGTGGCCGTAGACGAAGCGCAGGCCATCGCCGATCTCCGCCCACACGCCCCGCCTCTGTTGTTCCGCCCCGCCCTGCTCCGGCTCCGGCGCCCGGATGAGCGCCACGCAGGCGGCCGAGAGGACGAACGAGGCGGCGTCGAAGATGATGACGACCGGCGCGCTCAAGGCTTGCACGAGCAGGCCGGCCACGCCCGGCCCGGCGACGGAGACGGCCGCGCTGCTCGCCTGAACCTGACTGTTCGCCCTCACCAACTGCTCGCGCCGCACGAGCGCGGGCAGGTAGGCCATCAGCGCCACCTCCGAGAAGATGGAGAGCGTGCCCGCGAGGAACTGCACGACGTAGAGCTGTCCCATGCCGAGCGCGCCGAGGAAGAAGGCGGCCGGGATGGAGAGGGCGAGCAGGGCGGCGCCGAGGTCCGTGGCGATGAGGACGGGCCGGCGTCGCACGCGGTCGGCCACCACGCCCGCGAACGGCCCGACGAGGAAGGAGGCGGCCGTGCCCGTCGCGCGCAGCCAGCCCATCTCGGCGGAGCTTGCCTGAAGTGCGAGGACGGCCGTCAGCGGGTACGCGATTGAAGAGAGCTGCGTGCCGAGGAAGGAGACGTTCATCCCCAGCCAGAGCTTGACGAAGTCGGCGTTGCGCCAGAGCCTTTCCGGCGCCGCGCGCGAATCCGCGCCCGCCTCTTCGTCACGCGCGTCCATCGAGAGTCTGAACGCTTAAGGGCGCGGCCCGGTTTCTACGAAGGTCGAAGGGGGCGCGGCGCGCGTGCCGGGGGGAGCACGCGCGTCGCGGCTGGGGTGGGTCGGGCGGGGCCGTTCCTGCGGCGGCCCTCGGAAGGGTTCGGGGCAAGAGCCCGCCGGCTCGGGCGCGTCGTTGAGGGCGCGGGCCGACGTTGAGAACTCGCGGGGTTGTGTTTTCCGAGTCGGACGCTATATAACTGCTCGGTCGAAGTCGTCAGGGCCTTGCTCATTACCTAACGCACCAACCCCGGCCGAGAACTGTCAGAAAATTTTCCGGCGCACGCAGCCCCGCCGTCCGCACTTCCCTTTTCAACCGAACCCGACTTAGGCGCCCATGCCCCACCCCTCTGAAATCACAGGACTCCTCGTCGCGTGGAGCGACGGCGACCAGACGGCGCTGGAGACGCTGCTGCCGCTCATCGAGCGGGAGCTGCACCGCATCGCGCGCCACTACATGCGCCGCGAGAACCCCGGCCACACGCTCCAGACCACGGCGCTCGTCAACGAGGCTTACTTCCGACTCGTTGACCAGAAGAGCGTCCGCTGGCAGAACCGCGCCCACTTCTTCGGCATCGCCGCGCAGATCATGCGCCGCATCCTCCTCAACTACGCGCGCGACAGCCACCGCGTGAAGCGCGGCGGGCACGCCGTGCAGGTGTCTTTGTCGGAGGTGGCCGTCGTCGGCGAGGAGAGGTCGGCCGAGCTGATAGCGCTCGACGAGGCGATGCAAAGGCTCGCGCTGATTGACGAGCGGAAGTGCCGCGTCGTCGAGCTGCGATACTTCGGCGGCCTCTCCGTCGAGGAGACGGCCGAAGTCCTCGGCGTCTCGGCCGTCACGGTCGCGCGCGACTGGAAGATGGCGAAGGCTTGGCTGGCGCGTGAGATTAGAAACGCGGGCTGAAGCTCTTTCAAATTCTCGTCTGCCCGTAGTCGCAGTATTCGACGACGGGGCAGCGTTCGCACAAAGGGTCGCGGGGGCGGCAGAGTTTGCGGCCGTGGCGGATGAGGTTGACGTGGAAGGAGTAGAACTTGCCGGCGGGGACGAGGCGGTTCATGACCTCGTGGGCGAACTGGTCCGAGCACTTCGGGGGGATGAGGCCGACGCGGCGCAGGACGCGGAAGATGTGCGTGTCGAGCGGGAAGATGTCTCGGCCGCAGGCGAATAAAAGCGTGCAGGCGACGGTCTTGGGGCCGACGCCGCGGAAGCTCGAAAGGTAGCGGACGGCGTCGGCGGCCGGCATGTCGCGGAGGAAGGAGAGATCGAAGGAGCCCTCTCGCCCTTTGACCTGGCGGAGCAGGTCGCGGATGACGGCCGCCTTCTGGTTGGCGAGCCCGCCGAGTCGTATCGTCTCGACGAGTGTCGATTCACGCGCCCTTAAAACGGAGTCCCACGTAGGGAAGCGCCGCTTGAGTGCGTCGTAGGTGCGGTCGCTGTTGGCGTCGCTCGTCGCTTGAGAGAGGATGACGGCGACGAGCATGTCGAGCGGGTGCCAGTCGGTCCACTTGTTCTCGGGCACGCCGTAGGCCCGCTCAAGGTTCTGGACGATGTAGCCGAGCGGCTTCTCCTCGGAGACGCGCCCGGCCCACTCCTCAGCCGCCGGCGGCCGAGCGGCCTTTCGTCGCGGCGATGACGCGCTCATAAAAGTCTATGTATTGCGGGATGACGAGGTCCGTGCTGTAGCGGCTGAGGGCCGAGGCGCGCGCGCGCCTTCCCATCTCGCGTCGCAAACCTTCGTTGCTAAGAAGACGAGCCGCGCAGGAACTCATCTTCTCGATGTCTCCGACTTCGGCGAGGCATCCGGTGGCGCCGTCGTCAACGACTTCCGGAAGTCCGCCGACGCGCGAGGCGATGACCGGCACCTCGCACGCCAAGGCTTCGAGCGCGGCGAGGCCGAACGACTCCTGCTCCGAAGGCAGCAGCAGCACGTCCGAGGCCGACAGGTAATCGACGATGCGCGGCTGCTTGCCGACGAACGAGCAGAACTTCTCGACGCCGAGGCAGCGCGCGCGGTGCTCGACCCGCGAACGCTCCGCGCCGTCGCCCACCATCACGAGCCGCGCGCCGACCCCTTCCGCGCGCACCCGCGCCAGAATCTCCACGCAGTCAACCGGCCGCTTCACCGGGCGGAAGTTCGAGACGTGCACGAGCAGCGGCTCGCCGTCGGGCGCCAGCTCCTTTCTCAGCTCGGGCACGTCCTTGCGGCTGTAGTCGGTCGCGCAGATGAAGTTCGGGATGACGGCGATGTGGTCGAACTGGAAGGTCTCGGCCGTCGCCTGCTTCAAGTAAGCCGAGACGGCCGTGACGCCGTCCGACTGCGGGATGCCGTAGCGCGTGATGGGGAGGTAGGAGCGGTCGGCGCCGACGAGCGTGATGTCGGTGCCGTGCAGCGTCGTGATGACGGGGAGTGTGCGGTGCGGCTTCAAAGACTCGCGCGCGAGGATGGCGCTGATGGAGTGCGGGATGGCGTAGTGGACGTGGAGCAGGTCGAGGTCTTCGGTCTCCGCCACGTCGGCCATCTTCGTCGCCAGGGCCAGCGTGTAGGGCTGGTGCTCGAAGAGCGGGTACGACATCATCTCCACCTCGTGGAAGCGCACCCGCTCGTTAAGCTCCGTGAGCCGCGTGGGGAGCGCCGAAGAGATGAAGTGGACGTTGTGGCCGCGCGCGGCCAGCTCCTTCCCCAACTCCGAGCCGACGATGCCGCTCCCGCCGTAAGTCGGATAGACGGTGATGCCGATGTTCATAAGCTTTGCCGCTAAAGACTAGAGGCTGGGGGCCGGTGAAGTCAATCCACCGGCCCCCAGCCTCTAGATAAAGCAAGAGGCAGGCGACCCTCGCTATCGCCTGCCTCTCGTCTCAACTTGTCTCACCTGCAAAGGGGGGACAAGCGAGGGCTATGAATATACGCCCGCTTCTCTTTTTTGACAACCTAAAAATTAACCTTCGTGATTTTTTTTTGACACCTCGTAGGGTCCGCGATGCGGCCGTCGTAAAGTCACAGGACTGCATAGTTTACCGTCTCAGGGCCGTGCGTCAGGCTCTCCAAACGGCGTTACGCAACAACTCGTCTGAGCCGACGGCTGGGCTCAGTTCGTTTAGGCGCCGTCCTAAGACTGCGCGCGGGGCTCGAAAAGGTTATAATGGGCTCGAAACGAATGCGGGACACCCGATTCACAAGGCGCCCACCCGTGTGGGTTTTTATACAAGTGCGATAGGTCTTGAGAGGTTTGAGATGCCGAAGATAGACAACATCGAAGAGACGCCGAATCCGAACGCCGTCAAGTTCATCCTCAAGGAGCCGGTGACGGCCGGCACGACGCGCTCGTTCCACAGCGCCGAGGAGGCCGTCTCCGACCCGCTCGGCCGCGCCCTCTTCGACGTGGGCGACGTGGCCTCGGTCTTTTACATGGACCGCATGATTACGGTCGAGAAGACGGACGAGGGCGAGTGGGACGACCTTCTGCCGCGCCTCGCCGTGCCCATCCGCGCCGCCGAGTCGGTCGCGGCGACCGCCGCGACGGGCCAGGCCGCGCCGGGCGGCGTGGGCGGCGCCATCGGGGCGCTGCTGAGCGACGACCCAAGGCTCATCCGCATCAACGAGATACTGGACGAGCGCATCCGGCCCGCGCTCGCGGGCGACGGCGGCTGGCTCGAAGTGCTCTCCCTCAAGGACGACCAGCTCACCATCCGCTACCAAGGCGCGTGCGGCAGTTGCCCGAGTTCCTTGACGGGCACGCTGATGGCAATCGAGCGGATGATTAAAGACGAGGTGGACCCCGGCATCGAGGTCGTCGCGGCCTGACGCGCGGCCTCCCCCACCCGGCCCGCCCGAGTTTTTCCGGAACCCGCCCGTAGCGGGGGGCGTTTACCCCTGCATCTCGACGAGAGTGCGGGTCGTGCTCTACCCGGAGCGCCCGCCCCCTGCTAACCTTTCACACAACACGAGGCACGCCCGCCGCCTGCGGCGCGCGCCGACTCTTCGGGAGACCAACCATGTCCCACTTTTCCCGCCTGCTCTCCTTCGCACTCACTCTGACTTTCCTCGCCACGACGGCCGTCGCGCAGCAGCCCGCCCCGCAGCAGGCCGCCAAGAAGCCCGCGACTAAGACTGTGGCCGCGGCCGACCCGATGGAGGAGGTGCGCCGCGCGGCGGCCGCTTCGATGGTGACGGCGCTGGCGGTCGAGGCGCGCGGCTTCCGCGACCCCGTCCTGCGCGCCCGCGTGCAGGCCCGCGCCGCCGACGTGCTCTGGGAGGCGGAGAAGGAGCAGGCGCGCGACCTCTTCCGACGCGCATGGGAAGCGGCCACGTCCGCCGACGAGCAGTTGGGCGAGAAACTCGCGCGCGAGGCGTCGCGCAGGGGGCCGTCGTCGCGCACCGCCGGCAGCATCCGCCGCGAAGTCTTGCGGCTCGCCGCCCGCCGCGACGCCGAACTCGGCAACGAATTTCTGGCGCAGCTCGACGAGGCGAAGAAGGCCGATGCCGGCGAAGCGACGGCCGCGGCAGCGGCGACGGCAGCCGCCTCGGCCGGGGCCGCCCCCGCGCAGCCCTTCAACCCCGACGACCCGCCGACCCACATGTCGCAGCGCCTCAACCTCGCGCAGCAGCTCCTTCAGGACGGCGACACCGAACGCGCCATGCAGTTCGCCGACCCGGCGCTCTACCCCGTCAACACCTTCGGCATGCACTTCCTCAACTCGCTGCGCGAGAAGAACGCTGCCGCCGCCGACCAGCGTTTCTCCTCGCTGCTCGCCCGCGCCGCCAACGACCCCGCGGCCGACGCCAACACGGTCTCGCTGCTCTCCTCTTATCCCTTCACGCCGTTCCTCTACATCACCGTCAGGCCCACCGGCAGCAGCCACACGCGGAGTATGCGCGGCAACCCGAAGCCGCCTCAGGACCTAGACCCGAAGCTGCGCGCCGCCTTCCTGAACACGGCCGCGCAAATCCTCCTGCGCCCGCTGCCGCCCGCCGACCAGGACCGCTCGACCTCGGGCCGCATGGGCGCCTACGTCGTCGCGACGCGCCTGGCGCCGCTCTTCGAGCAGTTCATGCCCGACAAGGCGCCGGCCATCCGCGCGCGCCAGTCGCAGCTCTCGCAGGAGACGGCCGGCATCGGCGGCGAGCGCGACCCCGAAATCCTGACGCGCGGCATCGTCCCCGAGAAGCCGGGCGAGGACCGCGTGCAGGAAGCCCTCTCGCGGGCCGCGAGCGCGAAGGACTCGGGCGAGCGCGACCGCTTCTACTTCGAGGCCGCGATGCCGATGGTCGGCCGCGACCCGGCGAAGGCGCGCGAGTACGCCAACAAGATTGAAGACATCGACCTGCGCAAGCAGGTGCTCTCCTTCATCACCTTCCGGCTCTTGCAGGACGCCATCCGCGGCAAGAACGGCGAGGACGCACTCAAGCTCGCGCAGTCCGACGAGCTGACGACCGTCCAGCGCGTCTGGGCCTTGACGGAAGTCGCCAAGCTGCTCACCAAGACGCAGCCGGGCCGCGCCGTCGAGGCGCTCGACAAGGCCGTCGAGGAAGCCCGGCGCATTGACGACGCCTCGCCCGACCGCGCGCGCACGCTCACGGGCATCGCCACGCAGCTCGTCGAGCTCGACACCGCGCGCGCGTGGGAGTTGATGAACGAAGTCGTGAAGTCGGCCAACGCCCTGCCCGACTACACGGGCGAGGACAGCGACGTTGTCATCCGCATCCAGTTCAAGGGCGGCGGGGCGATGACGACGGGCTTCAACGCCGAGGGCTTCGACCTCGGCGGCATCTTCGCCTCGCTCGGCCGCGACAACTTCGACCGCGCCTCGGCCCTCGCCCACACGCTCAAGAACGAGGCGGCGCGCTCGGCCGCCACGCTCGCCGTCGCGCGCGGCGCGCTCGTCAAGAAGACCGAGCGCGCTTCCAACTAAACCTGTCCCAAGGAACTCGACCATGACACGCAAGCTCACCTTCGCACTCGCCGCCCTGCTCGCCTGCGCGCCGGTCGGCGTCGCGCAGCAGCAGAAGTCGCCCGCGCCCGACGGCGCCGCCGCGAAGAAGACGAAGAAGAAGGAGGCGCCCGCCGAGGCCGACCCGATGGCCGAGATCAGGCGCACGACCGCCATCTCGCTCGTCTCCTCGCTCGCCAACGACGCGCAGACCTTCCGCGACCCCGTCCTTAGAGCCCGCGTGCAGGCCCGCTCGGCGGACGCCCTCTGGGAGACGGACCAGGAGCGCGCCCGCACGCTCTTCCGCCGCGCGTGGTCCGAAGCCGAGTCGGCCGACGCCGAAAGCGACAAGCGCATACAGGAGGAGAAGGAGCGGCAGATTCGAGAGCGCGGCAGCTTCTCTTACGCCGTCCCGCCGAGCATGAGGACCGAGGTCCTGCGGCTGGCGGCCAAGCGCGACCGCGCGCTCGGCGAAGAGTTTTTGACGAGGCTCGACGAGGCCCGCAAGCGCGAGGCGGACGAGGCCGCGGCCCGCGTCGCCGAGGCCGAGAAGCAGTCGCGCCCGAAGATGCCCGAAGAGACGTTGACGGTCCCGCCGGCACTTGAGAAGCGCCTGCGGCTCGCCATCCAGCTCCTCGAAGACGGCAACACCGAGCGCGCCGTCCAGTTCGCCGACCCCGCGCTCGGCGAGATTACGACGACGGCGCTGGAGTTCCTGACGCGCCTGCGCGCCAAGGACCCCAAGGCCGCCGACGAGCGTTACGCGGCGATGGTCATGCGCGCGGCCGCAGACCCTTCGTCCGACCCCAACACCGCTTCGCTCCTCTCCTCCTACCTCTTCACGCCCGCGCTCTACGTCACCTTCTCGCGCAACGCCGGCTCCAGCATGAATTCGTGGGGCAACCAGCCCGCGCCCTCCGACGTTTCGCCGCAGCTCCGCGCCGCTTACTTCCGCGTCGCCGCCTCCATCCTCCTGAAGCCCACCCCGACGCCCGACCAGGACCGCACCACCTCGGGCCGCGCCGGCTGGTACATGGTCATCGCGCGCCTGCTCCCGCTCTTCGACCAGTACGCGCCCGACACTTCGGCGGCCCTGCGCGCCAAGATGGCTTCGCTTCAGGCCGACACGCCCGAGGGTAACCGCCAGCCGGGCAACCGCGCGCTCACGCACGGCCTCGTCCCCGAAGACCCGAACCGCGACCGCGTGCAGGAATCGCTCAAGCGGCTCGACAACGCCAAGACCTCCGCCGACCGCGACGCCATCTACGTTGACGTGGTCTTCAACGCCGTCCGCCAGAAGGACCCGCGCCTCGAAGAGTTCCTGAACAAGATCGAGGACGTTGACCTGCGCCAGCGCGTCCGCGCCTACATAGACTTCGAGGCCGCGCAGCGCGCCGTGCGCGACCCCGAGACTTTGAACGAGGCTTTGAGGCTCGCGCGCGGCACGACGCTGACGGCCATCCAGCGCACCTGGGTTACGACCGAGGTAGCCAAGCAGCTCGTCAAGAAGGAGCCGGGCCGCGCCGCCGAGCTGCTCGACGAGGCGCTCAGGGAGGCGCGCGAGCACATCGACCCTGCCTCGCCCGAGCGCGTCGGCGCGCTCGTCGCCATCGCCACGCAGCTCGTCGAGCTCGACCGGCCGCGCGCCTGGGAGGTGATGCTCGACGTGATTAAGGCTTCCAACTCGGCGCCCGCCTACACGGGCGAGGACGGCCGCTTGACGAACCAGCTCCGGACGAAGAACATGACGACCATGTCAACGAACTCGGCCGAGAGCTTCGACTTGGCGGGCGTCTTCACGTCGCTCGCGCGCGAGGACATGTCGCGCGCCGTCGAGCTGGCCCGCGGCTTCGAGGGCGAGGCGCCCCGCGCCGTCGCCACGCTCGCCATCGCGCGCACCGCGCTTGAGAAGAAGTGAGGCAGGTTAGACCCTTGCGACCCACGAAGCTCATCCTCGGCCTCGCCGCCTGCGCGCTCGCCCTCGCGTGCAACCGCTCGGGCCCGGCGACCAACTCCGCGGGCGCGGCCGACGACCCGGCCCCGCGCGCCGCGCAGCAGGCCGGCGGCGAGGTCATCACGCACACGGGCGCCGGCATCCGGTTCGACGTGCCGGCCGGCTGGAAGTCCGAGGCCGACGGCGAGCGTTACGACCTTGAGTCCGGCGACGGCGAAATCGTCGTCACCTTCTGGGTCCCGCCCGACGCGCAATTCGAGGACGCCGCGAAGGCCATCGGCGAGGAGCTGAGCACCCAAATCGAGGACCTGAAGTTCGACGGCGAGCCGAGGGAGGACACGCACAACGGCATGGGGCACGTCGCCATCACGGGCTCGGGCAAGTCCGAGGGCAAGGAAGTCTCCTTCAGCGCCGACTTACTTCAAGCCGGCAAGCCCGTCATCATGCTCACCTTCGGACCCCGCGACGCCTTCCGTAAACACTGGGCTGATTATTCGAGGCTCGTCCAGAGCATCAAGAAAGTCGGCTAAGGAGTTCTCAGTTGGTCAAGAGGCTCAGGTGGCTTGAGCGCGACTTCGACTTCGCGCACCTCTCGGTCGGCATGCTCCCGTATTTAATCGAGCGCCTGCGCGGCGCACCCGTCCGCCTTGAAGAGAAGCTGCGCCCGCTCCCGCCCGAGGTGCTGACGGCGCGCGCGGGCGGCGGCTGGTCCGTGCAGGAGCACGCCGGCCACCTCGCCGATTTGGACGAGCTGCACGAGGGGCGGCTCGAAGACTACCGCGCGGGGCTCGCCGCGCTCAGGCCGGCCGACATGACGAACCGCAAGACCGTCGAGGCCCGGCACAACGACGCGCCGCTCGAACGGCTTCTCGACGCCTTCCGCACGGCACGCGCGCGGTTCGTCCGCCGGCTCGAATCCTTGAACGAGGAGGAGGCCGCCCGCTCCGCCCTCCACCCGCGCCTGGGCAAGCAGATGCGCGTCTTCGACCTCGCCTACTTCGTCGCCGAGCACGACGACCACCACCTTGCCATCATCGGCGAGCAACTCCGCGACTCCGCCCAATAAAAAAAGCCGCCCGGCGCGACCCTTTCACGCCGGGCGGAAACCACAGGAGAACCATCCACTCGACCCCCGTGCCGCGTCCCACTCGCGCGCTCATCTGAGGGTCTTGCTATGCTATCCCTTCCGATGCCCCGCCCCCTCGGGCGGTTGCTCAAATTTTTATCTCTCGTACCGCAGCACCAATCCGTCGCCGCCGACGGCCCAGCCGCCCTTCTTGTCGAAGAAGAGGGCGTAGAGGTTCTGGCGCGTGCCGGTCGGCTGCTGCACCCAGGTCTGGCCCCCGTCGCCCGAGCGGAGGATGACGCCGCCGCGGCCCGCGGCCCAGCCCTCGTCCTCGTTGATGAATTTGACGCTCAGCAGCGTCGAGCGCACGGGCGCGCCCACGAGGAGCCACGAGTCGCCGCCGTCGATGGTGCGCAGGATGGTGCCGCGCTCGCCGACGGCCCAGCCCTGGTCGTCGTTGCGGAACTCGACGTGGTAGAGCGTGGCGTTGGTGGGAGAACGCTGGAGCGTCCACGACTCGCCGCCGTCGCGCGTGTGGAGGATGCGGCCGTCGCTGCCGACTATCCAGCCGCGCTTGTCGCCGTCGAAGTCGAGGTGAATCAACTCGTCCCTGACGGGCACGCGCTGGCGCTGCCACGACGTGCCGCCGTCCTCGGTGCGCAGCACCAGACTGTCAACGACGCTCTCGCGGCGGCTCAGGCTCCCGACGACCCAGCCGCGCCGCTTGCTGGTGAAGCGCACGCTGTAGAGTTCGGGCTCGGCGCCGCCGAAGGTCTGCGCGAGGAAGCGGGCCGAGGGCTGCCAGGTGGCGCCGCCGTCCTCGGTCGTGAAAATCTGGCTGCCGGCGAGCAGGTAACCGTCCTTCTTGTCGCGGAAGAAGATGTCGTTGATGCCGTCCTTCGTCGGCAGCGTCTGCCGCTCCCACGCGCGCCCTCCGTCCTCCGTGTGCAGGACGACGCCCTCGTCGCCGGCCACCCACCCGCGCTTCGAGTCCAGGAAGTAGACGGCGTTCAAGTCCTTGCCGGCCAAACCCCGCCGCCCGCCCGTCCACCCGCCGTCCTGCGCGAACGCGGACGCCGCGACCGCCGACAGCAAAAGGGCCGCGCACAGACGGCGCGCGGCCCCGCGATAAATTCGACTCAGCCTCATCTCCGAATCAACTCTCCGCCAAACTTGTCGTCAAACTCCTCCCTCCTTGATGCCACCTTTGTACATGAACTGGCGCCGCGGAAACAAGTAGCCGGTGGCCGGTAGTTTCTCCTACCGGCCACCGGCTACCGCTCTTCACTGTTTCGTGCCGACCCTGTAGACGCGGCCCTTGAAGACGACGACGACGCGCTCGCCGAGGGCGAAGAAGCGCGCGAGTTGCGGCTCGCGGCGGACGAGGGCGAAGTAGTCCTCGCTGCCGAATTCGAGCGCCGTCTCGGGCAGGCGGTCGTCCGCCTTGAACTCCGAGTCGGTCCAGACGCCGTCGCGCAGGTAGAAGGTCTTGTCGCCGACCTTGCGCACGGAGGCCGTCGGGGGGGCGTCGGCCTCCGACTCGACGCGGATGGTTTCCTGCTGCGCCCGCGCGCGTCGGCTCTCGCGCACCGCCGTCTCGCCGGTCGTCGCCTTCGCGGCCTCCTTCGGCGACGGCGGCGGCGGCGCCTCGTTCACGTCGGGCCGCGACATCCTGGTCGCGTCGCTGGCGACGACGGGGCCGCTGCCCGCGCCGGAGCCGCCGCCCGTGACGGCGCCGCGCCCGTTGCGCGGCAGCGTCCCTAGCTGCCGCGTGACGACGTTGCCGCCGCCCGCGCCGCCCGTGCCGGTGGTGGTCTCGTTGACGCCCATGCCCGGCTCAAGCGCGAGGTAAGAGGTGTAGGGCGTGACGATGCCGTAGCGCGTGCCGAGGTCCGTGATTTCGTCCACCAGCTCCTTCTGCTCGCCGTTGGTGCGGACCTGCTCCATCAGCCAGCCGACGCGGCGCGTCGCCCAGAGGCGCGGCAGGAACTCGTTGTCGTTGTTGACGACGGGGAAGCTGATGTTCTCGTAAGGGTACATGCGCGAGTCGCGGCCCGCGCGGCCCGTCAGCGCGAGGGTGGCGGCGCGCACGTCCGAGGGGTTGCGGTAGCGGCCGATGAGCGTGACCTGTCCGCCGCGGAAGAGGTCGGGCAGCTCGCGCGGGTAGACGAAGTCGGTCTCGACGCCGCCCATGTCGAGCGCGAGCGCGGTCAGGACCGGGTGGTTGATTTTCGTGAAGAAGCTGGAGACTTTAACTTCCAAATCCTCCTTCGGGTCAACGTACTCGGCGACGCCGCCGTTCTCGGCCGCCAGCTTGTCGAGCAAGGCCGTGTTCACGTCGTAGCCGACGCCGAAGGTGAAGAGGCGCAGGCCGGGGGCGCGGGCGGAGCGGGCGTTCTCGACGATGCGGTCCACCTTCGTCTCGCCGACGGTCGGCAGCCCGTCCGTCAGGAAGACGAGCATCCGGGGGCGGTCGTTCTGCTGGTCGAAGAGTCGCATCGAGGCTTGCAGCGCGCCGTTGATGTTGGTGCCTCCGACGGGCTTGAGCTGCTGTATGAACTGCTCGCCGCGCGCGCGGCCCGCGGCGTCGGCCTGCACGAGCCCGGCGGCCATCAGGTGCTCCTCGCCCGCGAAGTTGACGACGTTGAAGCGGTCCTCGTTCTTCAACGAGCGGACGCCGAAGAGCAGCGCCCCGCGCGCCTTCTCCATCTTCCCCGCCTCGGCCATCGAGCCCGACGTGTCGAGCACGAAGACGATGTCCTTGGCCGAGTACTCGCGCTCGGCGAGGTCTTCCTTCGGCGAGATGGTGAGGAGGAAGTAGCCCTGCTTGCCCGGCTCGCGGTGCGTCAGGAGCGTCATGCCGAAGTCGGCGTCCGAGAGCGTGTAGAAGAGTTGGAAGTCCTGCGGCTCGCGGCCCGGCTTCGTCTCGAAGGAGACGCGCGAGCGGCGCCCGCCCGCCGAGTTGCGCACGTCTATCTCGTGCGTCGGCGAGTAGACGTTGCGCAGGGGCTTCTGCCCTTCGACCTCGACGGAGCCGGAGACGGCGCCCGTGATTTGCGAGACGTTGCGGCCGGTGCCGAGCGGGTAGCGGTAGGCGACCGTGCCGGACTCGGCCTTGAGGACTTGCGTGTAGGTCAGCTCAAGCTTCTTGTCCGAGCGCGGCGGGATGGGGAAGATGCTGGCCTGAAATAAGTCGCGGCCGGCGTATTCCAGAAGGCCGGGGTCGCGCTGGCGGCGGACTATCTCGTCGTAGATGCGGCGGGCCTCCTCGCGCGTGCGGACCTCGCCGACGAGGCGGCGGTCGCCGTCCCAGATGGCGAACTCCGAGATGGAGGCCGCCTCGGGGATGGGGAAGAAGTAGGTGCCTTCGAGCGTCTGGTCGGTGTCGTTGCGGAAGACCTGCTCGACGTGCGTGGTCGCCACCTGTCCGTTGATTTTGGTGTCAATCTGGACCGACTTGACGGGGAGCGAGCGGGGCAGGGGGACGGGCCTCGGCGGGGTGGGGCAGCGGCGGCAGGGGCCGGGGACGATGACGCCCTGCGCCTGCGCGCCCGCCGCCGCGAAGGCGACGAGCAGCAGTCCGAAGGCGAGGCACAGCAGGTCTCTCAGGTTTCGCATCTCTCTCTCCTCACGTCTCTCACGAATGATTCGGGGCGGACTTTCAGCCGCCGCCTGACACTAGAACGCCCGCCGACGCCTTTCTTGCGGCCGGGGAACAACTCGGCCGCGGGCGGCGTCTAAGAGTAAGTTTCAAAAACCCGCGGGCGGAACTGTCTTCCTACGGAGGGACTTTCCATGCAGAACCCTTTCCAGCCCAACCTGCGCAAGCTCTGGATACTGCTGTGCACGAGCACGCTGCTGACCTACACCATCATGCCCGTCAGGCAGGAGACGATATTTTACGTTGACGCCAGCAGCTCGTGGCTCGAAGCTCTCATGTTCCTGCTCTCGTTCCCCTTGGGCGACGCCCTCATGCTCCTCTTCTACTCGGAGGAGCACAGCCTCATCGGGCGCTTCGCGCTGTGGGCGCTGGCGATGGGCGTCGGCTACGCCCAGTGGTTTCACCTCTTCCCCGCCCTCGTCGGCCGCAAGCCCCCCGCGCCCATGACGACTCTGAATCTGTCGGCCGCCCCCGGCGTTGCCTTCGCCCCCGCCGCCGCCCCGCCCGCCCGCGCCCTCCCCGGCCGGACGCCCGTCAACGAGGCCCCGCCCACCTCCCCGCTCGACGACCGCGGCCTGACGCCCATCGAGCGCGTCTTCCGCGACAAGGAGTAAGGCGCCGCCTTTAAATCTCCCTCAGCCGCGGGTTGCGCAGCGCGATGAAGGCGACGAGGAGGGCGATGATGAGGCCGCAGGCGGTGAGGGTCGCGCGCGGGCCGTAGCGTTCGGCGGCCGAGCCCGAGAGGAAGCCCCCCACGGGCGTCGTGCCGATGAAGGTCAAGAGCCACATGCTCATCACGCGGCCCCGCATCTCGTCCGTGACGAGCTGTTGAATGAGCGTGTTGCCGGCGGCGAAGAACGATACCATCGAGAACCCGACGGCGAAGAGCAGCGGCATCGCGCTGGCCGGTCCCGGCGCCCGCGAGAAGGCCGCGATGCACGCCCCGCCCGAGAAGGCGCTCGCCAGCACGAACAGCCCCTTGCGCCCGAAGTCGCCGAGGTAAGCCAGCAGCAGCGCCCCGCACAAAGCCCCCGCCCCGGCCGTGCCCATCATCAGCGAGAGCCCCGTCTCGCCCCACCCGTACACGTCGCGCGCGAAGACCGGCGCCAGCACCAGATACGGCATCCCGAACAGGCTGACCACCGCCGACGCCAGCAGCAACACGCGCACGCGCGGGCGCCCGCGCACGTAGCTGAAGCCCTCCAACAAATCGCGCCACAGCGAGCGCCGCCCCGCCTTCACAGCGCCGCCTTCGGCCGAGGGCCCGGCCTTCTTAATCCGCACGTAAGAGAGCGCGACGACGATGGCGACGTACGACAGTCCGTTGGCGAGGAAGCAGCCGGCGAGGCCGGCGAGGCTGATGGTCAGTCCCGCCAGCAGCGGCCCGACGACGCGGGCGAGCTGGAACTGTGTGGAGTTGAGCGCGATGGCGTTGGCGAGGTCTTCGCGCTCGACGAGGTCAACGGTGATTGCCTGGTAGGAAGGCCCGGAGATGGACCAGCAGGTGCCGGTGACGAGCGTCAGCAGCAGTATCATCCAGATGTCGTGGCGCTCGCGGACGGCGCCCGCCCAGACGAGCGCGGCCAGCGTAATCGCCGACAGCCCGCAGCCCAACTGCGTGAAGATGAGCAGGCGCTTGCGGTCAACCTTGTCGGCGATGACGCCGCCGGGCAGCGTCAGCAGCAGCCCCGGCGCCGTCGCCACGAAGGTGTCCACGCCGAGCCAGAGGGCCGAGTCGGTGAGCTGGAAGACCAGCCACGCCTGCGCGACCGTCTGCATCCACGTCCCCGCGTTCGACAGGAACGCGCCCGACCAGAACAGCCTGTAGTTGCGGTGCCCGAGCGCCCGGAACATCTCGCGCCCGCGCCCCCGCGGCTCTGCCGCCACCTTAAAACCCCCGAGCTAGAAGTGAATGATTACTGCCGCCCTACAATGCCCAACGCGGTGCGAAACCGCAAGCGGCTACTCGCGGCGGAAGGCCGAGAGCGGGGCGCCCGTGCCGCCGCGGCGGAAGGCGACTATCTCAGCGAGGATGGCGAGGGCGACTTCCTCGGGCGTCACCGCGCCGAGGTCTAAGCCGACGGGCGCGTGCACCGCGCGCAAGTCTTCCTCGGAGAAGCCCGCCTCCCTCAGCCGCGCGAGCACGATGTTGGTGCGGCGCCGGCTCCCTATCATGCCGACGTAGTCGGGACGCGCCATCAGCACGGCCTTCATGCACTCCTCGTCCTCGTTGTGCCCGCGCGTGACGACCGCCGCGTAGACGCCGCGGCCCGTCCCGATTGCGCGCCGGACGGGCGCGGCCCACTCGTCGGCCACGACCAGCTCGATGCGCTCTTCGGGGAAGCGCGGTCGCGAGAGGAAGTCGGCGCGGTCGTCGATGAGCGTGACGCGGTAGCCGGTGGCTGAGGCGAGGCGCGCGAGGCCGGCGCCGACGTGGCCCGCGCCGCAGACGACGAGGTGCGGCTCCGGCTCGACGCGCTCGAAGAGGACGCGCGTCGCCGCCGCCGGGTCTTCGAGGCCGGACGCGAACTCTCCGGCTTTCAGCGTCACGGCCTCGGCCCGCGAGGCGAGGAAGACGGGCGCGTGCGCGGCGACGGCCGCGTCGAGACTCGCGTCGCCGGTCGTGCCCGCGAGCGCGTCGCCCGACTCGCCGACGAGCAGCTTCGAGCCGACGCGGCCCGCGCCCTCGACGACGGTCGCCAGCGCCGCCGCGCGCCCTTCCGCGAGCACGCGCGCCGCGGCCCTCGCTACCGCCAGTGAAGAGTGCCGGCCGTCGTCGGTTTCCATCCTTGAGAGGTTTTAAAGAAGGGTCACTTCGGCGCCGGGCGCCCCAGCCCGACGCGGCCGAGCGCGCGGCGCGCGAGCCAGAGCGGCCCGACGACGAGGTAGACGGGGTTGCGGAAGAAGGCGGGGCTGTTGCCCTCGATGGCGTGGCCGAGGAACTGCAACGCCCAGCCCGCGACGAAGAGCCCGAGCGCCCAGCGCCGGTCGAAGAAGAAGAGCGGCAGGCTGACGACTATCATCGGAATCCCGAACGTGTGCGTCAGCCGGTTCAAAGGGTGCCGGTGCTTCTCCTTGTAGCTCTCGATGAAGGATTGCGGCATGGCTCAACTCCTCAAGGGGTGTCGGGTGCCGGGTGCCGGGTAAAGACTATTCGCTTTCACCCGGCACCCGACACCCGATACCCTGTTTCCCCACACGTCGATGAAAATCTCCATCGTGCCGCCGCAGACCATGCCCTCTTCGCTGGCCTCGTCGGCGGTGAGGGTGAAGCGGTGAAGCGCGGCGCGTCCCGTCCGCAGGGCCTCGCGCGCCTCGGCCCAGACCTCGGCCTCGACGCAGCCGCCGCCGACGGTGCCGGCGGTCCGGCCGCCCTCGAAGAAGAGCATCTTGGCGCCGCGCCGCTGCGGCGTCGAGCCGCGCGTGTGCGCCACGGTCGCGACCGCCACGCGCTCGCCCCGCGCGACCGCCTCTTCCAACAGGCGGTAAAGCTCAAGCTGCGGAATCGTTGACATAACTACGCGGTGCGGAAGTCAGGGTGCGGAGTGATGAATAAGAAGCAGGCTGTCTTTCATTCATCACTCCGCACTCTGACCTCCGCACTTGTTTTCAGTTCGGCGGCTGTGCCGGCGTCGGGCTGGGTGTCGGGGCCGGGGTTTCGGTGGCGGCCTCGGGGCTCGGCGTCGTCGCGCCGGTCGCCTGTTGCTGCTGGTCGGCGGCCTCGACTCTCTGGCGCAGGGCGTCCACCTCGCGGTCGGCGCTGGCGACGGCGGCTTCGAGGCGGGTCCGGCTCTGCGTGATCATGTCGAGCTGCTTCTGCACGCGGTCGCGCTCGCGCTCAAGGCCCTGGCGTATCTGGTCGCGCACGGTCTGCGGGTTGGTCGTGCCGTAAAGCAGGGAGCGGCGCAGGATGGCCTCTGGCTGTAGCTCGTCGTTAATCTGCACCATGCGCTCCTGCAACTGAAACTCGCGGTCGGTCACGTCGCGGAGCTGCGAGCGCAGCGCCTCGGCCCGCTGCTCGGCGCGCGTCAGGCGCTCAAGCTCGTAGAGGGCGCGCTGGTCCGACTTCATCGTCGTCACGTCGCCCGAGAGCCTTTCGACCTGCGTCGTGAGCTTGTCAACCGTGCCGCGCAGGCGCTCGGACTCCGAAGGCTGCGCGGGCGTGGCCGTCGTGTCGCGCCGCGTGCGGCGGCGCGGCGTCTCGTCCTGCCCTTCGTCGGCCGTGCTGACGACGCGCGGCTCGGAAGACTGAGGCACGTCGGGCACGGGGACGGGCGCCTGCCTGCGCGCCGGGTTCGTCGTGCGCCGCGACGCGCGGCGGCGCTGCTGCGCGCTCCCCTCCGGCATCGAGATAAAGCAGACGAGCAGCGCGAGCACCAGCACGCCCCGGCGACGACCCTTCTTTGTTCGCATGACAGACCTCCGGACTTCCAACACTTATGACTTACACGCCGCGCGGCGGCGTTTGTTCCCCGTCACGCCGGCTGCATCTTGAAGCTGATGTCCACGGCGCGCGCCGAGTGGGTGAGTGCGCCGACGCTAATCAGGTCAACGCCCGCCTCGGCGTAGGCCCTCACGTTCTCAAGCGAGATGCCGCCCGACGATTCGAGCACCACGTTCGGGGCGAGCGCGCGAGCGACCTCTACCAGACGACGCGTCTCCTCGGGCGTCTGGTTGTCCAAGAGCAGGATGTCGGCCCCGGCCTTAACCGCCTCCCTCAACTCCGATTCCTTCGAGACTTCGACCTCGACCTTGTGCAGATGACCGACCGCCTTGCGCGCGCGCTCGACCGCCGTCGCCACGCCGCCCGCGAGCGCGATGTGGTTGTCCTTGATGAGCACGCCGTCGTCCAACCCGAAGCGGTGGTTGCGCCCGCCCCCGGTCAAAACAGCGTACTTCTCAAGCATCCTCAGGCCCGGCGTCGTCTTGCGCGTGTCAACGATCTGGGCGCGCGTGCCCTCGATGGCGCGCACGTACTCGCGCGTGACGGTGGCGATGCCGGAGAGGCGCTGCAAGAGGTTGAGCGCCAGACGCTCGCCCGCGAGGAGCACGTCGGCGAAGCCGCTCGTGCGGGCGATGACCTTGCCGGCCTGCACCTCCTCGCCGTCGGAGACGAAGGCTTCGAGCTGCTGCTGCGAGTCGAGCGTCGAGAAGACGGCCTCGGCCGCTTCCAAGCCGCAGACGACCATCGGCTCCTTCGCCAGAAAGCGCCCCTTCGCGCTCTGGCTGCGCTTCAACGTGGACTGCGTCGTGATGTCGCCGCGGCCCATGTCCTCGTGCAGGAAGTTGCCGATTTGTGAAAAGAGCGCCCCCTCGTCGAGCCAGTTCATTCTCCAAGGGCCTCCAACATCTGTTCGAGCGCCGCCGAGCGCCGCCGGATGTCCTCGGCGCGCGCCCGCAGCTCCTCGACCTTCTCGGACGGCGCGCGCTCGACGAACTGCGGGTTCGCCAGTTGCGCCTCGACCTTCTCAAGCTCCTTCTTCAGCTTCTCGCCCTCGCGCCCGATGCGCGCCCGCTCCTGCTCGAAATCAATCAAGCCTTCGAGCGGCACCGCGACCTCCGCCCCGCCGCCGAGCACCGCCCGCGCCGACGCGCGCGGGACTGACGAAAGCGACTCCTCTATCGAGATGTCGGCCGCTCGCGTGAGCCGCTTTATCTGCGGCAGGTTGGCGCGGAAGATGTCGCCCTGCCCGTTCCGGCCCGCCCCGACGACGAGGCGCACCTCCTCCGACGGCTTCACGCTCAACTCCGTGCGGATGTTGCGCACGCGCGAAACCAACTCGATGACGGCCTGCATCTCGGCCTCGGCGCGGTCGTCAATCAAGGCTCCGTCGCCTTCCGGGTAGGCGGCGAGCATGACGGTCGGCCTCGCGTCCCCGTAAGCCGGGTGGAGCGAGCCGGCGCCGACGCCGGGCAGGCGTTGCCAAAGCTCTTCGGTGATGAAGGGCATGAAGGGGTGAAGAAGTCTTAGCGCCTGTTCGAGCACGGTCAGGACGCGGCTGCGGGCGGCGTCTCTCGCGGGCGAGGGCTCGTCGGCGAGCACGTCCGTCTTCGACAGCTCGATGTACCAGTCGCAGAAGTCGCCCCAGAAGAAGTGGTAGATGGTCTGCACCGCTTCGTGGAAGCGATAGTTCGTTATCGCGTCGTTCATCGTGCGCGCCGTGCGGTTGAGGCGCGACATGATCCAGCGGTCGTGCAGCGCCCAAGCGTCGGGCGCGCCCTCAAAACCTTTACCAACCTGCGCGCCTTCGGAGTTGAGCAGGCAGAAGCGCGCGGCGTTCCAAATCTTGTTGGCGAAGTTGCGGTAAGCCTCGACCTGGTTGTCGCTCCAGCGCGTGTCGGTCGTCTCGACGGAGGCGAGCACGAGCCGCGTGGCGTCCACGCCGTACTTGTCGAACACGTCGAGCGGGTCGATGCCGTTCTGCTTCGTCTTCGACATCCTCTGGCCCGACTTGTCGAGGATGGTGCCCGTGATGAACACGTCGCGGAACGCCTTCCCGCCCTTGAACTTTAGCCCCGTCATCATCATCCGCGAGACCCAGAGGAAGATGATGTCGCGCGCCGTCACCAGCACGTCGGTCGGGTAGAAGGTCTTCAAATCCTCCGTCTCGTCGGGCCAGCCGAGCGTCGAGATGGGCCAGAGCGCCGACGAGAACCAAGTGTCGAGCACGTCCGGGTCCTGCTCCAGCTTGTCGGTCCCGGCGGCGGCCCTCGCGTCCTCTTCGGTGCGGGCGACGTAGAAGTTCCCTTCCTCGTCGTACCAGGCGGGGATGCGGTGCCCCCACCAGAGCTGGCGCGAGAGCGTCCAGTCGTGGAGGTTTTCGAGCCAGTCCGTGTAGACCTTCTCGTAAGGCGCCTGCGGCACGAAGCGCGGCTCGTGCTTCTCTCTAATTAACTCCAGAGGCGCGCGGCCAAGCTCGGACTGCTTGAGGAACCATTGCGTCGAGATTAAAGGCTCGATGACCGTGCGGCAGCGGTCGCACTTCGAGATGGAGAACTCGTAGTCAACGACCTTCTCTAACAGCCCGAGCTCCTCGAACTTCTCGACGACGCGCTCGCGCGCCGCGTAGCGGTCGAGCCCGTCGAAGTCGGCTCCGGCCTCCGCGGTCATGCGGGCGTGCTGGTCGATGACGCGCACCTGCGGAAGACTGTGGCGCTGGCCGAGCGCGTAGTCGTTCGGGTCGTGCGCGGGCGTGACCTTGACGGCCCCGGTGCCGAACTCGGGGTCCACGAAGTCGTCGGCGACGACGGGAATCTCGCGCCCGACGATGGGCAGCACGAGCGTCGCGCCGACGAGCCCGGCGTACCTCTCGTCTTGCGGGTTGACGGCGACGGCCGTGTCGCCGAGCATCGTCTCGGGCCGGGTGGTGGCGACCGTCACGCGGCGGTCGGAACCTTTCACCGGGTACTGCAAATAGTAGAGCTTGCCTCCTTGGGACTCCTTCTCGACTTCGAGGTCGGAGAGCGCCGTCTGGTCCTTCGGGCACCAGTTGATGATGCCTTCGCCGCGGTAGATTAAGCCCTCCTCGTAGCAGCGGACGAAGAACTCGCGGACGGCGCGCGAGAGCCGGTCGCTCATCGTGAAGTGCTCGCGCGACCAATCGACGCTGGCGCCCTCGCGCCGCATCTGCTTTGTAATCTGCCCGCCGGAGTCGGCCTTCCACTGCCAGACGCGCTCGGCGAACTTCTCGCGCCCGAGGTCGTGGCGCGTCAACTTTTCCTTGCGCAGCTCGCGCTCGACGACGAGTTGGGTGGAGATGCCGGCGTGGTCCATGCCCGGCACCCAGAGCGTGCGGAAGCCGCGCATCCGGTGGAAGCGCGTGAGCACGTCCATGACGGTGTGCTGGAGGGCGTGGCCCATGTGGAGCGAGCCGGTGACGTTCGGGGGCGGGATGACGATGCAGTAGATGGGCGCGGCCGGGTCCTTGTTAATCTCGGGCGCGAAGTACCCCTCGGCCTCCCAACGCGAGTAATGGCTCTCCTCGGCCTGCTTCGGGTCGTAAGTCTTCGGAATCTCCATGACGGACCAGTGTAACAAGACCGGAATGAAAGGCAAAAGAGGGTGCCGGGTGTCAGGTGCCGGGTGACGGGAAAACAATCAGCTTTCCCCGTCACCCGGCACCTGACACCCGGCACCCTCTTTCGTCCCTTCTTACTTGTTCCCTTCGAGGCGCCGCTTGACGTGGAGTTCGGCGAGTTCGGGGACGACTTCCCACGCGATCTCGCGGACGATATTGTCCGACATCAGCTCGACGACGCGGCGGGCGATGGCGTCTATCGTCTCCTGCGAGAGCTGGTCGGCGCGCGCGGGCTCGGCCGCGGCGGCGGGCGGCTGTGTGACGAAGCCCGGCAGCGTGGCGTCGCCGAAATCTTCGTGCGCTTCGGCCGCGGCGGCGGGCGGCTTCGGCACGTCGCCCTCGACGCTGCCGTCGGTGAACCGGCTCTCGACGGTGGCGGGGACGGGCTCGTCCGCGGGCACGACTTCGGGCTCGATGAGGCCGCGCGGGGCCGAGCCGAAGTCCTGCTGAGCGTCCGCCTGACCCTCGAAGATGAAGGGCTCGTCCTGCGCGACGACTTCCTCGGCGGGCGCGTCGAAGAGCGGGGCGTCTAAGACGGGCGCGTGTTCGCCGTGCGCGGCCTCGGCGAAGGCGCCGGGCGCGTCGGGCTGCGCGGGCGCGGCCGTTGCCGCCGCGGGCTCGGGCGCGAAGTCGTCGCCGAGGTCGAGGATGAAGTCGTCGGCCTCGACGCTGGCGGCGGAGGCGGGCGGCTCGATGCCGCCGAGGTCGAGCAGCGCGTCGTCGGCCGCGGAGGCGTCGGCCGCGCGCGTGCTGAACGCGGGCTCGGGCTCCCTCGCCGTCGTGTGCGAGGCGACCGGCTCTAAGACGACGGAGCCGAAAGGCGCGGAGGCCGCGTCGTCGAACCGGCCGAGCGGCTCGTCAAAGCCGAGCGGCCCCGACGGGGCCGACGCCTGCGGCGCGGGCTGTTGGTGCGCCCCGGCCGCCGCCGCGCGCGTCTGGTCGGGGGCGCCGCCGAAGCTCTCTGCCGGCGTCGCCTCTATCAGTTCGTCGTCCATGTCGAAGCTCTCGAAGGCGGGCGGCGCGGCCGGCGCGGCCCGCTCGGGTGCGGGCTCGCGGCGGGCGACGGGGATGTCGGCTTCGCGCGTCAAGACCTGTTCGGCCGGCTCGCGGCGCGGCGCGGCCTCTTCGCGCGCGGGCTCGTCGTGCCCCTCCTGCTTGCCCTCGCCGCCTAAGAGCGAGCCGACTTTGCTGACCAGATCGCGTATGGATTGAAAAGGTTTACTCAAGACTGTGTCCGCGCCGACTCTGCGCGCCTCCGCTTCGTTGAAAGGTTCGAACGTGCCCACCATCAAGACGACGGGGATGTGGCCGAGACGGGGGTCGCGCTTGACTCGTTCGCAGAGCGCGTAGCCGTCCGGGCCGGGCATCGTGACATCGGCGAGGAGGATGTCGGGCGGCTCCGGCCCCTCCAGAAACTTTATCGCCTGCTCGCCGTCCTCGGCCGCGACGACCTCCAGCCCCTCGTCCGAGAAGGTCAGGCTGACGACCTTGCGGACGGTCGGCGAGTCGTCGGCGACGAGAAGTTTCCGGCGTCCGGGGAGCAAGACGAACGTCTCCTTGGGTTGAGGGGGCCAAACCGTCTGCGGGGCAAGTGACGGGCGCTGACGTGTTAACTCGGCATGGCGGCCGTCTCAAGTAAAACCCCTTCACACGGGCCGCAAATTTAACCTAACACCCGCCGCCGAGACGCGTCAAGATGATTCTCCGGCCGCGCCCGTTAAGGTGATTGGAGGGAGGATGTTAGCGGGCGTAGGTCACGTCGTCGGGCGTGCCGGGCTTGCCGTCGGGTCCGTCGGAGCTGAGCGTAAACTGCTCGCGGGTGCCGGCGTAGCGGTAGGCGCGGTGCCACGGGTCGATGCGGACGATTGTCTTGATGTGGCGCGGGCTGAGGTGGTCCATGAGCGCCGCCGCGTCTTCGGCGACGACGTAGAAGCCGCGCTCGCGCCGGAAGGCTTCGAGCGCCGACGCCACGTCCCGCATCTCGGCCCGCGCCCGCTCCGCCTTCTGCGCGTCAACCGAGCGGAGCGCCGACGCCGCGTCCCCCAAAGACTCGCCGCCGATTAAGACCTCCGAGACGCGCCACTTCCCCCGCGCGTCGCGCGCGAGCCTGAACGTCGCCTCGACCGCCACCTCGGCCACCGCCGACGAGCCCATGGGCGAAAGCTGCTTCATGGTCAGGGGCCCCCGCGTCAGGGGCTCATTCTTATCGGCGTCTTTCTCATCCTTGTCGCCTTGCCGCGCCTCGAACTCCGTCACCAACTCTTCGAGCGCGCGGCGGGCCGCCTCGACGCGCCCGGCGCCGAGCGGGGCGGCGAGAAAGTCGAACTCCTCCCAACTCCGGTCGCCCGTCCGGAACTCGACCGCCCGCCAACGCTTCTGCTTGAAGAGGAGGCTGTCCTGCGTGGCCCGCTCGTCCTCGACACTCGCGAAGCGGAAAGCCTCCGTCACCTCGGCCACGACCGTCACGGGCTCCGAGCCGGCGGGCGAGACTTCGCGCACCTTCACCGCCCCCTTCTTCAAAACGAAGCCCGGTGTCGTCGCCGCTATCACGTCGCGCGCCGCCTTCTCTTTAAGCGCCGGCTTCGGCTTCTTCTGCGCAAACGCCGGGGAGGCGAAAACGAAGAAGACGAGGGCCAGCGCCGCTCGTCTTCCTTTAACCCGCGTAAGTTTTCGTCCTTCGACCTTCATTAATTGTTCGGCGGGCGAAGCTGGAAGCGCGACAGCAGCCGGTCGGCGGCGTCGCGCGCGGCCTGCTCAAGCTCGTGTTGCGACGGGTAGCGGTTGACGGTCGGGATGGGGATGCCGATGCCCCCGACCCTCGCGCTCGTGCGGTAGGGGCGCTGGAAGACGGAGTCGCTGTACTTGAGGTCGCCGGTCTTGGGCGCGTAGGTGTAGGTCCGCAGGTAGAGCGTGCGCGCGTCGGCCTCGCCCACTCCGCCCGAGCCGTAGCCCGCCTCCTCAAGCTCGAAGAGGACGACGTAAGCCTCCTGCTCGGCCTTCGCGCGGTCGCGGGCGTCCTTGCGATTGCCCCTCTGCCCGGTCTTCACGGCGACGCCCGCCGACAGTTCGAGGCGGCGCACAAACTGGTCGCGCACGCCCGCCCGCGCCCTGAAATCAATCCCGGTCAGCGGGTTGTCAAACTCCATCACGACGAAGGTGACGGCGGCCTTCTTCTCGGGGGCGGCGGCGGGCCCCGCCTCGGCCTTCGGCGCCGCGGTGCCTTCGGCCGGCGGGACTTTGGAGACTCCCTGCGTCGGCTTGCGCCGGCCGGACTGGGCGGCGGCGGCCGAAGCGGCGAAGAGGGCGACGAGCAGGAGCGCCGACAGCGCGGCGCGTCCAAGGTTGCGCGTGGGGGTGTGGGCTGTCATGTTCTTTCAGACTCCCTTCCGCCCGAAAAGGTTCGCTCTCAAAGGTTCTGCGCCTTGCTGATGAGCATGCGCAGCATGATTTGGAGTTGGGAGGTGGTGAAGGGCTTCGGCAGGAAGACGACGGCGCCGGCCGCGAAGCTGTCGGACGAGAGCTTCGGGTTCTGCTCGGCCGTCATCATCATGACGGGAATCTTCATCAGCCGCCTCTCCGTCTTCATGTAGCGGACCAGCTCCGGCCCCTGAATGTGCGGCATCATAACGTCGAAGACGCAGGCCGCGAAGTCGCCGCCCGTCTGCAACAGCTTGTAAGCCTCGCGCCCGTCGCGCGCCGGGACGACCTCGTAGCCCTCCTTCTCCACGATGGCCGTCACGAGTCGCAGGATAGCCGGGTCGTCGTCGGCCACGAGTATGCGGCGTGAGGACGTATTCTGCGCTGACACTTCCTAAACCCTTCCTTTCAAACTTCCACCGCCCGGCCGCTCTCGTCGGTCCGCGCGAGGCGGGCGGCCAGGGTGATGGCGGCCACCATGCTCGAATGCTCCGCCACGCCGCGGCCCGCGATGTCGAAGGCCGTGCCGTGGTCAACCGAGGTGCGGATGAACGGCAGGCCGAGCGTGACGTTGACCGCCTCCCCGAACGAGAGACACTTGACGGGAATCATCGCCTGGTCATGGTAGCACGAAACGACGGCGTCGAACTCGCCGCGCGAGGCGCGCAGGAAGACCGTGTCGGCCGAGAAAGGCCCGGCCGCGTCAATCCCCTCGTCGCGGCACGCCTCGACGGCCGGGATGATTTCGGCCGACTCCTCGACGCCGAACAGGCCGCCCTCCGCGCCGTGCGGGTTTAAGGCCGCCACCGCCACGCGCGGCGCCGCGATGCCCCACCGCTTCAACTCCCTGTTCGTCAGCCGGACGACGCGCACGATGCGGTCCTTCTCGACGAGGCGGATGGCCTGCGCCAGAGGGACGTGCGTCGAGATGAGCACGATGCGCAGGTTCGCGGCGACGAAGGCCATCGCGCAGTCCTCGGCGCCCGTCAGGTGCGCGAGGAATTCGGTGTGGCCGGGGAAGCTGTAGCCGCCGAGGAAGAGCGCGCGCTTGTTGATGGGCGCCGTCGAGATGGCGTCGAGCGAGCCCGACGCGCACAGCTCGACCGCCGCCTCGATGTACTCGGCGGCGGCGCGCCCGCACGCGCCCGACTCGACGCCCGGCTGGACCGAGGCGCCGATGTTGTCGAGGTGGTAGATGAGGGGGCCGCCCCAGTCGTCGGGGAGGGGCTCGCCGCGGCGCACTATCTCGTAGCCGCATTGCAGGTCGAGCGTGCGCGCGGTGTGGGCGAGCAGTTGCGCGTCGCCGACGATGACGGGCAGGCAGGCGTCGAGCACCTCGCGCTCGGCGACCGCCTTGAGGACGACCTCGGGGCCGATGCCGGCCGGGTCGCCCATCGTGACGCCGATGCGCGGACGGCGGCGCCCGCCGCGCGTGCGGGCGCCGCCGTCCGGATTGGGTAGGGCCTCGGTCATTGCTTTACGCGGAGCCGCGTGAGGGGTGATGAGGGGGCCGCTTACAGGAGCCGGGAGGCTGGGGGCCGCCGCGGGCCCCCCCTACTCGTCGTCGTCTTCTTCTTCCTCGCCCGACGCGTCGCGGTCCTCGGCCTTGAACATGTACTTGATGTTGTGCTTGAGGAGCATGATGTTGGGCGCGTCGCGGCGGTTGATCTTCAAGGCGTTGCGGTCGTACCACTCGATGGTGCCTTCGACCTCCTCGCCGTCGAGGAGCACGATGACCATCGGCGTGTGCGAGTCCATCTGCTTCTTGTAGTAGAAGATTTCCGCGTTCGTCTCCTGCGGGGGAATCTTCTTGCGGCCGGCGGCGAGCGCGGCGGCCGAAGCGCCCGAGGACTCGCGGTCGCGCGGCGGGGGCGAGGGGCGGTCGTTCGAGCGGTGGGGGGCGGCGCTGCGCGCCGGGGGCGGGGCCGAGGTGCGCTCGCGCTCGCGCGGCTGCGGCTGCGGCTCGGGCGTCGCGGCCGAGGCCGGCGTCGTCTCGCGTCCCTTGACCTCTGCCAGTGTGGTGCGGATTAATTTGCGGTTCACTTAGGTTATCTCACCTCCGACGATGCAAAAGAGCGTGCATGAATTCGTGCGCGACGGGCGCGCGAAGGGCTACCGGACGAGGGCCGACAGAAAGACGGGGGACACATGAGCGGCGCGGTCTGCGGTCTGAATGTAGACAGACGAGAAACGGTCTTTACCCGTTGATGATTTCAATCCTGTCAGGCTTTGCGCGACATACTACACACGAAGGGGGGAAAAGGCAAACGAAGGGGAGAGGGTTTTAGGTGTCGGGTGTCAGGCGCTGGTTTGTCCCCAACACCTGACACCCGATACCCAAAACCCTCTCCCCTTTTTACCCTTAACCCTACCCTTCTAGTCGGCCTTCTTGCGGATGAATGTCGGAACGTCGAGGTCGTCGGGGCGCGTCGGCGCGGCCGTGCGCGGCGGCAGGTCGGTCGAGGGCTGCGTGTAGCGCGAGGGCTGCGAGGCGTGGGCGTGGGCGTGCGAGTTGGCGCCCGCGTCGGCCGACTCCTTGTCGAAGCCCGTGGCGATGACCGTGATCTTCATCTCGTCCCTGAGCGTCTCGTCGATGACGGCGCCGAAGATGATGTTGGCGTCGTCGTCGGCCGCCTCGCGGATGATGGAAGAAGCCTCGTTGACCTCGTACAGCGTCAGGTCCGAGCCGCCCGTGATGTTGATGAGCACGCCCTTCGCGCCCTCTATCGTCGCCTCTTCCAAGAGCGGCGAAGAGATGGCCTGCTGCGTCGCTTCCAGGGCGCGGTTCTCGCCCGACGCGCGGCCGGCGCCCATGAGCGCCAACCCCATGCCGGCCATGATGGCTTTCACGTCGGCGAAGTCGAGGTTGATAAGGCCGGGGACGGTGATAAGGTCCGAGATGCCCTGCACGGCCTGCCGGAGCACGTCGTCGGCCATCTTGAAGGCGTCCTGCAAGGAGACGTTCTTATCGACCGTGTGCAGCAGGCGCTCGTTCGGGATGGTGATGACGGTGTCCACGCACTCGCGCAGTTCCCTCAGGCCCACTTCCGACTGCGTCATGCGGCGCTTGCCTTCAAATTGGAAAGGCTTGGTGACGACGGCGACCGTCAGCGCGTTCAACTCCGTGGCGAGCGAGGCGATGATGGGCGCGGCGCCCGTGCCCGTGCCGCCGCCGAGGCCCGTGGTGACGAAGACCATGTCGGCTCCTTCCAGAGCCTCGATGATCTTCTCGGTGTCTTCGAGCGCGGCGTTGCGGCCGATGTCGGGGTTGGCCCCCGCGCCGAGACCTTTTGTGAGCTTGCCGCCGAGTTGGATTTTGATCGGCGCGCGAGAACGTTTAAGAGCCTGGAGGTCGGTGTTGGCGACAAGGAACTCGATGCCCTCGATGCCGGCCTCGATCATGCGGTTGACGGCGTTGCCTCCGCCCCCGCCGACGCCGATGACCTTGATGCGCGCGCCCGTGATCGGCGGGTCGTCATCTATGAAAATATTAATCCCGCTGCCCGGCTGACGGCCTTCCGGTGTCATAATCTGCAAGTTCCTCTCTCCTTCTGAAGCTCCACCGCCCCGAAGGTGCTCAAGCGGTTATCTTGGGCTGCGCGCGCCGACCCTAACAATATATTGAGGACTACATCTTGTGCCGGCTGGCGCGGCAGCATACAACATCTTCTCAGAAAATACCACCAAAACGATTCCTGAATTTCGAGACCAGCGCGCCTAAGCCGCCGCCTGTCTGCGCGCGCGCGGCGGACGCCCGCATTTCCGCGGATTTGGCCCGCTGCGCCATCAGGCACAGGCCCGCGGCCGCCGCCCACGCCGGGCTCTGCACGTCCTCGACGAGCCCGCCGAAGCGGTCGCGCTCGGGGTAGCCGAGGCGGACCGGCGCGTCGAAGACCTGCTCGGCAATCTCGGCCATGCCGTCGAGGAGCACGCCGCCGCCCGTCAGGACGACGCCGCTGGAGAGTTGGCCCTCCCAGCCGGCCTCGCGTATCTCGTCGGCGACGTGCGAGAGCACTTCCTCGGCGCGCGGCTGGAGGATGTCGCAAAGTATCTGGCGCGAGAGCTGGCGCGGCGGGCGACCGCCGACGGAAGGGACTTCGACCATCTCGGCGCGCTCGGCCTCCGAAAGACTCAGGGCGCAGGCGCAGCCGACGCCCCGTTTAATCTTCTCGGCCTCGGGGATGGGCGTGCGCAGGCCGAAGGCGATGTCGTTGGTGAAGTGCGAGCCGCCGAGGGCGAAAACGGCCGTGTGCTGGACGGCGCCGCGCTGGTAGATGACGAGGCCCGTCGTCTCGGCGCCGATGTCAACGAGGGCGGCGCCGAACTCCTTGTCGTCGTCGGTGAGCGCGGCCTCGGCGGCGGCGAGCTGTTCGAGCACCATCTCGCCGACGACGAGGCCGGCGCGGTTGACGGAGTTGATGACGTTCTGGCGGGCCGTGACCGGGCTCGTCACGATGTGGACCTTGACGGCGAGGCGGGCGCCTATCATGCCGACGGGGTCGTTGATGCCGTCCTGGTCGTCAACGACGAACTCCTGCGGCAGCCGGTCAACTATCTCGCGGCCGGCGGGGAGCTGGATGGCCGAGGCCGATTCGATGGCGCGGCGCACGTCGTCGGGCGTTATCTCGCGGTCGCGCCCCGCCACGGCTAAAGAGGAGTGGACGCCGCCGTGGTGCCCGCGGCGGCCGTGGCCGTTGTCGCTGGGCGCCTCGCGCTCGCGGCCCGAGACGGCGACGACGGCCTGCCCGTTAAAGCTCATGATGTGGGAGCCGGAGAGGTTGATGGAGACTTCCTCGGCCTCGACGCCGCTCATGCGCTCGGCCTCCTCGACGGCGCGCGTAATGGCCTCGACCGCCGCCTCGGGGTCAACGACGACGCCTTTGCGCAGGCCGCGCGCCTCCGACTCGCCGATGCCGATGATGTCGAGGCTGCCGCCGTCGCCGGGCTCGCCGATGATGCAGGTCACGCGGCTCGTCCCGACATCGAGGCCGACCGTGTGCGACAGGTGTTTAGACATTAAGCTCTCGCTCCTCAGACGGACCCAGGTTCCTTTCACCCGACGCGGCGCGGGCGCGTCGCCTCCCCACCCTGTCTGGCCGTGCGCTCTTTCTTCTCGGGCTTCTTCTCCGGCTTCTTCTCGGGCTTGACCGGCCGCGGCGCGGCGGCGGCCCTCGCGGGCTTCGCCTGCCCGGCGACCGGCGCGGCCCCACCTTGTTCGTCCTGCTGTTCGGGCGCTGTCGTCTCGGCCGCGGGTCGGGCGGCGGCGCCGCACGGGCGGTGGCCGAAGATGGCGCGGCCCGTGGACATGATGACGTAGGCGACGCAGTCGCCGTTGCGCGTCCGTCCCGTCTCGTCGAGCTTTTCGAGCGCGAGGCGGAAGCGGCGCGCGTAGTCCTGTGCGCCGAGCCTGACTTCGGTCTGCGAGTCGTCGCCCGCGAGCTGCACGCGCACGTCGCGCAGGTCGGCGAGGTTCAGCTCGCTGACGCGGCGCGAGAGGCCGGAGCGCGCCCAGTCGTTCTTAAGCTCGGTCGCCAGCGCCAGCCGCTCGCGGTTCTGTTTGCGCGCCTGCTCGGTCGAGGACTCTTCGAGGCCGCGCACGAAGAAGTCGTCCTCGCCGGGCGTGGCCGCGCCGAGCATGACGCCCTCGTCGTCGGACCAGACGAGGCGGCCGGCCTCGTTGCGCGCGATGACGAGCGGCGTGCGCTCCGTGATTCTCACGCGCAGGCCCGAGGGCAGGACGCGCGTGACGACGGCGTTGCGGACCCAGGGCAGGGCGCGCAGCTCGCGGCTGATGCCGTCGAGGTCGGAGTCCCAGACGCCGGCCGCGCCGAGGCGGAGGACGGCGGCCTTGATGTCTTCGCGCGAGGCGCGAGAGGCGCCTTCCACGTCCACGGCCTTGACCTTGAAGAAGGCGGCGGAGGCGGCGGCGCGGTAGCCGGCGAAGGCGATGAGGCCGAGCGCGACGGCCAGCACGAGCTTCATGGCGAACGGGGCGTAGGCGAGGGCCGACTTCCACGCGAAGCCACCTTGGGCGGCGCGGGCGCGTCGCGAGGCCGGGCGCTGCGCGTCGCTCACCTTGCGCGACTTGGAGGCGCCGGCCCGGCCCGGCCTCGGCATCACGACCTGTTCTCTCACTCCTCACCTCCCTCGACGGCGGGCGTCGGGCGTCGGGTGCCGGGCGTCGGGTCTTTCTCTTCCCCGGCACCCGGCACCTGTGACCCGACACCTTCCTGCTTGAACTCGCGGTCGGCGCCCCACAGCTCGACCTCGTACTCCAACTCGATGCCGTGCTCGCGCCGGAAGCGTTCGCGTATCTCTTCGGCGAGGCGGAGCGCGTCCTCGGCGCGGGCGCCCTCGCCCTCGGTGACGATGAAGTTGGCGTGGACGGGCGAGACGACGGCGCCGCCGCGGCGCTCGCCCTTCATCCCCATCTCGTCGATCATCTTGCCCGTGCTCAGGCCCGACCCCGGCGGGTTCTTGAAGAAGCAGCCGGCCGAGCGCGCGCCGTGCGGCTGCGTGGCGAAGCGTTTCTGCTTGGCCTCCTCCATGCGCGCCTTGATGGCCTCGGCGTCGTCGCGCTTGAGCTTGAGCGTGCAGCCCAGGAGCAGTTCGCCCTCTTTGAAAGAGGTGTGGCGGTAGTCCCACTTCACTTCGCCGCCGGGGACTTCGACGATCCGCCCGCCGCGCGCGACGCGGACGGACTCGACCACCTGCCCTATCTCGTGGCCGTAGGCGCCGGCGTTCATCCAGAGCGCGCCGCCGACGGTGCCGGGGATGCCGCCCAAGCCTTCAATGCCCGACAGGCCCTGCCGCGCGGCCTCGACGCACAGCCGCGGCAGCGAGAAGCCCGCGCTCACCGAGACGCGCTCGCCGTCGAACTCCGCCTTGCCTTTGACCTCGCGCGTCGAGACGACGAC
>DASZEK010000045.1:0-16742 GCA_035941045.1 Pyrinomonadaceae bacterium | reverse complement strand
ATAGGTCAAAAGTAAAAAGGCGAAAGGCAAAAGTGGAAGACGAAGGGTGTGCTCCTCGTCTTCCACTTTTGCCTTTTTACTTTCGACTACCTGTCCATGTCGGCGGCGAGCTTCCTGTAAAGCTCGGCGTCGAGGGGCTTGAGCATGCGGGCCTGGGCGTGGGCGGCGGCGCGGTCGCCGACTTCGAGGTAGGCGAGCGCGAGGTTGTAGTAGCCTTCGGCGAGGTCGGGGCGCAGGGAGACGGCGCGCTCGTAGGACTCGACGGCCTTCGAGTAGCTGCCGGCGTAGTAATAGGCGTCGCCGAGCTTGTTGAGCGCCTCGTAGGAGTTGGGCTTGAGTCTCAAAGCCTGCTGGAAAGCGCGGATGGCCTCGTGGTTCTTGCCCTGCTTGACCTTGCAGAAGCCGACCTGTATCCACGCCTCGGCGCGCGCGGGGTTCTTGTTGGCGGCCGTCTCGAAGTAGCCGAGCGCGCTGTCGTAGTTGCCGAGCCACAGGGAGTTGAGCCCGTTCCTGTACCACCAGTCCGAAAGGTTCTCGCCCTTCTTCGCGCCCTTCTCCATCTCGGCCAGCTCGGCGAAGCCGACGAGCTGCTTCCGCGTCGAGACGGACGAGAAGCGCGCCGCGCCCATCGCCAAGTTGATGTTCTGGCCGTTCATCACGCGGATGGTGACGACGCCGACGACCTGACCCTTCATGTTGAAGACGGGGCTGCCCGAGTTGCCGTGCGAGATGGGCGCCGTAATCTGGATGATGCGCCCGAGCGACGGCACCTCGCGGACGGCCGAGACGATGCCGTCGGCGACGGAGCCTTCGAGCCGGAGCGGGTTGCCGATGACGAAAATCCTCTCGCCCTCCTCGGGGACGACCGTCGTCGTCTCCGCGAGGCGCGCGCGCTCCGGCGGCATCTCGACGCTGAGGAGCGCGAGGTCGCCTTCCTCGTCCAAGCCCGTGAGTCCGGTGACGGGGTAGGTCTTGCCCTTGCCCTCGAAGGTGCGAATCTCGGCGCGGGCGGCGCCCTCGACGACGTGGAGGTTCGTCAGGACCTGTCCGGGGTGGACGAAGAAGCCGCTCCCCGTGACGGCGACCTCGCCGTTCTGGTTGTAGGTGATGACGGAGACGACCGACGGCTTGACGTGGCGGACCAGCTCCGGGAGCGAGGGCTCGGCGGCGCGCGTCTTCGCGGCGGCGGCTAAAAGGGCGAAGACCGCCAGCCACAGGGGGAGCTTGCGTTTTAACATCTTCGTACTTCTATTTCGGCTAAAGGGTTGATTCTTAAGGAGCCCCGGCGTCCTTGGCTCCCTCTGGGGAGGGCTTCACGGCAGGAAAACCCGGCGCGACCCGACTGGCGCCCGCTCGCGGCCGGCGTGCGGTTAATTATGACGGGATTCCCGACGATGTCAACTAGTTTGTTGCGAAAGTGTTGCGGGAAAGCGGGTGACGGGTGTCGGGTGCCGGGTGACGGGAAAAGCAATCTGTCTTTCCCTGTCACCCGACACCCGACACCCGTCACCCGCTCTTAGTAGGCGCAGAGTTCGGTGATGGCGCGGAAAACGTCCTCGACTTGGGGGAGGATGGCGTCTTCGAGCTGGGGGGCGTAGGCGACGAAGGTGTCGAGGGCGGCGACGCGGCGGACGGGCGCGTCGAGGTGCTCGAACAGCTCCTCGGAGACGCGGGCGGCAATCTCGGCGCCGAAGCCGTGCGTGCGCGAGTCCTCGTGGGCGACGACGAGGCGGTTGGTCTTGCGGACGCTCGCGGCGACCGACTCCCAGTCGTAGGGGGCGAGCGTGCGGAGGTCGATGACTTCGACGCTGATGCCTTTCTGCTGCTCGGCCTGCTTGGCGGCGACGAGCGAGCGGTTGACGAGCGCGCCGTAGGTGACGACGGTCAGGTCCGAGCCCTGGCGCACGGTGCGGGCCTTGGCGAAGGGAATCATGAAGTCGTCGGGCGGGTAGGCAGACTTGTTGTAAGCCTGCCGGTAGAGGTGCTTGTGTTCGAGGAAGAGCACGGGGTCGTCGGAGCGGATGGCGGTGCGCAGCAGGCCGTTGGCGTCGAGCGCGTTCGAGGGGTAGACGACGCGCAGGCCGGGGATGTGCGTGAAGATGGTGTCGCCCGACTGCGAGTGGTAGACGGCGCCGCCCTTCAGGTAGCCGCCGACGGGGCAGCGGATGACGAGGGGGCAGTCCCACTCGTTGCCGGAGCGCCAGCGCATGAGCGCCAGCTCGTTCCTTATCTGGTGGTAGGCGGGCCAGATGTAGTCGAAGAACTGAATCTCGACGACGGGCTTCATGCCGCGCGTCGCCATGCCGATGGCGCGGCCGACGATGTTGGCCTCGGCCAGAGGCGAGTTGAAGACGCGGGCCGAGCCGAACTTGCGCTGGAGGTTGGCCGTCACCTTGAAGACGCCGCCCTTGCCCTTGACCTTGTCGAGATGCTGCTCGCGCGACACGTCGGCCACGTCCTCGCCGAAGACGACGATTGAGGGGTCGCGCGCCATCTCCGTGTGCAGGCAGCGGTTGATGAGATCAACCATCGTGCCGGGGTTCCCCGTCAGCTCGGCGCCCTCCTCGGTGTCGAACTCTTTCGAGGTCGGGTCAACGTCGGGCGAGAAGACGAACTGCGTGGCCGTCGGGGGCGCGGGCTGCGGGCTTTCGAGCGCGCGGTCGGCGGCCTCGTTGACTTCGCGGTCGGCCTCGTCCTTGATGCCCTGAAGCTCGTCCTGCGTGACGAAGCCTTCCTCGACGAGCAGGGCGCCGAACCTCTTGACGGGGTCGCGCTCGGCGTCGGTGGTGCGCTCCTCGTCCGGGCGGTAGAGCTTTTCGTCGTCGGAGAGCGAGTGCGAGTAGGGTCGGATGCAGGTGGCGTGGACGAGGGCGGGGCCGCGCCGCTCGCGGCAGTACTGGACGGCGCGTTGCAGCGTCTCCAAGGATTCGACGGGGTCGGTGCCGTCGCACTTCTCGACGAGCAAATCGGGGAAGCCCGTGACGAGCCGCGACACGTCGCCGCCCGCCGTCTGCACCTCGACGGGGACGCTGATGGCGTAGCCGTTGTCTTCGATGAGGAAGAGCACGGGCAGCCGTAAATTGCTCGCCGTGTTCAGCGCCTCCCAGAACTCGCCCTCGCTCGTCGTGCCGTCGCCGGCCGAGCAGTAAACGACTTCGTCGCCGCGGAAGCTGGCGACCTTGTCCTTAATCTCTTCAATCAGCGAGGCCCGGTAGCTGGCCTCGGCGCAGCCGACGGCCTGTAGGAACTGCGTGCCGGTGGGCGACGACTGCGAGACGATGTTGAATTTCCGGTGGCCCCAGTGCGAGGGCATCTGGCGGCCGTGCGAGCTGGGGTCGGCCTCGGCGCCGACGGCCGCGAGGAGCATCTCCAACGGCGTGACGCCGAGCTGAAGGCAGAGGGCGCGGTCGCGGTAGTAAGGGTAGAACCAGTCGTGCCCGGCCTTGAGCGCGAGGCCGGCGGCCGTCAGCACGGCCTCGTGGCCGGCGCCCGAAATCTGGAAGAAGATTTTGTTCTGCCCCTTGAGCTGAATCTCCTTGTCGTCTATGCGCCGCGACAGGTACATCGTCCGGTAGATGCCCACCATCTGCTCGCGGCTCAAGCCGCGATACTCCCGGGCCTTAACTTGGGTCGCCATAATTCCCTCAGTGTCAGAACGAATTTAAAGTCAGTCGTCGAACTCGGTTTCCAGAGACATCCGGTAGTCCTCGGCCATGGAGGGGTGGCCGTGGGCGCGGGCGACTTCGATGCCGCGTTCGTAGGCGCGGCGGGCGGCGGCGGGGTTGCCGATCTTCAAATAGGCGGAGGCGAGCATGCCGTAGGCGTTGCCTTCGTCGTCGGCGCGCTGGATGTATTCGGTCAGCGTCTCGACCACGTCGTCCCAGCGGCCCTCCTTCTCGTACTCCTTCGCCAGCCCGAACATGACCGCCGTGTTGTCGGGGTCGCCTTCGAGCATCATGCGGAATAGGTCTATGCGCGAAGCCGCCATCATTGCACCTTCGGCTGCCGGCCCTGCGTGATGAGCTTGGCGATGGTTTGCAGTTGCATGTTGGAGGTGCCCTCGTAGATGGCGCCGATCTTGGAGTCGCGCCAGAGCTTCTCGACGGGGTAGTCCTTGACGAAGCCGTAGCCGCCGTAAAGCTCAATGGCCTTCGACGAGACGCGCTCGGCGACGCGCGAGGAGTAAAGTTTCGCCATCGCCGCCTCCTTGACGAAGGGGCGCCCGGCGTCCTTGAGGCGGGCGGCGTTGTAGACCATCAGGCGGGCGGCCTCGATGTCGGTCGCCATCTCGGCGAGCTGGAACTGGACGGCCTGAAACTGGCCGATGGCCTTGCCGAACTGCTCGCGCTCGGCCGTGTAGCGCAGGGCGTGCTCCAGCGCGCCGCGCGCGAGGCCGATCATCTGCGCGCCGATGCCGATGCGGCCTTCGTTCAGAGTCTCGATGGAAACCTTGTAGCCCTTGCCGAACTCGCCGAGCAAGTTCTCCTTCGGCACCTTGCAGGCGTCGAGGATGATTTCGGTGGTGGAGGAGGCGCGGATGCCGAGCTTGTTCTCCTTCTTGCCGACCGCGAAGCCCTCGAAAGTCTTCTCGACGATGAAGGCCGTGATGCCTTTATAACCCTCCTCCGGCTTGGCGTTGGCGAAGACAACAAATAGGCCGGCCTCGTTGCCGTTCGTAATCCAGAGCTTCTGGCCCGTCAACTCGTAGTGGTCGCCGCGGTCCACGGCCTTCGTCCCCATGGCGAAGGCGTCGGAGCCGGAGCCGGCTTCGGAGAGGGCGTAGGCGCCGACGGTGTCGGAGGCGAGGCGCGGCAGGTACTTCTTCTTCTGCTCGGGGCTCCCCCAGCGGATGAGGGCGTTGTTGACGAGCGTGTTCTGCACGTCCATGAGGACGCCGACCGAGGGGTCAACGCGCGAGAGCTCTTCGACGCCGATGATGGCGGTGAAGAAGTCGGCGCCCGCGCCGCCGTACTCCTCGGGCGTCTCGACGCCCATCAGGCCGAGGTCGAAGAGCTGCTTGATGACGAGCGGGTCCATCTTGGCGTGCTCGTCCATGGCCTCGACGCGGGGGCGAATCTCGCCCTCGGCGAACTCGCGGACGGAGGCGCGGAACATGTCCTCGTCCTCGGAGTAGACGGTCAGGGGGCCGCCCGAAAATTCTTCTTTGGCTGCTTTAGTCATGGCTTAATGGTCTCGCAGAATGAAGGTTGTTTTGTAACGAAGTAGCATCGCTCAAGCCGGGCTTTTGGTCAACCGGCGGCGGGCGCGGGCGGCCGGGTCGGGCCGTGCAGCAATAATCTTTCGGGAGCAGCAAAAATTCCCGCCGCCGCGGGCGCGTGGGCGGGCAAAGGGCGCGCGTCGGCGTGGCACGCCGTTCGTCTGCGGGTTTTGAGGCGGGCGCGGGGATGGCGTATCTTGCAGTTGCCCGCGGGGGCGATGTGTAAGTGAAAGAGAGCGTGATGAGTCAGAAGGAGCAGCCGGGGGCGTCGGGGCGGGTGTCAGTCGCGTGGGTGTTGTTCGCCGTGGCGGGGTTGGCGCTCTTCGCCTACTTCGTGTGGAAGGCGGGTCCGGCGGAGATTTGGGCGAACATCTCGCGGCTCGGGGCGGGCTTCCTGCTCGTGGTGCTGCTCGGCGGGATGCGCTTCGGGGTGCGGGCCGGGGCGTGGACGCTGTGCGTGGAGCCGCCGCACAGGCTCGGGGTGTTCGAGGCGTTCAAGGCGTTTCTGGTCGGCGACACGGCCGGAAACGTCGTGCCTCTGGGCCTGGTGGTGAGCGAGCCGACGAAGGCCGCCTACGTGCGCGAGCGGCTGGCGGCGGAGCCGACGCTGGCGTCGCTCGCCGTCGAGAACATCTTCTACATGCTGTCGGTGGCGCTCTTCATGCTGTCGGGCGCGGGCGCGCTGCTGCTGAGTTTCGCGCTGCCGAAGGTCTTGCGCTTCGCGAGCATCGGCGTGGTCGCCGGGACGGTGCTGTTCCTGCTCTTCGCGCTCTTCGCGCTGCGGCGACAGTGGAGGTTTCTGACGTGGGCGCTTGAGCACGCGGGGAGGCGCGGCCTCGGGCGGAAGGCTTTGGAGCGCAGGCGGGCGCGCGTCGCGTCTCTGGAGGACCGCGTCTACGGATTTTACGAGCGGAGCCGTTCGCGCTTCCTGCCCATCCTCGTGCTCGAAACGAGCTTCCACCTGCTCGGCGTGACCGAGGCTTACCTGACGCTTTCGCTCATCAGCGACCTCGTCCCGACGCCGTTGCAGGCGTTCCTCTTCGAGTCGGTCAACCGCGTCGTCAACGTCGTCTTCAAGTTCGTGCCGATGAGGGCCGGCGTGGACGAGTTCGGGACGGGGCAACTCGCCAAGGTGCTCGCCTTCGGCATGGGCGCGGGCGTCACGCTGGCGGTGGTGAGGAAGGCGCGGATGGTCGTCTGGATGGGGGTCGGCGTGGTGCTGCTCGTCGGCCGCGGCCTCTCCATCAGGAAGGTCGCCGAGGAGGCCGCCGCCGCGCGCGTGGCGGAGACGAAAGAGCCGGTGCCGAGTAGTAGTCGGTAGGTTCTTGAGGGCTGTTGCTTGTCGCGACTCATCGAGCTTGAAGGTGTCGGGGCGCCGCCGTCGCTCGCCGAGGGCGCGCGCGCGCGCGGCTCGGCGGAGGTGTTGGAGCGGTACGCCGTCGTGGTGCTGTTGATGCTCGTGGCGGTGGGCTTCACGCTGCGCGCGGCGGGGTTGGGGCGCATCGGGTTCGCCGAGGACGAGATTAACAAGCTCGACGCCGTCGCCGCCTACGCGCGCGGCGACCTGGCGCAGAACTCCGAGCACCCGATGGTGATGAAGGCGCTCATCTTCGTCTCGGTCGGGGCGGCGCGCGCCTGGAACGGGGCGGCGCCGGAGGCGGCGCGGATTAGTGACGAGGCGGCGGTGAGGCTCCCGAACGTGCTCCTCGGCGCGCTGACCGTCATCCCGCTCTACCTTCTGGCGGCCGCCTTCTTCGGCCGCCGCACGGCGCTCGTCGCCGCGGCGCTGTGGGCCTTCGGCGTCAACGCCGTCACCTACAACCGCGTCGCCAAGGAGGACACGCTCCTCGTCTTCTTCATGCTCTACGCCTTCTACTTCTACGTCCGCGCGAAGGCGACGAGCGGCTTCGACCCCGCGCGCAAGCGGCGCTATTACGTCTTGAGCGCCGTCTCGTGGGGGCTGACCTTCGCGTCGAAGTATTTCCCGCACTACTTCGGCCTCAACATGCTCTACCACCACATGGTGAGCCTGCGCGAGCGCGAGCCGGGCGAGCCGCGCGGCAGCACGCCCGGCATCTTCTACGTCGTGGTCGCCGCGGCTTTTTTGATAGTCAACCCGGCCGTGCTCTTGCCGCAGACGTGGGCCTACCTGAGCGCCTATTCGAGCGAGTCGCTGCTGACGCACCACGGCTATTTGATGGGCGAGACGCTGTACGATAACGTGATGTCGAAGACGCCTTTCGGCGGCACGCCCGTCTACTTCTACGCGCTCTACCTGCTCTTCAAGACGCCGCCCGCGCTGCTCGCGGCCTTCGCCGCCGGGCTCTTCGTGTGCGCGCGGCGTCGGAGGGAGCCGGGGCCGGCCTTCCTGCTCCTGATGTTCGTGCTGTGGGTCGTGCCGTTCTCGCTGACGGGCGCGAAGTGGCTGCGATACGTGCTGAGTTTGATGCCGCTCGTCTACATGATTGCGGCCGTCGGCGTGGTGTGGCTGGCGGGGGCGGCGCGGTCGTTTGTTAAGGAGGGACGCCGGGCGGCGGTCGGGGCGTGCGTGGTGGCGGTCTTCGTCTGCGCCCCGGCGTGGGCGGCGTTCGCGTCGGCGCCCCACTACGCGCTCTACACCAACGCGCTGTCGCCGCGCCCGGCCGGCTACTTCTTCCCGCACGACGAGCTGTACGACGACGGCCTGCGCGAAGCCATCCTCTACGTCTGCGCCCGCGCGCCGCAGGGCTCCACGCTCGCGCACGAGACGCCGGGCGTCGTCCGTTACTACCTCGGCCGTTGCGGGCGCGACGACCTGCGCTCGCGCGCCATCTCCGACCCCGGCTTCGACCCGACGAGCGAGCCCGGCCCCGTTTACGCCATCCTCCAACGCGGCCGGACCTACTTCGAGAACCGCGACGAGATGGCCCGCGTCCGCCGGGAGTTCACCCTCGAACACCGAATCCACGTCGGCGGCGTCACGGCGGCGGAGATATATGTGAAGCAGTAGGCCATGGCCCGCTACTTCTTTTGAAGGAGCACGTCGGCGAGGGCGGCGGAGATGGGCAGGCCGGGGCGGCGTTCGAGCCAGAAGAATTCGCCGGAGGGATTAATCTCTAAGAAGACGTGGCGGCCGTCGGGCGTGAGGATAAGGTCGGCGGCGCCGTAGTTGAGCCCGAAGTATTCGGTGAGGCGCAGCAGCCGCTTCTCCACTTCGCGCGGCAACTCGTACTCGCGCCACTCGTCAACGAGGCCGGCGCCGTCGCGCCGCCAGTCGTGCGCGGCGCGCTCGGAGGCGGCGGAGTTTATCGAGGCCGTGAAGACGCGGCGGCCGACGACCGTCGCGCGCAGCTCCAGAGCCTTCTCGACGCGCTCCTGAAAAGTCATCGGGCAGAGACGAAGCCCGCCGAGGTCCGCGAGGTCTTCGCGCCGGACCGGGTTCGTGAAGACGACGTGCTCGCCGCCCCGCGCGTCGTAGACGGCGAAGGACGAGAGCATCTTGGCGACGACTCGGCCGCCGCACTCTTCGTAAAAACTTCGTGCCTCGTCGGCGTCGTTCGTGACGAGCGTGCGCGGGACTTCGAGCCCGACTTCGCGCGCGACGCGGAGTTGCAGCGGCTTGTGCTCGGCGCGGCGGATGGTGTGCTCGGGGTCAACGCGGAAGGCTCCGAGGCCGGCGAGGACGCCGAGCGCGGCGGCGCGCGACTCGCCCGCCGAGGCCATCCGAAGCTGCGGGTCCATCTCGCGCGGCAGTCGCCCCGCCACGCTCAGGCGGCGGTGCCACACGGCCGTCACTTCCGACAGGTCTATCTCACCCTCCTCCGAAATGAGCTTCAGCCGCTCGCCGCCCGCGCCGTAGCGCGCCGCGAGCCGCACGTCCGTCGGGAAGCGGTCCGTGTCGAAGCGGAAGGCGCGACCGCCGCGCTCGCGTATCGCGCCGGAGACCATCCGGACGCTCTCGTTGTCGTCGCTGCGGGTGATGATGAGGACGGTCATGATTCGTCGTCTAAGAGCGCGTCGGCGAGGGCGCCGGAGATGTCGAGGCCGAGGTCGCGTTCGAGCATGCCCCACTCGCCCGCGGGGTTAATCTCAAGGAAGACGTGGCGGCCGTCGGGCGTGAGGATGAGGTCGGCGGCGCCGTAGACGAGCCCGAGTCGGCCGGCGAGCGCGGAGAGTCGCGCGCCCACGCCGGCCGGCACCTCGCAGGGCTGCCACGCGCACTCGGCGGGCGCGGCCCGGCGCCAGTCCGTGCGGCCGGCGCCGGAATGGCGCGCGTCGATGGCGCCCGCGAAGAGGCGCCCGCCGACGCAGGCCACGCGCAGCTCCAGCTCCTTCTCGACGAGTTCCTGAAAGACGACGGGGCTGTGGCGAAGCGTCTCGGCCTCGTCCAAATCCTCGCGCTTCACTTCGCTCGTGTAGAGGAAGAAGGGCGCGTCGTTCATCGAGACGGAGAGCGGGCGCAGGAGCTTGGCGACGACGCGGCCGGCGCACTCGTCGAAGAAGGCGCGGGCCTCGTCGGCGTCGTTGGTGACGAGCGTGCGCGGGACTTCGAGCCCGGACGCGGTGGCGAGTTCGAGTTGTCTGAGCTTGTCCTCGGCCTCGCGGTCGCGCGCGGGTTCGTTGACCCGGCGGGCTGCGCTGAGGCCGCCGAGGAAGCCTTCGAGCGCCGCCTGCGACTCGCGCGCGCAGGCGCCGCGGAAACGCGCGTCGAGTCGCTCGTCGAGGCGCGGCGGCCAGACCCGGCGCATCCAGACGGCGCGCACCTCTTCGGCGTCGAGGCGGCGGCGGCCCGCTCGGATGGTGCGGCGCGGGCCGCCGGGGCCGAGTCGGGATGAGAGGCGGACCTCTTCGGGGAAGAGGTCTGTGTCGAGGCGGAAGGGGCGCGCGCCGCGGCGCTTGAGGGCCGCGGCGACGCGGTCCACGGTGAAGTGGTCGCCGCTGTGCGTGACGAGCAGGACGGCGTCGCGCGCCGCGGTTGGGCTCATGGCTCGGGCGTGTTCGGGAAGAAGTGTGGAGGCTCGGGAGGTGTGGCCGAAGGCTTGTGGGGCGCGCGGCGGCGGTCCGTTGCCGACCGCCGCGCGCCTCCGCAGCCTTCGGCGTTATTTGGCTTTGGGCGCCTTGCTCGTCAGGCGCACCTGCGCGTCCTTCTTCGGCTTGGCCTTGTCGGACTTCGGCACGTCGGACTCGTTGACGTAGAGGGCGTAGACGGCGTCCCCCTCGTCGTTGTCCGAGGGGTACTTGAGCGTCTGGTCCCTCAAGCCCGGCCCGCGCGTGGCGGCCTCGGCGTGGTAGGCGTAGTAAATCCACTCGTCCCTGTCGGAAGGGTACTTGAGCGTCATGGCCGGGGCGGCGGCGGCCCTCGCGCCGGACGACTTCTTGGAGGACTTCTTGGCCGACTTCTTGGCCGACTTCGCGCCAGCCTTGTTGGCGAAGACGACGTTGGCGCGGCCCCCGCGCTCCGTCACCCTGGCCTCGGCGTCCTCCTCGGTCTGGCCTTCGAGGTAGCGCGCGAAGAACGGCGTCGCCGCCTCCTCGGGCCGCGGGGCGGGTTTCTTCCTGCGGTCTTTCATGTCTGCTTCTCCTTCCGCGAGGTCTTGCGAGAGCGTGAGATAACGGCCGCAGTTCTATTACAAACGTCGCGGGCGGTCAACAAAAAAGAGGGGTCAGGCGCTGGGCGTCGCCACCGGGTCTTGCTCCGGGTGGAGCGTGGCGCGCTGCTTCCAGCGGCGGTAGAGGCCGACGGCGAAGGCGAGCCAGACGCCGCTGAGGAGGTAGGCGCCGAGCGTGTCGCTCGGCCAGTGGGCGCAGAGGGCGACGCGCGACACACCGATGATGAGGACCGGCAGCGCCGAGAGCGCCAGCGCGACGCGCCGCCGCCGCGTGCCGCGCGGCAAGAGCGCGTAAGAGGCGAAGAAGAGGAAGCCGAAGTAGCAAACGTAGAAGGTGACATGGCCCGAGGGGAAGCTCAGGTTGTTGGTCTCGTAGACGCAGTTGGCGAGGTGGGCCGACGGGCGCGGGCGCCCGACCAAGTCCTTCAGCACCCTCTCGACGATGCCGCCTCCGCCCGTGCTCAAGAGCAGCGCCGCCGCCTCGCTGCGCCGCCCCCGGAAGAAGAAGAGAAGGATGGTCGCGCCCGTCAGGATGAAGGGCACGGGGCCGTCGCCGAAGACCGACGCCCACTTCATGAAGCCCGCCCAGCCCGGCCACTCGATGGACTGGAGCGCGACCGCCACGCGCATGTCCCACCAGAAGTAGGCGTTGGCGCGCGCGTACAGGGCGAGCACGGCGAAGCCTATGAGCCCGAGCGCGTAGAGCACCTGCGCGCGCCGGAGCCGGCGCACCTCGCGCCGCCGCTGCTGCGCGTCGTGCGCGGCCTTCGCCTCGGCCTCGGCGGCGTCAACTCTTTCCGGTTCCTGACTCATCTCGCTTATAATCTTCCCAAACGCTCCCGAACATAAACGAACCGCGGCGCGCGCGGCAAGGCCGCCGACGCCTGGGAGGAGCTTTTATGCTGAGGGTCGAATACCGCGAGGGGCTGTACCTGCCCGACCTTGACCTGTGGCTCGACGCCGACGGGCCGCGCGACCGCTGCGTCATCTCGCACGCCCACTCGGACCACATCGCCGAGCACCGCTCGATCGTCGCCACGCCCGAGACGGCGCGCATCTTCCGCCACCGCTGCGGCGAGGCCGAAGTCGAACTGTTGCCTTACGGCGAAAGACGCGACTACGGGCGCTACGCGCTGACGATGTACCCGGCCGGTCACTGTCTCGGCTCGGCGCAAATCTTAGTCGAGGCCGACGGCGAGCGGCTCGTCTACACGGGCGACGTGAAGCTCAGGCCCAACGTCGCGGCCGAGCAGGCGGTCGTCGTCCCCTGCGACACGCTCGTCATGGAGTCCACCTTCGGCGACCCGCAGTACCGCTTCCCGCCCGACGTGGCGACCTTCGACCGCCTCTACGCCGCCTGCGACCGGGCGCTCTCGGACGACGCCGTGCCCGTCGTCCTCGGCTACGCGCTCGGCAAGAGTCAGGAAGCTTTAGAACTCCTGCTGCGGCGCGGCTACCGCGTGACGCTGCACGGCGCGGTCTGGAACGTCTGCGAGATTTACAGGGAGCTGGGCGTGAAGTTCTCGGGCAAGTATGAACGTTACGACCGCGAGCATCTTAAAGGCCGAGTCCTCATCACGACGCCCGGCAGCCGCCGCCAGCCGATGGTCCTCAACATCCCGCGCCGCCTCACCATCATGCTGACGGGCTGGGCGGTGGGAAAAAGCGCGCCCTACATGTACAAGGACGTGGACCTCGTGCTCCCGCTCTCGGACCACGCCGACTTCGACGACCTCGTCCGCCTCGCCCGCGAGTCCGGCGCCGAGCGCGTCATCACCATGCACGGCCCAAAGAAATTCGCCGCCCTCCTCCGCGACCTCGGCTTCAACGCCGAACACCTCGCCCAGCACCCCTCACAACAAACCGGCCGCGCGACCAAAAAGGCCGCCGCGGCCGTCGTCGAGCGCAAGCTGTTCGAGTGAAGCCGAAGGGCGGGCCTTATCTAATAAAGGCTACAGTCGCCCTGCGTTATCCCGACGGGGCCGCCGCCGGCCTCCTTAATCACGTCTATGACCTTCGCCACGTCGCCGTACTTGAAAGAGAGCGGGGCGCAGACGAAGACGGTGGCGGCGTGCTCGGCGAACTCTTCGTCGCCCGAGTCGCGGGCGGCCTGTCTGTTCCTTTCGATGGCCTGCCGCACCCGCACCTTCAGCGGCCCGGCCTCGTCGGCCGTCCCCACCTGCTCCTTCCTGAAGAAGACCCTCCGCTCCTCGTCTACCTTGACGGCGATGGTCCGCTCCGACTTCATCGCCAGCTCGTGCAGGTTCACGTTTTTAGTCGCGTCCTTCACGGCCTCGCGGAAATCGGCGGGCTTGTCCGGCGCACAGGCCGGGGCCAGAAGTGAGGCGAGCAGGAGCAGCGGCGCGTGAGAATGTTTCATGGCGTCTCCTGAAGGCGGTGAAGTCGGCTCAGGTCTTAAACTTCTCCTCGCAGATTAGCTCGACGGCGCGCTCGATGTTCTCGTCGAGGCCCATCAGGCAGCGGACGATGCGCGTCGGCAGCCTGAGCGTGACGACCTGATACTCCTCGGTCGTCGTCTTCGGGTCGTCGAGCGCGCGCCGGAGGGCGGAGATGATTTGCCGGTGGTCGGCCGGCTTCGCGAGGTATCCCTGAACGCCGAGCCGCTCGCAAGCCTGCCGCGTCTCGTCGCTCGACTCGCCGGTGACGACGACGACGGGGACGTTGGCGTTGCGGCTGCGAATCTCCTGCAACGTCTGGAGGCCGTGCATCTCGGGCAGAGTCATGTCGAGCATGACGGCGTCGGCCCCGTGGTCCTCGAAGAGCGCGACGCCCTCCTCGCCCGTGTAAGCCTTCAGGACCCTGAAGCCGTCGTCCCCGAGCGCCTTCTCGTAGAGCGCGGCCAAATCCTCCTGGTCTTCGATGACGAGCACGCTGTGGCTGCCCATAAAGTCAGAAACCCCCTTGCTAAGTTAGCCGCCCGGCCTTATAAACTCGGGCGGCCCCTCGCCGCGAACCAAAAAGCACATTTTCGACAACTTGTACGACCGTGACTCGATTATAGCAGAAGCCTCCTTATGACCGCGCCCATCGCCACCGTCCTCGTCATGCTCCTCGTCGCCGTCGTGCTGTTCGCGACCGAGAAGATTCCCATCGACATCGTCACCATCCTGCTCGTCATCGGGATGGTGCTGACGGGGACGCTGACGGCCGGCGAGGCGTTCGCCGGCTTCGGCAACGACATCGTCATCACCATCGCCGGGCTCTTCATCCTGACCGGGGGCCTCGTGAAGACGGGCGTCGTGGACGTGGTCGGGCGGAGGCTGCACCGCATCGCGGGCGGGAACGAGTTCCGCCTCACCGCGCTCATCATGTTCACGGCGGCCGCCTGCGCCTCCGTGATGAAGAACACGACGACGACGGCGATGTTCGTGCCCGTCGTCCTCGGCATCGCGCAGCGGGCTCGGGTCCAGCCGTCGAAGCTGCTGATGCCGCTCGCCTTCGGCGCCATCCTCGGCGGCACCTGCACGCTCATCGGCACCTCGACGAACCTCGCCGTCTCCGGCGCCCTCTCGCGCCTCGGCGAGAATCAGGAGTTGGCGGCCAGCGCGGGCGACGCACTTCGCCCCTTCACGATGTTCGAGCTGACGCCGGTCGGCATCGCCATCGTCGCCGTCGGGATGATTTACATGCTCGCCGTCGGGCTCCGATTGCTGCCCGCGCGCGGCGGCGACGAGTCTTTGATGGAGCAGTACCAGATGCGGCAGTACATCTCCGAGGTCATCGTGCTTGAGGACTCGCCGCTCGTCGGCAAGACGCTGGCCGAGGGCAACCTGTCCGACATGCTCGACCTGACCGTCATCGGCATCCTCCGCGGCAAGAAGGGGCGCATCGCCCCGCGCGGCGAGGAGGTCATACAGTCCGGCGACCTGCTGCTCGTCCAGGGGCGCATGGAGGACATCCTGCGCGTCAAGTCCGAGGCCGGCATCGAAATCCGCCCCGACTTCGAGCTGAGCGCCGACGACCTGCACGCCGAAGGGACCGACCTGTTCGAGGTGATGGTCCTGCGCGGGTCGGACCTGAACGGGCGGACGCTGCGCAGCCTCAACTTCCGCGACCGCTTCGACCTGACCGTGCTCGCCATCAACCGCCACGGCATGGCGCTCCTGACGAAGCTCTCGACCGTCACCATCCGCTTCGGCGACGTGCTGCTCGTGCAGGGCCACAAGGAGAAGGTCGAGCAAATCGTTTCGGAAGGCAACCTGCTCCTGATGGAAGGCGACCTGGGCTTGCGCGAGCGCGCGAATAAACGCTACTGGGCCGTCGGCGCCTTCCTCCTCTTCCTCGCCTGCTCCATTACGCACCCGTTCGGGATGCCGCTCTCGGTGGCGGTGCTCTTGGGCGTGCTCGTGCTCCTCGCCTCGCGGTCCGTGCTCGTGCAGGAGATGTACGGGCTGATTGACTGGCGGCTCATCGTCCTCATCGCCGGCATGATCTCCTTCGGCACGGCGATGGAGAAGACGCACGCCGACCAGTACCTCGCCGACATCATCGTCCGCAACTTTAGCTCTTACGGGAACCTCGCCGTCCTCGCCGGCTTCTTCGCCCTGACGGTCGCCCTCACGCAGCCGATGTCGAATCAGGCCGCCGCGCTCGTCGTCCTCCCCATCGCCGTCAAGACGGCCCTGCAACTCGGCGTCAACCCCCGCACCTTCGCCATCGCCGTCACCTACGCCGCCTCCTGCTCCTTCCTGACCCCTTTGGAGCCGGCCTGCGTCCTCATCTACACGCCCGGCCGCTACCGCTTCGTGGACTTCGTCCGCGTCGGCTCCATCATGACCATCGCCGTCTTCGCCGTCGTAATGCTGCTGGTCCCCATCTTCTGGCCCCTTTGAGCGGGACGTTGGGAACGGGTTATATTTAGCTTGCAAGTGTTTTTGCGTTTTGCCTTTTGGGGGCCGAATTCATATAATGCGCGGGCTTTGGAATAGCGGGCCAGGGTCGAAGGGACCGAGGGCCGGCCTCGCGGTAAATATTTCGAGCGCACTCCTAAGACAAACAAAACATGGCAACCAACACCACTTGGAGAGAACGGCGACGTGTCGCCCGCCGCGGCGGCACGACTCCCCTTCGCACGATTGCTTCAGGGCTGGTTCAACTCGCTCGCGCCGCCTTCGCCGAGCCCTACCAACTAGCCGTCGAGCGCCAGACCATAGGTCTCCGGCGCCTGCCGCGCGAGATGGACGGCCTGAAAATCGTCCACCTCTCGGACATCCACCACAGCCCCTTCACGGGCCGCCAGCAGGTCGAGCGCGCCGTCGAGGTCGCCAACAGCCTCCAGCCCGACATCGTCGCCCTGACCGGCGACTACGTCTCGCACGAGCGCGAATACGTCGAGCCCTGCGCCGAGATGCTGGGCCGCCTCAAGGCCCGCCGCGGCGTCTACGCCTGCCTCGGCAATCACGACAACTGGGTTGACGCCGAACTGATCACAGACCTCTTCACGCTCTCGGGCATCCGCGTCCTGAACAACGAGGGCCTGCGTTTCGAGGAGGGCGGCGCCTCCTTCTGGCTCGCGGGCGTGCAGGACACGATGGTCGGACTCGAAGACCTGCCGCTCGCCCTCGCCGGCTCCAGCGCCGACGAGATGAAACTGCTGCTGGCCCACAACCCCATCATCCTGCGCCGCGCCGCGCGGGCCGGCGTGGACCTCGTGCTCTCCGGCCACACGCACGGCGGACAGGTCACCTGGCGCTCGGAGCGTTCGGCCTCGGGCCGCGTCCGCCGCCGCATCCTGCGCGGCCTCGGGCGCCGCGGCGAGACCCAAATCTACGTCACGCGGGGCCTCGGCACCGTCGTCCTCCCCGTGCGCTACGGCTGCCTGCCGGAAGTGTCGCTGCTGACGCTGCGCCGCACGGAATAAAAGAGGGCGTCGGGCGTCGGGTGTCGGGTGACGGTGAAAACCGGTCTTGACCGTC
>DASZEK010000044.1:0-60196 GCA_035941045.1 Pyrinomonadaceae bacterium | reverse complement strand
GAGGTGGAGCGGGGCGAGCCGGGCGCCATCATCGTCGATTCGATTCAGACCGTGTTCTCGTCGAAGATCGAGTCGGCGCCGGGGTCCGTGTCGCAGGTGAGGGAGGTGGCGGGGCAGTTCCTGATGCTCGCGAAGAATCGGACGCTGCCCGTGTTCCTCATCGGCCACGTCACGAAGGAGGGCTCCATCGCGGGGCCGAAGGCTTTGGAGCACATCGTTGACACCGTCCTCTACTTCGAGGGCGAGCGCCACCACAACCACCGCATCGTGCGCGCCACGAAGAACCGCTTCGGCGCGGCCAACGAGCTGGGCATCTTCGAGATGACGGGCGAGGGGCTGGTGCCCGTCGCGAACCCTTCGGAGATGTTCTTGCAGGAGAGGCCGCAGGGCGTCGCCGGCTCGGTCGTGACGGCGTGCATGGAGGGCACGCGGCCGGTGCTCGTCGAGGTGCAGGCGCTCGTCGCGGGCTCCAAGTACGGCACGGGCCGGAGGATGGCGCAGGGGTTCGACGTGAACCGCGTCGCGCTGCTGATAGCGATGCTGGAGAAGCGCGTCGGGTTTCACTTGATGGGAGACGACGTGTTTCTCAACGTCGCGGGCGGGCTGGAGATTGACGAGCCGGCGGCCGACCTCGGGGTGGTCGCGGCCGTCGCTTCCAGCTTCAAGAACCTGCCGGTTGACCCGCACACGGCCGTCTTCGGCGAGGTGGGTTTGACGGGCGAGGTGCGCGGCGCGATGCAGGCGCAGGCCCGCGCGCGCGAGGCGCAGGCGCTCGGCTTCAAGCGCATCATCCTGCCGGCGTCGAACGCCTCGGGGCTCGAACGCCTGCTCGGCCTGAGAGTCGTCGGCGTGCGGTCGGTCGAGGAGGCGCTCGACGAGCTGTTTTAATGGTGGAATCTGAATGCTTGCAAGCAGGGCCGGTGAGACTATTTCCAAGCCTTCGTGCCGATGCCAAACCTCGAAAGCCTTATCCGCAAAGTCTCGCGGGCGAGGGTAGAGAGTTCGTCGCTGCTTATCGCCTTCTCCGTTTCATGAAGCAAATCTACAAGGTCCCCCAGCCTCTCCTTGTCCGACTCGACCCGGCGGCTGAGTTTCTGGGCACGAAACTCTAAGTACGAAGCATAACTAATAATACTTAAAGTGATAAGGATGATGGAAATAACCAAATATTTTGTCGCTGTGGGATTGACCTCTATAAAGAAGCGCAAACCGTAAACGCCTGCTATGTTGAGCAACAAGCTAATCATAAACAGGAAGGCTTCCTTGATTCGAGATGAGAGAATTTTATAGTTAGCCTCGGCGGTTTTTTCATGTAACTCCTCGGCGAACCTGAGACTCTTCTCCAGGTCATCGCCCAGGTCGTACGCCTTTAGCTTCTCAGACAATCGCTGGCCTACACGTTCACGACTCACAGTATCGCTCCAGTTGCTCGGCGAATGACGCGATGTAGTGGTCACGCTGGTCCGGCTTTAAAACGCTGGGCTGCCGCTCCCCGTTCCACTCGAAATCTTCGAGCCACGCGCAGACCGGCAGGGCGTCCCACCTGATATTATCCCAGCCAATTTGTGACCGTAAAATTTCCATCCGCTGTGAGAACTCGCCGTCGCCCTCCGGGGAGTAGTACCGCTCAGCCTGAGCAATGTCGGCGTAAAAGAGGTCAGCCTTGGTGACGGCGACAAGCACCCATGCCGGCTTGCGGTGCTTCTGATAGGACTGTCTAATGATCTCGCAGGTCTCGTGAAGGTCTTTAAGCTCCTCGCCCAGGTAAAAGGATCTGAACTTCTCCAGCGTGTCGAGGCTGGCGTCCCTTATCAGCGTTTGACGAGAAACTTGCTTCCTGATTTCTATGAACCCGTTGGCTACGACATGAATGACGCCGTCCACGGGCTTTTTGCCCAAGAAGATTTTGTCAATCGCTTCGCGGCGGGGCATGGCACTCTGCCCTGGGATAGTGCGGAAGCCGATCCGCTGCCCTGCGGCGGTAACTTTGCCGGTCTCCTCGTCTTCAGACCTCCCAGGCGGCTTGTAGCCTCGCTCGTAAGCTTCTGAACTCAGATAGTCGAAGAGCACGGTCTTGCCAACGCCGGCCATCCCTGTGATGGCGATACTGCTTTTCTTCCCGAGAAAAAAGGTCGTGATGCGCGACCAGAGAGACTTGATCTCTTCCCGATTCTTATAGGCTTCCTTTGCGGCCGGTAATACCCACGTGCTATGTTCCAGGACCATTAAAGGTTCTCCTGCCAAACGTCTATAAAGCAAATCCCCACCTGGGACGCGGGTATCATACAGCCACTCGGGGAATCCCAAAAAGCTTTTAGTGACTGAAAGGCGAACGCCGTGGTAATATCCCGGCGTCATGCGGACGAACACGGCTCTCATACGGCTAATCTTCACGGGAATCCTCGTCGGTGCGGCGTACAAGCTGCAACCGGTCCCCGGCCTGTTCGGCCTGCCGCCGGGCGCCACCTCCGCGCTCGTCGCCCTCGTCGTCGCCGCCTCCATCATCTTCTTCGAGGTGCGCATCCAGCAGGCGTCTTTGAAGACGCTCATCGGCGCGGCCATCGGCTCCATCCTCGGCATCATCGGCGGCGTGCTCATCGGCTTCCTCATCACGTCGCAGGAGATGGGCGCCGAGAGCGAGAACACGAAGACCTTCCTGACGCTCGCGATGGCCTTCATCATGGCCTACATCGGCCTGATGGTCGGCGCGGCCAAGGGCGACTACCTCGACCTCACGGCCCTCGGCGGCATCTTCAGCGACAAGGCGACGCGGCGCGACGTTAAGATACTCGACACCTCCGTCATCATCGACGGCCGCATCGCCGACGTGGCCGAGACCGGCTTCCTCTCCGGCACCATCGTCATCCCGCAGTTCATCCTGAGAGAGTTGCAGCAGGTGGCCGACTCGCCCGACTCGTCGAAGCGCCAGCGCGGGCGGCGCGGCCTCGACATGCTCAACCGGCTGCAATCGAACCCCGCGCTCGACATCCAGGTCGTCGACACGGACTTCCCGGCCGTGCGCGAGGTTGACCTCAAGCTCCTCGAACTCTCCAAGCAGTTGGACGGCGTCGTCGTCACCAACGACTTCAACTTGAACAAGGTCGCGCAGCTCCACGGCATTCAAGTCCTCAACATCAACGAGCTGGCGAACTCGCTGAAGCCGGTCGTGCTGCCGGGCGAGGCGATGCGCGTCCTCATCCTGAAAGAGGGCAAGGAGTACAACCAGGGCGTCGCGTACCTTGACGACGGGACGATGGTGGTCGTCGATAACGCCCGCCGCATGATCGGCAAGAACGCCGACATCGCCGTCACGAGCGTCCTTCAGACGACGGCCGGCAAGATGATTTTCGGCCGCCTCTGGGAAGACACCGAGAACGGCGCGCCCGGCGACCAGCGCGTGGCGAGCGCCGGAGGCGGGGGCTCCCGCCGCTCCTTCCAGCAGCGCGAGCACCGCCCGGCCACGCCCGCCACGGCCGCCCCCGTCCGCGGCGAACAGGGCGAGTCGTAAAAGCCCCGCCCGCGGTTCTTATGAACGTCGCCATCGTCGTCGCCGCCGGGAGTGGGAGCCGCGCGGGCGCGGGGCGGGCCAAGCAGTTCCGGGAAATCAAAGGCATCCCAATCATCATCCGCACGCTCTCGCGCTTCGAGGCGTGCGACGCCGTGGGCCACGTCGTCGCCGTCGTCCCCGCGGGCGAGGAGGCGGAAACCCTCGCGCTCGCACGCGCCCACGGCCTCTCCAAACTCTCGGGCGTCGTGGCCGGCGGCGCGACGCGCACCGAGTCGGTAAGGTTCGGACTCGACGCCGCGCCCCGCGGGGCGGAGGTCGTCGCCGTACACGACGGCGTGCGGCCCTTCGTCACGCCGGAGGAGATAGGGCGCGTCGTCGGCGAAGCCGGGCGGACCGGCGCCGCCATTCTCGCCGTCCGGGCGGTTGACACCATCAAGGAGGCGGGCGACGACTCGCGCGTCGCGCGCACGCTCGACCGCACGAGGCTCTGGCGCGCTCTGACGCCTCAGTGCTTCCGCGCCGAACTCCTGCGCCGCGCCCTCGACTCGGCCGCACGCGAGGGGCTCGACGCGACCGACTGTAGCTCGCTCGTCGAACGCCTCGGCGCCCCCGTCCGAATCGTCGAGGGCAGCCCCGACAACATCAAAATCACGACGCCGCACGACTTCGCGCTGGCGGAGATTCTTTTGAGTAATCAGTAGTCAGTTATCAGTTGTCGGTTTTCGCCTTTACTGACGACTGACGACTGACGACTGACAACTGCCTTTCATGTTCCGCATCGGCATCGGCCACGACACGCACCGTCTGGAAGAAGGGCGGCCGCTCGTCCTCGGGGGCGTGCGCGTGGAGTCGGGGCGCGGCGCCGCGGGCCACTCGGACGCCGACGCCCTCTCGCACGCCGTCACGGACGCCGTGCTCGGGGCGATGTGCGAGGGCGACATCGGCGTCCACTTCCCCGACCGCGACCCGCGCTGGAAGGACGCCGACAGTTTGCAACTCCTCTCGCGCGTGATGTGGCTGGCGGGCGAGCGCGGCTACCGCGTCGTCAACGTGGACGCGACCGTGCTTCTCGAACGCCCGCGGCTGCGCCCATACGTCGAAGAGATGAGGGGCAGGCTGGCCGAAGTCCTCGGCGTCGAGGTCGGCTGCGTCAGCGTCAAGGCCAAGTCGGGCGAGGGCCTCGACGCCGTCGGCCAGTGGCTCGCCGTCACCGCTCAAGCCGTCGTGCTGCTTGAGAAGCAGTAGTTCGGTTTCCTTTATGCGCCCACAGGACATCATCAGGCGGAAGCGCGACGGCGGCGAGTTGTCGCGCGAGGAGGTCGCGTCGTTCGTCGAGGGCGTGGTCGAAGGCCGTTGGGCCGACTACCAGTCGTCGGCGCTCTTGATGGCCGTCTTCTTCAACGGCATGACGACGGCCGAGATGGAGTCGCTGACGCAGGCGATGCTCCACTCGGGCGAGGTTCTGGACTTCTCAGACGTTGAGCTGCCGAAGGCCGACAAGCATTCGACGGGCGGCGTCGGCGACAAGACTTCGCTCGTGCTCGCGCCCATCGCCGCCGCGTGCGGCGTCGCCGTGCCGATGATTTCGGGGCGGGGCCTCGGGCACACGGGCGGCACGCTCGACAAGCTCGAAGCCATTCCGGGCTACCGCGTCCGCCTCTCGCTCGGGGAGTTCCGCGCCGTGCTCGGCCGCGCCGGCTTCGCGATGATGGGGCAGACGGAGGCCATCGCGCCCGCCGACCGCAAGCTCTACGCGCTGCGCGACGCGACCGAGACGGTCGAGTCCATCCCGCTCATCGTCGCCTCCATCATGTCGAAGAAGCTGGCGGCGGGCCTGGGCGCGCTCGTCCTCGACGTGAAGGCCGGCAGCGGCGCCTTCATGCGCGACGAGGGTCGCGCGCGCGCCTTAGCCAAGGCGCTGGTGCGCACCGGCAACTCGTGCGGCGTGAGGACGGAGGCCCTGCTGACCGACATGAGCCAGCCGCTCGGGCAGGCCGTCGGCAACGCCGTCGAAGTCGTCGAGTGCATCCAGATTATGCGCGGCGAGGCGCCCGAAGAGGCGCGGCCCGTCGAAGAGCTTTCACTCGAACTCGCGGCGCGGATGGTCGCGCTCTCGGGCGCGGCGCCGTCGCTCGAAGAGGCGCGAGAGCGCGCGGCGCGGGCGCTCGCATCCGGCGCCGCGCTCGAACGCTTCCGCGCCAACGTCGAGGAGCAGGGCGGCGACCCGCGCGTCTGCGACGAGCCGGCGAGGCTCGCGGATTTGACGTTGGAACGGGAGCATATACAATCCGAGCGCGCCGGGTACGTGCAGGCCGTGGACGCGGCCGAGGTGGGGCGCGCGGTGGCCTCGCTGGGCGGGGGGCGCGTCCGCGTCGAGGATAAGATTGACCCGGCCGTCGGGTTCCTCGCGCACGCCGTCATCGGTCGGGAGGTCCGCTCGGGCGACTCGCTCGGCCTGCTCCTGACGCGCGGCGGCCCGGCGGCCCACGCCGCCGCGCGGCGCATCCTCGCCGCCTACTCGATAGGCGACGAGCCGCCGCCGCACCCGACAGAACTCGTCAAGGAAGTAATCGCACAATGAGTTTACGTCTCGCACTCAACGCGCTGCTGGTGTGCGCGCTCGCCCTCGCGGGCGTCTCGTGCCGCCCGCAGGCGCGCGCCGACGAGAAGGGCAAGCTGCGCGTCGGCATCGTCTTCGACATCGGCGGCAAGGACGACCGCTCCTTCAACGCCGCCGCCTGGGAGGGCGTCAAGCGCGCCGCCAAGGACTTCCCCATCGTGCTCCGCGACGTGGAGCCCGGCAACCCGACCTCCATCGAGCCGGCGATGCGGGCGTTTGCCGAGCGCGGCTACGACCTCATCATCGGCATCGGCTTCGCGCAGGCGCCCATCATGGAAGTCGTCGCGAAGGACTACCCGAACATCAACTTCGCCATCGTGGACGGGGCGAGCCAACTGCCGAACGTCGCCTCGCTCGTCTTCAAGGAGCACGAGGGCTCCTACCTCACCGGCATGCTCGCGGCGCGCGCGTCGAGGACCGGGAAGATAGGCTTCATCGGCGGCATGGACATCGGGCTCATACACCGCTTCGCGAAGGGCTACGAGGAGGGCGCGAAGTCGGTCAACCCGAGCATCGAGGTCACGAACAACTACGTCGGCGTCACCGACAGCGCGTGGAACAACCCCGGCAAGGGCAAGGAGCTCGCGCTCTCGCAGATAGGCAAGGGCGTGGACGTGATCTTCACGGCCGCCGGCAACTCCGGCCTCGGCGCCTTCGACGCCGTCGAGCAGGCGGGCAAGGATGAGACGGGCCGCGCCCGCCGCTTCGTCATCGGCGTGGACTCGAACCAGAACATGGTCAAGCCCGGCTTCGTCCTCACCAGCATGGTCAAGCGCGTGGACAACGCCGTCTACCAGATCGTCAAGGACGTGGTCGGCGGCCAGTTCAAAGGCGGCTTCCACGTCTACGGCCTCGACGCCGACGGCGTCGGCTACGCCATGGACGAGTACAACAAGTCGCTCATCCCGCCCGAGACGATTCAGGAAGTCGAGGCCGCGAGGCAGAGAATCATCGCCGGAGAAATCAAAGTCACCGACGCCATGACCCAGTGAAGGCGACGCCCCGAACGACACATGCTCGAACTCCGCGACATCACCAAACGCTTCGGCGACGTGCTCGCCAACGACAACATCAACATCAGAGTCGAGCCCGGCACCATCCACGCCATCGTCGGCGAGAACGGGGCGGGGAAGTCCACGGCGATGCGCATCGCCTACGGCTTCTACACGGCCGACTCGGGCGAGATTCTGCTCGACGGCGAGGTGCGCGCCGTCCAGACGCCGCACGACGCCATCCGCCACGGCGTCGGCATGGTCCACCAGCACTTCATGCTCGTGGACACGATGACGGTGGCCGAGAATATCGTCCTCGGCGCCGAGCCCGGCTCGGCCGCCGCGATTGATTTGCGCAAGGCGGCCGAAGAGATTCGCGCCCTCTCCGACGAGTTCAAGCTCTCGGTCGAGCCGAACGCCCCCGTCGAGTCGCTGTCCGTCGGCCAGCAGCAGCGCGTCGAGCTGTTGAAGGCGCTCTACCGCCGCGCCCGCCTCCTCATCCTCGACGAGCCGACGGCCGTCCTGACGCCGCAGGAGGTCGAAGAGTTCTTCGCCATCCTCCGCCGCATGCGCCAGCAGGGCAAGACCGTCGTCATCATCACGCACAAGCTCTCCGAAGTGCTCGCCATCTCGGACGACGTGACGGTGATGCGCGACGGCAAAGTCGTCGGCCGCGTGAGGACCGCCGAGACGAGCGCCGAGGAGTTGGCGCGGCTGATGGTCGGGCGCGAAGTCTTATTAAGGGTCGAGAAGGCGGAGGCGCGGGCCGGCGGCGAGGTCTTGAAGGTGCGGGGCCTGACGGTCTCGGTCGGCGAGGGCGGGCGCGGCCTGCGCGACGTGTCGTTCGCGGTGCGCGCCGGTGAGATAGTCGGCGTGGCCGGCGTCGAGGGCAACGGGCAGACGGAGCTGATCGAGACGCTGGCGGGCCTAACTCCCGCTTCGCACATAAGCGGCGCCGTCCAGTTCGAGGGGCGCAACATCACGCACGCCGCCGCGCGCCAGCGGCGCGAGCTTGGCATCGCGCACGTCCCCGAAGACCGACACCGCCGCGGCCTCCTCTTAGACTTCGACCTCGCCGAGAACAGCATCCTCGGCGACCACTACCGCCGCCCGGCCGTCTCGACCTCGCCGCTCCTCGACCTCGAAGGCATCCGCTCGCGGGCGCTCGGCGTCATCCGCGACTTCGACGTGCGGCCCGCGAACCCGGACCTCCCCGCGCGCGCCCTCTCGGGCGGCAACCAGCAGAAGCTCATCATCGGCCGCGAGTTCGAGCTGAAGCCGAAGCTCCTCCTCGTCTCGCAGCCGACGCGCGGCGTGGACATCGGCGCCATCGAGTTCATCCACCGCAAGCTCGTCGCCCTTAGAGACTCGGGCTGCGCCGTCCTCCTCGTGTCGGCCGAACTCGAAGAAGTGACTTCGCTCGCCGACCGCCTCCTCGTCATCTACCACGGCCGCATCGTCGGCGAAGTTGACCCCAAGACGACCTCCCACGAAGAAATCGGCCTGCTGATGACGGGAGGGGAAAGAAAGTGATGAGTGCGGGGTGGTGAATAGAAAGCAGGCTGTCTTCCATTCGTCACTCCGCACTCCGCACTCCGCACTCACCATTTGACTATGAAACTTCTCCGCGAACTCCTGTTCCCGCTCGTGGCCGTGGCCTTCGCCTTCCTTGTCGGCGGAATCGTCGTGGTGCTCATCGGCGACAACCCGTTCGAGGTCTACGGGCTGCTGCTGGGGAGCGCGCTGACGTGGCCGGACGGCATCGGCTACACGCTCTTTTACGCGACGCCGCTCATCTTCACGGGCCTCGCCGTGGCGGTGGCGTTCCGGTGCGGGCTTTTGAACATCGGCGCCGAGGGGCAGCTTTACGTCGCGGCGTTCGCGACCGCGTGGGTCGGCATCAAGTTCGGCGGGACGGTCGTGGACGTGTTCGGCAAGCCCGTCGGCTACGGGTGGGTGACGCTGCCCGCCCTCCTGCTCGTGCCGCTCGCAATCTTGACGGCCGTGGTTGTAGGGGCGGCGTGGGGCGCGATACCGGGGTGGCTCAAGGCGCGCTTCGGCGCCCACGAGGTCATCACGACCATCATGCTGAACTTCATCGCCGTCGCGCTGGTCAGCTACTTCACGCAATACTTCTACAAGGCGCCGGGCGACCCCATCATGCAGACCGTGCCGGTCGGCCCCGGCGCGCACGTCCCGCGCCTCGGCGCCTTCATCCCCGGCATCCCCGAGCGACTGCCCGTCAGCGTCGCCTTCCTCGTCGCCATCGCGGCCTGCGCGCTCGTCTACGTGCTGCTGTGGCGCACGAAGTGGGGCTACGAGATTCGCGCGACCGGCGCCAACCCGTCGGCCGCCGAATACGGCGGCATCTCGACGCGCAAGCAGATCGTGCTGGCGATGGCGATTTCCGGGGGCCTGGCCGGCATGGTCGCCATCAGCGAAGTGCTCGGCTACCGCCACCGCTACTACGACGGCTTCTCGGCCAACTACGGCTTCACCGGAATCGCCGTCGCGCTGCTCGGCCGCAACCACCCCGTAGGCGTCTTCCTCGCCGCGCTGCTCTTCGGCACTCTCATCCGAGGCGGCATCTTCGTGGACGCCTTCTCCGAGCACGTCACGAAAGACCTCGTCGAAGTCTTGCAGGCCATCGTCATCCTCTTCGTCGCGGCCGAGGCGCTGTTCCGCGGCCCGTTCGGCAGGTTCGGCTTACTCAAGAGGTCGAAAGTCTAAAAATCTTATGTTTGAGATTTTCAATCTCGCGCTGCTCTTCTCGACCATCAGGCTGGCGACGCCGCTGCTGCTGGCCGCTCTGGGCGGGCTCTACTCGGAGCGTTCGGGCGTCATCAACATCGCGCTCGAAGGGTTGATGCTGGCCGGGGCTTTCACGGCGGCGGCCGTGACGCACTGGGCGGGAAACCCCTGGGCGGGGTTGCTGGCGGGCGTCGCGGCGGGCGCCCTCGTGGCCGCCGTCCACGCCGTCGCCTGCATCCGCTTCCGCGCCGACCAGGTGGTGACGGGCACGGCCATCAACATCCTGATGACCGGCATCCCGGCCCTCGTCAGCGGCGCCTTCTTCCTCTCCTCCGGCTCGACGCCGCAAATCCCGCGCGAGAATTTGATACCGTGGACGCCCATCGTCCTCGCCTTCTTAGTCCTCGTCCCGCTCACCTACTACGTGCTCTACTACACGCCGTTCGGGCTGCGGCTGCGGGCGGTGGGCGAGAACCCGGCGGCGGCGGACGCGGCCGGCGTCAGCGTCCCGTGGATGCGCTACACGGCCGTCATCATCTCGGGGGCGTTGGCCGGGGTGGGCGGCGCCTACCTGTCTATCGGCCAGTCGTCCCTGTTCACGCGCAACATGACCTCGGGGCGCGGCTTCATCGCGCTGGCGGCGCTCATCTTCGGCAAGTGGCGCCCGGTGCAGACGATGCTGGCGTGCCTGCTCTTCGGTTTCACGGAGGCCATCGCCATCCAGTTGCAGGGCGTGCGCTTCGGCGGCGAGGAGATACCGAACCAGTTCGTCCAGATCATCCCCTACGTGCTGACCATCGTCGTCCTCGCCGGCTTCATCGGGCAGGCCCGCGCGCCGCGCGCCCTCGGCATCCCGTACCAGAAGGAACGATAGTCGTCAGTTTCCAGTTTTCAGTCGTCAGTTGATACTATAGTGAAAACTGAAAACCGACGGCTGACAACTTTTAAATGATTGGCATTTCTCTCAAGCCGGAACACCTGAAGCGTTACAAGGACATCACCGTGCTGCTGATGCGGTACGGGCGGCGCGACCTCGTGCAGTCGGCGGGGCTCGAAGCCGCCATCGAGGGCTACCAGGAAGACCCGACGGCGACGCCCGCCAAGATGGAGGAGCTGGCCTCGGACGTTGAGAAGATGGGGCCGACCTTCATCAAGATGGCCCAACTGCTCTCGACCCGCGCCGACCTCCTGCCGCAGCCCTACCTCGAAGCTCTGGCCCGCCTCCAGGACAACGTCGAGCCCTTCTCCTTCGCCGAAGTCGAGAAGATAGTGGCCGCCGAGCTCGGCGTCCGCATCTCGAAGGGGTTCTCCGAGTTCGAGGCCACGCCGGTAGCCGCCGCCTCTCTGGGTCAGGTCCACCGCGCGCGGATGCGCGACGGCCGCGAGGTCGTCGTCAAGGTCCAGCGCCCGGACATCCGAGAGCGGATGTCGGAAGACCTCGACGCCCTCGCCGAAATCGCCTCCTTCATGGACGCGCACACCGAGGTCGGCCGCAAGTACGAGTTCTCGCTCTTCCTCGAAGAGTTCCGCAAGAACCTCCTGCGCGAGCTGGACTACCGCGCCGAGGCGCGCAACCTCATCACCATCTCGAACAACCTGCGCGAGTTCGACCGCATCGTCATCCCGCACCCCGTCGAGGACTACACCACCTCGCGCGTCCTGACGATGGACTACATCCGCGGCAAGAAGATTACGACGCTGACGCCGCTCGCGATGCTCGACGTGGACGGCTACCAACTGGCCGAACACCTCTTCCGCGCCTACCTCCAGCAGATTCTCGTGGACGGCTTCTTCCACGCCGACCCGCACCCCGGCAACGTCTTCCTCACCGACGACCGCAAGATAGCCCTCATCGACCTCGGCATGGTGGCGCGCGTCAGCACGCGCTCGCAGGAGAATCTGATTCAGATGCTCCTCGCCATCAGCGAGGGTCGCGGCGAGCAGGCCGCCGACCTCGCCATCCGCATGGGCGAGCCGAAGCAGAACTTCGACGCCGACACCTTCCGCCGCCGCGTCGCCGAGCTGGTCTTGCAGAACCAGAACGCGCAGTTGGAGAACATCAACTCCGGCGCCGTCGCCCTCCAAATCGCGCACCTCTCGGGCGAGTGTAACTTCCGCCTGCCGCCCGAGTTCACGATGATCGCCAAGGCGCTCCTGAACTTGGACCAGGTCGTCCACGCCCTCGACCCGAAGTTCGACCCGAACTTCTCCATCCGCGCCTACTCCGACACGCTCATGCAGCAGAGGCTCCAGAAGAGCCTCTCGGCCGGCAGCCTCTACGGCACCGTGCTTGATTTGAAGGAGTTTGCCGAGCGGATGCCGGCGCGCGTCAACCAACTCTTTGACACCCTCACGCAGCGCGGCATCCGCATCGAGGTGGACGCCGTTGACGAGCGGAGCCTGCTTGAGAGTTTGCACAAGATAGCCAACCGCATCACGCTGGGGCTCGTGCTGGCGGCCTTAATCGTCGGCGCGGCGCTGATGATGAGGGTCGAGACGACGTTCACCATCCTCGGCTACCCGGCCATCGCCATCATCTTCTTCCTGCTCGCGGCCGGCGGCGCCGTCGCGCTGGCCTTCAACATCCTCTTCAGGGACGAGCGCGACAAGGGCGAACACGACGCGCACGGGCGCGGGCAGACGCCGCGTTAATCTTATGTCCGAAGCGACGACACAGGCTGGCGGCGCCAGCACCGAAACGCTCTACGAGCGGGCCGAGCACGCGGCGCGCCTCATCCGCGCGCGCGCGGGCGGCGAGGCGCGCGTCGCCGTCGTCCTCGGGAGCGGCCTCGGCGCGTTCGCCGACGCGCTTGAGGACGCCGTGCCCGTTCCTTACTCGGAGATACCGGGCTTCCTGCGCCCGACCGTCGAGGGTCACGCCGGCCGCCTCGTCTTCGGCACGGTCGGCGGCACGGCCGTCTGGGCGATGCAGGGGCGCTTTCACTTCTACGAGGGCCACACGCTCGAAGAGGTGACTTTCCCCGTCCGCGTCCTCGCGCTCGCGGGCGTGAAAAGTTTGGTGCTCACGAACGCGGCCGGCGGCGTCAAAGAGACTTACGAGCCGGGCTCGCTCGTCTGTATCAGCGACCACCTGAACCTGATGGGCGTGAGCCCCCTGCGCGGCGCCAACGACGCGCGCTTCGGCCCGCGCTTTCCCGACATGTCGGCCGTCTACGACAAGGAGTACCGGGAGCTTGTCCACGCCGAGGCGCGCGAGATGGGGCTCGGGCTTCAGGACGGCGTCTACGCCGCGCTCTCCGGCCCGACCTACGAGACGCCGGCCGAGATTCGCATGATGAGGAAGCTGGGCGCCGACGCCGTCGGCATGAGCACGGTGCCCGAGGCGCTGGTCGCGCGCCACATGGGCCTGCGCGTCCTCGGCCTCTCCTGCATCACCAACATGGCGGCCGGCGTCCTCGACCAGCCCATCAACCACGAAGAGGTCATCGAGACGGGCGAGCGCGTCCGCGAAACTTTCGGCGAGCTTTTAAGGCGGGTGCTTCCTAAACTGACGTAGAAACGCATCGGAGCGGAGCGGCGATGATTATCGGCATATGCGGCGGGACCGGCTCGGGCAAGACGACCGTCGCGAACAGGATTCTGGAGTCGGTCAGCGAGGAGGATGTCATCTTTCTCCAGCAGGACTCGTACTACCGAAACCTCGACCAGATGCCGCTCGACTACCGCCGCCAGGTCAACTTCGACCACCCGGACGCCATCGACAACGACCTCCTGGTCGAGCACCTGCGCGCCTTGAAGCGCGGCGAGGCCGTCGAGCTTCCGCTCTACGACTTCAAGGCGCACTCGCGCAAGGCCGAGACCTTGCACATGAACCCGCGCCCCATCATCATCATCGAAGGCATCCTCGTCTTCGCCGAGCAGCGCCTCCTCGACGAGATGGACATCAGGGTTTACGTGGACACGCCCGACGACATCCGCTTCATCCGCCGCCTGCGGCGCGACGTGGCCGAGCGCGGCCGCACCGTCGAGTCGGTCATCGAACAATACCTGGCGACCGTGCGCCCCATGCACATGCAGTTCGTCGAGCCGTCGAAGCGTTCCGCCGACGTTATCATCCCCGAGGGCGGCCACAACCTCGTCAGCATCGCGCTCATCTCGGGCCGCATCCGCGAGCGGCTGGCCGACGAGCGGCGCCGCACTTCGGAGCCGCCGGTCGGGGTCGGCCTGCGAGTCGAGCAAGGAGGGTAAGTGAGTACAGAAGACCTTGGAACCTTAATCGAGGCGGCGACGCGGGCGCGCAACTGCGCGCTGGCCCGCTACTCGAACTTCTGCGTCGGCGCGGCGCTCGAAGCCGAAGGCGGCACCGTCTTCACGGGCTGCAACGTCGAGAGCGCCGCCTACGAGCAGACCATCTGCGCCGAGCGCGTCGCCATCTGGAAGGCGCTCTCGGAGGGCGCGCGCAAGTTCAAACGCCTGTGCGTCGTCGTTGACACCGAGCGCCTGACGCCGCCCTGCGGCGCCTGCCGACAGGTCATCTGGGAGTTCTGCGGCGACATCCCCGTCACGCTCGCCAACCTGCGCGGCGGGACCGAAACGCTCCAGATGGCCGACCTCCTCCCGCGCCCCTTCGACGCCGGCTTCCTTGACGAGATCGGCGCCGAGCAGCAATAAAGACGCCTTGCGAAAAATGAAACCGACCATCAAACGCCTCGCCCTGTCATGCCTGTTGATTGCCCAGTTATCGCTCCCCGTCGCGGCGCAGCGGGCGCGGCGGGTCGATTTAATCGTTAGCGGCGGGACCGTGGTGACGATGGACGAGGGGCGCCGCGTCATCGAGGACGGCGCCGTCGCCGTGAGGGCGGGGCGCATCGTGGCGGTCGGGAGGCGGGCCGAGATAGTTCGCCGGTTCAGCGCGCCGCAGGTCGTCGACGCCGCGGGCCGCGCCGTCATCCCCGGCCTCGTCAACGGCCACACGCACGTCCCGATGACGCTCTTCCGCGGCATCGCCGACGACCTCGACCTCAACGAGTGGCTGACCAAGTACATCTTCCCGGCCGAGGCCAGGAACGTCAACGAGGAGTTCGTCCGCGTCGGCGCGCAGCTCGGCCTCGCCGAGATGATTCGCTCGGGGACGACCACCTACTGCGACATGTACTACTTCGAGGACGCCATCGCCGAGGAGACCGAGCGCGCGGGCGTCCGCGGCCTCCTCGGCGAGACCGTCATCGACTTCCCCGTCCCAGACAACAAGACTTGGGCCGACGCGATGCGCTACACCGAACGCTTCATCGCGCGCTGGAAGGGGAACAGGCTCATCACGGCGGCCGTCGCGCCGCACGCGCCCTACACGGTGTCGGAGGCGCATCTGCGCGAGGTGCGCTCGCTCTCCGACCGCACGGGCACGCCCGTCGTCATCCACGTCGCCGAGACGCGCAAGGAGGTCGAAGACGTGACGCGCGACCACGGGGCGAGCCCCGTCGAATACCTCGCGCGCATCGGCTTCCTCTCCCTGCGCACGGTCGCCGCGCACACGGTCCACCTGACGGAGAACGAGATTAAGCTGCTCAGGCAATACTACGTCGGCTCGGTCCACAACCCCGAGTCGAACATGAAGCTGGCGTCGGGGGTGGCGCCCGTGCCGCAGATGTTGAAGGCGGGCGTGCCGCTCGGCCTCGGCACCGACGGCGCGGCTTCTAACAACGACCTCAACATGTGGGAGGCGATGGACGCGGCGGCGAAGCTGCACAAGCTGGCGTCGAACGACCCGAAGGTCGTCACCGCCGAGGAGGCGCTCGCGATGGCGACCATCGGCGGCGCGCGCGCCCTGCACATGGACCATCAGATAGGCTCGCTCGAAGAAGGCAAGCGCGCCGACCTCGTCGTCGTTGACCTCGACGCCCTGCACCAGACGCCGCGCTACAACATCTACTCGCACCTCGTCTACGCGACCAAGGGCTCCGACGTGCGCACCGTCGTCATCGAGGGTCGCGTCGTCATGCGCGACCGCCGCCTCCTCACCCTCGACGAACCCCTCATCAAGCGGCGCGCCCGCGCCATCCGCGAGCGCATCACGCGCAGCCTCGCGGGCGGCTAGCCGCCGGGCAACGGGCCGAGTCTTGCCGACAACTGATGAATGAAGGCCGACAACTTCTTCGCTCGGGGGTTGAAGGAAGGGCCGAATCGGGCCATAATACGCTCGCCATTTCAAGTGAGCCTTACCTGAGCGAGCGTCGTTGCTCGCTTTCGAGTTTTAGGAGTTAAGGTAAGTGAAGGGAACCCGTCTTTTTATCCGCACAACTTTGAAGCCGAAGTTACTGGCCGTCGTGTGTCTCGCGCTCGCCGCCTCGCCGGCCCTGCGCGCGCAGACGCAGGCGGTCGAGCCGGCGACGGCCGCCACCTCGCCAGCCGTCGCGGAGGCCGAGGCCGTCCAGCGCAGGCTCGAACGCGCCCGCGCGCTCGCCGCCATCGGCAGGCTCGCCGCCGCGGCCACCGAGCTCGAATCGCTGCGCGCGACGAGCGGCGACGAGTCCGTGCGCGACGTGGCCCGGCTCCTCCTGATGTCCATCTTCGTCGAGATGCCGGACTACACGCGCGCCGCCGCGCTGCTCGACGAGGCGTTCAAGGCGCGCGCGGGCGGGCGCGCGGGCGACGCCACGTCGCACGCCTACTTCGCCGTCGCCGGCCAGACCGTCATCGCCGTCCGCACGCACCTCGACCGCTACCGCAACTTCGGCGTCAACGTCGCCGACGCGTCCGACCTTCCGGCCGAGGCCGGCAGCGACCTCGACCAACTGCGCGTCCTCCTGGAACGTGTCGTCACGCAGGCGCGCGAGATACGCGGCGAGCAGGCGAACGCGAGGGACACGGGCGCGCTCGACGCGACGGCGCTTCTGGAAGACGCCGCCACCGTCCGCATGCGCGTGCCGCGCAACGAGCAGGACCGCGCGCGCTGGCAGACGGAAGTCTCCGAAGCGCGCCAGCACCTCCTCGCCTCCGAGACGCGCATCGCCAGCATCAGCGACCTCCCGCCGGCACGCCCCGCGCCCGCCACGGCCACCGCGACCGACAAGAACAACGCACAGAAGACCGACCCGAAGCGCGCGGGCAAGCAGGGCCAGCCCCCCGCCGCTCAGCCGACGCCCGCCGCCGCCGCGACGACCGCGAGCGCCCCCCCGCCGACGCCTTCGCCCGCGCCCGCCAATAGCGGCGCGGGCAACGTCGTCGCGGTCGGCTCGCTCGTGTCCAAGGCCCGGCAGCGCGTCTCGCCCTCCTACCCCGCCATCGCGAGGGCCGCGCGCGCCACCGGCACCGTCACCGTCTTCCTCGTCGTTGACGAGAAAGGCGAGGTCGTCTCCGTCGAGCGCGCCGACGGCCCCGTTCAACTCAGGACCGCCGCGACCGACGCCGCGCGCCGCTGGAAGTTCAACCCCACCGTCGTCAACGGCGAGCCCGTCCGCGTCTCCGGCTACCTCAGCTTCAACTTCGCCCCCTGATAGCGGGCAGGAGTTTTCAACACAGAGAACACGGGGGACACACAAAGGGCACGGAGAGAAACAAATTCTCCTCCGTGCCCTTTGTGTGTCCCCCGTGCCCTCTGTGTTAGAGCTGCTTCTTGTCCCGCTTTATCTGAACGAGAACGGGGCCGGCCGGCGTCACAACAGGCTTTTCAGACTCGCCGCACTTACCGCACCCGGTCGCGCAGCCGGCGGCGGCGCCGCTCGCTTTAAAAGAGCGCAGGCGGGCGAGGCCGCGCCGCGCCACGTAGAGGAGCGCGGCGAGGACGATGAGCGCGACGGCGGCCATTTGCCAGTCAATCATTCCGAAGAACTACCCGAGGCCCAGAAGCCTCCCGCCCTGATAAGTAATGAAGGACGCCACGTAGGCGACGACGAGCATGTAGGCGACCATGAAGAGCGGCCAGCGCCACGAGTTCGTCTCGCGCCGCACGATTGCCACCGTTGACATGCACTGGCACGCCAGCACGAAGAAGACCATCATCGACACCGCCACCAGCGGCGTCCACGCCGGGCTCCCGTCCGGCCTCTTCGCCGCCCTCACGGCTTCAATCAGCGAAGGCGACTCGGCGTCGGCGTCCTTCCCGACGTTGTAGACGATGCTCAAAGTCGAGACCAAAGTCTCGCGCGCCGCGAACGACGAGATGAGGCCGATGCCCATCTTCCAGTCGAAGCCGAGCGGCGCGATGGCGGGCTCCAGCACGTGCCCGAGGCGGCCCGCGTAGCTCTGCCGCAACTGCTCGCCCTCGTCGCCCGCCTCGCCCGCCTCGGGGACGGTCTCCGGCGCCGGCTCGCCCCTCGCCTCGGCGCCCGTCTCGCGCATGGCCTGCACGGCGGCGCCCTCCTGCGCGTCGGGCGTCGGCTTCGCGGCCGAGCGCGGGAAGGTCATCAACGCCCACAGCAGAATCGAGATGGCGAGGATGACCGTGCCCGCCCTCTTCACGAAGAGCCACGCGCGCGTGCGCATCGTCTGCGCGACGTTGAGCAGGTTGGGCGCGCGGTAGGGCGGCATCTCAAGGACGAGCGGCGGCGGCGGCGACTTCAAAATCGTGTGCTTCAAGACCCACGCGACCGCGATGGCGACGGCGACGCCGAGCAGGTACATCGAGAGTATGATGACCGCGCCCAGAGAGACGATGCCGAACAGCCTCTCCTCCGAGAAGAAGGCCGCGATCATCAGCGTGTAGACCGGCAGCCGCGCCGAGCACGACATGAACGGCGCGATCATGATGGTCGCCAGACGGTCCTTCGGGTTCTCGATGGTCCGCGTCGCCATGATGCCGGGAATCGCGCACGCGAAGCTCGACAGCAGCGGCATGAAAGCCTTCCCGTGCAAGCCCACGCCGCGCATCAAGCGGTCCATCAAAAAGGCCGCCCGCGCCATGTAGCCGGTGTCTTCCAGCAGCGCGATGAAGAAGAAGAGCAGAAGGATTTGCGGCAGGAAGACGAGCACGCCGCCGACGCCCGCGATGACGCCGTCAACGACCAAGTCGTTCAAAAGCCCCCGCGGCATCCCGGCGCGGACCGTCTCGCCGAGCGCGCCGAAGCCCCGGTCGATCAAGTCCATCGGCAGCGACGCCCACGAGAAGATAGTCTGGAAGACCACGAGCATCACGAGCAGGAGCACGGCGGGGCCGAGCAGCCTGTGCGTCACGACGCGGTCGATGCGCTCGGTCGCGCTCGTCCGCCCGCGTGCGCGCCCGCGGCCCTTCACGGACGCGGCGGCCACGCCCTCGATCCAGTCGTAACGCGCCGTGACGGGCTCCTGCCACCACTGAGCGCCGCCCCGCGCGAGCCTCACACGTGCCCCTTCGACTAACTCGCGACGGTCCGCGTCCTCCGGCAAGTCGTCGCCATAAAGTTCGCGCAAGGCTTCGGCGCGAGCCTCCATGCCCCCGCCGTTCGAGAGCGCGGCGACCTCCTGCTCGGCCGCGGGCGACAGCCGCCACTTGGGGCGCGGGGCATCGGCGCCGGCCGCATCGATGACGGCGCGCGCCAGTTCATCGAAGCCCGTCCGGCGCTTCGCGTTGACGGCGACGACGGGGACGCCCAGCTCCTCGCCCAGCCGGCGCGCGTCCACTTCGAGCCTCGCCTGCTCGGCGAGGTCCACCATCGTCAGCGCGACGACGAGCGGGCGCCCCGCTTCGAGGAGCTGCGTCACGAGGTAGAGGTTGCGTTCGAGGTTCGTGGAGTCAACTGCTGCGACGACCACGTCCGGCGCGGGCACCTCGGCCACGCGCCCCATGATGATGTCGTGCGCTATCTGCTCGTCGAGCGAGGCGGCGTCGAGGCTGTAGAGGCCGGGCAGGTCAACGAGGCGGGCGGGGGGCGAGTCGGGCGAGAGCGTCCAGGAGCCTTCCTTGCGCTCGACCGTGACGCCGGGGTAGTTGGCGACCTTCTGGCGCAGGCCCGTCAGCACGTTGAAGATGCTGGTCTTGCCCGCGTTCGGGTTGCCGGCCAGCGCCACCGTCAGCGGCGCCGCGCCTTCGAGCCGGACGCCGGCCCCGGCCGTGCGGGAAGGGGATTCGAGGGTGGTACTCATAAAATGGGTGTCGGGTGCCGGGTTTCGGGTGTCGGTTAAAAGCGGGCGTCTTTACCTGATACCTGACACCCGGCACCCGACACCTCGTTCTCATTCCGCACTCTGCACCACCATTATCGTTTCCGCCTCGCTGCGGCGGAGGGCGAGGTGGTAGTCGCGGACGCGGACTTCGAGCGGGTCGCCGAGCGGGGCGAACTTGACGACGCGGACCGGGGCGCCGGGGACCACGCCCATCTCAAGGAGCCTGCGCGCGACGGGGCCGGAGCCGCGGACGGCCGCCACGCGGCCCGAGGCGCCGGCCGGGAGCCGGTCGAGCGTGACGCAGCGGGCGCCTGACTCCTCGCGCTCCGGCGATTTTTCCATGATTTGCGGGGCGGCATGGGCCAGACTCATGTCGGGAATGATAACCCCGATGAAAATAAATTTCAATTTCATCTAGGGCGGGGCCGCAGTCTTTTTCTTGAAAAAAGGCGGTCGGCCGTCTCACTGGAGCGTCGTGGGGATGATGGCGAGGTCGGCGCGGACGGGGCCGAGGGGCGTCTGGGCCGTCAGGCGCAGCGGCAGGCGGCGGCCGTCGGTGCTGACCCAGAGGCGCAAGGAGAAGCGGTCGCCCTGCGGGTCGCCGGTCGTGAGCGCAAGCTCGACGGCCGGGATGCGCTGCGTGCCGAGCGTGACGGCGTCGTTGCGGAGCGCCGTGACGTAGAGCGGGCGCGGGCGCTTGTTGACGAGCAGGGGGACGGCGTTGCGCTTGCCGGGCGAGAGGTCGAAGGTGCGGAGCGCGTAAAAGACGGAGAGCAGGTCGTGCGTGTTGACGGGGATGTCGATGCGCGTGCCGTCGTCGAAGAGGGCGTTGCCGCTGGTCTGGTCGGAGGAGACGACCCAGCGGGCCTTGCGCTTGCCTTCGTTCAGGCCCAGCTCGGTGCGGAAGGGGAGGAGCGTTTTCACGTCCACGTAGGAGCTGAGCCGGTCGTCGACGGGGAAGAGGGTCTGGCCGGCGCCCGTCGTCTGGATGACGGCGGTCAGGAGCAGGCCCTCGCGGTTGAAGTATTTGGACTTGGCGCGGACCTGGAAGGTGGCCGTGCCGACGGGCGGCGGGGCGGCGCCGAGGAAGAAGTTGAAGTTCAGTTGCTCGCCCGGCTTGAAGGGCGCGTTAATCGTCGGGATGGCGCCGGAGCCGGCGGGCCGTGTGCCGGGCCGGGGCGTGGGCGTGGGGCGGACGCCCGCGGGCGGCGGCGTGGGCTGGGGCGTGGGCGGCACGGCGTTGGGACCGGGGGCGGCGCCGGTCGGGTCCGGCAGATACTCGGCGCTGGCTAGCTCAGCGCGAATCTCGCCGGCACGGTGGCGCGCGGTGATAAGGACGGGGACGCGGCGCTCGTCGTCGGTGAAGTAGACGCGGACGCGGTAGTCGTCGGCCGAGGCGTCGCCGCGGACGCGGACCTGCGTGACGAGGGCGTTGGAGGAGCCGACGTTGGTCTTAATCAGCTCGCGGCCGGTGACTTTGATTTCCGTGTCGTAGGCGGTGGCCCCGTTCTGCACGGTGAGGCGGTAGGCGGCGCCGGGCGCGAGCGGCAGGGCGCGCAGCCGGTAGAGCGCCGAGAGGAGGTCGAAGGTGCCGGGGACGCCGAGCGTCGGCTGCTTCTGCGAGTTTGAGGACGGGGCGGCGGCCGTCGCGGCGTCGAACTCGCGCGTCAGGTCTTCGGCGCGGGCGCCTTCGCGGATGATTTGCTGCGCGCGGTAGGGCGTGCCGGTCAGGGGGTCCACGAAGGAGGTGTAGTTGTTGTTGATGGCGTAGAGGGCGGCGGAGACGACGCCGATGGTTTCGACGTGCGCGCGCAGCTCGACGCCTTCGCGCCCGTAGAACTCGCCGCGGCCGGCGACTTCAAGCTCGACGTGCGCGGCCGTCGGGAAGTTCGAGAAGGCGACGGTGTAGGTGAGGCGCTCGCCCGTGCGGTAGGGGGCGGCGGAGAAGGGCGCCTGCGCGCGGGCCGCCGTCGAGAGGCAGAGCAGGGCGGCGAGCGCCGCGGCGATTCCCGTAAGTGTCCCTTTTTGACGACCCAAAAGATTCCTTCCCCTTTTCCGACCTGCGGCCGCACGCGCCCGTCCAGCCTTACACGCGCGGGGTGGGGCGGCGTTCCGCCGTTCGCGCCTTAAAATCCGTCGAACTCGCGCAGCCAGTCGCGGACGCGGACGCGGCCCGAGAGCAGCGCGACGTGGCCCGTGCCTTCGAGCAGCTTCAGGCGCGCGCGCGGCAGGCGCGAAGCCATGAGGCGGGCGGCCCTGACGCTGTTCAAGAGCCGGTCGCCGGTGCCCGCGACGACGAGCGCGGGTATTTTGATGTCTCCGAGGCGCGGGCGCAAATCCGTGTCGCGGATGATGCGCAGGCGCGAGAGCCAGCCCTCGTAGGGGACGCCGCCCGTGTGCTCGCGGAAGAGGCGTCGGTCCTCGTCCGACACTTCCGAGTCGAAGAGGACGTGGCGCGCGGTGCGCGTGCGGTGCGCCTTCACGAGCTGGTAGGGGAGGAGCGTGAAGAGCGCGACGCCGAGGTGTATCCTCGCGCGCTGCACGAAGTGGGGGAACGTGTTGACGAGAATCATGCGCTCGAACATCTCGGGGCGTTCGAGCGCCGCGGCCAGCGTCAAGAGCCCGCCGAAGGACTCGCCCAACACGGTCGCCCGCTCAAAGCCCGCGTCGCGCACGACCCACGCCAAGTCTTCAATCAAACTCGAAAGCTCGTAACGCCCTTCGCCCCGCAAAGGGAACGTGATGACGGTGTGGTCGCGCGCGAGGTCGGCGGCCTGCTTGTAGAAGAGCCGCCCCGACCCTTCAAGCCCGCAGACGTAAACGAACGCCGGCCCCCTGCCCTCGACGCGATACTCGACCGTCATGACTCAACCGCTCATCTCGTCAACAATCTCGCGCGCCGCGCGGACCGGGTCCGGGGCGCCGAGGATGGCGCGGCCGACGACGATGAAGTCGGCCCCGGCGCGGACGGCCCCGGCGGGCGTCATGACTCGCTTCTGGTCGTCCTCGCTTGAGCCGGCGGGGCGGACGCCGGGCGTGACGACGATAAAGTCCCGGCTGTTCACAGTCGAGCGGACGAGGCCGATTTCGTGCGGCGAGGCGACGACGCCGTCGAGGCCCGAGTCGGCCGCGAGGCGCGCGAGCCGCGCGACCTGCTCTTCGAGCGTCGGCCCCGTGTAGCCCGTCTCTTCGAGCGAGGCGGCGTCCATGCTGGTCAGGACGGTGACGGCGATCAGGCGCGGGCGCTCGACTCCGAGCCTCCCGGCCTCCTCGCCGACGGCGTCGGCGGCGCGGCGCATCATCTCCCCGCCGCCGCAGGCGTGGACGTTGAAGAGCGAGACGCCGAGGCGGACGGCCTCGCGCGCGGCCGACGCGACGGTGTTAGGGATGTCGTGGAACTTCAGGTCGAGGAAGACGCGCGCGCCGTCGTCAACCAGCTCGCGCACGAGCGACGGCCCCTCGGCCGTGAAGAGTTGCGAGCCGACCTTGAACATGCCGACCGCGTCGCGCAGCTCGCCGTAGACGCGCCGCGCCTCGCGGGCCGTCTCCACGTCGAGCGCGACGATCAGCTTCTCCTTCATCAACGATTCCTTCGCCGTCCGTGTCCGGGTCAAAGAAGCCTGCCTCCTATAAGCTCGCGCGGGCCGCCAATTCGTCGGCGCGGCAGCCGACGGCCTCGTCCAGCCCGCTCAGGCCGTGCCGCGAGAGTATCGCGGCCAAGCCTTCGTTGATGCGCGCGACGACGCCCGCGCCCTCGTAGACGAAGCCCGTGTAAAGCTGCACGAGCGAGGCGCCCGCGCTGATTTTCTCCCACGCGTCTTCGGCATTGAAGACGCCGCCGACGCCGACTATCTCAAGCGCGCCGCGCGAGAGCCTGTGCAGCGCGGCGACGACCTGCGTCGAGCGCGAGCGCAGGGGCGCACCGCTCAGGCCGCCGTCGCCGAAAGACTCGACGCGCCCGCGCGGGGTCTTCAACCCGTCGCGCGAGACGGTCGTGTTCGTCGCGATGATGCCGGCGAACCCGACCCGCTTCGCCACGTCAACTATCAACTCAAGCTCGCCCGCGCCGAGGTCGGGGGCGACCTTCACGAGCAGCGGCGTCCTCTCTCGTCCCGCGCGCTCCGAAAGCTCGCCGTTGCGCCGTTGCAGCTCGCCGAGCAGGCCGGCGAGCAGGTCCGCCCTTTGCAGCTCGCGCAGGCCCGGCGTGTTGGGCGAGCTGACGTTGACGGCGACGTAGTCGGCGTGGGGGTGAATCAAATCGAAGCTCGCGAGGTAATCGGCCGCCGCCTCCTCTACGGCGACGACGCGGCTCTTGCCGATGTTGACGCCGAGCACGCAGGGCGGCTTGCCCGAACCGTTAAGCCTCTCGGCGAGGGCGGCGGCGCCCGCGTTGTTGAAGCCGAGGCGGTTGATGAGCGCGCGGTCGAGGGGGAGGCGGAAGAGCCGCGGCCGGGGGTTGCCGGGTTGCGCGAGCCGCGTCACCGTGCCGACCTCGACGAAGCCGAAGCCGAGCGCCGCCAGCGCGTGTGCCGCGACCCCGTTCTTGTCGAAGCCGGCGGCGACGCCGACGGGGTTCTCGAACCGCAGGCCGAAGCGCCGCAGCTCGCCGAACAGGGGGCGCGCCAAACGCCTCCGCGCCGCTCGCCGCGCGGCCCCCGCGCCGAAGCCGGCGGTCAGCGCGTGCAGGGCCAACTCGTGGGCCGTCTCGGGGGGGAGCCTGAACAGCAGGGGGCGCAGGATCGAGCGATAAAGCATGACCCGTGTCGCGAAACTCTACAAGGGGGAGTGCGTTAAGGCGCCTTTGAGCGTAGCAGAGCGCGAGAAAGTATGTCAAAAGAACAGTAGCCGGTAGCCGGTAGCCGCTCCGTGCTGACGCGATGACTGTTCGCCGAAAATGCGTCTTCTACTGACTACCGGCTACTGATTTCCTTCACCCGACGTTCGAGGTCGGCCGTGATGTCGGCGGGGTCGGCGTCGGGCGGGTAGGTGACGGGGTCGCCGAAGAGGATGGTGACGTTGTGCGGGGAGGTGAAGCCGCGACGGCCGCTGAGCTTGAGTTCGGTGAGGCCGTCGATGCGGACGGGGACGACGGGAATGCCGAGTTGAGAGGCGAGGAGGCCCGTCCCGTTGCGGAAGGGGTTCATGCCGAGGTGCTCGGTGCGCGTGCCCTCGGGGAAGACGAGGACGCTGTAGCCGCGGTCCACGGACTCGCCCGCGTAGCGGAAGCTGCGGCGGAAGCCGCTCTTCTGCGGCAGCGAGAAGGTGTTGAAGATGGCGACGACGAGGAAGTATTGCGCGCGCCAGCGCAGGCGTCTGAGGAGGGGCGTCCCGGCGGGCGGGCGCCGCCAGAAGCGCAGCCGCTCGCCCTCCTGCGCGATGGCGAGGCGGCGGCGGAAGCGGTGCGGCATGGCCGACATGATGAGCGCGTGGTCGAAGTATGTGATGTGGTTCGAGACGAAGAGCGCGGGTCCATTCAGGTGCTTCAAACGTTCTCGGCCGCAGACGCGCGCCCAGCAGAGCACGCTCGTTATCGGCAGTACGACTAAGTAATAGAAGACGACGCGCAGCCACGCGACCGGCCGTTTCTGCGTCCACTCCGGGTAGGGGTAGCGCGAGGCCGCGTCCGCCTCGCCGCCGCCGCGGACGATGCGCTCCACGTCCTCCGCCGTCGTCGCGGCCGTGAAGCTCGCCTCGTCAATCTCAATCTGGTAACGGTCTTCGAGCGCGCTCAGAAGCTCGACGCGCCCGAGCGAGTCGAGGGAGGCAAGGGTGTCGGGTGTCAGGTGTCGGGTGTCGGGTACGGCATCGTTTCCTCCCGGTACCTGACGCCCGACGCCTGACACCCTTTCGAGGATGTCGCGCTTGCGGACCTTGTGCGTCGCGGTGCGGGGGAAGTCGCCTTCGGGCCAGACGTGCCAGCGGCGGACGTGCTGGTGGCGGGCGAGCATTTGGTTGGCGCGCTCGACGGCCGCCGACGGGTCCGCCGCGTCGTCGCGCAGGATGAGGACGGCGACGGGCTCGGGGCCGCGCGGCCCTTCGACGCCTAAGACGGCGCTGGCCTTTATCTCCGGCTGGCGGTCGAGCGCCCGCTCGATGTCTTCGGGGTGGACGTTGAGGCCGGCGGCCGTGACGATGGTCTCCTTCTTGCGCCCCTTGAAGTAGATGTTGCCGGCCTCGTCCATCTCGCCGAGGTCGCCGGTGCGCAGCCAGCCGCCGCCGTTTGACAGCGGCTCGGCCGCGCCGTCCTTCCAGTAGCCGGGCGAGACGTTGGCGCCGCGCACCAGTATCTCGCCGCCCTCGCCCAGCTTCACCTCCTGACCGGGGAGGATTTTGCCGACCGAGCCGCGCCCGCTCTTGAAGGGGTGGTTGACGGTGATGAGCGACGCCGTCTCCGTCATCCCGTAGCCTTGCAGCACGGGGAAGCCGAGTCGGCGCCAGAAAGTCTCCGTCTCTTCTTGCAGCGTCGCGCCGCCCGAGACGAAGGCCCAGAACCGCCAGCCGAAGCGCCGGTGGATGCGGCGAAACTTCCAGAGGCGCATGAACGGGTGAACCTTGCCCGCCTCTTCGAGCTCGCGGCGGAACCTGTCGGCGCGGCCGGCCGAAGCCTCCTGCCGCTCGACGTGCTCGCGCAAGGTGTCGAGCATGCGCGGGACGGCGACGGCGACAGAGACGCGGTGGCGCTTAATCGTCTCGACGACCTCCGAGGGGTTGAGCGAGTCCTGGAAGACGACCTCGCCGCCGAGCAGTTGCGGCACGAAGACGCCCATGAACTGCCCGAAGACGTGGCTGAGCGGCAGCAGGCTCAGGAAGCGGATGGGGTGGACCAGCCGCTCGTAGCGGAGATACTTCTGCGCCTCCTTCTCAAGCGGCTCAAGGTTCGCCAGCAGGTTTCGGTGCGTGAGGACGACGCCGCGCGGCTCGGCCGTCGTCCCCGAAGTGTAGATGATTTCGACGATGTCGTCGGGGTTAATCTCAGCCTCGTAAGCTCCCGCGTCGTGCTGTGCGACCGTCTCCTCCAACTCTTCGAGCGCGAGGGAGGGGAGGCCGAGGGCGGCGCCCGCATGGCGCGTCTCCTGACCGAGAAGGACGAGCCGCGCGCGCGTCTGCCCGGCGACGCGCGAGACGAAGTCGGGCGCGCTCTCCACGTCCAGAGGGACGACGACGGCGCCGCGCAGCGTGCACCCGAAGAAGGCCGCCACCCACTCGGGGCCGTTCGCCGCCCAGACGATGACGCGCTCGCCTTTCGACACGCCCCGCGCCTCAAGCTCGCGCGCGAAGCGGCGAGCCGCCGCCGCCACCCGCCCGTAACTCCACCGCGACAGGCGCAAGCCCCGCCTGTGCGCGTAGGCCGCCTCGCGCCCCCTCGCGGCGAAGTCGTCCAGATAACTGTTAATGTGAGAACGCATAACCCCTTGTTCCGATTTTGCCGCCCGGCCCCCGGCTTGTCGAGCCTCCCCGCCCCGCGCCGCGGCGGCCGCCCCGTTCGTGCTCATCCGTAAAGGTAAACTCATCACGCTCGCATCTTCGCACGCCCCGGCGCGGGGGGCGAGGGCGATTGTGGCAGTCCGTAAAGTGTGAGGGTCAGCGGGCGGCCCGGCGTCTGAGGAGGGGCTTGAGGTTCGGGAAACTGAGTCCGCGGGCGCGCGGCTCGCACGGCCGCAGGCCGTCGAGGGCCGTCCATGTCGAGTGGTAGCGCGCGTAAACGTCGCCGTCCGTCGGTCCCCAACTCCCGTCCGCGTTCTGCGACTCGAACAGGTACTCCACGCCCTCCCGCACGAGCCGGTGCGCCTCCGTCAGCCCGAACGCCTTCAGCGAGTCAACAATCTCTCCCAGCATCTCCGGGTCTTCCGCGCCCACCGCCTCGCGCAAGCTCGCCTTCAGGAAGTCGAACTCGTCGGGCAGCCAGCGCGGCGAAAGCTCGAAGAGGTTGTAATGGTTCAGCGTGTAGACGACGTGCGTGACGGCGTAGACCGCGTCGTAGAAGTCCGGGTTCGACCCGCCCTCGGCCCCGCGGTAAGGCCGCATCGCGGGCAGCCACCCGAGCACGTCGGCGTAAGACGCCCCGCACGCGACGCCGCAACAGTCGTAGTTGTAAGCGCGCATCAGCGCCGTGTACCAGACGAGGTAACGGCTCGTCATCTCCAGCCGCGCCCGGCACGCGCGACAACTCTTCCGCCCGCGCGCGTTCCACTCCCCGCAGGCGCACCGGGCGGGCACGTCCGAAGGCGGCGCCTCCGTCAACGGGTCGAAACCGAAAACGTCCCGCGGCCCCAGAGACCCCGCCCTCCGCACCATCTCTTCGCGCAAGGCCGCGTCGGGCGGGACGAGCCGGTCGGCGGCGTAGCTGCCGTGAATCATGAAAGACAGCATGTCCGCGTCCGCCTCGGGCGGGAGCGTCGGGAACTCGCGCCGCCACGCCCGCGCCCGCTCCAACCCCATCCGCCGCGCCGCCCGCCGCACCCGACCCTCGGGCCACGTCGAGAACGTGAAGTAGAAACAGTTCACCAAATCGCTCCCGTGCTCCGCGAACACCTCCGCCTCGCACGCCAGCCCGTAGATGAACTCCAGCCCGCGCATACAAACGCGCTCGCGCCCCGCGGCATTAGTTTTAAGCATCGGCGCCCTCCACTTGACGCCCGACGAGAGGTGAGACTTACGAGGCCACAGTTACGGCGGGCGTGATTCTAACGTCAGGGCGTGCGGCCGGACAACGCCGAATCGGTCCCCGAGACGGGCGACCGTGCGGCGAACCTTCCAACGGGTCGGGGCTCTGTGCTAGTATCCGCGGCGATGGATTTCGTGGAAAAAGCTCGCATCATGGACAGCATGCGGATTAACCGCGCGCTGGCCCGGCTGGCCTCGGAGATCGTGGAGGAGAACCACGGGGCGGGGCACCTTTACATGGTCGGCATCCAGCGGCGCGGCGTCCCGCTCGCGCACCGGCTGGCCGACAAGATCGCCGACCTCGAAGGCGAGCGCCCGCCCGTCGGCGTCGTGGACATCACGCTCTACCGCGACGACCTCTCGACCGTCGGCGCCAACCCCGTCGTCAACCGCACCGACCTGCCCGTGGACGTGGAAGGCCGCAACGTCCTCCTGATAGACGACGTGCTCTACACGGGCCGCACGGTGCGCGCGGCGCTCGACCAGTTGATTGATTTCGGGCGGCCGCGGCGCGTCCAGCTCGCCGTCCTCATCGACCGCGGCAAGGAGCACCGCGAGCTTCCCATCCAGGCCGACTTCGTCGGCAAGTTCGTGCCGACCAAGCGGAGCGAGATCATCAAGGTCATGCTTCAGGACATTGACGGCGAGGAGGGCGTCTCCATCGTGGAGCGACCCCCGGCGCAGGAGGAGTCTTAAAGACAGTTGCGGCGGCCGGCCTCGGCCGCCCTTTTCGTATGCGACGCTGGGTCCTTCGGATGAACACCGGCCTCAAACACCTGCTCGGCATCCGCGGCCTCGGGGCCGAAGAGATCACGCACTTCCTCGACACGGCCGAGTCGTTCCGCGAAATCTCCGGGCGCGAGATTAAGAAGGTGCCGGCGCTGCGCGGCCGGACGGTCATCAACCTCTTCTTCGAGCCCTCGACGCGCACGCGCACCTCCTTCGAGATCGCCGGCAAGCGCCTCTCCGCCGATGTCATCAACATCAGCTCCTCCTCATCCTCCGTGACGAAGGGCGAGACGCTGCTCGACACGGCGCGCAACCTCGAAGCGATGGCGCCCGACCTGATTGTCGTCCGCCACCCCTCGGCCGGAGCCCCGCACCAGCTCGCGCGCGTCTGCCGCGCCGCAATCGTCAACGCCGGGGACGGCGCCCACGAGCACCCGACCCAAGCCCTGCTCGACGCGCTCACCATCCGCCAGCACAAGGGCGGCTTCCGCGGCCTCCGAGTCGCCATCCTCGGCGACCTCCTGCACTCGCGCGTCGCGCGCTCGAACGCGCACCTGCTGACGACGCTCGGCGCCTCGGTCACACTCGCCGGGCCGGGCACGCTGGCGCCGCCCGAGTTCGCTTCGGTCGTCGGGGGAGGGAAGCTGCGCGTCGTCAACCGCGTCGAGGAGGCGATTGAAGGCGCCGACGTGGTGATGGTCCTCCGCATCCAGCGCGAGCGGCAGGACAAGGCTTTCCTCCCTTCCTTGCGCGAGTACGCCGTCCACTTCGGCCTGACGCGGAAGCGGCTGGAGCTTGCCGCGCCCGACGCCATCGTCATGCATCCGGGGCCGATGAACCGCGGCATCGAAATAGCCTCGGACGTGGCCGACGGCACGCGCTCGCTCATTCTCGACCAGGTCTCGAACGGCCTCGCCCTCCGCATGGCCGTCCTCTACCTGCTCGGCGGCGGCGCCGGCACGACGAACGTCAACACCAACCCGCCTTCACAAATCAGGGCCGAGCCGGAGCCCGAGCCGCTCAGGGTCGCCGTCACGGCCGGCCGCTCCGACGCGTCACAATAAAAACAGAACGGATGAGACTGCTGATAGCGAACGGCTACTGTATCGACCCGACGCAGGGCGTCAACGGGGGGCGCGACCTGTTGATTGAAGACGGGCGCGTCGCCGCCCTGCTCGGCCGCGGCGAGCCGCGCCCCGAAGGCGCCGAAGTCTTCGACGCGACCGGCCTCGTCGTCGCGCCCGGCTTCATCGACCTGCACACGCACCTGCGCGAGCCGGGTCAGGAATACAAGGAAACGATTGAGACGGCGGCGCAGGCGGCCGTCGCGGGCGGCTGGGCGAGCGTCTGCGCCATGCCGAACACCGACCCCGTCAACGACAACCCGGCCGTCACGAGTTTCATCGTCGAACAGGCCGCGTCGGTCGGGCTCGCCAACGTCTTCCCCGTCGGCGCCATCACGAAGGGCTCGAAGGGCGAGGAGCTGGCCGAGATGGGCGAGATGAAGCGGGCAGGCATCGTCGCCGTCACCGACGACGGGCGGCCCGTGCCCTCGCCGGGACTGATGCGGCGCGCGCTGGAGTACGCGCGCGGGTTCGATTTGACGGTGATGGACCATTGCGACGACCCCTCGCTCGCCGCGGGCGGCGTGATGCACGAGGGCGAGTGGTCTTTGCGTCTGGGCTTGCGCGGCCGGCCCGCGCTGGCGGAAGAGTCGGACGCGGCGCGCGACTGTGCGCTGGCCGAGTTGACGGGCGCGCGCGTCCACCTCGCGCACGTCTCGACACGCGGGGCCGTCGAAGCCATCAGGCGCGCGAAGGCGCGCGGCGCGCTGGTGACTTGCGAGGTCACGCCGCACCACTTCACCCTGACGGACGCGGCCTGCGAGGCTTTCGACACGAACACGAAGATGAACCCGCCGCTCCGCAGCCGCGAACACCTCGAAGCCGTCCTCGAAGCCATCGCCGACGGCACCGTGGACGCCGTCGCCACCGACCACGCGCCGCACCACCGCGACGAGAAGGAGCTTGAGTTCGACCACGCCGCCTTCGGCATCACCGGCCTTGAGACGGCCGTCGGCCTCGCCCTCGAACGCTTGGTGCGGCCCGGCCTCATCGGACTCGAACGCCTCGTCGAACTCTGCTCGGTCAACCCCGCCCGCATCTTCAAACTCGAAGGGCGCGGCACGCTCCGCCCCGGCGCCTTCGGCGACGTGACCATCCTCGACCCCGACCTGCGCTGGACCTTCCGCGCCTCGGACTCAAAATCGAAGAGCCGCAACACGCCCTTCGACGGCTGGACCTTCCACGGCGCCGCGGTCGCGACCATCGTCGCGGGCCGCGTCGTCTACAGGAGGGAAGGCGTCCGCCCCTCCGAATGACAGAGAAGCTTTTAAATAAACCGCGCGCGGTGATATTCGACGTGGGGAACACGCTGGCGCTGCCCGACTGGCCGAGGATTATGTCCGTCTCGGAACGCGTGGCCGCCCTGCGCGTGGACGAGGCCGGGCTTCAACGCCGCATGTGCGAGGTGATGGTTGAGGTGGACCGGACGACGGACTTCCGAGGCGGCGGTTACGAATCGCTGCGGCCCGGCTGGGAGTTCCGCAGGCTCTTCCGAGGGCTAGGGCTCGACGAATCCGAAGTCGAAGACGCGGCCTCGGCCCTCGCCGTCGAGCATGAGAAGAAGCATCTGTGGTGTGTGCCCAATCCCGACGCGGCGCCGGTCCTCGGAGAATTGAAGGGCGAAGGGATGAGGCTCGCGGCCATCTCCAACTCGCCCGACGGGAGCGTCGAGAAGATGGTGCGCGCCATCGGCGTCGGGGGCCATCTGGAGTTCGCGCTCGACTCGCACAGGGTCGGTTATTCCAAGCCCGACCCGCGCATATTCGCCGAGGCCGTCGGGCGGCTGGGCGTCGAGGCGCGCGAAGCCGTCTACGTCGGCGACTCTTACTCGCAGGACGTGGCCGGCGCGCGGGGCGCGGGGCTCAGCGCGGTCTTGTATGACCCTCTGAACCTACAGCCCGACCCGGAGGTCGTAAGGATACGCAGTCTAAGGGAGTTGACGAACACATGGGGAGAAAGAACGGGCCGTGGACGGTAGAAGAGAGCGCGCTGAAGTATAAGAACGAGTTTATCGAGGTCCACGAGGACAAGGTCACGAGGCCGGACGGGAAGCCGGGCAGCTACGCGACCGTCACGGTCAAGCCGGGCATCTCCGTCATCGCCGTAGACGACGCGGGCGACGCGTACCTCACCAGACAGTTCCGCTACGTGCTCGGGGCGGAGAGCGTCGAGGCCATCTGCGGCGCGGTCGAGGAAGACGAAAGCCCGCTCGAAGCGGCGCGGAGGGAGGCGCGGGAGGAGGCCGGGATACTGGCTGACGACTGGCAGGAAATCGGCTACGTGGACTTGGACACTTCCATCTTCAGTTGCCGCTCGACCCTCTTCCTCGCGAGGCGCTTGAAGCTGACCGAGCCGAGCCCCGAAGGCGTCGAGACGTTGAGCGTCGTGAAGGTGCCGCTGGCCGAGGCCGTGCGGATGGTGATGGACGGCCGCATCACCCACTCGCCGAGCTGCGCCCTCATCCTTAAGGCCCACTTGATGCTTAATGAAGGCGTGGGCCTTTAACGGCCCTCCCGCGATTCCGCCGAAAACGAAGAGGCACGGTGCGCTCTCCCCTTCGCACCGTGCCTCTTCTGTGCGGCCGCTCACTTACGTCCTGACAGGGGCGGCCGAACCTTTTAGAACCTATACGGACTGTGACCCGTCTCCGGTTTTTGGTAGGCGGCCCGAGCGCGCTCTCCCCTTCGCGCTCGGACCACCTACGCACCGGCGATCGCCTTTTGGGCGAGACGCCGATACTCGTGAAAACTTAGCGGGGACGGTACTCGGGGAGCGAGACGGCGCGGTTCAGGATGACGCCGAACTCCGTGCCCGACTTGACCTCGGCGTCCTGCTCCTTCTCGTAGACGCGGGCGCCCGTGCCGAGGCCGCCGCCGAGGATGGCGCCGATGGCCGCGCCCTTGCCGCCGCCCGCGATGGCGCCGATGAGCGCGCCCGTCGCCGCGCCGCCGCCGATGAAGACCGCGTCGCGCTTACGGTTGCCGCGTCCCCGCACCGAGCCCTCGTTGTCGGCGTTCACGTCGTCGGCCTGGAGCGACGAGAGCGAGCCGTTGATGGCGTAGCGCGCCTGCGTCGGAAGCTCGACCGTGTTGAAGGCGACCGTGATGTGGCCCGGCGTGCGCCGGCCCGAGCGCCTCACTTCCGTCACGCGCCCCCAGACCTTGCTGCCGACGGGGACGACATCGACGCCGCTGCCGCCGCCGTAGACCGGCTCGGTCACGCTCGCCGAGAAGCGGTCGCCGACGCGCGCCGTCTTCGAGTTCAGTTCCGAGTCCATGCGGACGCGGATGACGGTGTCGGCCGGCACCGTGTAGTAGCGGACGGGAGGAGTCGTCGGCGTCGTCCTCCTCACGGGCGTCGAGCGGCGCAGGCGGGGCCGGCGGCGCGTCGTCTGGGCGAAGGTCGGGACGACGGTCGTCAGAACGATTGCGAATAAAACGAGAGCGCCCGTCAATCGCGCCGCGAATCTGTTGTTGTTCCTTTTAATCATCTTTTCAAACTCTCCTTAGCCGGGCGTGTCGCGGGCGCCTTCGGGCGGCGCGCGGCGACAGTCACCGGATGATTTAGCAACGTGCGTGCCACTCGCGCGCGCGGCGCGGATGGCGTTGTCAGTCGTGTGTTTAGGTGAATATAGCACGGAAAGCGGGCCGAAAAATCCTCGCGCGGCTGAACGGCCCGCGCGGGCCGCAGGGGCGGTTGCACTAAATCGTGTGCGGCGCCGTCGCCGCGGAATCAAACGGTGCCTCATTTCGCCGCGGCACAATTCCGCAGCCCCGCACGAGTTGAAATGCTGTCGAATTGGTGTAAGCTTGTGGCACATAATAAACACCCCGAAAGAGGAGTAGATTTTTATGAGCACAGCCGCACAGACGCAGGAGGCGACGCCGTCGCTTCCGCGCATCAACGACCCCGCCCCCGACTTCGAGGCGAAGTCCACGCAGGGCCCCCTGAAGCTCTCCGACTACAAGGGACGCTGGGTCGTCCTCTTCTCGCACCCGGCCGACTTCACGCCGGTCTGCACGACCGAGTTCGTCGAGTTCGCGCGCCGCTCGGAAGAGTTCAAGCAGCGCAACACGCAGCTCATCGGCCTCTCGGTTGACTCCGTCCCGGCGCACATCGCCTGGGTCCGCAACATCGAGCAGCACTTCGGCCTCAAGATCGACTTCCCCGTCGTCGCCGACCTCGACACCAAGGTCGCGCAGAAGTACGGCCTCATCCACCCGTCGGCCTCCGAGACGGCCACGGTGCGCGCCGTCTTCCTCATCGACCCGCAGCAGAAGGTGCGCGCCCTCATCTACTACCCGATGTCGTGCGGGCGCAACATCGACGAGATCGTCCGCGCTTTGGACGCGCTCCAGACGGCCGACGAGAACGCCTGCGCCACGCCGGCCAACTGGCAGAAGGGCGAGAAGGTGGTGGTGCCTCCGCCGCAGACCATTGCCGACGCGCAGAAGCGGATGGAGCCCGAGTTCCAGTCCGCCAACGAGGTCACGGACTGGTATCTCTCGAAAAGGGAACTGTGAGCGCGGCTGACGAACGCGGGCGGCGCGCGCGCGGCCTCGCCGAGACGGTCGGCCGCACGCCGCTGCTCGCGCTCCCGTCGCTCGCGCGCGAGCTGCCCCGCGGCGTCGAGCTTTACGCCAAGGCCGAGCACCTGAACCCCGGCGGCTCGGTCAAGGACCGGCCCGCGCTCTCGATGATTCTCGAAGGCGAGCGCACCGGCGCGCTCACCCGCGACAAAATCATCCTCGACGCGACGAGCGGCAACACCGGCATCGCCTACGCCATGCTCGGCGCGGCGCGCGGCTACCGCGTCACGCTCTGTCTCCCCAAGAACGCCAACTTCGAGCGCAAGCGGATGCTCCGCATCTACGGCGCCGAGTTGATTGAGACCGACCCGCTCGAAGGCGCCGACGGCTCGCAGCGCCACGCGCGGAGGCTCGCGGAGGAAGAGCCGGAGAAGTACTTCTACCCGAACCAGTACGACAACCCTGCCAACTGGCGGGCGCACTACGAAGGCACCGGGCCGGAAATCTGGGAGCAGACCGAAGGGCGGGTCACGCACTTCCTCGCGGGGATGGGCACGGCCGGCACGTTCACGGGGACGGTCCGCCGCCTGCGCGAGCTTAAACCGAATTTGAGAGCCGTGCTGATGCAGCCCGACTCGCCGCTGCACGGGCTCGAAGGCATGCGCCACGTCGAGACGAGCATCGTGCCCGGCATCTACGACCCGGCGCTCGCCGACGAGCGCGTCGAGGTCTCGACGGACGGCGCGTACGTGATGGCCCGCCGTCTCGCGCGCGAGGAGGGCCTGTTCGTCGGCGTCAGCTCCGGCGCCAACGTCCTCGCCGCCCTTGAGTATGCGAAAAAACTCGAAGCCGGCTCGGTCGTCGTCACCGTCCTCTGCGACGGCGGCGCGCGCTACCTGAGCGACGAGTTCTGGGAAGAGGGCTGATGACCGTCCGTCTGAGCGCGAAGCACCTCGAAGAGATTCGGGCGCACGCCGAGAGGGCGTACCCGCACGAGTGCTGCGGCCTGCTCGTCGGCCGCATCGAGGACGAAGGCCGGGCGCGCCTGGTCGAAGAGTTGGTCCCCGTCGAGAACACCTTCGACGAGGGCGAGCGCCACCGCCGGATGCTCATCACGCCGCTCGAATACGCCCGCGCCGAGCGCCTGCACGCGGCCCGCGGCCTCGGCGTCGTCGGCAACTACCACTCGCACCCGAACCACCCGGCCGTGCCCTCGCAATTCGACCTCGAACACCTCGCGCCGTGGCCGACGATGTCTTACGTCGTCGTCTCCGTCCGCGAGGGACGCGCCGAAGACCTCCGCTCGTGGGAGTTGGCCGCCGACCGCTCGCGCTTCGACGAGGAGGAGGTGGCGGAGAGGGGGGAGGCGACTTGATGAGGGGGAGGCTGTCGAGACTTTTTCTGTCTTCGCTCTGCGCGTGCGCCTGCGCGGCGGCCGTCGTCTCGGCGCAGGAGTCGGGCGGAGGCGTGGCGGCGGTCGCGCAGAAGTACGACGAGTTCGGCCAGTTGCGCGGGTGCGACGCGAGCGCGCGCATTGACAGCTTCGCCATCGAGCTACAGGGCGCGCCGACCTTGAAAGGCTACATCGTCGCCCGCGACGCGCGCGACAGGCGGCCCGGCGCCGCGCACGCGTGGGGCGACCGCCTCCTGCATTATTTGACGAGGTCGCGCGGGATTGAGGAGTCGCGTCTCGCACTCGTGGACGCGGCAGCCGTGAGCGGCGACGATTTCAAGATGGAGCTGTGGCTCGTGCCCGGCGGCGGCGGGCCGCCGCGTGTCAAGCCTCCGGGCAAGGACTCCGCGCGCACCTTCGCCGGCAAGTACGCCGAGGTCATGGTCTTCAACGAAACCGCGTTCTTCGACGCGGACGGGGTTGACGCGACCGCCTTCAACGAGGGCGACCTCTTCCGTGCGTACGCGTCGGTGTTGAAGAAGCAGGCGGACTCGCAAGGCTACCTCGTCGTCTACTCGCCCCCCGGCGCGGCGCCCGGCTACTGGCAGCGCGCGGGCACGCGCGAGCGGCAGAAGCTCCTCGGGGGCGACCTGACGGCGGACCGGCTGACGATAATCAACGGCGGCGCCGTCGCCGTCCGGAAAAAGGCGGCCGAGGGCGAGGAAGAGGAGCAGACTTACGGCCGCGTCGAGCTTTGGATAGGCGAGAAGGACAGCCCGCCGGTCAGGCACGTCGAAGAGGAGGCGGCGCCACTCGCCGAGGCGGTGATGCTCGCCACCAACAACTTTTTCTTCCCAGACGAGGACGATGCCGCCGCGTGGATGCTTAACAACCTCGCCGCGGCGCTGCGCGCCGACAAGGATAGGAAGAACGTCGGCTGCATCGTCGTCTACCCCGGCGACGGCTCGACCGTGGCGATTGGCGAGGGGGGCCGGGAAGAGTTGCCGCCCGACGTTTTCAAACTGGCCGAGGGCTGGAAGGCCGAGCTTCTGAAGAAGCACGGCTTCGAGCCGCACCGCGTGGTGATTCTGAGCGGCCCGCCGGAGGACGGGGCCGGCGGCAGGCTCGAAGTCTGGGCCGTGCCCTACGGCGCGCCGCTGCCCGACCCGTTCGCGAAGGCGGAGGAGCAGGCCGCCGATGAAGAGGAAGCAGAAGGGGAGGACGGCGGTGAAGAGCAAGCGCCGCCGCCCCCGAGCAGCACAAGAGGAGTGAATCTGAAATGGCAGTCACGGTTTTAATCCCGACGGCGCTCAGGCAGTTCACGGGCGGCAAGTCGGAGGTCGCGGTCGAGGCCGCGACGGTCGGCGAGGCGCTGGACAAGGTGACGGGCGAGCACGCGGGGCTCCGGCAGAACCTCTACGGCGAGCAGAACGCTTTGCGCAGCTTCGTCAACGTCTACGTCAACGACGAGGACATCCGCCACTCGGGCCGGCTCGACACGCCCGTCAAGGACGGCGACACCGTCTCCATCATCCCGGCCATCGCGGGCGGCGCCGCGACCGAGCATGAAGTGAAGGCTGAAGGGGCCGAGTTGCCTTCGCTCTCGAACGAGGAGGTCGCCCGGTACAGTCGCCACCTCATCATGCCCGAGGTCGGCGTCGAGGGTCAGAGGAAGCTGAAGGCGGCGCGCGTCCTGATGATAGGGACGGGCGGATTGGGCGCGCCGCTCGGGATGTATCTGGCGGCGGCCGGCGTCGGCACGCTGGGGCTCGTTGACTTCGACGTGGTTGACGCCTCGAACCTCCAAAGGCAAATCGTCCACGGCACGAAGGACGTGGGGCGGCCCAAGATTGAGTCGGCGCGCGACAGGCTGTCCGACATCAACCCGCACATCAAGATTGAGGGCTTCGAGATGCGGCTGACGAGCGAGAACGCGCTCGAACTTTTCAAAGAGTTCGACGTGGTCGTGGACGGCACCGACAACTTCCCGACGCGCTACCTCGTCAACGACGCGTGCGTGCTGACGGGCAAGCCTAACGTCTACGGCTCCATCTTCCGCTTCGAGGGGCAGGCCAGCGTCTTCTGGGCCGAGCGCGGCGCGTGCTACCGCTGCCTGTACCCGGAGCCGCCGCCGCCGGGCCTCGTCCCCTCGTGCGCCGAGGGCGGCGTGCTCGGCGTGCTGCCCGGCATCGTCGGCGCCATTCAGGCCAACGAGGCGATTAAGATTATCCTCGGCGGCGGCGAACCCCTCATCAACCGCCTGTTGCTCTTCGACGCGTGGAAGATGCGCTTCCGCGAGCTGAAGCTGAGGAAGGACCCGGAGTGCCCGGTCTGCGGCGAGCGGGCGACCGTCAAAGAGCTGATTGACTACGAGGCGTTCTGCGGCCTCAGGCCCGCGCCCGCCGCCGACAATAAACCAACCGAGGAGACACGGCAGATGGAAGAGATTACGGCCACCGACCTGAAGCAGCGGCTCGACCGCGGCGACGATATCCAGCTCATCGACGTGCGCGAGCCGAACGAGCACGACATCGCGCGCATCCCCGGCGCGAAGCTCATCCCGCTCGGCGAGGTCGTCGGCCGTCAGGGCGAGATCGACCCCGAGCGCGAGACGGTCGTCCACTGCAAGGGCGGCGTCCGCAGCGCCCGCGCCATCGAGGCCCTGACGGGCGCGGGCTTCCGCGGCAAGCTCGTCAACCTCAAGGGCGGCATCACCGCCTGGTCGAACGACGTGGACCCGAGCGTCCCGAAATATTAGGAACTTTTTACAAGTTTTCTTTGCGCCTCCAGCGCCTTTGCGTGAGATTAAGTTTCACGCAAAGGCGCTGGAGGCGCGAAGGAAGGCTTTTGAGGTGTGCGGACCCGCTTTAGGAGTTGCCGCCGCCGCCCGAGGCGCCGCGGCCCTGTCCCTGAGTACCGAGGTGCGTGGTCAGGAGTTGCTTCGCCCGCTCGGCGCGGCGCTGGTACTCCTCCTTAGTCTCGGTGAAGAACTGCACCAGTTCCTGGTTGCCCTCCTGCTCGGCGTCGGCGATGTAGAGCGCGACCGTTTCGGCGCCCTGGAGCAGGTGGTAGGAAGTGCTGATGAGGTCGTAGGTGATGTCGCGGGTTCCGGTATCGCCCTGGCTGTTATCGCTTCTCTGTGCGGACATAGTTCTCCCCTTTGTAAACTGTCGAATGGCCTAAACCGTCGGGGGCGGAATGTTCGTGGGGGAACTCGCAACCGATTGTAGGGAGGCGGGCGGGCCGGGTCAAGACACGGGAGGATGTGGGGATGACACACAAGCGCGCGGGCGCCGCCGGGCGCCGTCTGGCGGCGTTCATGATTTCACTCGCGGCCCTCGGGGCGGCCGTGGCGCAGTCGCCTTTAACAAACTTGAAGGCGGTGCCGAAGACGCTCATGCCGGTGGTCGAGACGGAGCTGGCGTTCGCGGCGGCGGCGCGGGCGCGCGGCGTCAGGGACTCGTTCATCGAGTACGCGGCCGAGGACGGGCTCCTCTTCCGCCGGACGGCCGTCAACGCCCGCGAGTTCTGGCGCAAGGCTACACCAGCGCCGACGGGTCTGCTCTCGTGGTATCCGACCTACGCGGACGTTTCGCGCGCGGGCGACGTGGGCTGGACGACGGGGCCTTGGGAGTTCCGCGAGAAGCCGGATGACAGGGAGGCTTCGGGGCACGGCCACTTCGTCACGGTCTGGCGCAGGCAGGCGGACGGCACGTTCCGCTTCGCGCTCGACATGGGCGTCCGCCACTCCGCGCCGGCCACGCCGGAGACGACGCTGACGTTCCCCGACTCGGCGAAGCGGGGCGGGCCGGGCGGCTCCGAGAAAGAGGCCGAGACGGCGCGCGCCGCGATAGTCGCGGCCGAGGCGGAGATTGCCGCGGCATCGGCCGCGACGGGTTCGGGGCGAGCCGTGCTCGCGCGCGCGTCGGAAGATTTAAGGCTCTACAGGCAGGACGCCACCCCGTTCGTCGGCAAGGCCGCGGCGGCTCCCGCGCTCGAAAAAGAAACGTCGCGTCTTACCTTCCGCCTGGCCGGCGCGGGCGCGTCGCGCTCCGCCGACCTCGGCTACACGTACGGCACCTACGAGGCGGGCGGGGATGCGCCCGGCGGCCACTACATGCGAATCTGGAAGCGGCAGGGGGGCCGGTGGCAAATCGTCCTCGAAGTGACCAACCCCATCCCGCCGCCCCCCAAGAGCAATTAGGCACCGGTTCGCAAAGCCCCTTAGGGGCTTACGGAGATGTCTTTGAGCGAGGGCGTCTCCTCCAGCCTTAGCGTGAAGTAGTCGTTGCCGTTGCGGGCGTCGAATTTGGCGGCGAGGTCGAAGGCCGCGCGCTTGAAGTGGGCGGCGAGGCGGCGGGGGTCGTAGAGGCCGCCTTCGTCGAAGAGGGGGAAGGTGGAGGGCATGCGGAGGCGCACGGGCGCCGGGCCGCCGCGCTCGGCGGCCGTCTCGGAGAAGAGCCAGGCCGCGCGGCGGAAGAGGTAGCGGTGGTAAAGGTCGGTCGTCCTCTCGGCGAAGTGGTAGTGAGAGCCGAGCAGGTCGGCCGCCTTCCCGTCTTCGCCCACGAGCGAGAGGTAGATGAGGTGGTCGCAGACGTAAGTGAGCAGCCCCTTGTCGCCCTCGACCAAAGGGTAGCCGCGCAGGTGGAACTCGCGCGCCTCGTCGCGGCGGCCCAGCCGCAGCAGCGGGACGAGGAAGCGCGAGAGCGTGCGGTGCGGCACCGTGCGGCAACTCATCCCGCCTTCTAAAATCGGCCGCGCCTCTTCGAGCCCGCGCTCGTAGTCTTCCATGTAGACGTGGAAGGAGACGCGCTCGTCCACCTCGCAGGCGGGGCAGTTGCTCAGGTCGTCCGAGGGCATCTGCGCGGCGGCGTGGTAGAGGCGGACGGCCTCCTCGCGGTTGCCCCAGAAACGCTCGGCGCGGTAGCGGTGCTGCTCGACGACGCGCAGGCCGCGCCCGGCCTCGACGTAGCGCCGCGCCATGTCGTCCAGCATCTCGTAAATCTTCTGCTTCGAGATTTGCGGGAAGTCGCAGACCGAGTTCACTATCCACTTGTAAGTCCAGAGGAGCGAACTCTCGTCGAACATGCCGGGGTTGCGGTCGAACTGCGCGAGCAGCCACGAGTAGGTGACGAGCGCCTTCTCCGGCGCCCCGCCCCAGAAGGCCGCGTCCACCAACTCCTGCCGCGCCAGAAAGCAGACCTTCAATTCGCCGAGCCGGTCGGCCAGCCGCACGGCCTCCTCGGCGACGGCCACGCGCTCGTCGCCCTCCATGCCGCGCGCCCGGAGGAGCATCCGGTAGATGCCCATCACCGGGTCGTCGTCCTCGAACTCTTCGCTCACTGTATCCACCCCTCGACGGCGTCGGCGCCCCACTCGACGAGGCCCAACATGCCCTCGTTCAAGAGCCTCATCTCCTCGGCGCTCAGCGTCCGGTGGCCGAGCAGGAGCGCCTGCACGTAGAGCACCTGGACGGAGAGGCGCCGCAGCGTCTCGTCCTGCACGCGGCAGACCTTGCGGACGACGGGGTTGCGGAAGTTGAAGCAGAGGCGCCCGGCCTCGTCGTCGGTCGCGGCGCCGGCCACCTCGTCGAGCACCGAAGACCAGAAGGCGTCCGTCACCTCCTTCGTCTTCTCGACCGTGCGGCGGAACTGCGCGTCGCCCGTCTCCGTGTAGAGCGCGGGGATGTCGCCCGGCGTGAACTTGCGCACCTCGGCCGCGCACCTGAAGGGCCGGAGCAGGCGGGCGGCGAACTCAAGGAAGTCGGCGGCCTCCTCCTCCTCGTCGAGCGTCAGGTACTCGAAGGCGCGCGACAGACTCTCGCCGTCAACCTGCGAGAGACGAACGCCGGGGAAGACTTCGTAGAGCTTGAGAAGGAGCTGGGCGTCGTAGCTGTAGCCGGCGTTGATGACGCAGAGCGACTGCGAGGCGGCGACGCGCGCTATCTGCCGGAACTGGTCCATGTCCGGCGTGTAGCGCACCACGTCGTGCTCGCGCCTGTACTCGGTCAGAGTCATCGTGCCCATGTTCGTCTCGAAGGGGAGCCACTTGACGAAGATGCGGAAGAACTCCTCGTCCGCGGCGGCGAGCGCCTTGATGGACATGTAGTGGAGCGCAATCAGTTTCTTGAGGCGCACCACGTCCGTCGAGGCGAGGCCGACGAGGTATTCGCGCAGGCAGCGGCCGAGCGCATCGCGCGTCTGCGCCAGAGCCTCGTCCTCGTAGAAGGATTCGCGCGAGGCCGTCGGCCTGAGGTCCTGCGCGTTGACGACGCACTTGACGAAGAAGGCCCAGTCGGGCAAAAGCCCCTCGGCCGTCTCCGAGAGCAGCATGTTCTTCAGGTAGACGCGGTGCGTCTTGCGGGCGGCGAGGCTCGGCGAGTAGGGGAGCACGTAGGCGGCGCCGCGCACGTCGCCGACGCGCGAGGCGAGCGGCACGTAGTCGAGGAAGTCCGCGCCGAACATGCGCCGCCCGTATTCGAGATAGGCTTCGCGCTCCACGTCCTTGTCGTCAAACTCCTGCTCCCAGGGCGGGCGCTCTTCGTTGACGCGCTCGCGATGTGCGGGCGCGACGAGGCGGATGGGGTAGGGGAGCAGCCCGCCGTAGTGACGCGCGAGGCGTCGGACGGCGTCCACTTCAAAATGCTCCTCGCTCCCCGGCTTGCACGTCAGCCGCACCTCCGTGCCCGGCTCCGCGTCTTCGCCCAGCGTCTTCAGCGTGTAGGTGCCGTCCGAGCGTCCGCGCCACTCGACGGCCGGCCCGCCCGCCGACGAGCGAGTGACGACGACAATCTCCTCGCTCACGACGAAGCAGGAGAGCAGCCCGATGCCGAACTGGCCGATGAAGTCGGCGCGACGCTCCGAAAGCTCGTCGCGCTTCGAGGTCTGCCCGATGGTGGCGAGGAAGCGGTGCACCTCACTTTCCGTCAAGCCCACGCCGTTGTCGCGGAAGACGAGCGAGGGCCGTCCGGCCGCGTCCGCGCCCGGCAGCTCAATCGTCACCTCGCCCCGGAAGCCCGGCTCGCGGTGCGTGCGCGCGACGATGGCGTCCACGGCGTTCTGCAACAGCTCGCGGACGAAGACCTGCGGGCTGCTGTAGATGTGGTTCGACAGAAGGTCGATGACGCCGCCGAGGTTGACCTGAAATTTATAGTCCGTCATGCGAATAAGTGAGCGCGCTGAGAATTCGGCCGGGCGGGGCCGAACGTAGGGCGGGACGAAGAGTGCCTTGATGGTGAAGGCGATTCCCGACGGGATTTATGAAATTACCCGAAGGCTCGCGGGTAAAATTTTTGGTGCCGGGGGCGGGACTCGAACCCGCACGGCCTTACGGCCAGCGGATTTTAAGTCCGCTGCGTCTGCCATTTCGCCACCCCGGCAGATTGCGTGAGAAGATAGCACGCGGGCGCGGGCGGCTTCAAACAATGCTTTCTCGGGGCCGCGGGGGCGTGTGTTAAAATGCGCGGAAAGGTTCGGGGAACCTCGCGGGCGGCGGGAGGCTTTGAGGGCGGGCGCGTATGGCAGAAGAGATGGCGATGACCGAGGAGAAGGCGATTTTCCACCAGCACATCCAGCGCGCGGGCCTCAAGCGCACGGCCCAGCGCGACCTCATCCTCGAAGTCTTCCTGAAGACCGAGAAGCACCTGTCGAGCGAAGACCTTTATCAACTCGTCAAGGAAGAAGACCCGAACGTCGGCCACACGACCGTCTACCGCACGCTCAAGCTGCTGGTGGACGCCGGGCTGGCCCGCGAGGTGCGCTTCGGCGACGGCCGCACGCGCTACGAGCACAACTACAAGCACCCGCACCACGACCACATGATTTGCACCGAGTGCGGGCGGACCATCGAGTTCTACTCGGCCGAGCTCGAAGCCATTCAGGACGCCATCGTCGCCCGCCACAAGTTCCGCCCCACGCAGCATAGCCTGCGCATCTTCGGCGTCTGCGTCGACTGCCAGCGCCGCAAAGACCTCGCCCCGTCCGACGACTCGGCCGCCGAGCCCCGCGTCCGCTTCGCCTCGGCGCCGAACACACACTAAGAGGGTGCCGGGTGTCAGGTGACGGGCGCCGGTTAAGAGATTGTCTTCCCGTCACCCGACACCCTCTTTTGCTTTTGCCCTCCGCGTTGGTGTACTTTCCACACGTCTCCCTTTGAACAATCTTTGTGGCCGGAGTGAGGGGTCTGCTTATGGGCGTCAACGTCGAGTGGAAGGCCGGTGAGGAGAGTCGCGGCGGCATCGTGGCCGAGGGCACGTACCTCCTGGACGCGGCCCGGCGCCTGGGCGTGCCCGTGCCGACCGAGTGCGGCGGGCGCGGCGAGTGCGACACGTGCGCCGTCGTCGTCGAGGAGGGCGCCACGCTGCTCTCCTCGCTCACGGACGCGGAGCGCACGCGTCTGTCGCCGGGGCGGCTCGCCGCGGGCGAGAGGCTCGCCTGTCAGGCGAAGGCCGAGCAGCCCGGCGACCTGCGCCTGCGCAACGTCCCCGTCACCTTGCGCGAGGAGACGACCGAGGAGACGAGCAACGTCTTCCGCGACGAGTTCCGAAAGCTCCCGCTCCGCAAGAAGCTCGCCACGCTCGCCGAGCTTGAGGCGACGGCCGCCTACGACACCATCGTCGCGGTCGCCGACGTGCCCGTCGGCTTCCTCCGCAAAGGGCTCGAACTGCTCGCCGGCCGGGGCCGCAAGCTCGACGCGCACAAGCGCGAGAGTCGCCGCCCGGCCGAGCACGCCGCGAAAGAGCCGGCCGCGCCCGCGGGCGGGGCGACCGGCGGCGGCGCGCAGTAAGCGACGCCGCGGCCGACCCTCCGCGTCGAAAACCCGTGTTCGTCACCACCCCACAGAAAAGCCTGCTCGCGCGCGCTTCCGCGCCGCTCTTCGCCGCGCTGCTCCTGCTCCTGCCGCCGACGCGCGAGCCGTCCGCGGCGCAGTCCGGCCGCGCGGGCGCCAGCCCCAAGTACGCCGAGACGCCCGGCAACCTGACCCCCTTCAGCGGCGAGCGCGCCTACGAGCACGTCAGGAAACTCGTCGGCTTCGGCCCACGCCCCTCCGGCTCGAAGGCGCTTGAGCGGGCCCGCCGCTACATCGCCGAACAACTGCCGGGCGAGCGCGAGGACACTTGGACGGCCGACACGCCGGCCGGCAAGGTGAGGATGACGAATATCGTCTGCGAGCTGCCGGGCCAAAGCGAAGACACCATCGTCATCGCCGGCCACTACGACACGAAGCGTTTCGAGGGGTTCGACTTCGTCGGCGCCAACGACGGCGGCTCGTCCGCCGCCGCGCTCGTCGAGTTGGCCCGCGCCGTCGCGGCCTCCAGAGAGCCGCGCCGCTTCGGCTACCGCTTCGTCTTCTTCGACGGCGAGGAGGCCGTCTGCCGCGACTGGGACGAGTGCGGGAAGCCCGGCGCGCCCGACAACACCTACGGCAGCCGCCACTACCTCGCCCAACTCCGCGCGCGCGGCGAACTCAAGCACGTCCGCGCGCTCGTCCTGCTCGACATGGTCGGCTACGAGCGTCTGGAACTCGGGCGCGACACGATGAGCACGCCGTGGCTCGTCGATTTAATCTGGGAGACGGCGCGCGGGCTGGGCTACGGGCGGCAGTTCGTCCCGCGCCCCGAATCGGTCGGCGGCGACGACCACGAGCCCTTCCTGCGCGCCGGCATCCCCTCGGCCGACCTCATACAGCTCAGCTCTTACCCGCACTGGCACACCGCCGCCGACACGCTCGACAAGATTTCACCCGCGAGCCTCAAGGCCGTCGGCGACGTGGTCATCAAAAGCCTGCCGCGGATAGAGGAGAAGGTGTCAGGTGTCAGGTCTCAGGTGCCGGGTACGGTCAACCGCTGACGCCTGACACCTGGCGCCCGTCACCCCCGGAGGATTTATGTTACAGGCGACAGACATACTCGTCCCCGTGGACTTCTCGCCGACTTCGATTAACGCCGTGCGCGTCGCCGTCGGCATCGCGACGCCGGGCGGCGACCTGACGCTGCTCCACGTCATCGACAGGGACTTCATCGAGGACGCCGTGGCCGCCGGCATGGGGCCTTCCGACGACATCACGCGCCGCCTGCGCGAGCAGGCCGAGGCCAACTTCACGAGCGCGCTCGAAGGCGTCGAGGCCGGCGACGTGAACGTCGAGCGGATGGTCGTCGTCGGCGTCCCCTTCATCGAGATTCTTAAAATCGCGCGCGACCTCGACCTGCCGATGATTGTGATGGGAGTGCGGGGGCGCTCGACGCCGCCCGAGGAGGAACTCCTCTTCGGCTCGACGGCCGAGAAGGTCTTGCGCGGCACGCGCGTCCCCGTCCTCTGCGTGCCGTTCTGATTGGAGAGAAGATGACAGCCGACGTGAAGAGAATCGCCGTCGTCCCCGGCGACGGCATCGGGCCGGAGGTGACGCGCGAGGCCGTGCTCCTGCTCGCAGCCTTGCGCGAGACGCACGGCGTCCGCCTTGAGCTTGAGCACTTCGACTGGGGCGCCGACAAGTTTCTGCAAGAGGGCGTGACGCTGCCCGACGGCGCGCTCGACATGCTCTCGAAAAACTTCGACGCCGTCTTCGCCGGGGCCTTCGGCGACCCGCGCGTCCCCTCCAACAAGCACGCCGAAGACATCCTGCTCGGGATGCGGCGCGGCCTCGACCTCTACATCAACCTCCGACCCGTGCGCCTCCTCCACGAGCGCCTGACCCCCTTGCGCAACCGCACGGCCGCCGACATCAACTTCGTCGTCTTCCGCGAGAACACCGAAGGCGCTTACAGCGGCGCGGGCGGCTTCCTGAAGAGGGGGACCGAGGACGAGATTGCCACGCAGGAGGAGATCAACACGCGCAAGGGCGTCGAGCGCATCGTCGTCGCCGCCTTCGAGTACGCGCGCGCGAAGGGCTACCGGCGCGTCACGATGGCCGACAAGTCGAACGTCCAGCGGTTCGGCGGCGACCTCTGGCAGCGCGTCTTCAGGGAAGTCGCCGCGCGCTACGAAGGCGTCGAGGCGAACCACCAGTACGTCGACGCGATGACGATGTTCATGGTGCTCGACCCCTCGCAGTACGGCGTCGTCGTCACCGGCAACCTCTTCGGCGACATCCTGACCGACCTCGGCGCGGCGCTCCAGGGCGGGCTCGGCCTCGCCGCCTCGGGCAACATCCATCCGGGGCGCGTCTCCCTTTTCGAGCCGGTCCACGGCAGCGCCCCGCCGCTCGCGGGCAAGCGCCAGGCCAACCCGGCAGGCTCTATCCTCAGCGCCGCCCTGATGCTAGAATACCTCGGTCACACGGCGGCGGCGGCGGCGGTCGAGCGGGCGGTCCGCGACTCAATCGCCGCGGGCGAAACGACGCGCGACCTCGGCGGCACACTCTCCACCGACGAGGCGGGCCAGAGGATTCGGGAAAGACTCAAGTGATGATTGACGAGCCGAACGCTCTCACTCATCACTCATCACTTCTGCATTATGTCTAAGGGGCAGGAAACGGCGCAGAGGCTAATCGCGATCCTCGTCATCATGGCGATGCTCGGCGTGATGGGCATCCCGCTGACGGTGATCCTCTTCTTCGCCACGGTCGTCTACTTCGTCTGGCGGGCCGTGCAGCGCAGCGAGCAGCGCGACGTGAAGAACATCTTCGACTTCTACATCGCGGCCGACGCCATCCTGCGCGACGAGGAGAAACGCTGGTACGGCTTCGAGATTAACCACGTCGTCGGCGAGGGCGAGCGCCTCCTCCACCTGATGCCCGACCCGCCGCCGCTCGTCTACTTCACGCTCGGCGCCCTCCACCACCGCGCGGGCGACTACGACTCGGCCGCCGAACAGCTCGCCTACGTCCTCGAAGACGAGCGGGGCGACGAGCACTCGCGCACTAACCCCTCGGCGGAGCTTCGGCGCTACGTCGAGGTCCTGCGCCGCGTCGAGCGCGAGCCGGCCGAAGCGCCGATGACGATGGCCGCCATCCGCAACCTTGAGCGCGCCCGCCGCACGCGCGCCGCCGCCATGCTCGAAGAGAGCCGCGCCCGTCTGCGCGAGGCCGCCGCCAAAGAGGCGCTGCCTCAGCCGTCGGCCGCCCGGCCCGCCGACGCCGACGGCCCGCACGCGCTCTCCTCCCGGCGGCCCCCGGCCCTCACGGCCACGCCCCCGACGCCGCAGCCCATCGCCGAAGTCCTCCGCGACCTCTACGACGAGGAGAAGAAGACCGCCTGACCCGGTCCTCCCCCTTCGTCTCGGCCCTCGGCACCAGCCGGCTTGCCCGCCTCACGCCGCGTCACTTGTGTCGGCGCGCGACATTTCTGTTATAAGAATTCTCTAAAGTTTCTGCCCGGTTGCGTCGCCCGGTCCCGTACATAGCAGATGTCTTCGGAGAGGAAGGTCGGCAGTTACATCATCGAGTGGCCCGTCGGCCGCGGCGGGATGGGAGTCGTCTACCGCGGGCGCCACGCGACGCTGCCGCGCGCCGTCGCCATCAAGTCCATCAGCCCGCGCGGCACCCACGACCTCCGCCGCATGCGCAACCGCTTCGAGCGCGAGGCGTTCGTCCAGGCCCAGCTCGACCACCCCGGCATCGTCAAGGTCTACGACTACGTCGTCAGCGAGCAGACCTACTTCATCGTCATGGAGTACGTGGACGGCCGCTCGCTCGCGCAGGTCATCAAGGACGCGGGCGGCGCGCTGCCCGTCGAGCGCGCCCTCGACCTCTTCGAGCAGGTGCTCGAAGCCATCGCCTTCGCGCACACCTTCGCCTACAAGGACGAGAGCGGGCGCATCCACCACGGCCTCGTCCACCGCGACCTCAAGCCGCCCAACATCATGGTCACGCCCGACGACCGCGTGAAGGTCACGGACTTCGGCATCGTCAAACTCGTCGGCGCCGACCCGACCGACACCTCCAAAATCGCCTACGGCTCGCCGCGCTACGTCTCGCCCGAGCAGGCCGGCGGCGAGACGCTCGACCAGCGTTCAGACATCTATAGCTTGGGCGTCATGCTCTACGAGATGCTGACGGGCGAGCCGCCCTTCGGCGGGCGCTTCGGCGCCGAGGACGCCAAGTCGCGCACCCAAATCCTCATCGCGCACCGCACCGAGCAGCCGCGCCCGCCCTCGGAACTCAACCCCGAAATCCCGCCCGAGATAGAAAAGGTCGTCCTGCGCGCCCTTGAGAAGAAGGCCGAGCGCCGCTTCAACACGGCCGCCGACTTCCTCCGCGCCTTGAGGCGCGCGCGCGGCAAGGAAGTGCACACGACCGGCGACCCGCTCGCTCGTCCCGCGGGGAGCGCGGGCGGCGGCCCGACGGGCGTGCTCGGCGAGGCCACCGACGACATCTCCGGCGAGACTTACCACACGCAGCCCATCGTCTCCGAAGTCTGCACGGCGTGCGGCGCCGAGGTCGGCCCCGAAGACAGCGCGTGCCCCTCCTGCGGGCACGACCTTTCGGCCTCGCCCGCGACGGCCCGGCTCGCGCAGCAGGAGGCGACGGCGCGCTCGGGCCGCCACGGGCTCAAGCTCGTCGCCGTCTCCGCCGCGCTGCTCGTCCTTCTGGCCTCGCTCGTCTTCTTCGTCAAACAGATTATCCAGACGCGGCCCGCGGAAGATCCCGCCGCCGGAAAACCCGCCGAGACGCCGGCCGCTTCGCCCACCCCGGACGCCGTGCCGCCCGCCGGCCCCGTCGTCAAGCTCGCGCCGGGCGTGGCGGTCGATTCGACTTACGACAGCTACAACACGAAGCCCCTGACGGACGGCGTCACCGACGTGCGGCAGCTCGCCGCGATGCGCTTCAACCAGAGCAACTGGGTCTCCGAAGAGCGCCCCGAGCCGCACTGGATAGAGCTTTCCTTCGGTCGGCCCACGCGCGTCACCGCGCTCTACGTCTACTGGGGCTTCGACCGCGGACGCTACATGCCCTCGCGCCTCGCCGAGCTGCAATTGCCCGACGGCGCGGGCGGCTGGCGCACCGTCTCCAAACTCGAATCCGGCGGAAACTTCGACCGCGCCGCCTTCGACTTCGAGCCCTTCGTCGCCGACCGCCTGCGGGTCTTGCAGCCGGCCCAGCAAGGCCCAGCCAACCGCCCCTTCGTCATGTGGGTCCGCGAGGTCGAAGTCTTCGGCCACGCCCCCGCCGAGCAGAAACGGTAGCCCCTCAAGAACATGCTCATCGCTGAAATCATCGCCGTCGGCTCCGAGCTGCTGACGCCGCTGCGGACCGACACCAACAGCCTCTGGCTGACCGAACGCCTCAACGGCCTCGGCGTCGAGGTCAGGCAGAAGACGATTGTCGGCGACGACGACGCGCGCCTCGAAGAGTCCATCCGCGACGCCTTGAAGCGTTCCAACGTCGTCGTCCTCACCGGCGGCCTCGGGCCCACGGAGGACGACGTGACGCGCAAGATAGCCGCCCGCGCCCTCGGCCGCCGCCTCATGCTCGACGACCGCGTGCTCGAAGACATCCGCGCCAAGTTCCAGCACTGGGGCCGCAAGATGCCCGAGATAAACGCCCGGCAGGCGATGGTCGTCGAAGGCGCCGAAGTCTTAGACAACCCGAACGGCACGGCGCCCGGCATGTACGTCGAGCACGACTCGCGCGTCGTCGTCCTGCTGCCCGGCCCCCCGCGCGAGATGCGGCCGATGTTCCAGAACCTCGTCGAGCCGAAGCTCGGGGCGAAGGCCGGCGGCGTGAAGGTCGCGCGCCGCGTGCTGCGGGTCGCCGGGATGGGCGAGTCGGCCGTGGACGAGCGCATCGCGCCCGTCTACACGCAGCACAAGAACCCGCAGACGACCATCCTCTTCAACCGCAGCGAGATTGAGATTCACCTGACCTCGCAGGGCAAGACCGAGGCCGAGGCCGAGCTTCTGCTCGACGGCCTCGCCGGGCAGATTGAGGAAAGACTCGGCGACGCCGTCTTCGCCTTCCGCGGCGAGACGATGGAGGAGGTCGTCGGCCTGCGCCTCGCCGTCTCGGGCTTCACGGTCGCCGTCGCCGAGAGCTGCACGGGCGGCCTCATCGCGCAGCGCCTCACGGAAGTGCCCGGCTCCTCCTCGTACTTCATGGAGGCGGTCGTCACCTACTCGAACGAGGCCAAGACGCGGCTGCTCGGCGTGCCGGCCGAGTTGATAGAGGCGCGCGGCGCCGTCAGCGCCGAAGTCGCGGAGGCGATGGCCGAGGGCGTGAAGAGGCGGGCGGGCACGGACTTCGGCCTCTCGGTGACGGGGATAGCCGGCCCCGGCGGCGGCACCGAAGAGAAGCCGGTCGGCCTCGTCTACATCGCCCTCTCCGACGACGCGCACACCGAGCACCGCCGCATCATGCTGCCCGGTGACCGCCACCTCATCCGCTGGCGGGCGTCGCAGGCCGCGCTCGACCTCTTGAGAAGAAGGCTGATTTGAGCGAACGGCGCAAGGACGAGCCGCCCCCGCCCGAGGCCCTACGCTGGGTCGAACGGAGTGTGGGGCCGGGCGCGCGCGTCGAATCGGCCACGAAGCTTGCCGGCGCGACCTCCTCCATTCTTCACGCCCTGAAAGTTAATCACCGGGGACGAGAGTTTGAGTTGGTGCTGCGCCGTTTCGTTGACGCGGAGTGGCTGGAGGTTGAGCCGGACCTCGCGCGGCACGAGGCGGCGGCGATGACGACGGCAGAACTGGCGGGCGTCCCCGTGCCGCTTTTAATCGCCTTCGACGAGGGCGGGGAAGAGTGCGGCTCGCCCGCGACGTTGATGACGAGGTTGCCCGGCGGAGTCGAGCTGAGGCCCGACGACTTCGACGCGTGGCTGCACGGACTCGCGGAGGCGCTGGCGCCGTTTCACGAAATCGAGGCGGAAGAGTTTGCGTGGGGCTATTGCCCTTACGTCCACCCCCCCAGCCTCAACACGCCGAGCTGGTCGCGCGTCCCGGCGCTCTGGCAGAAGGCCATCGAGATTGTGAACGGCCCTTGGCCGGCCGCGCCTGAGTGCTTCATCCACCGCGACTATCACCCGGCGAACGTTCTTTGGGCGGGCGGGCGCGTGAGCGGCGTGGTTGACTGGGTGAACGCGTGCCGCGGGGCGGCGGGGATTGACGTGGCGTGGTGCCGGCACAACCTCGCGCGGATGTACGGCGTGGGCGCGGCCGACCGCTTCCTCAACCATTATCAAAAGCTGGCCGGGCCGCGCTTCGCCTACGACCCGTTCTGGGATTTGATAACGGCGGTGGAGCTTCTGCCCGGCCCGCCGGGCGTCTACGAGGGCTGGCCCGCCTTCGGCCTCACGCGGCTGGACGAGGCGACGATAGCGGCGCGCGTTGACGAGTACGTTTCGGGCCTCGTCGCCCGCCTCTGAGCGGCGCCCGCCCGCCTTGTGGGCTCACGGCCGCGCTTGCTATAGTCGCTCGCGAGCTTTTCAAACGCCTCTCATTCAGCGGAGTCGAGAATGTCCCCCGCCTTCGCCGTCGTCCTCGCGTACCTGATCGGCTCGATACCGTTCGGCTATCTGATAGTCCGGTTGCGCGGCGGCGGCGACGTGCGCGAGACGGGGTCGGGCGGGACGGGCGCGACCAACGTGACGCGGCGCGCGGGCAAGTGGGCGGGGATTCTGACGCTCCTGCTCGACGCCTTGAAGGGGACGCTGGTGGCGCTGCTGGCGCGGCGGTTTCTGGCCGAAGGGTTCGGCGTTGACTGGTGGGTGGTGGCGGCGTCTCTGGCGGCGGTCGTCGGGCACGTCTTCCCCGTGTGGCTCGGCTTCCGGGGGGGGAAGGGCGTGGCGACCGGGCTCGGCGTCTTCCTCGGGCTCGCGCCGCTGGCGGTTTTGTGCGCGCTGCCGGTCTTCGCGCTCGTCGTGTGGCTGACGCGCTACGTCTCGCTCGGCTCAATCACGGCGGCGGCGCTGCTGCCGCTCTTCGTCCGGCTGACGGGCGGGAAGCAACTACCGCTTTTGACGGCGACGGTGCTCGGCGGCGCGCTCATCGTCTTGATGCACCGCGCCAACATCGGCCGCTTACTGAGCGGGACCGAGAACAAGCTGAAGCTTTGACATGCGTGTGGCTGTGATAGGCGCGGGGGGTTGGGGGACGGCGCTGGCCCTCGTCGCGGCCCGCGCGGGGCACGGCGTGCGGCTCTGGTCGCGCGGGGCGGCCGTCGCCGAGGACGTTAACGCGCGGCGCGTGAACGGCGCGTACCTGCCGGGGCACGAGCTGCCGGAGAGCGTTCGGGCGACGACCGACGCGGGCGAGGCCGTCGAAGGCGCCGGGCTCGTGATACTGGCCGCGCCTTCGCACGCGACGCGCGCGGTGCTCGGCCTGCTCGGCGGGCGGGCCGAAGGCGGGGCCGTCTTCGTCAGCGCGACGAAGGGCGTCGAGGTCGAGACGGGCCTGCGCATCTCCGAGGTCGTCGCGGACGTGCTCGGGCCGGGCGCCTTCTCAAGTTTCGTCTGCCTGTCGGGGCCTTCGTTCGCGCAGGAAGTCGCGGCGGGGCAGCCGGCGGCGGTCGTCGCGGCGGGCGCCGACGAGGGGTTGGCCCTGTTGGTGCAGGGCGCGCTGAGCGTCCAGAACTTCCGGGTCTACACGAACGCCGACGTGGTCGGGACGGAGTTGGGCGGCGCCACTAAAAACGTCATGGCGCTCGCCGCCGGGATGGCCGCGGGGCTGGGCTTCGGGTCGAACAGCGTGGCGGCACTCGTCACGCGCGGCTTGGCGGAGATGACGCGGCTGGCTCTGGCCTACGGCGCGCGCGCCGAGACTTTGATGGGCCTCGCGGGGCTCGGCGACCTTGTGTTGACGTGCACGGGCGGCCTCTCGCGCAACCGCCGCGTCGGCGAGGAGATAGGCCGAGGCCGCGCGCCCGGCGAAGTGCTCGCCGGCATGAAGGAGGTCGCCGAGGGCGTGCGCACGGCCCGCGCCGTCAAGCTGCTCGCCGACCGCCGCGGCGTCGAGATGCCTATCACGGCCGAGGTGCACGCCGTCCTTTACGAAGGCAAGTCCGCCCGCGACGCGGTCGAGAGTTTAATGTCGCGTCCGCTCAAGGGCGAGTTCGAGGGGGAAGAGAAGAAGTAGTCGGCATGGCAGACGAAGAGAAAAACGTTGTCACGAACCGCGCCGCCTTCCACGAGTATCACGTCGTGGACAAGTACGAGGCGGGCGTGGCGCTGACGGGCACGGAGGTCAAGAGCGTGCGCGCCGGCCAGATTCAGTTGAAGGATTCTTACGTCGCCGTGCGTAATGGCGAGGCGTGGCTCTTAAACGCCCACGTCTCGCCCTACTCGCACGGCAACCGCGAGAACCACGAGCCCCTGCGCGAGCGCAAACTCCTCCTCCACCGCCGCGAGATAGACAAGCTGGAGGAGGCCGCGACGACCAAGGGCATGACGCTCGTCATCACGCGCGTCTACCTGAAGAGGGGCCGCGTCAAATTTGAAATCGGCGTGGCTCGTGGTAAAAAATTGTACGATAAGCGCGAGACCGAAATGCGTCGAACGGTGGAGCGGGAGACGCGCGCCCAGCTGAAGGAGCGCGCGCGAGATTGACGGAGGAGAGGTTTAGACGATGGATATTCAAACTGTTAACGGGAGCTTCGCCGACGCAGACGTGCACGCGCTGGCCGTCCCCGTCTTTAAGGACGAGCGAGCCGAAGAGGGCCTGCTCCAAGAACTCGACGCGGCCTCGGGCGGCCTCGTCCGCTCGGTCATCGAGGCCGAGGAGCTGAAGGGCAAGGAGGGCGAGACGGCCTACCTGCACCTGCCCGCCTCGGGCGGCGGCTTGAAGGCCCGCCGGCTGCTGCTCGTCGGCGCGGGCGACCGCGACGAGTTCAAGGCCGCTCAGATCTCGCAGTTCGCCGGCACGGCCGTCCGGACCCTGCGCGCCCGCAGCGTCAAGACCGTCGGCCTCGTCCTCCGCGCCGAGGGCGGCGGCGACGCCGAAAGGCTCGCCTCGGCGGCCGTCGAGGGCGCCGTCATCGGCCTCTTCGAGCCGGACAAGTACCGCACGGTTGACAAGGAGGAGCGCACGATAGAGCGCCTCGCCGTCGTCTCCTCGGGCGCGGACGAAGGCGCCCTGAAGCGCGGCGCCGAGCGCGGCCGCATCGTCGGCGAGTCGGTCAACTTCACGCGCGACCTCGCCAACGAGCCCGGCGCCTACATGACGCCGACCATCATGGCTGAGCGCGCGCAAGCCATCGCCAACGAGTTCGGCCTTGAGATAGACGTGCTCGACCGCGACCGCGCGGAGCAGGAGGGCATGGGCGCCTTCCTCTCGGTCGCCCGCGGCTCCGACGAGCCGCCGAAGATGATGGTCCTCAAGTACACGCCCGAAGGGAAGAACGGCCCGGCCGAAGGCGAGGAGTACCTGGCGCTCGTCGGCAAGGGCATCACCTTCGACACCGGCGGCATCTCCATCAAGCCCGGCGAGAACATGGAGCTGATGAAGTACGACATGACGGGCGGCGCCACCGTCCTCGGCGTCATGCGCGCCGTCGCGCAATTGAAGCCGCCCATCCCCATCCTCGGCGTCGTCCCCGCCACCGAGAACATGCCCTCGGGCAAGGCCACCAAGCCCGGCGACGTGGTCCGCGCCATGTCGGGCAAGACCATCGAAATCATCAACACCGACGCCGAAGGCCGCCTCATCCTCGCCGACGCCGTCTCCTACGCCAAGAAACTCGGCGCCACCAAGGTCATCGACATGGCGACGCTCACGGGCGCCGTCTCCATCGCCCTCGGCGACGTGAACACCGGCCTGCTCGGCACCGACCAGGAGTTGATTAACGAAATCATCGAGTCGGGCCGCGAGGTCGGCGAGAAGTTCTGGCAACTGCCGCTCGACAAGGAGTACACGAAGCAGATCAAGTCAGACATCGCCGACATCAAGAACGTCGGCGGGCGCAAGGCCGGGACGATTACGGCCGCCGCCTTCATCAAGGAGTTCGCCGACGGCCTCTCCTGGGCGCACCTCGACATCGCAGGCACCGCCTGGGGCGACGAGGCCAAGCCCTTCCGCTCGAAGGGCCCGACCGGCGTCGCCGTCCGCACGCTGCTCAACTTCATCGAGCGCGCGGTGCGCGCCGCCTCCGCCTCCGGCGACGGGGCGGCCCCGCCCGCAGGTGGAAAATAAGACGACTCGGGTTCGGGAAAAGTACGCAGCATGAAAGCGCCGCTGTCCATTTTTGTGGACAGCGGCGTCTACATTTGTGCACGTTTTCGGCCTGCCAAAACGTCCACATCTCACAAAATTCCAACATTTCTGACACGGACGGTGATGGCATCCGGTTTGCTGGAAATTTTGTAAAGAGCCGGGGGCGGGGGCCGCGAAAACTGTCCTCGCCCCCCTCGGCTGGCCCTGGCCGAGGCAGCAGGCACCGACCCTGGCTCCCTCACGAACGCATCCGTCCCGAGTGACAATCCCACACCACTGTCAACGTCCTCACCCCGGTAAACTCGGGTGGGACGGATGCGTCGAAAAATGCTATCATGCGCCCGTACGGGCTCCTTCCCGCCCGCGATAGTCCCAGAATTTTTGGGGAGTCACGGTGGTCGATTACTACAAAGTTTTGGGGGTCAAGCGCGGCGCCTCGGCGGCCGAGATCAAGTCGGCCTACCGGCGGCTCGCGCGCCAGCGCCACCCGGACCTCAACGGCGGCACCGAGCAGGCCGCCCGCGAGTTCGCGCTCATCTCGCTCGCCTACCGCACGCTCAGCGACCCGCACGAGCGCGCCTACTACGACACGCAGGTCAAGCGCGCCAACAGCTCGGACCTCGGCGGCTCCGTCTTCCGCACGAACAACCCGCACGCCCAGCGCATGCGGCGGATGGCCGTCCAGGCGCGCTTCGACCGCGTCGTGGACCGCATGATCGAGGCCGAGCGCCGCGAGACCTTCGCGCTCCAGCAGGCCGTCTTCACCACCGTCACGCTCTTCCTCTCGACCTTCTTCGTGGCGATGTTCAAGCCGCGGCTCTGGGAGCACTTCCACATCGTCGGCCGCGCCGTCCTCGTCTCGCTCTGCGCCATCGGCCTCTGGCACCTCGCCGTGCGCCTGAAGGCCTGCTTCGAGCACTACACCTACAAGCGGAAGAGCATCCACGACTCGGTGATTAACCCGGCCGACGAGAAGGCCGACAAGCCCTTCTCGCGCTTTGCCGCTTCGACCTTCCTCATCCTCGGCTACGCGGCGAGCCTCGTCGCCGGCCTCTTCGTCGGCTCGCACGCGCACTACGCCTCCATCCTCAACGACATCCCGCTGCTGCAATTCGGGCCGCAGCTCCGCTTTGACCTCTTCTTCTACCCGCCCATCGCCGTCCTCATCGTGGACACGATGCACACCGTCGCCTCGAAGATAGACTGAGCCGGCCTTTTTCTTGCGCCCCGCCGGCTTCTCGTGTATATTTCGCGGCCAGAAACCCCCTTACTTGAGTCCGCCGAACAACAGCTTGCCGTAACCCGGAGACTCGTACGACGAAGGTGCAGACCAGCAGAGCGCGCGCGCACGTCGCGCCGAAGACGAAAGCCGGCGGCCCCGCCGCCGAGTCCAGCAACGCCCCGCCCACCGGCTGAGAGCGGCTGGCCGTCCGGCTTCCGAGGAAGGGAGCCGTCCAGATGGCTAAGCGGATCACGGAACGCCAGCGTCTCGCCCTCAAGCTCGAACACCTGAGCGAAACGGAAGTCAAAGAGGTGCTCGACTACATCTCTATCATGGAGTCCATGCGCCGGGCCGCGTCCGTCGCGTCGTCGTGGGAGGACGAGCTGGTCTCGCTCCTCGCCGACTCGCCCGAGAACGCGCGCGCCCGTCAGGCGTTCGAGTGGGAGTCGGCGCGCCGCAAGGCCGACCGGCGCGCCGCCCTGAGCTACAGCGCCCGCGCATGAACGTGACCCCTCGCGCGACGATGAGACGACCCCCCCACGCACGGCGCACGGTGTCGTGCCTCGCCGCCCTGTTCTCTCTGCTGTGCCTGATGCCGCCCGGCGCGACCCGCGCCCAGTCAGACCTCACGCCCTTACAGCGGGAGATTCGCAGACAGTCCGCGCGGATTTCGTCCGGCGACACGGAGGAGCGGCGCGACGCCGTCATGCGTCTCGGCGCGATGGGCCGGCCCGAAAGCTCTCGGGCGGTGGCCGTCGCGCTCGGCGATGCGTCGGCGGTCGTGCGCGCGACGGCGGCCCGCGCGGTGACGGGGCTGGGGCCGGCGGAGGCCACGGCGCTCATCCTGCCGCTCCTGCGCGACCGCGACGAGTTCGTGCGCCGCGAGGCGGCCTACGCGCTCGGGCTGACGCGGAGCCCTTCGGGCGTCGCCGCGCTGGTTAATTTGCTCCAGACCGACAAGAAGCCGGAAGTGCGCGGCGCGGCGGCCGTCGCCCTCGGGCAGATAGGCGACCCGTCGGCGGCGGGCGCTCTCGCCGGGGCGCTCTCGCGGAGGCTCAGGCGGCCGGGCGCGCTCAACCGCGTCCTCCGGCGCAATACCGACGAGGACGAGTTCGTCAGGCGTTCCGCCGCGATAGCACTCGGGCAGATGGCGAGCGGCGAGGGCGTGCAGGCGCTCGTTGACGCGCTCTCCGACCCGAAGGCGCCCGACGACGTGAGGCGCGAGGCGGCGCGTGCTCTCGGCCTCATCGGCGACGCACGGGCCGTGCCCGCCCTGCGCGCCGCGCTGACGGCGCGCGACCCCTACCTCTCGCGGATAGCCTTCGAGGCCCTGCGCAAAATAGACCCCGCGGGCGCGACACGGCCCGCCTGAACGGGAGGTGTTTGAAGAAAAGTGAAGAGCCGGGAAGGAGCTTGACGTTCCTTCCCGGCTCTTGAGTTTGGGAGCGGCGCTGTTTAGACCTCGGGCTTGTCGCCGCGGCCCTGGCCTTTTTTGGCGACGCGGGCCTGCGGGAGTTGGACGGCGGCGCCGCCCGACTTAACCGCCGGCTTGTCCTGCTCGTCGTCCACGTCGGCCGGCTCGGCGATGAGCGCGCCGCCCGAACGCTTCGAGAAGGTGAGGCGGCCGTTCGACTCGTTGAGGTCAACGTAGACGAGGTCGCCGAGGCCCACCTGCTCGGTCGCCACGAGGTTCGAGAGCGGGTAGACGAGGAAGCGCTCGATGCTGCGCTTCAGGTGGCGCGCGCCGTACTTGAAGTCGATGCCCTCTTCGAGCAGGAAGTCCTTCGCCGCGTCCGAGCACTGGAAGACGAACTTGGTGCCGGCCGACTTCATGATGCGATCCTGCACGGCCTGGAGTTCGAGGTCGAGAATCTGCTTCAGGTGGTGCTCCTTCAAGCTCCGGAAGACGACCACCTTGTCGATGCGGTTCATGAACTCGGGGCTGAACTTCTTGCGCGCCGCCTCGACCGCCGTGCGGTAAATCTTCTGGTCCACCTCGGAGTCGTGCGGGTTCTTCGCGCCCTTCGCGGGGGCGAAGCCGATGCCGCCGGAGATCAGCTCGCTCATCTCGCGGGCGCCGAGGTTCGAGGTCATGACGACCATCGTCTTCGAGAAGTCCACGCGGCGGTTGTCGCCCAAAGTGAGCGTCGCCTTGTCGAGAATGCCGAGCAAAAGCTGCCAGAGCGAGTCCGAAGCCTTCTCGATTTCGTCGAAGAGGACGAGCGAGAGCTTGTTCTCCTCGTTGTGGTAGCGGTCCAAGTTCTCCTGCGTCAGCATCGGCGAGGTCTCGCGGTGGCCGAGGTAGCCGGGGGGGCTGCCGATGAGCTTGGCGATCTCGTGCGAGTGCTGGAACTCGGCGCAGTCAATCTTGATGACGGCGTTGGGGTCGCCGAAGAGGACTTCGGCCGCGGCCTCGACGACGCGCGTCTTGCCCGACCCCGTGGGGCCGAGGAAGAGCATCGTGCCGACGGGGCGGTTCGGCGGGTTCATCCCGGCGAGGAAAATCTGGTAGAGGCCCGACATGCGGCGGACCGCGCGCTCCTGCCCGACG
>DASZEK010000043.1:0-95083 GCA_035941045.1 Pyrinomonadaceae bacterium | reverse complement strand
TGGCGACGGGCGGCACGGGCAGCTTCACGCAGAACGCGCGCGACCTGCGCGAGCGGCGCGGCCCGAGCGACTTCGACATCCGCCACCGCTTCACCGGCAGCTACATCTACGAGCCGCCCTTCGGCAAGGGGCGCGCCTACTTGAACGACGGCGCGCTCTCGCACGTCCTCGGCGGCTGGCGCCTGAGCGGCCTCGCCAACATCCGTTCGGGGCGCCCCTTCACCGTCGCGGCCAACGGCAACAGCACGGCCCTCGGCGGCGCCCGCGGCGGCGGCCTCGTCGGCGCCTTCGCCGACTGCCTGCGCGACGGCTCGCTGCCCTCGGGCCAGCGCACCATCGACCGCTGGTTCGACACCACGGCCTTCGCCGTCCCTAGCCCCGCGCGCCTCGGCACCTGCGGACGCAACACGCTGCGCGGCCCGAACCTCACCAACTTCGACGTTGCCGTCGCCCGCACCTTCGACTACTTCGGCGAGGAGCGCGACCTTGAGTTCCGCTGGGAGGTCTTCAACGTCTTCAACACGCCCCAGTTCGGCCTGCCCGACCGCAACCTCTCGGGCAGCGCGGCCGGCCGCATCTCCTCGCTCGCGGGCGACCCGCGCGTGATGCAGTTCGCGCTCAAGTTCAACTTCTGACCGGCGGGGCACGGAGGGCTTCGGTCATGACAGTCTCCACACATTCGGCCGACGGCGGGCGGGGCAAGGGGCCGCAGGAGTTCCGCGACTACGCGGCCGAGGCGCGCGCCTGCGTCAAGGACTTCTACCGGCTCAACCACACCCGGCAGACCTTGGACCTCGTCCTTGAGAAGAAGCGCGAGTACCTGACGCTGGACCGGCGCGAGATGGGCGTCTGGGAGGCGATGGAGTACCTGAACACGCTGGTGGACGACAGCGACCCGGACCTCGACCTGCCACAGATTGAGCACAACCTCCAGACCGCCGAGTCCATCCGCGCCGCCGGACACCCGCGCTGGTTCATCCTCGCCGGGCTCATCCACGACCTCGGCAAAGTGCTCTGCCTCTTCGGCGAGCCCCAGTGGGCGGTCGTCGGCGACACCTTCCCCGTCGGGTGCGCCTACTCGCCGCGCGTCGTCTACCACGAATTCTTCGCCGAGAACCCCGACGCCCGCAACCCGCTCTACCAGACCCGCGAAGGCGTCTACGAGGAAGGCTGCGGGCTCTCGAACGTCCACTTCTCATGGGGGCACGACGAATACCTCTACCACGTCGTCAAAGACTATCTGCCCGAGGAGGCGCTCTACATGATTCGCTACCACTCGGCTTACGTCATTCACCGCGAGCACGAGTACGCGCACCTCATGGACGAGCACGACCGCGAGATGTTCCGCTGGGTGCGCGCCTTCAACCCGCACGACCTCTACTCCAAGGCGGCCGAGCGCCCGGACGTGGCGAGGCTCAGGCCCTTCTACGAAGAACTCATCGCCGAGTATCTGCCGCCCACCCTGCGCTGGTGAGCGACGGCTACAGCCACGCCGATAATGCCCCCGGATAAGCAGGCGACGGCGGAAGACGTTGAACGGGACGGGCCGCGTCGCCTGCTGCGGGCCGCCGCCCCGCAGGTGCTTACGGGCGCCCGCGTGGCGCTCGGGGCCGCCGCCGTCGCCGCCCTCGACGGGCGGCTTCACACCTCCGCCGCGCTCATCACGGCCGGAGCCGCCACAGACATCCTCGACGGCCTCGTGGCCCGCAGGCTGGGCGTGGCGAGCGCCTTCGGCGCGCTGTTCGACACCTTCTCCGACTACCTCTGCTTCGTCGTCGCGCCCTGGCTCCTGACGCGGTCGCTCGTCGCCGCGGGCGGGAGCTTGACGCAAGAGGCGCTGCTCGGACTCCCCTTGTTGACCGGGGCGCTGCGCTACGCGCGCAACAGCCTGCTCATCGTCTCGGCGGGGCGGGAGGTGCGTGAGCTGCCGGGCCTCGCCACCGTCTTCTTCGCCTTCCTCCCGGTGGCGGCCGTATTCCTCGACGCTCGGGCACTCGTCGGCGCTTCGGCTCTGTCGGCGGGCCTGACCTTCTTGGTCGTCGCCTTCTCGCTGCTGATGGTCGCCCCGGTGCGCTACCCGAAGCTCGCGAAGGCCCCGGCGTCGGCCGCGGCCGTCTTTGTGCCGCTCGTCGTGATGCCGTTCTTCGGCACGCGAGTGCTGGCGGGCGTCATGGTCGTCGCGGGCCTGCTGTACGTGTCACTGGCGCACCTGTCGGCGCGCAGGCCGGGCCGCCGACCGTAGCGGGCTTACCGGCGTGGTCCTTCGCCGCGTTATACTCTGACTCGCGTCGAAGGATGGAGACGAGGAAGGTGGGCGGAAGTGAGTGACGAAGCTATTTTCTGCGCGAGGTGCGGCGCGGCCGGGCAGAAGGTCGAGTCCTACTGCCGGAGCTGCGGCGAGTGGCTTGCCGACCCGTCGCCCGCGTGGCACCCGCGGGCCAAGCTGCGGAGGCTTTCACCGGAGCGGAAGCGGCTGAAGGTCCGCATCCTTCAACTCCTCAGCGCGCTCGCCGCCGGGGCCGCAGGCTTCATCGCGCTCACCGTGCGCGACGGCTCGGACCCGGACCTGCTGACGGTCGCCGCGCTCCTGTGCTTCCTCGTCGTCGCGTGGCAGGCGGTCGGGTTCCTCATCGGGCTCAGCATTGAGGGGAAGCGGGACCGGGGGTCGGCCGAGGGCGGCCAGGCACTACCGGCAGCAGCGCAGGGCGACGCCCGGTCCGCGCTGAAGGCGGCCGACACCGCCGACCTCGTGCGACCGCAGAGCGTGACCGAGAACACGACGGCGCTGCTCGACCCCGTGCCGGCGAAGAAGGCCGGGAAGAAGTAGTCGAAGATGCGGCCCGCCACCCGACTCCGGGCAGGCGGGCCGCCCTGATGCATCTACTGGTTATCCACAAGCGCCTCGATGGCGTTCTCCGCCGAATCATCCACGTTCGAGAAGAAGTCGAAGCCCGTCAGCGCCTCCACCTGATCCACGCTCACGCGGTAGGTCCGCCAGTCGCTATTGATTGAGCCCGAGTTCGGCATGATGACGGCGATGGTCCGCGTCGTGCTCGTCACCCGCGACACGTCGTTCGTGCCCGAGGCGAGGACGATAATCACCTTCCACGTCTGCAAAGGCACCGTCACGTGGCTGCCGGCAATCGTCCCCTGCGTGCCGTAACCGCCCGAGACGATGTAAAGCTCGTTGCCTGACGAGACGAGCGTGCGGCAGTAGGATTCGAGGCTCGCCCACGGCCCCTGGTTGTTGGCCGGGAGCTGCGGAATCATGTTCGTCATCAGGAAGGTCGAAGAGTTGTCGGCGACCGTCAGCGTGCGGTCGCCCGACGGCGTCATGTGGCCGCGGTCGTAGCCGGAGCCGGAGTAGTCCGTGCCGAGCACCTGATACCAGCCTGCCGGGAGGCTCGTGTCGGCGCGGAAGTCGTCCTGCCGCGGCGTCGAGCCGAGCCAAGTGGAGTCGAGGTGCCAGCTCGTCCAGACGGGCGTGCCGCGGTCGCGGTGGTAGGCGAGCGCGTACTGCGGCTTGACCATCAGGTAGTTGTAGTAGAAGGCCGGGTCGGCGACCGCGCCCGAGGGGTTGCCCATCGTGAGGTGGACGCTCGTCGGCGGCGGCGCGGCGTAGGAAGTAATCTGGACGTTGTCGAGGTTGAGGCGGTTCGCCCCGCCCGACACCTTGCGCAGCTCGAAGCGGACGGCGGACGAAGAGTTGACCGTGAAGGAGGCGGTCTGGAGCGTCGTCGAGGAGGTCGTCACCGTCGAGCCGACTTTAGACCACGAGCCCCCGCCGTTCGTTGACTTCCAGAGTTCCCAGGTGCTTCCGGCGTCCGTGCCGTAGACGGCGTGCTGGACCGAGACGGTCCCGGCCGACGCGACGTTGAAGTTCATGCGGACGACGCCCGTCTCGCGCACGCGCGCCGAGTAGGCGCCCGTCTTGCGGTCGGAGCTGAGGTTGCCGGTCAGCGCCTCGCTCATGTACCAACTGCCGGAGCCGAGCGTGACGTTGGCGGCGGCGTAGGCGGTCTTGCCGCCCGCCTCGAAGCCTTCGGTGGTCTGCGCAAAGGTCGTCGCCGTGAAGAGCGTGCAGGCGGCCAGCGTCATGACGGCCGCGAGTAATCTGGTGCTGAGTCTCATCCGTGTCCCCTTTCGCCGAGGGTTGTGAAAGGCAGAGGTGGGCGCGAGCGGACGCGCCGCCGGGGGCGCGGCTCACGCGTGGTCGCGGCCCGAGGCGGACTCCGGCCGGAGAGGGGTGGCTCTCGGAACGGCTTCTCTGTCCCGGAGAGATTGTGAGGTGAGCGGGGCGCGGGCGCCGGCAGGGCTCGACGGACTCGCCCGCGCCGGTGGAAATCGAAAGGGAGATACTAACGACGACGCCCGGCTCGCGCAACCGAAATCGTGGGCGCCGCCGCTCTCATTGACTACGAAGGCGGCGGCCGACTCTCACCTGCGAGGCGCCGTGTCGTTGCGCGGCAAAGGAATGTTCAGTTCGCGCCGCACGTACGCGTCGTCGCCCCCCTCGAAGGTCACGAGGAGGCGCGCGTCGGCGCGGCCGTCGCGGACCAGCCTCACGCCTTCCACTTCGCCGACCCCGCGCGGCGTGCGCACGCGCAGCCCGTAAGAACGCCCGCCGCGCCCTTCGAGCACGAGGCGAATGGAGTCCCCTTCGGCGCGGGAACGTATGACGCGCAAGCCCTCGCTCCGCGCCCCCGGCTGGAGCAGTTCCGGCTCGACGTAAACATCCGTGCCCTCGTCGTAGGTGAAGACGACCTCGGCGCCCGGCCCGCCCAGTTCGAGGTGAGCTTCCGCGCGCTGCACGTCGCCGACGCGCGTCACTTCAAACGGCACGTCGCGCCCCCCGGCCGTCACGGCGCGCACGCGCGCGTCGAGCGGGAAGGCGGGCGCGAGCGTGAGCCGCGTGACGCCCGCCGACTGTCCGGCCGGAGCCGGTCGGGAGTCGCCGCGCCGCGCCGCCTTGATGGTCATGCGCCCGGCCCCGCGCGTGAGCGAGAGGTCGAAGCGTGCGCCGAGGCCGGCGGGGACGTTGCGCACCTCGACGCGGTCCCAGTGCGCGGGGAGTTGCGGCGCGAAGCGCAACTCGCCGCCGCCCGCGCCCGCCTCTATCCCGAGCATGCCGCGCAGCGTCGGCGTGACCACCATCGCCTCGGACCAGACCTGATGGTGCGAGGAGCGGCCGAACGGCGCGTTGAAGTCGCCCGAGAGCAGTTCGGTGACGTAGCCGAGCGCGTTCGTGTAAGTCAAAAGCGCGTTCGCCATCAACGCCTGATGCCCGACGTGCGGGCGGCCGTAGCGGTACGCGCCCATGCTCGCCCAGCCCGTGAAGAGCGGCCACACCGAGCCGTGGTGATACGAGAGCGGGTCGTAGAGCTGGCTCTCGTCCGAGATGATGCGCGCGCCCCAGTCGGTCGCCACGTGGCCGCTCCCGAGGTGGTCTATCTGACCCTGCGCGCGCGCGTCTTCGAGCACGCCCCACCAGAGCGGCACGGCCGGCAACACCGTGTCTTCGTCCACGAGCTTCGACTTGTCCAGCTCGTTCATGCGCTGCTGGCGCCGCGCGCGGTTCGGGCCGGGGTCCGCCTCGCGCGGCGTCGCGGGCGGGGCGCTCGTGGCGAAGGCGTAGAAGCCGCGCGCCGCCAGCCAGTAGGTCTGCTCGGTCGCGGAGCGCGTCCGTTCCGCGGCGGCGCGCGCCCGCGCGGCGAGCGCGGAGTCCTTCAAGGCGTCCGCCATCTCGGCCACGTCGCGCGAGGCTTTGACCCAGAGCCCCTGCATGTAAATCTCCTCGTGCGGCGGGTAGAGCGCGCCGCCCTCGACCCAGCCGTGGCCGAACTTCGTGTTCTCGACGAGCCCGTTAGAGTCCGTGTCGGTCGCCTCGGTGAAGCGGTAAGCCTTGACGATTGAATCCCAGTTGGCCTTGAGGAACTCCGCGTCGCCGGTCGCGCGCCAGTAGTCGGCGTGGACGATGACGTAGAGCGGGGTGGCGTCGGCGCTGGCCCAGGCGTACGGGTAATCCGTGAACCATGAGATGAGCGCCGCGCTCTGCGAAATCTCGTGCGGTATCTTGCCGTCGCCGCGCTGGAACTTTTTAAGAAATTCGAGGGCGGCGCGCGTCGTCGTGAAGTCGCCGTAAGAGGTGGTCGCCAGCGCCGTCCACATCGCGTCGCGCCCGAAGAACCACGCGAAGCCGGGGCGCTCGCTGTCTCCCGAAGTGCGGAAGCCCGCAATCAATCCGGTGCCGAGATAAGGGTTGGTCGCCACGCCCTTGTCAACGCCGACCTTCGCCCACGCGAAGGCCGTGTCGAATCTCTCGTCCGGCGTCGAGACGCCGACGGTCTCCCGCTGAAGGCGCTCGTAGTAGGCGACGTTCGTTTCGTAGAGCGCGCGGGCGGAGCCGAGCAGCCGGTCGTAAACAGCCTTCGCGTCTTCCCTCCCCTTGACGCTCCCGGCGATGACGACGGGGACGAAGTTCGCCTTCAGCTCGGGCGCCGGGACTTCAACGACGAAGCGGGCGGGCACGTCCCGCGGCTCCTCCTGATAGGGCATGACGGAGAGGTCGCGCGCGGCGGGCGAGCCGACGATGCCGACGAAGCGCGCCGACTCTTCGGAGACGTAATAAACGCGCTGCTTCTCGTTCCAATCGAGGCTGGCGGTCATCAGGCCCGCGGGCCACGCCAGCTTGAGCCTCGGCCGGAAGGACGCCGTGACGCTCACGGGGAGCACGCTGTCCACGTCGAGCAGCATGACGACGCCGGGCTCGTCCACCGGCGCGAAGACAATCTGGCGGACGGTGAACGCCGCGTGTGAGTAAGTGAAGACGGTCGCCTCGGGCCGGACGTTGACGCGCGCCAGCGTGTCGGCGCCGCGGAACTCAAGCGGGTAGCCCTCGACGCGGAACGACAGCTCGAAGTCGTCGAGTATCTTCATGGGATACACCCACGCCTCCATGCCCCGGTGCTCGTACCCGAAGACGGCCGACCTCCGCCCGACCACGTCGAAGAACGAGCCCGCCTGACTTCTCCGCTCAAGTTGCAGGCCGCTCGCCTTCAAAGTGAACTTCGGCACCGCCGGGGCTTGCTGCGCGCGCAGGGCCGGTGAAAGTTGGAGGAGGAGGAGCAAACACAGTGTCGCGGCCTTGCGTCCCGGACAGGCTTTCACGTGACGACCTCGCGGTGTGAATAATTGAGACTTCAAAAGACGAGATGATAATCCACCGACCCACATACCGTTCAACGCCGAAAGGGCCGCGGGCGGTCGCGCGCGGGACTTTCATCCGCGGCGGCCGCCCGTGGCCGATGGTTGTCAGTTACGTTTGTTGCCTTCCTGCTTCGGCCCTTTCCGCGTCAGAAGGTGATGCCGTAGTAGACGAAGAGCGCGTTATTCTTGCGCCCGGCGTTGCCGATGCTGTAGCCCGCGTAGAGGGCGCTCGATTTCGGGAGCACGACGGAGAAGCCGGGCGTCACGTAGCCGAAGCGGTTCTTGCCGCTCAGCCAGTCGGCGACGAAGTTGACGCGGCCGTGCAAGGGCTGCTCGTAGCCGACGATGGCGCCGCCCTCGCTCCCGTTGCCGTTGGCGCGGCCGACGAGCCCGTAGCCGCCGCCCGTGAGGCGCGGGCCGTAAGCGCCCCTCACCTTCTTGCTGACGACCGTGTAGAGGAGGCCGAACGTGTCCGCGCCCGCGCGGTTCGCGACCGGCGTGTAGAGGATGCCGCCCGCCGCCGCCGACACGCCGTTCTCCTCGTTGCTGTAGAACTGGTACTTGACGTTGGGCTGCAACTCGACGACCTGGTCGGGCGCCTCGGCGTCGAGGAAGGCGACGTTCACGCCGGCCTCCAACCTCCTGCCGACGCCGAAGACCGCGCGCGGCACGTAAGCCCGGAAGCCCCCTTCGTCGTGCGGCTCAAGGTGGCTGATGAAGTCGAACTCCAGATACGTCTTCTTCGGCGCCACCACGTCGGTCGAGGGGATGTTGAAGAGGGTGGACTGTGCCCGCGCCGCGCGGCCGTCGAAGAGCGTGAGCGCACACAGGGCGCAGAGCACCCCGGCGATTGTTTTCAATCTGAGCATGCTTTAACTTTCGCTCCGTAATCGTCCCCGGTCGGGGCGACCTCAGTGGCCCACACGTCGCGCGCCTGCCAAAGCCAACGACGCGTAGGCCATCCCAGCCGTCAGTCATTTCTCAGGGACGATGACAACTTCCGTGCCAACGCGCGTCCGTCGCGCCGCGCCGCGCGGTAAGTGGGGGCAACCGACGCACTTGATTCGGCTTGTGACGATTGAAGGTCAGCGCGCGGCCCGCGGGCCGGGGTCCGCGGCGGCGACACATTTGTCGGGCGCACCGGAACCGAGGACGAAAATTGTCGGCGACCTGCTTTGGGCCGGGTTTAAGAGGGGCGTGAGTGTTGGGCGCGTGAAGCCGAGGCGCTTGCGGAGTTCGCGGCGGCGCTCTTGTTAAGCGAAGCGGGGGGAGGAGTGGCGGGGCTCGGTTGCATTTTTGCACCTCTGCCGAAGACGCGCGACAAAATTGGTGCCGTGCGCTCTCGCACGAAGTGCCGACAGTTAGTGTGATAAGTCAAAGAGGTTCGGCGCCGGGCTGTGAGTCGGCGGGGAGCGGGATGACGGGCGGCTTTTTTTCGAGGCGGTCGAGGCAGCACGCGCCCAGCGCCAATAGCGGGAGCGGCAGGATGAAGAGGACGGTCCCGGCCGCGTCAAGAAATGATGAGAGGGCGCCCGCCCGCCCCAGTAGCTCGACGGCGGCCCAGACCAGCCCCCCCAGCATGATGGAGAGCAACCCGCCGCAGAGGCCGACGACGGCGAGGATTGACTCCCACGTCCTCCAGTTCTTCCCCGCGAGGCGGACTATCCTTTGGTAAATCTCGCCCTTCAACTCGTCCTGCGGCAGCGCGTAAATCTTGTCCATGACAAGATGTTACGACCCCGCGCGTAAGGATGGCGTAAAGGGTTTATAAAAAGTTCGTAAAGACGGAAGGGCGAGGGGAAGGGCTTTACTGGCCGGGGTTGAAGCGGTAGCCGACCCACGGCTCGGTGAGGATGTAGCGCGGGTTCGCGGGGTCGAGTTCTATCTTTTTACGGAGCTGGCCGACGAAGACTCGCAGGTACTCGCCCTGCTCCGTGTAGTTGCCGCCCCAGACCGCGCCCAGCAGGGTGTGGTGGGTGAGCACCTTGCCCGCGTGACGCACGAAGTAGATGAGGAGGTCGTACTCCTTGGGCGTGAGGTGGACTTCGTTGCCGCGCACGGTCACGCCGCGCGCTTCGAGGTCAACGCGGAAGTCGCCGTTCTCCAAGACGGCGGAAGGGGCCTCGGCCGCGGCGGACACTTGCGCGCGCCTGAGCTGCGCCCTCACGCGCGCCAGCAGCTCGTCCATCCCGAACGGCTTGGTCACGTAATCGTCGGCGCCCGCGTCCAAAGCCTCGACCTTCGTCTTCTCTTCGCCGCGCACGGAGAGGACGATGATGGGCAGTTGCGAGAGTTCGCGCAGGCGCCGGCAAAGCTCCAGCCCGCCCATGTTCGGCATCGCGAGGTCTGTGACGACGAGTTCCGGGTGCCAGTCGCCGAACGTCTCCAGCGCCGAGACGCCGTCGGCCGCCACCCGCACGTCGTAGCCGTGCGTCTTGAGGCCCGTGCGCAGGACGCGGGCGAGCTGCGGTTCGTCGTCAACGACGAGGATGCGCGGCTGCTGGTTCACGTCAGTCCGCCTTCGTCCCCGATGGGGAGCAAAAACACGACGCGCGCGCCCGCGCCCCCGACGCGGCCCTCGACCCAGATGCGCCCGCCGTGCGCCTCGACGATGCCGCGGGCGATGGCGAGCCCCATCCCCGTGCCCGCCGGGCGGTGGCCGCCCGCGTCGCCGTCGCGCGTCGCGCGGAAGAACTTGTCGAAGACCCTCTCGCGCATCTCCGGCGCGACGCCCTGCCCGCTGTCTTCGACGGCGATGCGCACCATCCCGCCTTCGGCGCGCGCGGCCTCGACGCGGATGGGCGTCCCCGGCGGCGAGTACTTCGCCGCGTTGTCCACGAGAGTGTAGACCACCTCGGCGACCGCGTGCGGGTCAACCCGCACGGCCGGCAGCCCGTCTTCAAGCTCCACGCCGACCGGGTGACTTCTCGTCAGCGGCTCGGCCCTTGAGAGGGCCGCCGCGACCACTTCGTCCACGTCGCCCCAGCGCAGCCGCAGGCGCAGCTCACCGGCCTCGATGCGCGCCAGCTCGATGAGCCCTTCGACGAAGCGGTTGAGCCGGTCGCTCTCCTCGTCTATCACCTCCAGCATCTCGCGCCGCGGCTCCGCGCCGAGCGTGACGGCCTGCCCGTCATACTCCGTGCCGCGCAGCTCGTCCAGCAGCGTCGTCACCGAAGCCTTGATGGAGGTGAGCGGCGTGCGTATGTCGTGCGTGACGGCGTCTAAGAGAGCCGACTTTAGTTTCTCGCTCTGCCGTAACGCTTCGGCGTGGCTCGCCCGCTCGAAGGCGTTGCGCAGCTCCTCGTAGAGACGCTCAATTTCGAGCCGGCCCGCCTCGGCCTCCTCGGCGCGGCGTCGCGCGCGCGTGGAGAGTTGACCGGCGACGACGGCCGTGAGGAGGAAGGCCGAGAGCGCGACCCAGTTCTCGGGCTCGGAGATGTGCAGCGTGCCGTAAGGCGGGAGGAAGAAGAAGTTGAAGCAGAGCATCGCCAGCACCGAGGCGACGAGCGCCGGCCCGCTCTCCATCCGCGCGGCGATGAAGAGCACGGCCAGCAGGAGCGCCAGCGCGACGGTCGTCGAGTTGACGCCCCCGCCCAAAAGCTTCAGCGCCGCCGTCAGCGCGGCGACCACCGCCGCGGCCAACAGGTAGCCCGCCCGGCTCCGCTCTAAAGTTCTCCACCACACGAATCGGGATTGTATGACAGTAAGGCCGCGCCGCGGGCGCTAAATCTCCACCTGCGAGCCCATCTCGACGACGCGGTCCGGCGGCAGGCAGAAATAAGCCGTGGCCGACGAAGCGTTGCGCGACAGGAGGGCGAACAGCTTCTCGCGCCAGAGCATCATGCCGGGATGCCTGCCCGCGATGACCGTCTCGCGGCCGAGGAAGAAGGTCGTGTTCGCCGGGTCGAAGTCGAGGCCGGGCGCCTTCAGCTCCGCCATGACGGCGGGGATGTTGGGGTCTTCCATGAAGCCGTAGTTGATGGTCAGGCGGTAGAACTCCTGCCCCAGCGGCTCGACCTTCACGCGCCCGCCCGGCTCGACGTAAGGCGTCTGCCTCGTCTTCACCGTCAACAGGATGACCCTCGTGTGCAGCACCTTGTTGTGTTCGAGGTTGTGCTCAAGGGCCGTAGGCGTCCCCGTCCCCGTGCCCGTCATGAAGACGGCCGTGCCGGGCACGCGCACCGGGGGGTGCTGCTCGATGTCGCGCAGGAAGTCTTCGACGGGGACGGCGAGCGACAGCATCCGCGAGGCGAGGATGCGGCGGCCCTTCTTCCACGTCGTCATGACGACGAAGATGCAGGCGCCGACGACGAGCGGGAACCAGCCGCCGTGCGGAATCTTAATGACGTTGGCGCCGAAGAAGGCGAGGTCGATGACGAGGAAGAAGCCCGTGAGGGCACCCACGGGGAGCAGGCCCCAGCCCCACTTCCGTCGCTCGACGACGGCCAGCAGGATGGTCGTGATGACCATCGTCGCGGTGACGGCCACGCCGTAGGCGGCGGCGAGGTTGCTCGACGAGCCGAAGCCGACGACGATGGCGATGCAGCCCGCCATCAGCGCCCAGTTAAGCGCCGGGATGTAAATCTGCCCCATCTCGGTCGAAGACGTGTGCTCTATCTTAAAGCGCGGGATGAAGCCCAGTTGGATGGCCTGCATCGTCAGCGAGTAGGCCCCCGAGATGAGCGCCTGCGAGGCGATGATGGCGGCGCACGTCGCCAGCGCGATGAGCGGGTACAGAGCCCACGCGGGCGCGAGCCGGTAGAAAGGATTCTCCGCCGCCGCCGGGTTCTCGATGAGGAGCGCGCCCTGCCCGAGATAGTTGAGCATCAGCGCGGGCAGGACTATCGAATACCAGACGACGCGGATGGGCCGCTTGCCGAAGTGGCCCATGTCGGCGTAGAGCGCCTCGCCGCCGGTCACGACGAGAAAGACGGTGCCGAGCACGAGGAAGCCGTGCCAGCCGTTGCGCATGAAGAAGTCGAGCCCGTGCGCGGGGTTGAACGCTCCGAAGACCGACGGGCGGCGCACGCTCTGCGCGACCCCGAGCGCCGCGATTACCGCGAACCACACCAGCATGACGGGGCCGAACAGCCGCCCGACCTTCGCCGTCCCGCGGCTCTGGATGAAGAACAGCCCGACGATGATGACGACCGTCGCGGGCACGACGTAAGGGGCGAACAAAGGCGTCGCGACGTTCAGGCCCTCGACGGCGCCGAGTACCGAGATGGCCGGCGTGATGATGCCGTCGCCGTAGAGCAGCGCCGCGCCGAAGATGCCGATGACGACAATCCATTTGCGCTCGCTGCGGCTGACGACCTTGATGGGAGTCGCCAGCGCCGTCAGCGCGAGGATGCCGCCCTCGCCGCGGTTGTCGGCGCGCAGGACGAAGACGCAGTACTTTATCGAGATGATGAGGATGAGCGCCCAGAAGATGAGCGACATGACGCCGAAGACGTTCTCGGGGGTCGGTTGGATGGCGTGCGGGCCGTGGAAGCATTCGCGCATCGCGTACAGGGGGCTCGTGCCGATGTCGCCGTAAACGATGCCGAGCGCGGTCAAGCTTAGGAGGGCTAGGTAACGGCCGCTCGGCGTGGCCGTGTGCGGGTGCCCGTGGGCGTCGGTGAGCGTGGCGTGAATCTCGGCCGAAGCTGTAGCTGCCATTGGTCGTCCTATGTGATGAGAATTAACTCGCCGGATAGGATGGCATAAAAGTTATAAGGATTTTGTAAAGATGCTCGCGGCCGGTCCGGCGGGCGACGGCGAAGGGTTGCCGGTTCAGGCGTCGGCGGGGCGGCGGGCGCTGATGTTGAGGCGGCAGTAGTCGAGCGAGTAGGGCGGGTCGTCCGCGGCGGCCTGCTCGGTGAGTTCTTCGACGAAGCGCCTGCGCAGGCGCCCCGCCGGGAGCCGCGCGAGGTGGGAGTGCATGTTCACGGTCGTCAGGAATTCGCTGAACTCGTCCGCGTCCGAGAGAACGGTGGGCGCCGGCTCCAACCCCGTCTCGATGTCCGCGAAGCCGGCCGCGCGCAGGCGCTTGGCGGTCGCCGCGTCGTCGGCGAAGACCTTCGCATCCTTCCAGCCCGAGAAGTAAGAGGCGTAAGGCTCTCTCGCCATCAGCACGGACGCGCGGCGCATCAGCCGGGCGATGTTGGGGCCGCCGCCGCACTGGGCGACGAGCCAGCCGCCGGGCTTCAGGCTCGCGTAAAGGCTGCGGAAGAGGCGCGCGTGGTCGGGCACCCAGTGGAAGGCGGCCGTGCTGAAGACGCCGTCGAAGGCCGCGTCGAAGGGGAGCGCGGCGAGGTCGGCGCGGACGAATCCGACGCTCCCGCCGAAGCGCGGCGAGAGGTGCGAGCGCGCCTCTTCGAGCATGTTCTGCGAGAGGTCAACCGCCACGACGCGGCCTCTCGGCAGGCGCTCCAGCAGGCCCGCGGTGAGGCGCCCGGACCCGCAGCCGGCGTCCATCACCGTCTCGCCGCCGTCCAGCCGGAGCCGGCCGAGCACCTGTCTGCCCCACGAGAATTGGGGCGAGGAGAGGCGATGGTAGGAGGCCGCGTCCCACTCGGTCGGCGGCCTCCCCGCATCGTTACTGTCGTCGCTGTCCGTCATGCGTTCATGGGGCGGCCGTCGCCGTCACTCTCCCCCGCCGTGTTTGTGTTCGCTCTCGGTCGGCAAACCCGCCTCTATCCAGTCCGACTTGCCGCCTGCGTAGTCTTTGACGTTCGCGTAGCCAAGCGCCGCCAGTTCACGGGCGACGTTCTCCGAGGCGTGTCAGGTGGGGCTCGAACAGTAGACGATAATCTCCGCGCCCTTGTCGGGCAGGAGATTCGGCGCCAGTTCCCGCACGCGGTCGGGCGGGAGGTTTAAGGCGCCGGGCAGGTGTTCGTGCGCGTAGGCCACGGGCGCCAGCGTCTCCACCAGCGTGAAGCTGTCGCCCCGGTCCATCTTCCCTTTCAGCTCTTCACGTGAGACAGTCTCCATGATGTTCCTCCTGCGCCGCCGAATGCGGGGCGCGTCGAGACGATAAAAATGGGGAACGTGCATTACAATTCTATACCACGCGGGTTAGATTCGTCGTGACAGGAAGGGGTAACGAATGAGGAGAAGCTACTTGAGGTTGCTGCTGGCCGTGGGGCTGGCGCTGTGCGGCCTGACGTGTCAGAAGTCGGAGCCGTCAACGGGCGCGGGCGCCGCCAACTCTTCGGGCCAGGCGCCTTCGGCGCCGCAGACGCAGTTGAAGGTGGGCGAACGCGCCCCCGACTTTGAGCTGACCGACACGGAGGGGCAGAAGGTTCGCCTCTCGGACTTCCGCGGGAAGAAGAACGTCGTGCTCGCCTTCTACGTGCTGGCCTTCACCGGCGGTTGAACGCGCGAGATGAAGGCGTATCAGGCTGATATCGCCAAATTCGAGCAGACGAACACGCAGGTCTTGGGCATCAGCGTTGACAGCTTCGCCGCCAACCGCCGCTTCAAGGAGGACATCGGCGCCACCTTCCCGCTCCTCTCGGACTTCAAGCGCAAGACGGTGCGCGACTACGGCATCTTCGACGAGGAAGGCGGCTACGGCACCCGCGCCACCTTCACCGTCGATAAGGAAGGCATCATCCGCCACATCGAGCAGGGCAAGACGGCCATCGACCCGACCGGCGCCTACCAGTCGTGCGAGGCACTTGCCGGGTGAGTAGGCGCGCGGGCCGGGGCTCGACACGACGTTAGTCGCACAGCCCCGAAGGGGCGGGATGTTATAGCCTGGGGCATCGCCCCAGGTCAGCGCCGCAGATAATGAGAGAGCCCTGAAAGGGCGGCATAACCTATGCCGCCCTTTCAGGGCTCCGAATTTTTGTCCGGCGTGACCAGGGGCGGCGCTCACTCGCGTTCGCTCTGCCCCTGGCTATTCCATGACGCCCCTTCGGGGCTTTGTGAACAGGCCATTAACACCCCTACTCTAACTTCGCGCTCGTGCGCAAGTCGCCGCGGGCGAGGCGTATCGAGAGTTTGAAGGCGCCGGGGGTGCCCTTCGAGGGCTCCACGCGCGAGACGGCGTTCCAGGCTTTGCCTTCCTCGTCCGTGAACTTCCAGAGCGTGCGCGCCGCGCCGCCCGCGGCGGCCCGCGACGGGGCCTTCGCCCACCCCTCGGCCAGCTTGGCGTCAACAATCTTCAGCAGCGCCTCGGGCGTGGTGGCGAGCCTCACTTCCCACTCCTTCTCCCACTCGTCGCGCCCCCCGCGCTGCCCGAGCACGGTCCAGCCCGCGCCCTCGGGCAGCTTGAAGCCCCCGCGGCCGACAATCTTCCGCAGGTGCCGGTCGGCGAAGCTGGCGCGGGCGTAGCCGGAGTCGGGCTGCCAGTTGTACTCCATGTTGAGGGCGACCTCCTGCGCGTAGCCGCGCCCCGCCACGCGCTCGACGAGGTGGAGCGCGCCGTCGATGCCGGAGGAGAGCCCGGCGGTGGTGATGATTTTGCCGTTGTCGGCGAAACGCTGGTCGCTGACGACGCGGGCCTTCGGCGCCAGCTCCTTCAGGTCGTCAATCATCCCGTAAAAGGTCGTCGCCTGAAGGCCGTCGAGCAGGCCCGCCTTCCCCAAGTAGAAGGCGCCGTTGCAGACCGACATCACGTACTCGGCGCGGCTGGCCGTCTCCTGCACCCACTTGATGACCTTCGCGTTCTCCATGTGCGGGCCGACCCGCCCGCCGGGCAGGACCAGCACGTCCGTCTTCGGCATGTCGTCGAAGGTGTACTTCGGGACGACCGTCATGCCCATGTTAGTCGTCACGGGCCCCGGCTTCTCGGCGACGGTGTAGACGTTGAAGAGCTTCCGGCGGCCGTCGTGCGCCTGCCCGAGCACTTCGTAGGGGCCGGTGTAGTCGATGATTTGCACGCCGTCGAAGATGAAGATGGCGAGGTTGCGCGGGGCCCCCTGCGCGCCCGCCGCGGGCTGCGAGGCGACCTGCACGTCCCCGAAGGCGTCGAGCATCCAGAGCCAGAGGGGGACGGCCGCGCGCGTGGCGGACGAGGCGAGGAGAAGGGCGACGGCGAGCGCCGCCACGGCCTTACCTGTTGAGGGTTTCAGGGTCTTCATTTCACTTACTCCTTTCGGGTGGCGCGGGCGTCAGGGGGTCAGGCGCTTGAGGCCGGAGCCGTCGGCGCCCATCACGTAGATTGCGTTTTTGGGGAAGCCTTGCGTGGTGAAGGCGACGCTCGCGCCGTCGGGCGAGAGGCGCGCGAAGAAGCCTTCGGCCGAAAGCTTTTTGAGGCCGGAGCCGTCGGCGTTCATCCGGTAGACGGCGGTCCGCTCTTCGCCGCCGCGCCGCGAGCAGAAGATGACGGAGCGCCCGTCGGGCGAGAAGGCCGGGAAGATGTTGTGCCCCTCGCCGCCCGTCAAAAGCTTCGGGTCTGAGCCGTCCGAGTTCATCACCCAGACCTGGTCCTTCCGGTCGCCGCGCTCCGTGTAATAGACGATGCGGCGGCCGTCGGGCGACCACTGAGGGTTGTAGAACCCGAACTCGTCGCGCGTCAGTCGCTCCTGACGCGTGCCGTCCGCGTTCATCAGGTAAATCTGGTGACGACCGCCGTCGCGCTCGGAGATGAAAGCTATCCTCTTGCCGTCGGGCGAGAAGGCGGGGGTCGAATCGCTCGCCGGGTCGTCCGTCAACTGTCTCAACCCGGTCCCGTCGGCGTTGACGACGTAGATGTCGGTCTTCAGGCCGGGGCCGCGCCGGGCGCTGAAGGCGATGCGCCGCCCGTCGGGCGACCAGGCGGTGTAGAAGCTGTCCATGCCCTCCTGCTTCGTCAACTGTTCGGCGCCCGTGCCGTCGGCGCGCATCACGTAGAGGTTCCAGCGCCCGCCGCCTTCGCCCTTCAGCATGGTGTAGGCGAGCCGACGGCCGTCGGGCGACCACGTCACGTCCTGATAGAAGACCGCGTCGGCCGGTATCCCCATCCCGCGCGGCTCCTGCTTCGGCGTGGGCGTCGGCTGAGGCTGCTGCTCCTCCTCGTCGGGCGGGGGCGGGACGTGGGGCCGCGCCGCCTGCGCCCCGGCGAAGAGGCCGAGCCAGTAGGGCGCGGTCAGCAAGGCGAGTGTGATGGCGTGAAGTCTCAAAGCTCTTGTCCTCCTACTTCGGCCACGATATGACGGCCGCCGTCGGGAGGGTTAAGGCTTTGCAGCCAAGTGCGTGCGGTTTGCAGCGAGCGGGAAAGAGGCGCGGCTAGAGGCGGCCGGCGCCGAGCAGTCGTTCGAGGTGTTCGCGGCGCGAGCGGCTGAGCTTCAGCTCCGTCCCGTCGCGCAGCACGACGACGTACTCGCCGTTGAAGAGTTGTTGCAGCTCGCGGATGCGTTCGAGGTTGACGATGGTGGAGCGGTGGATGCGGACGAACTGCGCGGGGTCGAGCTTCGACTCAAGCTCGTTCATCGTCTCGCGCAGCAGATGGCCTTTGCGCCCGACGTGGACGCGGACGTAGTAGTCCTCGGCGCCGACGTAGTCAATCTCGTCCGCCTTCAGGAAGAAGACGCGCCCCGCGGACTTGACGAGCAGGCGCGAGAGGTAGCGCGGCCCTTCGCGCGCCTCGGCGTCGGCCGGCGCCGGCTCGCCGCGCCCTTCGAGGAGCGCGATCAGGCGGCGGCTCAAATCCTTGATGTCGCGCTGCTCGACCTGAAGCTTCGCGCGCCGCAGGGCCTTCTCGAAGCGCGCGTCGTCGAAGGGCTTCAGGAGGTAGTCGAGCGCGTGAAACTCGAAGGCGCGCAGCGCGTAGCGGTCGAAGGCCGTGACGAAGACGACGACCGGCATCTGCGCCGCCTCTATCCTTTCGAGGACGCCGAAGCCGTCCGTCTCGGGCATCTGGATGTCGAGGAAGACGAGGTCGGGCGAGTGTTCGCGGATGAGAGAAAGCGCCTCGCGCCCGCTCGCGGCCTCGCCGACGATGTCGATTTCGGGGTCGCCTTCGAGCAGCAGGCGGATGTTGCGGCGGGCCAGCGGCTCGTCGTCCACGATGAGCGTGCGTATTCTCTTCGGCGTCTCGGCCAAGGCCCCTAGCCCTCCCCCGCGCGCGCGAACGGGATGACGAACGCCGCCTCGACCCCGCCGCCCTCGCGCTCCGAGAGCGTGAATCGCTGGCGCTCGCCGTAGAGCTGCGCCAGCCGCTCGCGCGTGTTCGAGAGGCCGACCCCGCCGCCCCCGCCGCCGTCGCGCTTGAGGCCGGGGCCGTCGTCGTAGACGTTGACGCGCAGGCGCTCGCCCTCGCGCTCCGCGGTGACGCCGACGGTGCCCGGCGTCGGGCGCTGCGAGACGCCGTGGCGGATGGCGTTCTCGACGAGCGGCTGGAGGATGAGGTTCGGCACGAGCGCGTCGAGCGTCTCGGGCGCGACTCTCATCTCGACGCGGAGGCGGTCGGGGAAGCGCATCTGCTGGATGCCGAGGTAAAGCTCCAGAAACTCCATCTCCTCCCTGAGCGGGACTTCGTGCTTGCCGGCGTTCTCCAGCGTGTAGCGCAGGAGGTCCGAGAGGCCGGCGAGCATGTCAACGGCCGCGCGGTTCTTGTTGTCGCGGACGAGGCCGGCGATGCCGTTCAGGGTGTTGAAGAGGAAGTGCGGGTGGAGCTGCATCTTCAGCGCCTGCAACTGCGCCTGCGCGAGCTGCGCTTCGAGCTGCGAGGCGCGCATCTCGCGCTCGCGGAAGCGCGCGTAGTAGCTGACGGCGTAGCCGAGCCCGAGCGTGGCGGCGTAAATCAAAAGCTCGATGTGGAGCTGGCTCGTCAGGCGCCCGAGGAACTGCTCCCAGTACGGGCGCGGCACGCGCTGCGGGCCGAAAGGTTCGAGGAGTATGAAGACGTACTGGACGAAGGCGACGTGGGCGGCGGCGACGAGCAGGCACGCCGGGACGTGAACCGATAGGCCGCGCCCGAGCGACGCGCGTTCGACGGGAAAGCGCCGGCCGAGCCAGAGCACGAGCGGCGTCAGCGGCGCCCACGCGCCCCACGCAATGACCTGCGCCGCGAACATCCGCCCCACGGGGACGGGGAAGTTCTCCATCAGCAGGCCGAAGTAAAGCTGGCTCGCGTTCAGCAGCCCGAAGAAGAGCCAGAAGCCGGCGATGACGCCCCACTTCAGAGCCTTGCGCCGACGCATCGTTGGGGTGGGGGCGGGACTCATTCGGCATAGACTATCACGGGCGGCGGCGGTCGCGGCCCCTTATGCGGCGGGGCGCGCGAGGCGTGCGGCGAGCGGCGGCCGGCGTGCAGTCAAAAAATTTTTCGGCGGCGTGATCCGTTTCCGCTCTCCCTTGCGCGTTGTAGATGGGACAACCTTACGGCGACTAGCACCCGGCCCTAACCTTGAAAAAATTTCCAACCCGTCTCACGAAAAGAGGTGACGTGTGAAAGATATTTCCAGACGTGCACTGTTGAAGGGAATCGTTGCGACCTCGGTCGTCGTCGGCTTCGACCTCGCGGGCCGCTCGTGGGTCACGAAGGCGAGCGCGGCCGACACGTTCGCCGGGCTGCCGCCGCTCGACGGCACGCTCACCACTGACCCCGCCTCGCTCGCCGCGGCGGCCGACGACTTCGGCCACCTCGTCCACCGCACGCCGGTCGCCGTGCTCCGCCCCGGCTCGGTCGAGGACGTAATCAAGCTGGTCCGCTTCGCCCGCGCCAACGGCATCCGCGTCGCGGGGCGCGGCAAGGGGCACACCTCGTTCGGGCAGTCGCAGGCCGAGGCCGGCGTCGTCATCGACATGACGACGCTCAACCAGATTCACTCCGTCACTCAGGAGGCGGCTGTCGTGGACGCGGGCGTCGTCTGGCGCGACCTCCTGCTTGTGACCACGCCTCAGGGCTTGACGCCGCCCGTGCTCACCGACTACACGCGGCTCACCGTCGCCGGGACGCTCTCCGTCGGCGGCGTCAGCGGCCGGAGCTACGTCCACGGCGCGCAGGTCGATAACGTCGTCGAGCTACAGGTGGTCACGGGCGAGGGCGAGCTTGTCACCTGCTCCGAGACCGAGAACAGGCGACTCTTCGAGGCGGCGCTCGCGGGCCTCGGCTTGTGCGCCGTCATCGTCCGCGCGACGATTCGTCTCGTCCCCGCGGGCGAGCGCGCGCGGACGCTCCGCTTCTTCTACCCCGACGTGACGGCGATACTCGCCGACCTCCGCTTCCTGATTAACGAGAAGCGTTTCGACCACATCCGCGGCATGAGCGTCCCCGGCCCGGCGGGCTTCGCCTTCTTCCTCGAAGCCACGTCCTTTTACACGTCCGAGTCGGAGCTGTCGGCGGACCCGACCGCCGGGCTCAACTTCATCCCCGGCTCGCAGCAGACGGAGGACATGACCTACTTCGAGTACACGGACCTCGTCGTCAAGCTCATCGACCACTTGAACGAGGCGGGGCTCGGGGGCTTCCCTCACCCGTGGCTCGACCTCTTCGTCCCCGGCTCCGAGATTGACGGCTTCGCCTCGCGGACGATTGCGTCGCTCGACCCTTCGCTCTTCCTGCCGGGCTCGCTCATCCTCTTCTACCCGTTCGTCAAATCGCGCCTCACGCGCCCCATGCTCCGCGTCCCCGACGAGGAGATCTTCTTCCTCTTCGACATCCTGCGCACCGTCCCGCACGAGGCGGCCGACCTCGTGCTCGTGGAGAACCGCAGGCTCTACGAAGAGAGCCTGAACCTGGGCGGCCGTTTCTACACCATCAGCGCCGTGCCGATGGACCGCCACGACTGGGCGAAGCACTTCCAGCCCTTCTGGGGCCGACTCGTGAGCGAGAAGCGCCGCTACGACCCCGACAACGTCCTCGGGCCGGGGCCGGGCGTCTTCGCGTAGAGCCTACACATCGCGGCAGTCAGGGCTATATAAACAACGAGGGGGGAGGGGCTGATTGAAGCCCTTCCCCCCTCGTCTTGTGTTAACCGTCCGGCGCGGCCGGGCGTTGTTAGAAGGTGCTGACGTTGAGCCGCTTGCCCGTCACGGTCTTGTTGGCGAGCGAGGAGGTCGCGACGCCCGTGGTGAGGACGGCGCTCCTGATCTGCTGCGGGGTCGCGCCGGGGTGCGACGCGGCATAGAGGGCGATGCCGCCCGTGACGTGCGGCGTAGCCATCGAGGTGCCGTCGAGCCGCGTCAGCGTGTTGTTCGGCGAGGTGGACCAGACGCCGCTGCCGGGGGCGCCGATGTCAACGGTCGTCAGGCCGTAGTTGGAGTACTTGGCGAGCGCGCCCGTGCTGGTCAGCGCGGCGACGGCGATGACGGCGTCGTAGCTGGCCGCCGACTCGGTCGAGGTGCCGACCGTCGTGTTGTAGTTCGACGGGTAGCTCCCGACCTTGTCGTTGTTCTGGCCGATGCCGGCGAGGTTGCCGTTGCCCGCGGCGGCCGTGAAGAGGATGTTGGCCTTCGCGGCGCGGATGACGGCGTCGTGAAGGGCCTGCGAGTAGCCGCCGCCGCCCCACGAGTTGTTGAGCGCGACGATGTTGAGGCCGTGGCGCGTCTTGAGGTCGATGAAGTAGTTGATGGCGTCGATGGCGTCGGCGACGCTGCCGCCGTCGGGGCCGAGGAACTTGGCCGAGATCATCGTCACGTTCCAGTTGACGCCGACGACGCCGCGGCCGTTCGAGAGCGCGCCGATGGTGCCGGCGACGTGCGTGCCGTGCAGGTCCGTGTCGTAGTCGCTCGGGCGGACGCCGTCGTAGACGGAGTTGTTGTCCTGGAAGAAGTCCCAGCCGTGCGCGTCGTCGGCGAAGCCGTTGCCGTCGTTGTCAACGCCGTCAACGGGGTCGAAGGGGTTGGTCCAGACGTTGGCGGCGAGGTCAATGTGCTCGTAGTCGATGCCCTCGTCGATGACGCCGACGTAGACGGAAGAGCTGCCCGTGTGGCCCGCGGCCCAAGCCTCGCCGGCCTGGCTGCCGTAGACGTTGGCGGGGCTGGTGGCGTCGCCGTACATGCCCCAGAGGTTGCCGTTGGTGTAGTAGGTGTCGGTGGACGTGGCCTGGTGGCGGACGATCCAGTTCGGCTCGGCGAAGGCGACGGCCGGGTGCGTCTCTATGATCGAGACGGCCTGCTCGACGGTGAGGCCGCTCTGGATGACGGCGAGTTCGAGGTCGCCCTTGGCGGCGAGGCGCGCGGCACGCTTGAGCTGCTTTTTGGTGAAGGCGCCGACGTAGCTGCGGGCCGAGGCGATGTCGGCGTCCGAAGCGCCGGGCTTGAATTGAATCAGAATCTCGTTGGCCTTGTACTTCTGTTTCCCGGCCCCGTCCCCGTCGGCCCCGACGGGCGTCCGACCCTGGACAAAGGCCGGCGTGAGCGCCGCCGCTCCGATGGCGAGCGTGATAACAAACGCGAAAACTTTCTTCATTCTTCCTCCGAAAACATTGTCAGGCAGGTTGGTGGGTGAGGGCCGCCCTTGCGAGGAGCCCCTTGTTGAACTGAGACGATAACGGCTGACCGCGGGGATGAAAGTAAGGCGCACACGTCGCCGCGATAAACGGCGGACGAAGGCCAGCGTCAGTAACCCACCTTGAAGAGACGATTTTCCGCGCTGTTATGAGAAAGGATGAGAGCGCACCCGAAGGGTGTACGCGCGCCTAACCTTTGTGAAACCCGGTTAAGGGTTAAGCGAACTCGTTCTGACGAGGCTTTGGATGACTCGTCGGCGGTACAGTTGCCCCGCGTACAAAAAAAGTTTCAGTTCGCGTAGAGCGCGATGCCCCAGAAGTTGATGTCGGGCGGCTGGGCGTTCCAGTTGTCGAAGGAGTGCGAGTCGTCCGTCTTGTAGCGCAGCCTGTAGCGGCCCGCGGGCAGGCTCACCGTCGCGTCCACCTTGCGGTTCTTCTCGGCGCCCCCGGCGTGGGTCGTCTCGGCCGCTCTCATCTCCCAGACGGCTTTGCCCGTCTCGGCGTTCTCGACCCAGCCGCGGTCGAACATCTGCCTGGCGTCGCCCTCGCCCTGCGCGAAGACGCGCACGCTCGTCTCGCGCGCCAGAGTGAACTCAGCCGTCTTGTCTTCCTCGTCCCCGAGCCCGGAGAGTTGGGCGATGACGGTCTTCTTCGTCAGCTCATCGGGCAGCGGCTTTAAATACAACTCGCCGTAGAGTTGCATCATCCGCCTCGCGTCGTCGCGCCTGCCGACGCTCGTCATCACGCGCGTCCGCGTCTGCAAGGCCGTCCGGTACACGTCCGCGTAAGGCCCGCGCGCGAGCCGGGCCAGTTGGGCTTTCAGCTCTTCGGGCGAGGCTTGCCAGTTGACCTCCGGCGCCGCTTCGCCGAACTTGTCGGGGAAGACGAACGCCTCAAGGAAGGCCAGCCCGACCGGCGAGCTCAACACGTCGCCCGCGCCGAGGTTGGTCGGGCGGCTCAGGTTGTCCGTGTTCGCCATGACGATGAACGTCAGGTTCCGCTCGGGGACTTTGACGATGAGCGACGAGTTGCCCGTCCAGTAGCCGTAGTGCCAGACGAGGCGCGTGCCCTTGAAATCCTGCGTGAACCAGCCGAGGCCGTAGGGCAGCGCCTCGCCCTTCGTCGAGGTGAACGGGGTGAAGGCGAGCTGCTGCGTCTCTTTCGTCAGGAAGCGGTGCTGGTCAACCGCGATGTCGTACTTCGCCATGTCGAGCACGGAGGCCATCAGGCCCGCCGACGTGCTGAAGTGAGTGGGGTACTTGATTTTGACGGGGTTGAATTTGTCGTCGAGCCCGTAAGGCTGCGCCAGCGTCTTCTGAACGGTGTCGAACCTCTGACGCCAGGCGTCGTTGACGAGCGCCGCGTTCGGCGGAGACATGTGCGAGTGGACGAGCTTCCAGACGCCGTCCTGCTTGTTCCAGAGGAGCGAGGCGCGCCACGGGCCTTCGGTGCGGCTCGCCCCGTTCGGTATGTTGACGGCGCCGCCGAAGAAGCCGGTCGCGAGGGCCGTGTCGCCGTAGACGGCCACCTCCAATTCGCGCATCTCGAACTTCAGCCGCACGCCCGACTTGAACGCGGCGCGCAGCTCGTCGAGGTCCACGACTTCGCGGAGGAACCCGCCCTCGGCCTGGAAGCCGTTGCGCCCCGCCGCGACCCGGCGCCCGAGCTGCTCGACGTTGCCGGAGTTGTAGCCCGCGATAAAGTCGGCGACCGCTTCCCTCACCTCGGCTTCGGCCCGAGGGTCGCCCGCGCCGGGCGACTTCGTGTGCGCGACGGGCGCGACGTTCGGGGCGCTCTCGCTCATGCCGAGCGGGTCGAGGATGTCGGCGATAAGTATCTCGCCGAAGGACTTGCCCGTCGCCCTCTGCACGACCTTGTCCAGCTCGCCGAATCGGTTGCCGTTGTAGCGGTACTGCTCGCCGGGGTTGCCCTCCGAGGTGTGCGACAGCAGGTGCTTGACGCGGATGACGCCGTTGCTCTCCAGGTTGATGCCGTACTTCGAGACGGGGTCGTCGAGGTTGACCTTGCCCTCCTGCACGAGCCGCATGACGACGGTCGAGGCGAACGTCTTCGTCAGCGAGGCGAGGTGGTAAGGCGTGTGCTCGGTGGCGGGAATCTTCTTCTCCGGGTCGGCGTAGCCGAAGCCCTTGGCCCAGAGGACTTTCTGGTCCTTCACGACGGCGGCCGACATGGCCGGGATTCTGAGGTCCTGCCGCCACGTCTCCAGCGAGCTTTCGAGTTTAGCCAATCGCGCGGCCTCGGGAGGTGAAGATGTTTTCGCGGTCGCCTGCCGGACGTTTCGCGCGGACGCGAATTGGATGCCCCACGTCATGATGAGGGCCGCGATTAAGCAACAGGAGATGTTACGCCTCATTGCACTGTCCTTCCACATTGGCACGTATTTCTTCGGGCGTGGGGAGAAGGTAACGCGCGGGAAAAGATATTACCGGGGGCGTGGGGTGTCAATGAATATTGACTTGCCTTAACAAAGCCTTATGATGTGTTCTCCGTCCGGCGCGGGAGGTCGGGAACTTCTCCTCAGGCCACGCGCCAACGCCATTAACAATGCGCTTCACGGCGCTACGTCGGAGAAAGGCGGCTCACGATGGACTACTCGTCAAGGCCCGTCCTCAGCGCGGCGGCGGCCCTCCTCTTCGCGGCCTGCGCCGTCGGGGCGCAAGACATGGCGGGCCGGGCCGCCGAGCGGGCCGCGCGCGAGCGGATGGCCCGCGAGGCCGCCGACAGCGAGGAGCGCGAGTTGTTGCTCGCGCTGGCCGAGCGCTACCACAGGTCGGGCGAGCGGCGCGAGCCGCGTCTGGCCTTCGCGCAGATAAGGGAAGACTTCCTGCGCCTGCAAGTCGTCAACAACGACCTCGCGCGGGCGGCCTCCGGCGGCGCGCAGCTCGACTTCAAACTCGTCGCCAAGTCCGCCTCGGAGATAAAGAAGCGGGCCGAGCGGCTGAAGGAGAATCTGGCGCTGCCCGAGCCCGAGGAGGGCGGGAAGGCGCCCGCGGCCCCGACCCCGGCTGACCCGGAGCAGTTGCGGGCCGCGCTCTCAAGGCTGGACGGAATAGTTCTCAGGTTTGCCGGCGGGCTTCACGCGAAAGGCATCGGGCGTTTCGACACCGCGTCGTCCGCCCGGATGCGGCTCGACCTGGAGGCCATCATCGGGCTGAGCGAGCGGGTGAAGAAGGGCTGCGAGAAGCTGGGCGAGGCCGCCCGCTAAACTGAATTCGCGCGTCAGGGCTCGACGACGATTGTCACCTCGAAGCTGTTGTTAGACGGGTTCGGGTCCCCCGCCTGCCGCTCCGGGTCTATCTCGACCGTGACCCTGTTCTCGCCGGCCTTGAGGCGTACGGCGTGGACGACCGGCTTGCTCCCCTCGCCCGCCGCGAAGACGACGGTGTTGCCGACGACGCCGAACGTGTCTCCCCTCAGCAGCGCGTAAGTCCTGACCTCACCGCCGGCCGCGGCCCGCTGCGCGATGAAGCCGAGGTTGAAAGTACACACCTCGCCGTCGCACCTCACGGCCTCGCTCTTCTTCAACGTCAGCGGGCGGCCCGGCGTGGCGTAGCGCGCCGCCGTGTTGAGCCTCGACGCGTCGGCGCCGTTGGCGTAAAGCGCCGCCCTCAGCTTGAGGTCGGGGGCCGAGGCCGGGAGCGGTCGCGTGGGCGACGGGACTTTGACGACGGGGCCGGGGAAGTTGAGTTCGGGCAGGCCGTTGACGAAGTCGGAAGTGTTGTTGCCCTCGTCCGTCTCTTCGATGACGCCGCCCGCGTCCACCGTCACCTTTATCCTCACGCCGTGAAGTGTCTTATCGGCCGGGGGCTCGACGCTCTGCTCGGCGTAGGAGCCTTTGGCGATGACGGGCGCGACCGTCTTGTCGCGCGACCACAACACCTGACCGCCGGGGCCGTAGGCCGTCAGCCGCACGTCGAACGGGCGCTGGTTGATGGCGAAGCCGTTGTTGCGGACGGCGAAGATGACCTTGCCGTTCGGCATGACGCCGACGTTGCCGACCGCGAGGTCGGGCTTCTGCGGCGCGGGGTCGGGGAACGGGGACGACTTCACCATCCCGCCCGGCTGCGCCCAGACGAAGAAGGCGACGCTCTCGAATTTCAGCTCCGGGCTCTGCTTGAGCAGGTTGTTCTCGCCGTCGCCGAAGGCGTAGATGTAGTCGCGGCCCGACGGCTGCCGGTAGCGGTAGGCGGGCACGGTGCCCGCGAGCTTCGAGGTCGCGGCGAAGCAGAGCACCTTCACGTCGTCGGCGACCCAGGTGGCGCTTGAGTTCTGCACCGAGATGGCCTCGTCAACGTCGGTCGTGTAGAAGTGCTGGTCGCCGAACTTGGTCGGGCGCTTCAGGTTAAGCACGGGCGCCGTGCCCGGCTGCTTCGACGCGTAACAGTGGCCGACGACGCCGAAGACTTTCCAGACGGAGGGGTTGGCCTCGTATAGCTTCCGGTGCTCGGGGAGGGCCGCGTAGGCGGCGACGCCGTGCTTGTTCTGGTAGCGCGTGAGCGGCACGGTCTGCGCCGAAGCGGCGGCGGCGAAGGCCGCCAGCATGGCGAGCGGCAGCAGGAAACGCGCCGCGTGCGAACGTCTAAGCATCATCTCTCCTCCCGGCCTTCTTACTGCTTCTTGAGCGCGTCGAGAATGACGGCGTAATGGGCCGTGCCCGCGAGGATGCGGTTGGCCCAGTACTCCTTCTGCTGCTCGCCGGCCCAGCCCTTGCCCGCGGCGGTGAAGGCCCGCTGGACTATCATCTTCATCTCGCCGTGGGCGTAAACGTCGGGGTTCGTAATCAGGCGTTCGAGGATGCGGCGGACTAGCTTCTCCTGCGTGAGCCCTTCCTTGAGGACGGCGTCGCGCCACATCTTCGCCTCCTCGGCGTTGGGCTCGCGCCCGTGGACGGCGAAGAAGCCGGCCTCGGCCGAGACGGCGGGCTGCGCGAGGACTTCGGTGCCGGTGAGGCCGCCTTCCGGGCCCTGCTTGCAGGGCGTGCCGTCGGCCGTGCTCACGCAGTTCGAGGAGTAGCGCCTGCCGGTCGCGCGGTCTTCGAGCACGACGTAGACGCCGGTGGGCAGGGCGGCGCGCGCGACGTTGAAGGAGAAGGTGCGCAGCTCGGACGGGCCGGCGAGCGCGCAGTAGTTGTAGACCTCCCTGCGCGTCGCCGCGTCGAAGACTCTCAGCCACGAGCGCGCGGCCGACTTGTTCTCGCCGCACGGTGGAAGCTCAGGCGCCCTCTCGAAGAGGATGGGCGGGAACGCGGCGTAGTTCGTCACGCCGAGCGTGAGGCCGACGTAGGGCTTGCCGTCGCTGCCCTTCACGGTCGCGTCAAGGCCCTTCCACGTGAGCAGCGGGCGCGCGACCTTCACCTCGGCCGGCGCCGGGCGCCCGCCCACGCCGGGGGCCGTGCGCTGCGCCTCGACGACCGAGGCACACGCGACGAGCGTCAGAACACAGATGACTCTCTTGAACACTCGACACTCCTTTTACTTGAGGCGCGTGACCTCGCAGCCCTTGAACGTCCATCGGGCGTTCGCATGGAGGATGAAGGCGCGCGCCTTGGCGTCGGCCAGCTCGAACGTGAACACGGCGCGCGTCGGCGGGACGGGCTTGACGGGCGCGGGCGCGACCTTCCCCGCCCAGTCGGGAACCGTGAGCGTGAAGTCGCCGGCGCCGGATTTTTCGACCTCGCAGTCGAGTTGGTGTTTGCCGGGCGCGTCGGGCTTGAAGAAGACCCAGACCGAGCCGTCCTGCCAGAACTCCGTGGCGTTGAACTCGGCGCTCCCGGTGTTGAAGCGGACGGCCCGCGGGGCGATGAAATGGAGGTAAGTCTCCGCGTCGATGAAGGGTTTGCGGACCGACAAAGCGACGGGCGGCCCCGGCGCGGGATTGTTAGTCACGACCGGCTCCGGCCTCTTCGGCGCCGTCACCTGCGCGCGGGCCGCGCCGACGCACGGCACGAGCAGCGAGAAAGTCACCAGTAGAATCCGTGTGGGCATGCCTGCGCGTGAAGCTAGCACGCGGCCCCGTTGCAATAAATACGTAAATCTACCTATACTCGCCGGCCGTCAGACGATGAGACGCCTCGACTGGAAACGGACAAGGGCCGTGCTCTCGGCGCTCGACCTTCTCTACTCGGATGTCGAGCCCGCCACGCTGCCGCGACGCCTGCTGGGCGCGGCGCGGGCGGCCGTCGCTTCCGAGACGGTGCTGGTGGACGGCTTCGGCGCGGCCAACGAGATGAAGTCTCTGGCCCAGTACCCGGCGGGCCTCATGTCGCCCGGCGACTACGCGGCGCTCTCACACCTCCTGCCCACGCACCCGCTCTTCAAGAAGGTCGTCCTCACCCGACAGACCGCGCCGTTCCGCATCAAGGACATCGTCTCGCCGACAGAGTTTCGCAAGACGGCGCTCTACCACGAGATGTTCCGACCGATGTCGATTAGCGACCAGCTCATCATGGGGGTCCGCGGCCTGCGCGGCGACTCGTTCGTCACCTGCTGCCTGAACCGCAACGGGCGCGGCTTCACGCAGTCCGACCGAGAGGCGATGCGACTCGTCGGCCCGCACCTCGCCGCCGCCGTCAAGGGCGCGCAGTCGCTACAGAGGGCGCGCGAGTCAGAGGCACGCCTGCGGGTCGCGCTCGACACGCCGACGCGCGCCTTGATAGTCGTCGCGGCGAGCGGGCGCATCATCTACGCCACCGAATCCGCCGCGCCGCTGTCGCAAAAGTACTTCGGCCGCGGCGCGCTCTGCGGCGACAGGCTGCCAGCGGAAGTCGAGTCGTGGCGGCGGCAATTCGAGGGAGGGCGGCGCGGCGGCGAGTATCACCCGCCGGCCGGCGCGCGCACGTGGGCCGGGGCCGACGGCGAGCTGCGCGTCACCTTCGCGCCGAACGGCACGACCGGCGAGCTGATGCTGCTGTTGGAGGAGAAGTCCTACCCCACGCCGGAGAGGCTGCGCGCGCTCGGGCTGACGAAGCGCGAGGCCGAGGTGCTGTTTTGGGTGGCGCAGGGCAAGACCGATTGGGAGGCGGCAGCCCTGTGCGGCATCAGCCCGCGCACGGTGCAAATCCACCTCGCGCGCGTCTACGCCAAATTGGGCGTCGAGAACCGCACGGCGGCGACGTTGAAAATGCTTGAGCTACTGCAATCGTGAGGTCAGGGGTTGCCGGGCGAAGTATTGGGCGACTGTAAGAAGCCGAAAATGAACGAATGAAGGTGCGGGAGAATACTCGCGACCGGCCCCCGTTCGATGGAGGAGGCCGGGCGGCTCCTTACGCGGCCGGGTGGAGCGCGCGCTCGATCTCTTTCGGCAGGTCGTCGAAGCCCGGCTTCATGACGAAGCCTTGCGCGTTGCACTCAAGGGCTTCTTTGAGGCGCGAGGGGTGGTCGCCCGAGTAGAAGACGATGGGCGTGTGCGGGTCGAACTCGCGGATGGATTCGCACAGCTCGGCGCCGGAGAGGGCGCCGAACCGGCTGTCGAGCAGGTACAGGTTAAAGTTGCCTTCGCGCGCGAGGAGCAAGCCCTCTTCGACGCTCCCGGCGGCCCGCACCTCGTAGCCCCAGTGGGCGAGCAGGCGGACGATAAGTGTGCGTGTGTCCTCGTGGTCGTCCACGAAGAGGATGCGTGGGCGCATGGGGGAAATCCTTCTTCAGCTCGTTTTCCAGGAAATGTGTAGCGAACGAACCCCGCGGCGGGTGAAGCGCCGAGGGCGGCACGTCAGCCCTCATGTGGACGGGCGGCACTCTAACACGGCCCCGCCGGAATCAGCAAGCACCTTGATTTATGACGGGCTCTTCTCGCCGGGCAGCTTGGCGTCGGGCGTGCCGCGCCGGGCCGCCGCGTGTTCTATCTCGGCGTTGACCTTCCCGCCCACCAGTATCGCCGCGCCCGTCAGGTAGAACCACAGCAGCAGGATGATGACCGCCCCGAGCGAGCCGTAGGTCACGCTGTAGCGGTCGAAGTAGCGCAGGTAGACGCGGAAGAGGCAGGAGACGAGCAGCCACAGCCCGACGCCCGCCAGCGAGCCCGGCGTAATCCAGTACCACTTCTGGTGACGGAGGTCGGGCGCGAAGTAGTAAATCAGCCCGAACGCCAGCAGCACGAAGGCGAGCACGATGGGCCACTGGATGACCGACCACACCGAAGTGAAGGCGTCGCCGAGGTCGTAGCGGCCGGCCGCCGCCTCGCCGATCTCGCCGCCGTAGAGCACGAGCGCGAGCGCCGAGATTATCAGCACGGCGAGCGCGACGGTGAGCCCGACCGAGACGAGCGTCGTCCGCCACAAAGGGCGCGACTCCCTCACGCCGTAGGCCGCGTTCAGCGTCTCGGCCACCGCGCCCATCCCGTTCGACGCGAACCACAGCGCCGCCAGCAGCCCCAGCGAGAGCTTGCCGCCGTCGGCGTTGCGGCTAATCTCGTCCACGGTCGTGGAAATCAGCGTGGCGGCCGAGCGCGGGGCCACGCGCCCGAGATAGCCGAGCAGGTTGTGGCGCAGCTCCGTCCCGGCCTCGGCGAAGTAGCCGAGCACCGCCGTCAGGAAGATGAGCAGCGGGAAGAGCGCGAGCAGGAAGTAGTAGGAGAGGGCCGCGGCGCGCGTGAAGAGGTCGCTGCGGTAGACCTCCGCCCAGACGCGCCGGCCCAGCTCGGCCCACGTCAGGCCGCCCAGCTCCCAGATGGACAATTGCCCGCCCCGCATGACGCCGAAACTACCACCGCCGACGGCCTCCGCCAAGCGGAGATTCCTATTGACAGGTGATAGGAGCGGCCTTACACTTCCGCACCTATCGGCGGCCGAGAGGAGGATGGTGTGGAGAAGCAGAAGGCCGATCTCTTGAAACAGGGCACGCTCGAACTGCTCGTCCTGCGCCTGCTCCGCTCGGGGCGGCTCAACGGGTGGGACATCATGCAGCGCCTCATGCTCATCTCGGGCGAGGTGCTTTCGGTCACGCCGGGCGCGCTCTACCCGACGCTGCACCGGCTCGAAGGGCGGCGCCTGATTGCGTCCGAGTGGGGCGCTTCGGAGCAGAACCGGCGGGCGAAGTTCTACACGCTGACGGCGGCGGGCCGAAGGCGGCTCGAAGAGGAGCGCGAGACGTGGGAGCGGTTCGCGGGCGCGGTCGCGGCCGTCCTGCGCGACGCTTGACGCGGGGAGGGGCGTGATGCTCGGCGACTTGAAGAGGCGTTGGCGGGCGCTGCGGCACGAAGACGAGGCGGACGGCGAGCTTGAAGAGGAGCTGCGCTACCACCTTGAGCGCGAGGCCGAGCAGAACGTGCGCGCGGGGATGAGCCCGGAGGAGGCGCGCGCGGCGGCCCTCAAAGCTTTCGGCGGGCTTGAGCAGGCGCGGGAGCGGTGCCGCGAGGCGAGGGGCGTGAGGATGATTCAGGACTTGTGGATGGACCTGCGCTACGGGGCGCGGACGCTTTTGAAGAATCCCGGCTTCGCGCTCGTCGCGGTCGTCACGCTGGCGTTGGGCGTCGGCGCCAACACGGCCATCTTCTCCGTCGTCAACGGCGTGCTGCTGAAGTCGCTCGACTTCCCCGACGCGGACCGGCTCGTCGCGGTTTACGAGACCTCGAAGGAAGTGCCGGCCATGTCGGTCGCCTTCCCGAACTACCTCGACTGGCGCGAGGGGCAGAACGTCTTCGAGAGCCTCGCGGCGAGGATGCCGGCGGGCGGCGTGATGACGGGCGACGGCGAGCCGGAGCGCGTGATAGGGCGTTGGGTGACGGCGAGCTTCTTCACGACGCTCGGCGTGCGCCCGCGGGTCGGGCGGTTCTTCACGGAGGAGGAGGACCGGCCCTCCGCCGAGCGCGTCATTGTCTTGAGCCACGCCCTCTGGCAACGACGTTTCGGGGGCGACCCTTCCGTCGTCGGCCGCGCGGTGCGCTACAACGCCGAGAGCTGGACGGTCGTCGGCGTCATGCAGCCGCAGTTCGACTTCTACGGGACGAACAATCTCAACAACGACTTCTTCATCCCGCTCGGCCGCCTCGCCGACCAGGATTACATGCACAGCCGCAGCTCGCACCCGCTCTCGGTCACGGGGCGGCTGCGGCCGGGCGTCGAGTTGGAGCGGGCCGCCGCGGAGATGCGCGCCCTCGCGGCCCGGCTCGCCGCGCAGTTCCCCGAGTCGAACGCCGACAACGGCGTGGAGGTGCGCCCGTTCCTCGACGATTACGTCGGCGACGCGCGCCCGCCGCTGTTGATGCTGTCGGTGGCGGTCGCGCTGGTGCTGTTGATTGCGTGCGCCAACGTCGCGAACCTGCTGCTGGCGCGGGCCACGACGCGGAGGAAGGAGATTGCGCTGCGCATGGCGCTCGGCGCGGGGCGCGGGCGCATCGTGCGGCAGTTGTTGACGGAGAGCGTGCTGCTCGCGATGGCGGGCGGGGCGCTCGGGCTGCTGCTGGCGGCGTGGGGCGTGAGCGCCGCCGCGAGCTTGAGTCCCAACACGCTTCCTCGCAGCGAAAGTCTTTCGCTGGACGCGCGCGCCTTCGGCTTCACGCTGCTGCTGACGCTGGTGACGGGCGTCGGGTTCGGCCTCGCGCCCGCGCTGCAAACGGCGAAGGCGGACTTCCACGCCGCGCTCAAGGAGGGCGGGCTCAAGGCGACGGGCGGCGCGGGCGGGCGACGCTTGCGGGGCGCGTTCGTCGTCGCGGAGGTGGCGCTGTCGCTCGTGCTGCTCGTCGGCGCGGGGCTTCTGGTCAAGAGCTTCTGGCGGCTGATGCAGGTTGACCCCGGCTTCGACGCGCGCGGCGTGTTGACGCTGCGGCTGCGCCTGCCCGACGCGAAGTACCGCGAGGCCGCGCAGTCGGCCGCCTTCCTGAAAGAAGTCTCTAACCGAGTCCGTGCCCTGCCCGGCGTGCGCGAGGTGAGCATCACGAGCGGCTTCCCGCTCGGGCGCTCTGCCCAGAACGGCTACCTGCTCGAAGGCCAGCCCGAGCCGCGCCAGCCCGGCGAGTGGCCCGTCGCCGTCACGCTCTCGGTCGATGAAAACTATCACCGCGCGCTCGGCGTCGCGCTCCTCGCCGGGCGTCACTTCACCGACCGCGACGCGGCCGACTCGGCGCCCGTCGTGATGGTTGACGAGGATTTCGTCCGGAGGCACTTCCCCGGCTCGCCGCCCGCCGCGGCGCTCGGCAAGCGGCTGCGCTTCGGCGGCGAGGGCGAGCGTTGGCGAGAGATAGTCGGCGTGACTCGACACGTCCGGCAGAACGGGCCGGAGGAGGCAGGCCACCCCGGCATCTACCGCCACTGGACGCAGGGCAACCCGAAGTGGGCGGCCGACAGCCTGCGGGTGTTGGACCTCGTGGTGAAGACTTCGGAAGAGCCGCTGAGTCTGGTCGCACCCATCAGGCGCGAGGTGCAGGCCGTTGACCCCGACCAGGCGTTGGGGAACGTGCGCGGGCTGGAAGACCTTCTGTCGGAGTCCATCGCGCCGCGCCGCTTCAGCCTGCTGCTCGTCGGCGTCTTCGCGGCGGTCGCGCTGCTGCTCGGCGCGGTCGGCCTCTACGGCGTCCTGTCTTACGTCGTGACGCAGCGCACGCGCGAGATAGGCGTCCGCATGGCGTTGGGCGCGCGGGCCGGAGACGTGCTGCGGCTCGTCATCAAAGACGGGATGGGGCTGGCGCTCGTCGGCGTGGGCGCGGGACTCGTCGTCTCGCTCGCGCTGACGCGGCTGATGTCCGGCCTGCTCTTCGGCGTCTCGGCCACCGACCCTTTGACGTTCGCGTCGCTCACGCTGCTGCTCCTCTTCGTGGCGCTGCTGGCGTGCTACCTGCCGGCGCGCAGGGCGACTAAGATAGACCCGCTCGTCGCCCTCAGGCACGAGTGAAGGAGAGAAGCATGTTCCTCGGCGACCTGCTCCAAGACTTGCGCTACGCCCGCCGCGTGCTGGCGAAGAGTCCCGCCTTCACGCTCGTCGCCGCGCTCTCGCTCGCGCTCGGCATCGGCGTCAACGCCGCGGCCTTCGGCTTCGTCAACTCGCTGCTGCTGCGCCCCCTGCCCCTGCCCGGCAACGACCGTCTCGTGCGCATTCAGGACGACAACCTGCCCGCCTACTCGGACTACCTCGCGTTCAAGGAGCGGGCCGGCGTCTTCGAGGGCTTGGCCGCCTACGACTTCGACAGCTTCAACCTCGCCGGGAACGACTCGGCGGAGGGCGCGGGCGTCGTCATCGTCAGCGGCGACTATTTCGACGTGCTCAAGGTCAGGGCGGCGCTCGGCCGCACCTTCTCGGCCGGAGAGGACGACCGCGCGGGCTCGCCGCCCGTCGCCGTCATCAGCCACGGACTCTGGCAACGCAGGTTCGGCGCGGACCCGAACGCCGTCGGCAAGACGTTTCGGCTGCGACAAGTCCAGTTCACGGTCATCGGCGTGGCCCCGCGCGAGTTCGGCGGCGTCTCACTCGGCCAGCGCCACGACCTTTGGATTCCGTTCGCGTCGGAACTCCTGCTCCGCCCCGAGAGTAACCGCCTGAAGTATCCGGACAGTTATCAGGTGAGGGTCATCGGTAGGCTCGCGCCCGGCGTCGGCGTCGAGCAGGCGCAGGCCGCGGTGGAGGTCGTCGCCGCGCAGCAGGACCGCGTGCCGAAGGTGCGCCTGTTCACAGACAACCCGGACGAGCAGCCTTCGACTCCGCGCGCGCTCTCGCCCGCGAGGGTTCTGGAGCTCGGGCCGAACGAACTGCGGCAGGCTTGGCTCGGCGTCGCGGCGATTCTGACCGTGATGGGGCTCGTCCTGCTGGTCGCCTGCGCCAACGTCGCCAACCTTCAGCTCGGGAGAGGCGCGAGGCGCAGGCAGGAGATTGCCATCCGGCTCGCGATGGGGGCGGGGCGCGGGCGCATCGTGCGGCAGTTGTTGACGGAGAGCGTGCTGCTCTCGCTGCTCGGCGGCGCGGCGGGGCTGCTGCTCTCGCGCTGGCTCTGCGACCTCCTTCTGTCCGTCGTGAGGCAATCACCCGACGCCGCCGCCGTCGCGCTCGACCTCACGCTCGACCGGCGCATGCTTCTCTTCACGCTGCTGCTTTCGACGGCGACGGGCGTGGCGTTCGGGCTCGTCCCCGCGCTCCGCATCTCGAAGCCCGACCTCCTCGCCGACCTCAAGGCGGAGATAAGGACGCCGGGGCCGGGCCGCCGACTCAACTTCCGCAACCTGCTGGTGGTGACGCAGGTCGCCGTCTCGACGCTCCTGCTGATACCGGCGGGCCTGCTCGTCAGGAACGTGAGCCTCGCGCGCTCGTCCGACTACGGATTCCCGACGGCCGACCGCTACGTGGCGTCGGTTGACTTCGGCGGGATGGGGTACGACGCGCGGCGGCGGCAGGCGTTGAGGGAAGAGCTTCTGGAAAAGGTGAGGGCGATTCCCGGCGTCCGCTCGGCCGGCCTGTCGCACATCGTGCCGCTCTCGGGCGGGACGATGGTGCTCCCGCTCGAAGTCGAAGGCGAGCCGCGGGACGCGCAAGGCCCCGACGTTTTCGCGGAGCACAGCGGCTCCATGTACGCGCTCGACCAGCCCGGCTCGCTCTACCTCAACACGGTGGACGCGGGCTACTTCGAGACGATGGGCATTCCTCTCATGCTCGGCCGCGCCTTCTCCGAGCGCGACGACGACTCGTCGCCCGACGTGGTTATAGTCAACGAGACACTGGCCCGGCGGCTCGCGCCCGGCGGTCAGGCGCTCGGTAAAAGGTTGATGGAGCGGGACCCTTCGAGCGGGAAGACGAGATACATGGAGGTCGTCGGCGTCGCGCGGGACGTGAAATACATCTGGCCGTCGGAGCGCCCGCGCTTCTTCGCCTACCGGCCGCTCAGGCAGCACGAGTCGGAAATGGCCTCGCTCATCGTTCACGGCGTCGGCGACGTGCGGGCCGTCTCGGAGGGCTTGCGGGCCGCGGCCAAATCAATTGACCCGACGCTGCCCGCGGGCGGGCTGACGCCGCTGGACGAAATCATCGACCGGCGCCTCGGCGAGTCGAAGTTCCTCATCTGGGCCGCCGCCGCGACGGGCGCGCTGGCGCTGCTGCTCGCGTCCGTCGGCCTCTACGGCGTGATGGCCTACGCCGTGGCCGGGCGGACGAAAGAGATAGGCATCCGCGTGGCGCTCGGGGCGGGGCGCGGGCGCGTGAGCAGGATGATTCTGGCCGAGGGACTGGCGCTCGCCGCGGCAGGCACGCTCGCCGGGCTGCTGATTTCGGCGGCGTGCATGAGAGTGATGGCGAGCATGCTGTACGGCATCTCGCCCACCGACCCGCTGACTTACGCGGCCGTCTCAATCTTCCTGACGGCGGTCGCGCTCCTCGCCTGCTACGTCCCCGCGAGGCGCGCGACGAAGGTGGACCCGATGGTCGCGCTCAGATACGAGTAGCCGCGTCTTGGACAACGCGGCGGCGCTTCAATATAATCTCGACACCGTCGGGTCAGCTTGACGACTCTCTCCCGCTAGTGCTGTAACCCCCCTCGGACGAAGCCGGTCCTGAATCCCGGTGTGAGCTACCAGATGAAGTATCCTCGCGCCCTAATCGCCGTCCGCCCGCAACGGGCCGCGCCGTCGCCTCTGCGCCGCCGTGCAGCCCGCGCGGCTCGCCTTCACGCGCTCCTGCTCGGCCTCGTCGTTTGCGCCGTCGCGCCCGCGGCCTTCGCGCAGCGCGGCACGGGGGCTGAGGTCTACCACCGCGACGGCGCGAGGTTCGCCCTCGAAGGCAGGCTCGACGAGGCCGCGAGGGCTTTCGAGCAGGCCGTCAAGCTCGACCCGACGAACGGCAACGCCTTCTACGGCCTCGGCAACGTCTACGCCGAGCTGGGCCGCTGGGAGGACGCCTGCCTCGCCTACTACAAGGCCATCAGTCTCAACAAGGAGGACGTGGAGGCGTACAACAACCTCGGCGTCGCGCTCGGCATGCGCGGGCTGCACAAGCAGGCCGCCGCCGCCTTCGAGCGGGCCTCGAAAATCTACCCGAAGTGGGCCGAGCCCTATTACCACCTCGGCGAAGCCCGGCGCGCGCTCGGCGAGGAGGAGGAGGCGCGCGAAGCCTTCGACAAGGCGATCCGCCTGCGCCCCGACTACGCCAAGCGCCCGCCCCGCCCGTTCGTGGCGGCGCGCACGAAGCCGCCCGCCGCCCCGCCCCGCGGCGGAGTCCTCGAAGCCATGAACGCCGTCAACCTCGGAGCCGCCGGGGCCGAGACGACCGCCCCGACGCCGACGCCCTCGACGGCTTCCACAACCGCCCGCCCCGCGCCCCCCGCAGGCCCCGCCGCCGCGCCGTCTCCGACCCCGTCCGCCCCGACGCCCGCGAGAGATGCCGCCGATTCGACTTCGACGCCCTACGACCTCGGCGTCAGGGAGGCACGCGCCGGCCGTCACCGTGAGGCGGTCGCGGCCTTCCGTCAGGCCGTCCTGCTCGACAGGAAGAACGTCGCCGCCCACCGCGCGCTCGGCGACGCTTACGCCGAGCTAGGCGACTGGCGCAACTCCGTTGACGCCTACGAGCAGGCCGCGCGACTCGCCCCCGACAACGCCGAGATTTACCAGAGCCTCGGCAGGGCTTACACGAAACTGCGCGAGACGGCGAGCGAACCCGCCCGCACGGAGGCGGCGCCCGCGCGGCCGGCAACACCCGACGACGCCGCCGCGGTCGCGGCGAGGGCGGTGCCGGACGACCCCGACCCGTCGGCCGTCTACCGCGTCGGCCCCGGCGACGTGCTCGAAGTCCGACTGCTGAAAGGTCGCGAGCGGCGCTCCTCCGCATACGAGGTCGCGCCGACCGGGCTTCTCGACTATCCCGCGCTCAGACAGCCGCTGGCCGTCGCTGGCCTGACGCCCGAGGAGGTGGCCGCACGCGTCGGCGCCGCGCTCGGGCTGCGCGCGGGCGGGGCCGACCCGGAGGTCGCCGTCGGCGTGCGCGATTACGTCAGCCACGCCGTCATCGTCGGGGGCATGGTCAAGGAGGGCGGGACGAAAATCCTCCAGCGCGAGGGCGTGCCGCTCTACGTCATCGTCGCCCACGCGCAGCCGCTCCCCGGCGCCGGGCAGGCGCTCGTCGTCGCGCGCGCGACGGGCCGGACGACGGCCGTTGACCTGTCCGACGCCGCCTCGATGAAGATGCTCGTGCGCCCCGGCGATGTCATCACCGTGAGGGCGCTGCCGAAACAGTTCGTCTACGTCGCGGGCGCCGTCCGCGAGGCAGGTCAGAAGGAGTTTCATACGGGGATGACGTTGACGCAGGTGCTCCTCGCCGCGGGCGGCGTGCAGGCGCCCGGCTCCGCGTTCGCGGTGGTCACGCGGCAGGGCGACGACGGTCGGCTCTCGACGGCGAGATATAACCTCGCGGAGATAAGGGCGGGGCGGACGCCCGACCCGACCTTGAGGCCGGGCGACCGCGTGGAGGTCCTGCGATGAAGGCTTCCGGGGCCGAAGGGCGCGGGCGAGTCGAGCGCGGGGGGGCCGAGCCGCTCTTCCCCTCCGAAGGCAATTTCAACCACGTCGTCCCTCTCTCACAGCAAGGCCCGGAGGAGGACGAGACGACGCTCGTCCCCGCGCGAGTCGCCCGGCGCCGCGCGGGCGAGCCACGCGCGACGAAGAGGTTAGAGCAGTCGTGGGCCTTCCTGGCGGCGGCCGTCGTCCTGTCCGCCGTCGCCGGGGCGGCGGCCGGCGTCTACGTGCTCAAGTGGCAAAGCCCCGCCGAGACGGCCCGCACCAGCCAGCCCGCCGAAGCCGTCGCGGAGGCGACCCCCACCCCTCAACCTCCCGCGCCGACGCCGCAACCCGAGCGCGACAGGCTCGCGGCCGAGTCGGCGCCGCCCGCCCCGCCGGTCATCACGGCCGCGCCGCGCGAGGCGGAGACGAAGGTCGAGAAGGTTAAGCAGACCGCCCCACGCGCGGTCGAGGACGAGCCACCCGCACCACGTCCCGCACGCGCCGCGAAGCAGGAGAGCGCCCCCGCCCCCGCGCCCCGGCTCCAACGGGCCGAAGCCACGCCGCCCCGCGTCGAGAGGAAGGCTTCTGCGGCCGTCAACCCGCCCCCACGTCCTTCACTCGTCACTTCGCCGCCGCCCTCGGCCAAGCCGAACAAGGTCATCAAGTGGCCCTGAGAGCACGAAGAAGAGATTAAGAGTTTCAAATCTCAAATCTTTAATCCGTCTTCAGCAGCCTCGCCACCTCGCCGCCGGACACCAGGTCCGCCGCCCACCCGAAACTCCCCTGCCCGCGCATCTCCGCGCCCGCGCGCAGGAGCGCGGTGATGGCCGCCCGCGCCAGAGCCCCGCCGAGGCTGATGCGCTTCGCCCCCGCCTCCGCCAACTCCGCCACGGTCACGCCCCGGAGCATCGGCCCCAGCACGTTCACAGGCTTACTCAACGCGCCCGTCACCAACCGGACTTCGTCGAGCGTCTTAAGGCCGGGCGCGTAAAGCACGTCGGCCCCCGCGGCCTCGTACGCCTGAAGGCGGCGGATGGTGTCGTCGAGGTCTTGACGGCCGTGCAGAAGGTTCTCGGCGCGCGCCGTCAGGACGAATGCGAAGCCGCGCGAGCGCGCCGCCTCGGCCGCCGCGTGCACGCGCTCGACGGCGAGGTTGAAGTCGTAGATGGGCTTTGACGGGTCGCCCGTGTAGTCTTCGATGGAGCCCCCGGCCAAACCCGCTTCCGCCCCCGCGACGATGGTGGCGGCGGCCTCCTCCGGCTCCTCCGCGAAGCAGTTCTCAAGGTCGGCGCTGACGGGCACCTCGACCGCCGCGCACAGGGCGCGACAATGCTCGACGGCTTCGTCGCGCGTGACCTGCCCGTCCAGCCGCCCGAGCGTGTGCGCGAACCCCGCGCTCGTCGTCGCCAGCGCCTCGAACCCCGACGCCGCGAGCAGCCGCGCCGAGCCCACGTCCCACGGGTTCGGGATGACGAAAGCGCCCTCGCGCTCGTGCAGCGCCTTGAACCTCTCCGCCTTCTCTCTTTGCGTCGTCATGGCCTTCCTCTCCATGTAAGGTATAAACTGCGGGTACGTCCATGAGCACCCTTCAAACGCTTCAGGCCGACGAATCCGACCTCCGGTTTCTAAGCGAAGGCTGGCGCGCGCTGACCGGCGCATTCGGGGCCGGCGAGGCGGCCGACAGGTGGCTCGCCGAATTGACCCGCCTCTACTCCGGCACCGACCGCCATTACCACAACCTTCACCACGTCGCCGAGATGCTGCGGCTGCTTGAGCAGTTCAGCGCGGAGGACTACACGGCCGTCCGCTTCGCCGCATGGTTCCACGACGCGGTCTACGACACGCGCGAGGCAACGAACGAGGAGGAGAGCGCCGCGCTGGCCGGGCGGGCGTTGGACGAGATGAGAGTCCCGTCACGGACTATCAGCCTCGCGCGGCGACTCATCCTCGCGACTAAGAAGCACGAGGCGGAAGGCGGACCGCCCGACCTCGGCCTCTTCCTCGACGCCGACCTCTCAATCCTCGGGGCGCCGGAGGAGACTTACGCGGCTTACGGCGAGGCGATAAGAAGAGAGTACGCATGGGTTCCCGAGGAAGCCTACCGCGAGGGGAGGCTCAAAGTCCTCACGAATTTCCTGCGGCGCGGGCGGCTCTTTTACACGGGGCGGATGGCGGCGCGTTTCGAGGCTCGGGCCAGACACAACCTCTCGCATGAGATAAAGGTGCTCTCGGCTTAACTATCTCGGAGGCAGACCCGTCGTGCGGCCTCGCGCGGGTCGGTCACGACTTCGACGGCGGCGGCGACGAGCGAGAGGGCGAGCGGCGTCGGCCGCTGCTCGCCGTGCATTACTTCGAGTGCCGATTGGATGAGGCGTGCCGCCGCGCAGAGCAGAGAGCGTTCGAGCAGCGCCCCTCGCGCCGCGGCGCCCGGAACGGCTTCCCGCCCGTAAGCGCGCCAGAAGGCGGCGACGGCGCCGCGCATGCCGTCCTCCGTCATGACCGGGGCGTCGGACACGCGGAGCGCGAGGTGAGCTTGCAACGACGAGCCCACGTCCCACGCGGCCTCGCCGAAGTCGGCCAACTCCCAGTCCACGAGCCTGATTTCCCGCCGCCCCTCGACCGCCACGCAGTTCTCGAATTTGATGTCGCCGTGCATGAAGGTGTCGCGCCGCCACGTCGCGGCCAACTCGTCGAGGACGCGCGCGAGCCGCGGGTCTTCCCTCACCTGTTCGACGAGCCGCATCTGCCCGGCGCCGAGCCAGCGCACGAGCGGTCCGCCGCGGTGCGCCGTGAAGATGCCGGGAGGCCCCAGCGCCGCGAGGCCCGGCGGCGGGTCGGCCACGGCGGCGCGGCCGACGCGCCTGTGAACCGTCGCCAGCGCGCGGCCGAGTTGTGACGCAAGCTCCGGCGTGAAGCGGCCGAGCCGACGTTGAAGCCGCATGAGGCTTTCGCCTTCGAGGGCGCCGAGCACCGTCGTCCGCGCGGCGGGGTCGAAGCCGAAGAAGGGCGGCGTCACTTCGACGAGCGGCGCGAAGTCGGCCGTCTCCCGTGCGAGTTCGTAGACGCGGGCCTCGCGCCGCAGCATCGCGAAGCTCTCGGGGTCTTGCGCGCGTAGCTGCTTGACGAAGAACGACCGCGCGCCGGCAGGAGCCGTGACGGCGAAGTTGCGGTTGCGGCTGTGGTGCTCGGCCACGCGCCACGCCGCGCCGTCGGGTGAAGCGCAAAGGCCGCGCGCGTCCAGGTAACGCTTAACATTCTCGCGCGTGAGCACGCCGAAGCTCTCGGCGTCGCGGGTTTGTGGGGACGGGGAGTCGGGCGGCGCGGGTTCGTACACGTCTTCGCCGCCGGGGTTGAGATAAGCGCGGGCGAGCGACAAGCCTTCGGCGGCGAACCTTTGTTCGAGCGCGCGCCGCCTCGCCTCCGCGTCCTGTCGCCCGCCCGCCCACGCCTCGACGATCGACTCGGCGAGCAGGCGGCAGCGGTGCATCCCGAAACTCTCGCCGCCCGACGGACTCTCGGCGAGGCCGACGCCTTCGCGCAGCGGCTTCGTGAAGAGCGGAACGCCCGCCCTCAGCCGTGGGAAGAAGCGCGGCGGCAGTTTTTCCAACAGTCTGAAGATGCGGTCGTGACGCTGGCGCGGGAGGTAGAGGACGGCCGCGTCGCGCCGGTCCCTGTCCTCGGGGCGCAGCATGACTTTGAGCGTGAAGGGGACCGACCACTCGTTGAGGTGCGTCGTCGCGGCCTCCGTCAACAGGAGCGAGGCCGTCGGCGGGGCGTTGAAGTAGAGGCGGACCACGCTTCCCTCTTCGTGCGGCTGCGGCGGCTCGGCGCCGAGCGCGTAATAGACTCCCTCCTGCAAGACCGACGATTCTTTACGCAGGCGCAACGTGACGGCGCAGCCGACGCACGGCGGCACCTCCTCCGCGAAGGTCAGCGCGTAGTCGCCCGCCGTCGCGACACGCCGCTCCGAACCGCGCGCAATCAAGACGGCGCCGCCCGCGCCGACCGACTCGACGCGCCAGCCTTCGAGCCAACCTTCGCGCCCGCGGTTCGCAGCCGAGAGACGGCGCGCGAACTCCTCCGCACTCATGGAATCTTCCGCGCCTTCGCCGTCACCTTCGCCGGGCGCGCGCGCGTAGCAGCGGGCGTAGAGCGTGTCGCGCAGCATGAGCACGAGTCGGAGCCTTTCCGCGGCGTCGAGGGCCGGGGGCGGCAACGTCGGGGCGGGAGCTTGAGGGTACGAGAAGGAGTCGGCGGAGTGGATGCAGACGAGCCCGAGAATCTGGTCGAGTTCCTGTTGGAGTCCGTGGGCTTGGGCTCGCTCGTGGCTCATCTTTCAGGCGTCAGGAGGAAGTCTATCAGGGCGTCCGTCAGCCGGTTGCCGGAGACGGCGTCGAAGGCCGCGAACATGGGGCCGTTGTTGATTTCGAGAAAGAGCAGGCGGCCCGTGCGCGGGCAGGCTTTGAAGTCGGCCGCGCCGAAGTCTATTTGAAGGCGGTCCGTCAAAGCGCGCAGCCCGTCCGTCAAGCCTTCGGGCAGGTCGGCGTCGTCTAGGGGCAAGACCTTGCAGTCGGCCGTCGTGCGGTAGTCGAGCGCGTCAGCGACGAGTTGGTAGGCGAAGAAGCGTTCGCCGACGCGGTAGACGCGGACCTCGGGCGGCACGAGTTGTTCCTGCACGACGGCCGGCGCGGGCAGGCTCGAACCTTGCACGGGGGCCGCCCGCAGGACCTCGGAAAGCTCGCGGGTGTAGTCGCCGCCGTTGACCGGCTTGGCAATCAAAGGGCCCGCCTCCAGCCTCCGGCTCAGCAGCTCGAAATCGTTCGAGACGAAGGTCGAAGGAACGTCGAGGCCGGCCTCGCGGGCGAGGCAGAGGGCGTGCGGCTTGTTCGTCACGCTGAAGGCGCTGGCGCGGTTCGTGATGCGCACGTCGGGGTGCGCGACGGCCCAGCCTTGAACGGTCGTGTACCACGCCAGCGCCCTCTGGAACGGCTCGGGGCGGCGCGAGGCGAGCCCGGTGAACACGTCGTTTCGGATGAAGACGGCGCGGGGCCGCGTCTCGGCGCCGTTGACGACGAGCGAGTCGGAGTCGAGGTCCCACGTCACGCGCGGGTGAGTGTGGGCGCCGACGAGAAGTGACTCGTGCGCGACGCCGCGACGCGCGAGCGACGCGAGCAGCGCGGCGAGGTTCGGGTCGGCGTCGCCGCCCGCCACGAGGACGTTCAAGCTCTCGTGGCGGGCGCGCTCGGGCGTCGGCAAAGTCTCTTGGCTCACTTGTCGAGGGTAAGGGTTTCGGGTCGCCGACGTTTAGAAGCTGCCGAACGGGCCGGCCCCGCCCCCGCCGCCCTGCGGCTCTTCGCCCGCGACGGTGGTGACGACGGGGACGTGGTGGTGCTCGCCGACGACCGTGGAGACGACCGGGCCTTCTTCGCCAACGACGTAGGTCGTGTTGGTGATGTAAGAGTGCTCGCCGACGACCGTCGTCACGATGGGGCCTTCCTCGCCGATGGCGTCGGTGGTGAGCAGGCCGCCCGCCTCTCCGGTCGCCGTGGTGATGGGGCCGCCGCCGCCCTCCTCGCCGGTCGCCATCGTCGTCGGCTGCTGCGCGAGCGCGGCGGCGCCCCCGTGCTCTTCGCCGAGGACGGTCGTCGTGCCCACCGCGGAGAGTCCGCCGCCGCCGACATCCTCCTCGCCGAGCATCAGCGTCGTGATGGGGAGGTGAGGGTGCCAAGACTCGCCCGCGACGGTCGTGGGCGACGCGCCGCCTTCCCTCGCCGCGTCGGCGGCGGCCGACAACTCGTCGGCGGGCCGGACCTCCTCGCCGACGAGGGTCGTGACGACGTGCTCCTCGCCGAGCGCGAGCGTGGTCATCGGGGCCTTCTCTTCGCCGACGACCGTGGTCGCCGAAGACTTCGCCTCGGGTGACCTCGCCGCGGCCTTAGAACTCTTCTTGCTGGTCGCCATCGCTTTCACTCCTTCCGTGTGTGTGGTTGAGACGGACGTTGAGGCATGATGATTAAGAGCGAGGGGGTCGCCGAGGGGGCGGCCATTCGCAGGTAGAAGTAAGAGATGCCCGAGAGCCCGAGCATGAGGCCGGCCGTCTCCAGCCCGCCGGGGCCGCCGCAGGCCCATGGAAGTCTCTGCGCCTCGTAACTCTCGACGCCGCGCAGCGCCACCTCCTCGGCCCGCGCGAACAGGTCGGGGCGGCCCAAGACCTGCGCGCCGTAAATCAGCGACTCGGAGTTGCCGCCGAGGCCGTGGCAGAGCGAGTGGTTGGTCTGACTCATCTCGGAGTTGCCGTAGAGGTTGGCGGTCGTCGTCTCGACGGCTGTCTCGGCCTCGCGGCGGCAGACCTCGTCGCCGAGCATGTCGTAGACGCGCAGCCGCGAGAGCGCGATGCCGGGCGCCCCGTGACACCACGCGTTCATGTAGCTGACGCCCTGCTCGCGCGAGCCGCCCGAGAGTTCGGGGTCGCGCAGGTCGGGCCAGTTGCCGCGCTCCGGGTCGAACCAACTGCGCTCGTAGCGGAACGCCTCCTCGCCCGCGTCGCGGAAGCGCCCTTCGCCGGTCGCGGCGTAGAGTTCGACGAGCGCCCAGCCGATGCCGCCCGCGCCGTGCGAGTAGCCCGCGAGGTTGCCGAAGGCGCCCGACCCCGGCTCGTGCAGCCTGCCCCACGACCAGCCGCGCTCGTCCCTCACGGCGACGTTGATGAGGTGGTCGCCGAGCCGCGTCGCGAGTGCGGCGAGCGAGTCGTCTTCTATGTGCCGCTCGCGCAGGACGAGCAGCGCGACAATGGCGCCCGCGCAGCCGGCGAGCAGGTCTTCGTTGCCCGTATCGACTTCGCCCGCGGCCAGCGAGTTGACGAGCGCGACGGCCGGCTCACGCGGCCAGTCTTCTTCGAGGAGGTCTGCGACCCTGAGCGCCGCGAGGCTTATCCCGAGCCAGCCGGTGTAGAGGCCGAGGCGCATGTGCGGCTCCACGTCTTCGGCGCGCGCGAGGGCGTGGCGCAGGGCACAGAGCGCCGTCCGCCTGAAGACGCGGTCGCCGCTCGCGCCGTGAAGCGTCGCGAGCGCGAGGGCGACGCCAGCCGTCCCGCCGTACAGGTCAGGCCCGAAGACCTTGTGCACCTGACGCCAGCGCCCGCCCAATGGCTCCATCGCCGGCCCTATCCAGTTACACCTGTCGCCCGCCCGGAGCGCGTCGCGGCAGACCTTCGCGCCGAGCGAGGCGGCCGTCTCGACGAACGTCGCGCGGTGCGCCGACTCCAAAGGGGCGGGCTCGTCAATCATGTCGAACGTGGTTTCGAGCTGTCGGCTCATGCCGCCTCCGGCGGGAGTTCGTACCAGTCGAGCGAACCGGCGTTGAGGTGCGTGTGCTCCGGGTCGATGCCGCTCTCTTGAAGCAGCCTTCGGAACTCGGCCCGGCGCGCGTCCGTGCTCTGCTCGCCGCGCCGGTAACAGTTCCAGACGCTTTGGGCGAGTCGCTGACAGCGGCTCTGCCCGAAGCTCTCGCCCGTGCCGGGGTCTTCCGCCACGCCGAGGCCCTTCGCGATTCTCTTGCTGAAGAGCGGAACGTCTTCGCCGAGCGCGTCTTCGACGTGCGGGTGAACGTCGTGCATCAGCTCGGCGGTGACGGGGAAGAAACGCTTGGCGAGGTAGACGACCGACACGTCGGTGCGCGCGAACTGGCCGCGGGCCGTGGCGAACTTCATGCGGAAGGGGACGTGGAAGCGGTTGAGCCTCGAAGTGACGAGCCGGACGAGGCGCGGGGCGCCCTCGAAGGAGACGTTCCAGTAGAGCCTGACGAGGCCGAGCTGTTCGCCGGCCTCTTCCGCCTCCTCGCCGAAGGCGTAGTAGAAGCCTGCTTGCAGCGAGCGCGATTCCCTCGCGTAGAAGACCGAAATCTCTGCCCCCTGCCGCGGCACCGACGCCGGCCCGTCCTTGCTGATGAACTGGCCGGGCCAGAGGTTGCGGCGGTGGCCCCCCTTCTGCGCGGAGATTTGCCCGTACTGCATGACCTGCGCGATGGTCCAGCCGTGCTCCCAGCGGTCGCGCGTCGTGTTCGACGCCGAGAGGGCTTCGAGCAGCCCCGCGTCCGCGGAGAGGTCTTGCGCGGCTGGCTCCGGCAGACGGCCTGCGAAGGGGCGGCTGTAGGCGTACTCGTAGAGGTAGGCCGACAGCGTGGAGACGAACGCCTGCGCCTGCGGGTCGGGCGCGGCGTGCCCGCCGTGCTGATGGCCGTGCTGGTGGCCGTGGTGTTGGTGTCCGCCGTGCTGGTGCGCGGCGCCGCGGACGGCGACGGCGCGGCCCGCGAAGTCGAACTCGTGGGGCGAGGCGACCTTGATGGCCGACAGCACGTCGTCGATGGCGCGGCTCCCGCCGCCGTTAGAACTCATCATCGCTCACAGCCCGACGAACTCGGCGACGGCCGCCTCCGGGTCATGAAGAATGTTCATGCTCACCTGTAGCTTGCAGAGCGCGTATGGGGAGATTTGCGGCGTGGCCTGAATGCTCTCGTACGCGGTCTGAATCATGCGCGCCGCGGCGCAGTTCATGCTGCGCAAGAGCATGGCGCGCGAGGCGTCGGCGCCGAGGCCGCGGCCCTCGGCGTAAGCGTTCCAGTAGGCCGCGAGCGCAGGCTTCATGCTCTCGGCGTCGAGCGGCGCGGCGGCGACGGCCTCGGCGATGCTCGCCCCGCCGCTCAAGGGGAGCGAGAAAATCCAGAAGGTGACGTAAGCCTGAATGACGGCGCCCACGTCCCAGCACTCGTCGCCGATGTCGGCAATCTCCCAGTCGATTATCTTGAGCCGCGGCGCGGGGTCGCCGCCGCCGTGGCAGAGCATCATGTTCTCCCACTTGATGTCGCCGTGGATGAGCGACGAGTAGTTCCAGCCGGCCTTGATTCCCGACAGCGCGGACTCGAACTCGGGGTACTGCTGGAGGATGGCGATGAGCTGCGCGTTGCCGCGGCTGACGGTGCCGAGGTAGGCCGGGTTGGTCTCGTGGAGCGAGAGAATCCAGGGTATCTGTCCGGGGAAGACGCCGGGCGCGCCCTGCTGCGCGGCCTCGGCCTTCACCTGCCCGTGGTAGGAGCCGAGCGTCCGGCCCTGTAGCTTCGCAACCTCCGTGGGGAAGCTGTGCGCCCGCTGGTGGTATTCCCAAAGGCTCTCGGCGTCGTCGAGCAGTTCGACGACGAGGACGTGTCTGGCGGGGTCGAAGTGGTGGAACTCGGGCATCAGCGCGCGCATCGCGCCGAACTCCGGGTGCCCGTTCGCCAGTCTGTAGCAGGCGGCCTCGCGCGCGAGCGTCTGCGTGTACTCGGGCGAGGGGTAGCTCACCTGCTTGATGAAGAAGCCGGGCGACTTCCGGCGGACGACCTTCAGGTTGCGGTTCCTGCTCGTCTGGTCAACGACCATGAAGTCGCCGTCCACGACCGAGTCGAACGCGAGCAGCCGCCGCTCCGCGAGGAAGTAAGCCACGTTGCCGGGGTCAACGACGAACATGCCTGTGGTCTTGGGAGCTTTAGGTCGTGGAAGAGACGGCCCTACCCGCGTGACGGATAGGACCGCCTCTTCGTCTCAGGACAAGGTTAACTGCCGCGCCCCGCCGACTACACGGGGCAAGTGTGCGTCTGAAGGGGCGAGCAGGCGGGCCCGCACGTCTGGATGCCGCCGCAAACGGTCGGCCCGCCGCACGTGATGCCGATGCAGACGGTCGGCCCGGCGCACGTCTGGATGCCGCCGCAGTGCGTCGGCCCCCCGCAGGTAATCTGCGGCGAGCAGGTCTGGATGCCGCCGCAGGCGGTCGGGCCTCCGCACGTCGGGAAGCACGTCTGCCCGCACGTCTGGATGCCGCCGCAGTGCGTCGGCGAGCCACAGGTGATTTGCGGCGCGCACGTCTGAATGCCCGCGCAGATGGTGGGGCCTCCGCACGTGGGAACACAGGTCTGGCCGCACGTGTGGATGCCGCCGCAGTGTGTGATGCCGCCGCAGGTTACGTGCGGCGAGCAGGTCTGGATGCCGCCGCAGACGGTCGGGCCGCCGCACGTGATAGGCCCGCACGTCTGGACGCCGCCGCAAACGGTCGGCCCGCCGCACGTCGGGAAGCACGTCGGCCCACACGTGTGGACGCCGCCGCAGGCGGTCGCGCCTCCGCACGTGGGGAAGCAGGTCCGCCCACATGTTTGAACGCCGGCGCAGACGGTCGGGCCGCCGCAGGTTATGTGCGGCGCGCACGACTGGATGCCGCCGCAGACCGTCGCGCCGCCGAGGGTTATGGCGGCGGCCCCTAGCGCCTGCGGGTGCTGGGCCGCGCACTGGCCGCAGGTCTGGATGCCTCCACAGACAGTAACGCCCCCGCACGTCGGGGGCTGAGAGGTCGGGCCGCAGGTGTGGATACCGGGACACACTGTCGGCCCGCCGGCGGTGGCCCCGCTCCCCTCGCCGCCGCATTGCGGGGACTGGGTAATCGGGCCCTGGGTGAAATCCTGAATGCTCATGTGCACCTCCGAGCTGGTCCGGCATAAAGGTGAAGCGGCCGGAATAGACAAGGCACCAAAGGCTGGAATTGGCGAGTATGCCGGGGCAGCGCAGGCTCGTGAGAATTCAGCCCTTGACAGGCGAAACCCTTTGACAACGACCGGCTGGTTCGACGTAATGCGGCCAAACACTATCCCAGCCCTCGACGCCTGTCAATGCAATTCTTACGCAACGTCTCCGTCGTCAATCATCCCTCACAATATTGGTTGCCGCCCTCTCGATTTCAAGACTACGATGTGCGAAGAATCCGGTCGTGAAATACTCGGGATTGAAGCTGAAGGGGATTACCTTATGCGACTCCTCATGACGTTAGTGCTGCTTATTATTCTGACGGGCTCTTGTTTCGGGCAGGCTCGGCAGCCGGCGGTCTCGGAGTTGCTCATCAGCAATGAGAGAAGGACCTGGGAGTTGTACAAGAATAAGGACGTGAAAGGGCTGGCCGAGTTCGCGAGCGAGGATTACGTTGACATCTACCCGGACGGGCAGGTCGTGAACAAGGAGCAGTACCTTCGCGACGTGTCCGACGTTAAGGTTCACGAATACGACCTGAGCGGTTTCAGGGTCGTCAAGCTCAACGAGGAGGCGGCCGTCGTCGTCTACGAGGCGAAGGTGCGGGCCGAAGTCGGGGGTCGGGAGATAAGGTCGCGCGTCGCGGTGACATCCGCGTGGGCGAGGCGCGGCGGGAAGTGGCTCAACGTCTTCTACCGCGAGAACGCCCTTGAGGTTAACGGACGTAAACTCTTATGACGGAAGTCTCAGTTCGCTTCGCGGCCCCCGCCGACTTGAGCTTGCTGCAACCGCGCTCTCACCTTCCGGCCGAGATGGTGAAGCGTAAGGTCGAATGGCGGGAGGTTATCGTCGCCGAGCGGCGGGGCGGCTTTGTCGGCGCCCTGCACCTCGAATATCTATGGTCTTCGGTTCCGTACGTCGCACTGATTTACGTGCTGCCGGAGCATCAGAGGCGAGGCGTCGGCGGGGCCTTGCTCCGCTTCGCCGAAGCGTTCCTGCGCGAACAAGGTCACGACACGCTTTACAGCTCGTCGCAGGCTGACGAGCGAGAGCCGCAGGCGTGGCATCGCCACGCGGGGTTTGAGGAATGCGGCATCATCGCCGGCATTAACAAGGGTGTGGGCGAAGTCTTCTTTCGCAAGAGGCTGTCGTAAGTCAGGGGAGATAATCGATGACCGACTGCTTGGCGTTTAAGGAAGAGCTGCCTTCATGGTATTCGACCGACGGCGGGGGCCGCGGGGACGAGGCTCAGGAGTTGAACCGCGTCACGCACTTCGCACAATCCATTCAGGGTTGGCTCGGCGACTCTCAAGGGCTGGCGCTGTACCAGATGGCCCGCGCGCCCGTGGCGGGCGGCGTGTTGGAGATAGGCACTTTCTGCGGGAAATCAACTTCGTTCATCGCGCTCGGCTGCAAGCACAGCGGCGCGGCGTTCTGCACGGTGGACCCTCACAAGACGCTGTCGGTGGGCGGGAAGGAGCAGTACGGGCCGGACTTTCAGCCCTACGAGGGCGACAGCCTGAGGGAGTTGCGAGGGACGTTGGAGAGGACCGGGCTGGGCGATTACGTGACCGTCTTAATCGCCACGTCGCGGGAGGCGAGGCGTCACCTCAACGGCCTGCGGCTGAAGCTGCTGTTCATAGACGGGAGCCACGATTACGAGGACGTGGTGTCGGATTACAGGCTGTGGCACAAGATGGTCGTCGTGGGCGGCCGACTCGTCTTCCACGACTCGAACTTCGAAAGCGTCAATCGGGCGATACAGTCCGAAGTGGACCGCGACCGTTACGTGCACGAAGGCACGGTCGGGGACGGCGGTTGGGCGATGACCATTTGGCGTCGCGTCAGGTGAGGTGCCATGTCGAAGGGTGCGACGTTCGATGACGAGGTCGTCGAAGCGATACGGGGCGCGAAAATCCTCGGCGTGCGCGCCGGGACCGAGCACCGCTACACGGGCGTCTGGGTCGTGGTCGTCGGCGGCAGGGTCTTCGCGCGCTCGTGGAATGACAAGCCGACGGGTTGGTTTCGCGCGTTCAGGGAGCAGCCGGGTGGGACGATTCAAGTCGGGTCGCTCGAAATCCCCGTCCGTGCCAGGCCGGTGCGCGGGGCGCGCATTCGGGAGGCGGTGACGGCGGCGCTGGGCGAGAAGTACAACACGAAGGCGTCGCGGAAGTGGGTCGAAGGGTTCGCCGAACCGGAGCGGGCACTCACGACGCTTGAGTTCGTCCCCGCCTGAGTGGCGGCGGCGTGGATGGGGGATAGATGCTCACCGACTTGGGATTGATGGAGGTCCACGTCGGCGCGTTGTTCACGCACGACGCCGGGTCGCGGATGCTGTCGGTGAACGAGCCGGACGGCGCGGTCGCTTCGGCCCCTCGCCTGTTTCTGGGACGCACGCGGGCGGGCAACGTCTGGAGGTTTCGCGCCGACCTTCCAGAGAATCTTGCCCGAGAACTGGATTCGCTGTGCGCGGACGAGCCGCCTCTGACGGCCGAGTTCGGCGGGCCGCCTCGCCACGCCCGAACGTACGTGCGGCTGCTCGAAGAGCACGCGCCCGTCGAACGCATGTCGGCGGGCCCGGCGTATCACTTTCCCGAGAACGTCGCGCCGTCGAGACGCGCGGTCGCCCTGACGGAGAAGGACGCGGAGAGCTTGCGGGGCGGCTTCGAGGAGTTAGTCGCGGAGCTTCCCGCTTGGCAGCCGTTCGTCGCCCTCGTCGAAGACGGCCGGGCCGTGTCCGTGTGCCGCAGCGTCCGCATCACGCCGGAGGCTCACGAGGCCGGCGTCGAAACGCTGCCGGACTTCCGCGGTCGAGGCTACGCCAAAGATGTCGCCGCCGAATGGGCGCGACGGGTGCGGACCATCGGCGCCGTCCCGTTGTACAGCACCTCGTGGGAGAATCACGCCTCGCAAGCGGTGGCCCGAAAGCTGCGCCTCGAATGTTACGGCGCCGACTTTCACGTCGCTTGAGAAGGGCCGGGCACCTGCCTCCGGTGGCCGAGGCGAAGCAGCGGCTCGAACACCTTCGGCTTCACGGCGAGTCCTCGCTCGCTTTCACCTTCAAGCGGACTTTCCCGCCGACGGCCGCCGAAGAAGGGGCCATCGGCTTGTTCCCCCTCTCCCCTTGCACGGCGACTTAACAACTGCACGCGAACCGGCCCGACGCGTTAAGGCCGGGAAGGCGGGCGCAGGGGCGCGTCCGGGTTAAGGCGACACGGGTCGGCGGCGTCGGCCCCGGCCTTCGGCCGCGCAGCCCGCGCCGCCCCGCTCAGCGTCCGCTCGTCCACACGCGCCAGCCCGCACTCGACCTCCGCCAGCCGCACCCGCAGCGCGTCCTTTAGGTTTCCGAAAGATTAGCACGCACGACTCCGCCGCCGGCTGCCGACCTGTTGAGAATCTGTCACTTCTGCGCCGCGACGGGCCGAGGGGTACGTCAACGTACGGACGCGGCCTCGCCCGCGCGGCTAGAAGTAGCTCACCGAATGCAATCTCTAACCGAGTACCATGCTTAATTCCCGCCGGCCCCGCGCGGGCAGCGGCGGGGGATAGGAGCGAGCAATGGGTTTGGATATTTTCAAGGAGAAGGGCGTCCCGCTTGAGAAGCAGCAGTTCACCTGGCGGGACATGGTGCAGGCGCCGACCAGCAAGCTCGACGACGACGCCTTCACGCGCGTCCGCATCATCCTGATGAACGGGCTGGAGGTCGAGGCCAACCGCTTCAGCCACGCCTGCGCGCGCATGAACCGCGAGTTGCAACTGCCGCTGGCGCGCGTGCGCCGCGTCGAGCAGCATCAGGCGACGCTGGTCAACTGGCTGCTGCCGGCCGACCTGTCGCCCATCGAAACGACACTCGCCTACGAGCAGGTCGCCATCGAGGTCACGGCCTCGGTCGCCCTGCGCGAGCCCGACCCCTACATGGCGCAGGTCTACCGCTTCGGCCTGCTCGAAGACTTCGACCACCTCTACCGCTTCGCCGCCCTTTACGACCGCGTCGCGGGCGGCGACGCCAACAACATCCTCCAGAGCTATTCCGACATCATTCCGGGCCGCCCCACGGCGGTCGAGCACCGCGACCCGGCCGACGACCTGCGCGAGCACTACAGCAAGGCGACGGCCGCGCCGCTCACCAAGCTCCACGCCGTCACCATCATGGCCTCGGAGAACCAGACGCACGACTATTACATGAACATCGGACCCCTCTTCGCCGACCCCGTCGCCCGCCAGCTCTACGCCGAAATCGCCTCCATCGAGGAGCAGCACACGACGCAGTACGAGTCCATCATCGACCCCTCGGAGACGTGGCTGGAGAAGTGGCTCATGCACGAGGCCATGGAGGCTTACAACTACATGGGCTGCGCGCAGCAGGAGACGAACCCGCGCGTCAAGGCCGTCTGGGAGCGCTTCCTCGACTACGAGCTGGGCCAGCTCCACTTCGTCATGGAACTGTTCAAGCAGGTCGAGCAGCGCGACCCGGCCGAGGTGCTGCCTGCCGAGCTGCCCGAGCCCATCGAGTACAAGAGTCACCGCGAGTTCGTCCGCGAGACGCTGGCCGCCGAGGTGGACCTGCGCGCCGCGGGGACGCAGTTCGTCGGCAAGGAAGACGAGCCGGAGAGGTCGCTCGCCTACCGCGCGCAGTTGAATGCGCAGGGGTCGCCGAGCGAGACGGTCGCGGCCGGCTACAGGTGGAGGCCGGGGACGGAGCTGGCGCCGGCCGAAGGCGCCGCGCAGGGGAAAGGAGCTTGAGCGATGAGTAGCACCGAAGCGCAGAAGGCGCAGGAGTTGGCGGGCATCAACCGCACAGGCGTGGTGACGGCGCCTTTGTTATCGCGCGAGATGGTCGAGGGCGCGGCGTCGGCCCCGCCGAGTTCAGAAGGCGGGCCGCAGCAGCTCATGCTGCGCCGCGCCCAGTACATCAGCGAGGGCTTCACCGTCGGCTCGCTGCCGCCGCCGCCCGTCTCGCTCGAAGGCGTGTTGGAGGGCGCGGCCCGGCTGGTCGGCACAACGACCGGCGCGTCGCTGCTGGCCGACAAGCTGAGCGAGCGGCTGGGATTCGAGCGCACGGGCACGCGCCTCTACGACGCGCTCATCAACAAGTGCGAGGCGCTGGGCGAGTCGACGCCGGGGCCGACGCTCGCCGAGCTTCGCGAGATTCGCGACGAGGAGTTGCGCCACTTCCACCTCCTCCACGCGGCCATCACCTCGCTCGGCGGCGACCCGACGGTGATGAGCCCGTGCGCCGACACGGGCATGGTCGCCTCGCTCGGCCTGCTGCAAGTCCTGACCGACCCGAGGACCACCCTGCCGCAATGCCTGCAAGCGATACTCACCGCCGAGCTGACCGACAACGACGGCTGGGCGATGCTCATCGACCTCGCCGACGGCCTCGGGCACGACGAGTTTGTGGGCCGGTTCCGGCAGGCGCTCGCCAACGAGGAGAAGCACCTGGCGAGCGTCCGCGGCTGGCTGACGGCGATGTTGAGGGAGCAGGCGAAGGCTTAACGACTGAGCCGGGCGGGCGCCTCACGGCCCGCCGGCAAGGCCCCTTCGTCTTCCCCGGTCGCGGCCGAGGGCAGGATGAGCCCCTGCCCGACGAGGTAGGCGAGGATGAGGTCGGCGTTCTCCTCGGCCGAGCGCGCGACCGTGTCGATGACAATCTCGGGGTTGTGCGGCGCTTCGTACGGGTCGTCGATGCCCGTGAAGTTCTTGAGCTTGCCCTCGCGCGCCTGCTTGTACATGCCCTTCACGTCGCGCTCCTCACAGACTTCGAGCGGCGTGTCCACGAAGATTTCGATGAAGCGGTCGGCGCCGACCATCGCCCGGCACTCGTTGCGCGTCGCGCGGTAGGGGCTGACGGCCGCGCAGATGACGCCGCCGCCGTGGCGGACTATCTCGGCGGCGACGAAGCCGATGCGTCGGATGTTCGTGTCGCGGTCCTCCTTCGAGAAGCCCAAGCCCTTCGACAGGTGCGTGCGCACCACGTCGCCGTCGAGGACCGTCACCTGCCGGCCGTGTTCGAGCAGCTTGACGGTGAGGATGTCGGCCGTCGTTGACTTGCCCGCGCCCGAGAGGCCCGTGAACCAGAGGCAGTAGCCCTGCCGGTGGCGCGGCGGGTGCGCCTCGCTCAGTATCGAAGCCACCTCGGGGCGCGTGAACCAGCGCGGCAGCTCACGGCCGCGCTGTAGATACTGCTCGCGTACTTGCGTGCCCGAGATGGAGGCGGTGCGGCTGCCTTCCGGGATGCGCGACGCCTCCTCGTAGCGGTCCTCTTCGGGCAGGTAGACGAGCTCGGAAAAGGGCAAGGGCTTGACGCCGAGTTCTTCGCCGTGGCGCGCGACGAGCTCTTGCGCGTCGTAGGGTCCGTAGAAGGGTCGCCCCTTGGAGTCGAGGCCGGGGCTCGCGTGGTCGCGGCCGACGATGAGGTGGTTGGCGCCGAAGTTCCTTCGGATGAGGGCGTGCCAGAGGGCTTCGCGCGGGCCCGCCATCCGCATCGCCAGCGGCAGCAGCGCGAGCAGCATCCGCGAAGGGTCGTAGTAACGCTCGGCCAGCACCTTGTAGGAGCGGACGCGGGTGAAGTGGTCGATGTCGCCGGGCTTGGTGAGGCCGACGACCGGGTGCAGGAGGAGTGAGCCGTCGGCCGTCTCGGCGGCGCGGCGCGTCAGCTCTTCGTGCGCGCGGTGCAGCGGGTTTCTGGTCTGGAAGGCGACGACGTTGGGGCGGCCGAGCGCCGAGAGCCGGGCGCGGACCTCGGCGGGCGTCAGGCGCAAGGAGCGGAAGTCGTAGTAGCGCGGCAGTTGGAGGACGCGCGGCCGTCCGGCGACGTAGAGCGGGCCCCACGAGTTCATCTCGGCCACGAGCGGGTGGCGCGCGTCGGTCGTGCCGCAGGCGAGCGCGGCCTCCCTCTCGCCCTCGCGCCCGAAGACCTCTTCGACGCGCATGACGGCGAGCAGGTTGTTGTGCTGGTCGGCGAGCGCGACCTCCTCGCCCTCGCGCACTCCGGCGTCCTCCGCGACAGGCAGCGTGACGGGCAGCGGGAAGAGCGCCCCCGAGGCCAGCCTCATCTCTTCGAGCACGCGCTCGTAATCCGCGCGGCCCATGAAGCCGCCGAGCGGCGAGAAGGCGCCGGTCGCCAACAGCTCAAGGTCGCACACGCTCCTCGGCGTGAGCTGGACGCGCTTGAGCGACGGGGCGCGCCCGCGCAGTTCCTCCCGCTCCCCCGCCCCGACGAGCAGGTCAATCAACGTTCCGCCGTAAGGCTCGATGAGTTTGGTTGCCGGTTCGCTGTCAGTCATTAAGCTTCCGCCCTTCGGACCGAATTATGCCCCGCCGCCTTCGATGAGCGGTAGCGGACGCAGGCCGCGGCCGGTTTGCCACGGCGCGGCTGAATCTGTTAGCCTATGGCCCCTTTCAGCGTACCGGCAACGACCTACGCGCATCAAACGTCTCGACCGCCCCGAATCAAAGTAGCTTTGGCGCCCCCTCAAGCGCCTCTTCGTCCTGACCCGAACACGAGACGGGGCTACTCCATACCGCCTGACATTACAGACGGCGTCACCTGACCGCGTGAACGGCGCGCGCACCGCCCGCGCCGACGCCAGGCGACGGCCGTCAAGGCACCTGACCGAACCCAATTGGAGAGAACACATGCGCAAGAGCCTGATCGCGGGATTGCTGGGGGTCGCCTTGTTAGCCACCCCGGCCGCCTTCTCGACCAAGTCGGATGCGGCGAGTCCCATTCGCCAGAACGCCCCCGCCTCCTCACCCCGAAACAACCCCGCCCCGCTCCCCAACTTTGACATCCGACTCGCCGGGCGCGGCGAGTTCGCCTCCTCCGAACTCAGCTCGACCGGCGGCAGGCAGCGGGCCGCCGGCAGCGGCAACGCGGCCCTCGCCGCCCGCGCCGCGGCGGTCGAAAACTTCCGCGCGGGCCTCGGCTCCCGCGCCCGCCACCTCCGCGCCGAGGCCAACGAGACCGGCGCGATGAAGAACTTCTTCGTCGAAGGCGAGGCGCTGTCCGGGCCGCAGGCGGACCTGCCCGACAACATCGCCCGCGGCTTTCTGCGCGACCGCGCCCCGCTGTTCGCGCTGACGGCGGCGGGCGTCAACGGCCTCAAGCTCAACAAGGAAGACAAGGACGACGGCACCTCCTTCCTCGAATACTCGCAGACCGTCGGCGGCGTCAAGGTCTTCGAGGGCGAGGTGAAGGTGGCCGTCGGCCGCGGCGGCGAAGTGCTCTCCGTCCGCGAAGGCTTCCTCGTTGACGGGCAGGGCGTCAGCCTCAAGCCGGCGCTCTCCGAGGCCGAAGGCATCGCCCGCGCCTTCGCGCACGCCGGGCGCAACGTCAACGCCTCCTTCGCCGAGACGCGCGGCCGCGGCTCGAAGTCCGAGTCCGCCGCCTTCGCCAACCCCCTCAGCCCTGCTTACGAGGACGTGCTCTCGGAGCTGAACGTCGTGCGCGTCGGCGACTCGGCGCGCCTGGCGTGGCATGTCTACGCCGAGGTCGGCCCCGAGGAGTGGTACGAGATGCTGGTTGACGCGCACACGGGCGAACTGCTCCTGCGCCACAACCTCTACGTCTTCGAGGCGCAGGGCACCGTCTACACCGAGGCGCCGGACAAGGGCGCGCGCCAGCTCGTCTCCTTCGTCGGCGACACGACCATCAACACGGCCGCCGGCTGGATGGGCACCTCGACGGTGACGACCGGCAACAACGTCGAAGCCTACCTCGACCGCAACGCCGACAACGCGCCGGACGCCACCAACTCTTCGACCCTCTCGAACGGCCACGCCCTCTCGTCCACGCAGAACTTCACCTTCACCTTCGACACGACCGTCGCGCCGACCACCGCCACGAATCAGGCGGCCGTCGTGACCAACCTCTTCTACTACAACAACGTCATGCACGACTTCTCCTACAACCTCGGGTTCACGGAGACGGCGCGCAACTTCCAGGTCAACAACTTCGGCCGCGGCGGCACCGGCAACGACTCGGTCCGCGCCGAGGCGCAGGACGGCTCCGGCACCAACAACGCCAACTTCGCCACCCCGCCCGATGGCCAGCGCCCGCGCATGCAGCAGTACATCTTCACCGCGCCCGCCCCCGACCGCGACAGCTCGGTGGACGGCGACGTGGTCTTCCACGAGTACGGCCACGGCATCTCGAACCGCCTCATCGGCAACGGCTCGACGGCGCTCTCCGGCACCCAGTCGGGCGCGATGGGCGAGGGCTGGTCGGACTACTGGGCCAACACCATCAACGGCGACGGCGCGGTGGGCGAGTACGTCACCGCCGACCCGGCGGGCATCCGCCGCGCGGCCTACACCGTCCCGGCTGCGGCCGTCCACGACTCCTACGCCGACGTTTGCGCCGGCGGCTGCGCCGTGCACAACGACGGCGAGGTCTGGGCCGCGACGCTGTGGGACTTGAGGACGCAGCTCGGCGCGGCCGTCACCGACCGCCTCGTGCTCAACGGCATGAAGTTCACGCCGACCCGCCCGTCGTTCCTTAACGCGCGCGACGGCATCCTGCAAGCCGACCAGAACCTGAACGGCGGCGCCAACCGCTGCACCATCTGGACGGTCTTCGCGCGCCACGGCATGGGCGTCTCGGCCATCGGCAACGACGGCACGACGCACGTCGCCGCCTCCGACCTCCCGACCGACTGCGGCGGCACCTGCACCTACTCCATCAGCCCGACCAGCGCCAGCCAGCCGGCGGCGGGCGGCACCGGCACCGTTTCCGTTACGGCCGGGGCCGGCTGCAACTGGACGGCCGCGAGCAACGCCTCGTTCATCACCGTCACCGGCGGCGCCAGCGGCACCGGCAGCGGCACCGTCTCTTACTCGGTCGCCGCCAACACCGGCACGACCTCGCGCACCGGCACGCTGACCGTCGCCGGCCTGACCTTCACGGTCACGCAGGCGGGCACGAGCGGCGGCGGCACGGAGCTGATATTGAACCCCGGCTTCGAGTCCGGCACCACGCCTTGGGCGTACTCGGGCGTCACTTTCAGCAACGGCGCCTACCCGCACAGCGGCGTCTACTACGCCATCGTCGGCAACGGGGCCAACAGCACGACCGGCACGCTCTACCAGACGGTCACGATTCCGAGCGGCGGCGCCAACCTCAACTTCTGGCTCAACGTCTCGACCAGCGAGGCGGTCGGCGACCCCGTCTACGACCGCCTCTTCATCGAGGTGCGGAACACTTCGGGGACGCTGCTGACGACCTTGGCGACCTTCAGCAACCAGAACGGCGGCACGGCCGGCGCCTACGTCCTGAGGGGACCGTACAACCTCGGCAGCTTCGCCGGGCAGACCGTGCGGATTCAGTTCCGCGGCACCAACGACTCGACGCTGCCCACGTCTTTCCGCGTGGACGACGTGTCGGTCAAATAACACTTGCTCCGGGACGAAAGAATCCGGCCCCCTTCGCCGGAGGCCGGATTCTTTAGGGCCCGGATTCAACCTCGGTCAGCGCGCGACCCTGCCGGTCAGTCCTTAACGACCAGCAGGGTCGCCGTGTATCCGCCCGCCGCAATCTTCCCCTCGCGTGAAGGGCGCGGGTTCAGCTCCACCAGCTTTATTGTGAAGCGCCCGTACTTGCCTTCCCCCGCCTTCTGGGAGCTCGCGTTCGTGTTCAGCTTCAGAGTCCTCTTCAAGCCTCCGCGCCGGCCGCCGACCTCAAGCATCACTTCCGCATTCCCCGCCCACACGCACGCCACTCCGACGGGGCAACGCGAATCCTCCGCGACCTCCCTGAACCTGAGCCGCAGGCTCTCCCCCCCGAACGTCACCACCTGTCCGACTCTCACCTTGAACTCGCGCCCGACCCGCGCCGACTCGGCCGCGCCCGACCCGCCGGGACCGCCGAGCAGCGCGACACTCGCCAAGACCAACCACGCCAGAAGAAATCGTGCCATACTATTTATCTAAGGTATGTGCGGCGCGGTGGGCTGTCAACGCGCCGGCCAGAAAATCCGGCCACCGGCAAAGGACGGCAACGCGATGCGAAACAAACTCCCTGTCATCCTCCTTCTCTTCTGCCTCCGCCTCACTTCCCACGCGCAGCCGGCCGACCGCCAGCAGTTCGTCCGCGTCGAGGCGCCGACGGTGGCGCTCGCGCACGTCCGCGTCGTTGACGGGACGGGCGCCGCGCCGCGCGAGGACCAGACCATCGTCATCGTCGGCGGACGCGTTCAGTCAATCGAAGCGAGCGCCGCGGCGAAAGTCCCCGAGGGCGCGCGCGTGCTCGACCTCACGGGCTACACCGTCCTGCCCGGCCTCGTCGGGATGCACAACCACATGTTCTTCCCCGTGGGCGGACAGCCGCCGATGTACTCGAACATGGGCACGAGCTTCCCGCGCCTCTACCTCGCGCTCGGCGTCACCACCATCCGCACCGCCGGCAGCGTCGCGCCCTACACGGATTTGGAGATTAAGCGGCTCATAGACTCCGGCCGGATGCTCGGCCCGAAGATGCACGTCACGGCGCCCTACCTCGAAGGCTCGGGCGCCTTCACGCCCGTCATGCACCAGCTCTCCGGCCCCGAAGACGCGCGGCGCATGGTGGGCTTCTGGGCCGACGCGGGCGCCACCTCGTTCAAGGCGTACATGAACATCACGCGCGCCGAGCTGCGCGCCGCCGTCGAAGAGGCGCACAAGCGCGGGCTGAAAGTCACGGGCCACCTCTGCTCGGTCGGCTACCGCGAGGCCGCCGAGATAGGCATCGACAACCTTGAGCACGGGCTGTTCGCCGACTCCGAATTCGTCCCCGACAAGAAGCCCGACCAGTGTCCGCAGGGCGGCGCCGTCCCGGCCAGCCTGCGCCAACTCGACTTGGGCAGCCCCGCCGCCCGCGAGACGATTCGCACGCTCGTCGCCAAGAACGTCGCCATCACTTCGACGCTCCCCGTCTTCGAGGCCGCGGGCGCTCCGCTCGCACAGAGCGGCGTCGGAGCGGCTGGCGCGCTGCTGAACCCGCGCGTGCTGGCGGTGATGTCGGTGGACGCCCGCGTGCGCTACCTGCAAGCGCGGGCGCGCGTCCCCGGCGGCCCGGAGTACGTCGCGCTGCTGCGCAAGGCGATGGAGTTCGAGCGGGCTTTCGTGCAGGCCGGCGGGCTGCTCGTCGCCGGGCTCGACCCGACGGGCAACGGCGGCGTCGTCGCCGGCTTCGGCGACCTGCGCGAAGTCGAGCTGCTGGTCGAAGCCGGCTTCACGCCCGTCGAAGCGATAAAGATCGCCACGCTCAACGGCGCAAAGCTCCTCGGCGAAGACTCGCGCGTCGGCTCCGTCGCCGTCGGCAAGCAGGCCGACCTGATGGTCGTGCGCGGCAACCCGGCGGCGGACATCTCAGACATCGAGAAGGTCGAGATAGTCTTCAAAGACGGCGTCGGTTACGACTCCGAGAAGTTGATTCAATCGGTTCAAGGGCTGGTCGGGATTCGCTGAGACGATAGGAGCAGAAGATGAAGACCTTGGGCGTCATCGGCGGCGTCGGGCCGGAATCGACCATCGAGTATTACCGCCTGATTATCGCCGCCTACCGGGAGCGCGTGCCGGACGGGAGCTACCCGCCCGTCATCATCAACAGCATCGATTTGAAGAGGATGGTCGATTGGATAACGGCAGGCGAGCTTGAGAAGATCGCCGAGTATCTTCTCGCGGAGCTTCAGAGGCTCGCGCGCGCCGGGGCCGACTTAGGGCTCCTGTCCTCCAACACGCCGCACGTCGTCTTCGACGAGGTCAGCGCACGCTCGCCCGTCCCCCTCGTCAGCATCGTCGAGGCGGCGTGCGCCGAGGCGAAGTCGCTCGGGCTCAAAAGGCTCGGCCTGTTCGGCACGCGCTTCACGATGCGCGGCCGCTTCTACCCCGAAGTCTTCACGCGCGAAGGCATCGAGCTTGCCATCCCCGACGAAGAGGAGCAGGCGTTCATCCACGACAAGTACATGAACGAACTGCTCAACGGCGTCTTCCTGCCCGAGACGCGCGAGCGGCTGACAGAGATAGCGGCTCGCCTGAGAGAGCGTGAGCAGATAGAAGGGCTCATCCTCGGGGGCACGGAGTTGCCCCTGATTCTGCGCGGCGAACAGGCCGCCGGCATTCCCCTGCTCGACACGGGGCGGATTCACGTCAACGCCGCCGTCGAGCGCATGCTGTCTTAAAGGACGGGGGACAGTGCAGGAAGTGTCACAAGGCGGCATCCGGCCGCGGTGCGACACCTTTAAGATTAGCGTCGGCAAGTGCTGCGGAAGCTGACGCGAAGGTGTGTGACATGAAAAGCAATACTCCGGCCCCCCTACTCACTCTAATTTTAATCCTGACGTTATCAACCCTCGCCCCCGCGCAGACCAACAAGGCGACGCTCGCGGGGCACGAGCGGGCCGTGACCTCAATGGCCTTCAGCCCGGACAGGCGCCTTCTGGCGACGGGCAGCGACGACAAGACGGTGAGGCTCTGGGAGACGCGGACCGGGAGTCTGGTCAGCACGCTCGACGGCGCGCGGGGCGGCGTTTATCAGGTGACGTTCAGCCCCGACGGGCGGCTGCTCGCCGCGCTGAGCGGCGACGACAAGCCGCGCGTGTGGGACGTGTCAACGGGGCGCTTGCGGGCGACCTTCCTCGGCCACGCGGGCAGGGTCTACAACCTCGGGTTCAGCCCCGACGGGCGCTCCGTCGTCACCGGCAGCAAAGACGGCACGGCCAAACTCTGGGACGCGGACACGGGCGAGGCGCTGGCTTCGATGAAGGTGCTTCAGCACGCCGGGCTCTGGTCCCGTGCCCTGCTCGGCGAGGACGAAGACCTTTTCGCCTTCCCGAGAGCTTACTTCGGCCCGGACGGTAAGACCCTGCTGACGATTAGCGGCGACAGGTTTCCGAGGCTTTGGGACGCCGCGACGGGGCGGCTGATTGCGACGCTCGAACACGACAAAGGTTCGTTGACCGGAGTCTTCAGCCCCGACGGCAGTCTCGTCGCAACGGAAAGCTCCGACGACGTTGTGCGCCTTTGGGACGCGAAGACCGGGCGGCTGGCGCGACTGCTCGGCGGGCACACGTCAACCGTCTACGACCTCGCCTTCAGCCCCGACGGCGAGACGCTGGCTACGGGCAGCCGCGACCGGACGGCGAAGCTCTGGGACGTGAGAACGGGCCGCCTCAAGATGACGCTCGAAGGGTTCGACGGGCGCGTGCCGCGCGTCGCCTTCAGCCCCGACGGCCGGACGCTGGCGGCCAAGGGCGGGCGCAATCATCACGTCGTAAAGTTATGGGAGGCCGCGTCGGGGCGGCTGCTCTTCACGCTGCCGCTGCCGGGGCGCGGCGACGAGGTCGAGGAGATTGCCTTCAGCCCCGACGGGACGGCGCTCGCCACTTCGAGCGGCAGGAGCGCGCAGTTGTGGGAGGTGGCGTCGGGGCGGCTGGTCGGCGAGTTGGAGGGCGGCCGTTACCCCGCAGTTTTTAGCCCGCGGGGCCGACAGTTGGCGACCGCGGGCAAAAACGGCAAGGCCCTCTTGTGGACCCGGAACTAAGCGGGGACGCGCTCGATGAGCACCGAGTCGCCGAACTCGTGCGTCCGGTAGCCGCGGACTTCAAGCTCGGCGGTCGCCCGGCGGAGCGTCGCGTCGTCGAGGAAGGCGCGAAGCAGCTCGTAATGGCTCGTGCCCGGCTCGTGCGTGCCGGAGAGGATGGCGTCCACGACCCGCAGGCGGGTCGAAGGGCCGAGGCGCTGCGTGGCGACTGCCTCGCCCGCGCGCACGCGCCCGTCCCCGGCCGCGGCGTGTTCGAGCGCGCGGACGACCGTCGTGCCGACGGCGATGACGCGCCTGCCCTTCGACTTCGCGCGGCTGACGGCCCGCGCCGTCGCCTCCGGTATGCGGTACGGCTCGTCGAAGGGCAGCAGTCGGTCAAGCTCTTCGTCGCCGGTCGAGGAGATGCCGGCGGCGTGCGTGATGGTGGCGAACTCCGCGCCGCGACCGCGCAACTCGGCCAGCGTGTGCCAGTCCAAAGCGAAGCCCGCCGACGGCGGCTCGAACGCGACCGGCGGGCCGGCGATTCGAGTCCACACGTCCCACAGCGCGAGCGGCGACGCGACGTGCGCGTACTGTATCGGCCGCCCGTGGCGCGCGAGCCCGGACCAGACTTCGTCCGCGGAACCGTCGAACCGAAGCGAGACGAGCCGCGGGTGGCCTGACAATCTCTCGACGGTCGCGGAGAGCGGACCGAGGACGAGGCGGTCGCCTTCCGCCATCGGCGGCGGCGCGGGGCGGTCTTCGGTGCGCGTGCGGTAGTCGCCCGCGCCGAAGACGACGGCGATGAAGTGGCCCACGTCTTCGGGACGCAGCGAGGGCCGGCCTGCGAGTCGGACTTCGACGGGGGCGCCGGTCCCCGCGTGATGCCCCGCGAGACTCGCCGGCAGCGTCGCCGCGTCGTTGGCGATGACCACGTCGCCCGGCCGCAGGTATTCGACGAAGGAGGCGCGCGGCGCGTGGTCGATGTGCCTCGACGCGTCCACGACGAGGAGCTTTGCGTCGGGCGGGCGTTGGACGGGTTGTCGGGCGGCGTTCATACGAGTGCTCCTTCCCGCGCGGGCAGGGCGGCGGCGATGGCGTCGGCAAGCTCGCGGGCCGCGGCCTCGGGCCGCTTGAGCGTCGAAGGGTCGGCGTCGGGCATGGCCGCCGCGTGCATCGGCGTGTCCATGTCGCCGGGGTCGAGCGAGAGGAAGCGGACGCCGTCGTCCGCGTGCTCCTCGCCCCAGACTCGGCTCAGGTGTTGGAGCGCGGCCTTGCTCGCGCCGTACGCGCCCCAGCCGGGATAGGCGTTGACGGCCGCGTCGCTTGAGACGTTCAGCACGACGGCGCCGCGCCCCTCGCGCGCCGAGGCCGCGAGCGCGCCCATCAAAGCCTTCGTCAGACGGAACGGGCCGAGGACGTTCGTCGCGAAGGCGCGTTCCAGGTCTTCGCATTCCGTGTCCGAGAGCATCGCCAAAGGCACCGGCCCGAGGTCCGAGGCGTTGTTGACGAGCACGTCGAGGCCGCCCAGCTCGCCGACGACCTGCAAGGCGACGGGGTAGATGTCGTCCTTCGAGGACACGTCGCCGACGATGCCGTACGCGCCGCGGTTCTCGCGCGCCACCTGCCCGACGCGCTCGCGCGTGCGAGCGACGAAGGCGACGCGCGCCCCCCTCGCCGCAAGCTCGCGCACGAGGGCGAGCCCGAGGCCCGAGGTCCCGCCCGTGACGGCGACCCGCAGGCCGTCAAAAACGTCCGCCCCGCCCCGTTCGCTGGAAAAGTCCGAAGAGATGTTCATGCTCAGCCACCTTCCTTTCTAAAGGAAAACCTTTACTAAGTCGGGAGGCTACCGCGGAGACTTGACTTTGTCAAGCATTTTCTTTAGAAAGGCTTCATGAAGCCGGAGACGACACAGGGCGGCGAGCGCAAAACGCGACGCGCCATCGTCAAACTGCTGAAGACGGAAGGCCCGCTCGGCTCGGCGCAACTGGCGGAGCGGCTTGGGCTTACGGCGATGGCGGTCCGCCTTCACCTGTACGCTTTGCAGGGCGAGGGGCTGGTCGCGGCCGAGGACCGGCCCGTGCCCGTCGGCCGCCCGGCGAAGTCCTGGCGCCTGACGCGCGAGGCCGACCGGCACTTCCCCGAGGCTTACGCCGAGCTGAGCGTCGCCCTCATCGCCGACTTGCAGGAGACTTTCGGGGCCGAAGGGCTGGAACGCGTCCTCGCCTCCCGCTGCGCCCGGCAGCGCGCGGACTACTCGAAGCGCATACGCCTCGACGACCCGCTGGAGAAGAGGCTGGAGGAGTTGGCCCGCATCCGCACCGAAGAGGGCTACATGGCCGAGGTGAGGCCGGAAGGCGACGGCGGCTTCCTCCTCGTCGAGAGCCACTGTCCCATCTGCGCCGCGGCCAACGCCTGCCAAGGCTTCTGCTCGACCGAGCTCGACCTCTTCCGCTCCGTGCTCGGCGACGCCGTCTCGGTCGAGCGCGTCGAGCACATCGTCTCCGGCGACCAACGATGCGCCTACCGCGTTACGCCCGCATTTCAGCTCGAAAAGAATGACAACCTCTTAGAGAAGCCCCGAAGGGGCGAGATGTAAAAGCCTGGGGCAACGCCCCAGGAAAGCCGCACATAACGAGGGAGCCCTGAAAGGGCGGCATAGTCTATGCCGCCCTTTCAGGGCTCCACGCCTTTCCCGTCCGTGTCCAGGGGCGGCGCTCACTCGCGTTCGCTCTGCCCCTGGCTATTCCATCACGCCCCTTCGGGGCTTCTCATACAGGCCCTTAACATTCACGACAGCGACGCGCGCGGGAGGATGTCGTCGGGGATGGATTCGAGGAAGCGGGAGACGGACGGCAGCTCGTCTCCGTCGGCGCCGCGGTAGGGGTTCAGCGGCGAGACGAGATAGAGGTGGCGACGGGCGCGCGTCGTGGCGACGTAGAGCAGGCGCCGCTCCTCCTCCAAGTCTTCCAGCTCGTCTTGGGAGCGCGCCGAGGGGAACCACCCGTCCGTCATCCAGATGATAAAGAGCGCGTCCCACTCCAGCCCCTTCGCCGAGTGGACGGTCGAGAGCGTGACGTAGCCGCCGCCGCGCTCGCGGCCTTCCGCGCGGGTCGCGTCCGAAGGGTCGAGCGCCACGTCGGCCAGCAGCTCGGCCGCAGTCTTGTAACGCTTCGCGATGGTCTGCAAGTGTTCGAGGTCGCGCGCGCGGCGCGGGTGGTCGTCGTAGCGCGCCTTGAGGATGGGCTTGTAGAAGCGGAGCACGGCCGAGAGCTGCGCGCCCGGCGTCTTGACGCCGACGAGGCCGCCGAGCAGGCGCGTGAGGCGCGTCAACTGCTCCTTGTAGCCGGGGCGCGACGGGAAGCGGTGAAGTTTCTTGAACAGACCGTCCTTCGCCCTCGCGGCCCTGAACTCTTTGCGCTCGACGCCGAGGTGGTCGAGTATCTGGTTGGCCGTCGCGTCGCCGACGTGGTCTATCAGCTTCAGCGCGCGCAGCCACGAGAGCGTGTCGGAAGGGTTGGCGACGACGCGCAGGAAGGCGAGCGCGTCTTTGACGTGGGCCGACTCGGCGAACTTGATGCCGCCGTACTTGCGGAACTGGAGGCCGTGCTTCGCCAGCTCTATCTCAAGGTCGAACGAGTGAGAGCCGGCGCGGAAGAGGACGGCGACCTCGGAGAGCGGCACCCCCTGGTCGCGCAGCTCCGCGATGCGCTCGGCCACGAAGCGCGACTGCTCGTTCTCGTCGCGGGCGGTGACGGCGAGGGGCGGCTCCGCGTCGTCGTCAACGCGCGAGAAGAGGTGCTTGCCGTAGCCCTCCTTGGCCTCGGAGATGATGGCGTTGGCGAGGTCGAGGATGGGCTGGGTGCTGCGGTAGTTCTCTTCGAGCTTGATGACGCGCGAGGACGGGAACAGGTCGGGGAACTCAAGCATGTTCCTGTGGCTCGCGCCGCGGAACGAGTAGATGGACTGGCACTCGTCGCCGACGACCGCGACGTTGTCGTGCGCGGCGGCCAGCAGCCGCACGATGCGCGCCTGGAGCTTGTTGGTGTCCTGATACTCGTCCACCATCACGTAGCGGTACTGCTCGGAGAGCAGCCGGCACAACTCGGGCGAGCCTTCGAGGGCTTCGCGCAGGCGGACGAGCAGGTCGTCGTAGGTCAGCAGGTGGCGTGCGCGCTTGAACTCTTCGAAGGTGCCGTACAGTTCTTCGAGGGCGCGCTGTTCGTCGAGGAAGTGCGGGTAGCAACTGCGGAGCACTTCTTCGAGCGTGCTGACCTTGTTGACCATCATGCTGAAGATGGAGCAGATGGTGCGCTTGCGCGGGAAGTGGCGCTCGCGCGTGAGGTGCATCTGGCGGCGCAGCAGCTCGATGAGGTCTTCGGTGTCGGACGAGTCGAGGACGGTGAAGTTGCGTGAGACGCCGGCCGCCTCGGCGTGCTTGCGGAGCACGCTGTGGCCGAGGCTGTGGAAGGTGCCGCCCGAGACGCGCTGGCAGCGCGAGTCGGCGAGGCCCGCCGCGCGCGCGAGCATCCCGGCCGCCGCGCGCCGCGTGAAGGTCAGGAGCAGGACGGACTCGGGTCGGACGCCCGACTCGACGAGGCGCGCGACGCGGTAGACGAGCGTCCGCGTCTTCCCCGTCCCCGCGCCCGCGACGACGAGCAGCGGGCCTTCCGTCGTCGTCACCGCCTCGAACTGCGCCTCGTTCAACTCCTTCTCGTAATCAATCCCGCTCGCGCGCGGCAGCGTCGTGACGCGCCGGAGGACCAGCTTCGTCCGCGTCTGCGTCGGCACCACCTGACCGAGTTCGAGGTCGCGCTTGAAGGCTTTCAGCTCGGCCGCAAGCTCGCGGACCGTCTGGTAGCGGCGCTTCGGCTCTTTGTCCAGTGCTTTCGACAAGATGCGCTCGGCGCCGGGCGGCAGGAGCGAGCGGAGTGCGTCGCGCAGCCGCGGCTCCTCGTGGAGTATGGCGTGCATCGTGTCGATCTGGTTGTCGCAGGCGAAGGGGCACGAGCCCGTCAGCATCTCGCAGAGGACGACGCCGAAGGCGAACACGTCGCAGCGCACGTCCACGCGCCGCCCGAGCAGTTGCTCGGGCGCCATGTAGTTGACGGTGCCCAGGATGGCGCCCGGCTGCGTCTCGACGCGGATGAGCGTCTCCTGCGCGCTGTCGGCGGCGGGCGCGGCGGCGTGGCCGCGGCGCGGGACGAGCTTGGCGATGCCGAAGTCGAGAATCTTGGCGTAGCCGTCGCGGCTGACGATGAGGTTTTCGGGCTTGAGGTCGCGGTGGACGATGCCTGCCTCGTGCGCCTTGGCGAGCCCTTCGGCGATTTGCACGGCGATGTCCAGGGCCTCGACGACCCGCAGCGAGCGCGCGGCTATCTTCATGCGCAGCGTCTCGCCCTCGACGTACTCGGTCGCCATGTAGGGCCGCCCGCCGTCCTCGCCGAACTCGTAGACGGTGAGGATGTGCGGGTGGTTGAGCGCGGAGGCGGCGCGGGCTTCCTGTAGGAAGCGGCGGCGGCGGTCTTCGTGCGTGGTGTACTCGGGCGGGAGGAGTTTGAGCGCGACGACGCGGTGGAGCTTTTCGTCGTAAGCCTTGTAGACGGCGCCCATGCCGCCCGCGCCGAGCGGCTCCATGACGCGGTAGTGCGCGACGTTGGTTTCCGGGAGAGGTTTCACGATAGCGAACTAAAAAGTAGTGTGCGTCCCGTCGGGAGAACGGAACGGGATGGCCCGATTCGGCTGAGACGGAATGCGCCGACAACGCGGGCGGCGCCGAAGGGCTCGCTCGCGGGTATCTTACCTTTTTTCGGCGGCGGAGACGAAGGCGCTCAGTCGAAGACGAGGTGGAAGCCCGACGGCCCGGCCGGGAGGAACGTGGGTTCGACGCCGAACACCTCACGGATGCGCGCGGCCGTCAGCACCTCGGCGGGCGTGCCCTCGGCTGCCACGCGCCCCCGGTCGAGCAGCACGAGCCGGTCGGCGAAGCGCGCCGCGAGGTTCAGGTCGTGCAGCACGCCCACCGTCACCACGTCCGACTCGTCGGCGAAGGCGCGCACCTTCTTCATGAAGGCTATCTGGTGGCGGATGTCGAGGAAGGTCAGCGGCTCGTCGAGGAACAGGTAGCGGCAGGCCGGGCCTCGTCCCGCGCGCCACAACTGCGCCATGACGCGCGCGAAGTTGACGCGCTGGCGTTCGCCCCCGCTGAGCGTCCTGTAGTCGCGCCCGGCGAACTGCGCCACGTCGAAGTGCTCCATCATCTCGTCGGCGACCGTCTCGTCGGCGGGGCCGGGGCGGGAGCCGAAGTGCGGGTGGCGGCCCATCATGACGACCTCGCGGGCGGTGAGCGGGAACGCTATCTCGACGGCCTGCGAGAGCACGGCGCGGCGCCGCGCGAGGTCAGCTTCGCTCGCGCGGCTCACGTCGGCGCCGTCGTACTCGACCCTCCCGGACTGCGGGCGCAGCAGCCGCGCCAGCAGCTTGACGAGCGTTGACTTGCCCGCGCCGTTCGGGCCGACGACGAGGTGAAGCCGGCCGGGCGCGAACTTGATAGACACGTCGGAGATGAGCGCGCGGCCCCCGACGCGGAAAGTGATGTCGCTGGCTTCCAGCATGGGCCGTCAGAAAACGTACCGGCGGCGGCGCAGCAGCAGGAGGAAGACGGGCACGCCGACCGCCGAAGTGACGATGCCGATGGGGAGTTCGGCAGGCCGCAGCGCGAGCCGCGCCACGAGGTCCGCGAGGCTCAGGAGCGTCGCGCCCGCCAGCGCGCTTCCCAAGATGAGGAAGCGGTTGTCGGCCCCGCCCGTCATCCTGAGGATGTGCGGGACGACCAGCCCGACGAAGCTGATGACGCCCGTGAAGGCCGTCGCGACGGCGACGACGACGACGTTGACGGAGAGGACGACCCACTTCAAGCGGTTCACGTTCACGCCGAGGTAGGTCGCCTCCTCCTCGCCTATCATCAGCGCGTCGAGCTGCTTCGCGCAGCGCAGCGCGACGAGCGTGCCCCCTATCGTCGAGACGGCGACGGCCTCGACGGCTCGCCAGTTCGCGCCCGAGAGCGTGCCCAGACTCCAGAACGTGATGGAGCGGGCCTGCGGGTCGCGCGCGACGTAGGAGAGGAACCCGATGGCACTCATGAAGAGGGCGTTGACCGCCAGCCCCGTCAGCAGCAGCATCACTATCGGGGCCCGCCCGTCCTCGCGCGAGCGCGCCAGCAGGAAGACGAGGCAGGTGGAGGCGACGCCGCCGAGGCAGGCGGCGACGGGCAGAGTCCAGAGGCCGGGTTCAAGGCGGAGGGCCGGGCCGAGGACGAAGAAGAGGGCCGAGCCGAAGGCCGCGCCGCTGGAAGTGCCGACCAGCCCCGGCTCGACAATCGGGTTGCGGAAAAGCGCCTGCATCAGCGCGCCGCCCGCCCCGAGGCTCGCGCCGACGAGCAGGCAGAGGACGGCGCGCGGCAGGCGCAGCTCAAGGAAGATGCGCTGGTCGAGTGTGGGCTCGGGCCGTCCGGGGAGGAGTGAGGATAGCGCGCGGCCGATGTCCGTGGCTGAAAATTCCACGGCGCCATAGCGGACGGACGCGGCCAGCACGACGAGCGCGGCGAAGGTCAGCGCGAGGAGGAGGACGGCACGCCGTGACGCGAGTTGCTTTGTCACTTTTGATGGATGATGGCGGCCAGCTTCTCCACGTTCTCGCCCGAGCGCGGGCCGAAGTACATCAGGACGTTCTCCTCGACGCGGTAGATGCGGTCGTCGCGGGCGGCGTTCGAGGTGGCGACGCCGGGCAGCGCCTTGATTTGGTCCAAGGCGCCGGCGCCGAGGCGGTCGTAGCCGAAGTCGGTGACGAGGATGACATCGGGGTTCGCCTGCGCGACCGTCTCGGGCGACTCCATGCGCTGCATCCTCTCGGAGCTGACGGCCATCTCGCCGCCCGCCCATTCTATCATCCGGCCAGCGGCGCCGCCGTCGCCCCCGCCGCCGCGCCCGACGACGAGGTAGACGTTCGACGCGCGCCCGAAGTGGATGACGGCGACCCTCGGGCGGTCCGCGTGCTGCCTTACGCGGTCGAGCGCGGCGGCCATCTGCGCGTCGAGCGTGCGGCACAGCTCTTCGGCCTTCCCTTCTCTTCGGAAGTAGGCGCCCATCTCGCGGACGAGGGCCTTCGTGCCTTCGACGGAGTCGTTCTTCGCGGCGAAGGTCTTCATGGGGATGTCGAGGTTCTTGAGCTGCTCGACGACCTGCGGCGGGCCGATGTTGTTGTCGTGGAGGACGGCCGTCGGGTGAAGCGAGAGGATGCCCTCGGCGCTCAGCGCGCGGTGGTAGCCGACCGTCTGCACCTTCTTCACGTCCGCCGGGTAGGTGCTCGAATAGTCAACGCCGACGACGCGGTCTTGCGCCCCGAGCGCCCAGATGATTTCGTTGTAGACCTGCGAGATGACGACCAGCCGCTCGCCCTTCGCGTCGTTCGACCGGTTGGAGAAGCGCCCGCAGCCGACGCTCTGGACGAGCGCGGCCGAGAGCAGCGCGGCGGGCAGCAGGTTTCTTCTCATCCTCAGAAAAGGAAGCGCGCCTGAAGCTGGAACATCCGCGGCGGGTCCACGTTGGCGAACGCGGGGAGCGCGTTGGACGAAGAGCCGACGGCCACGAGCTGGCCGAACGTCGGGCTCGGCGTCGGGGCGTCGCCGTAGAGCGTCTGGCCGCGGCCGAGGTAGTTGCCGTGGTTGAGGAGGTTGAAGCCTTCGAGGCGGAGCAGGAGGCTCGCGTGCTCCGAGAGCCTGACGCGGTCTTCGACGAAGAGGCCCACGTCCTGCGTCCCGGTCCCGCGGAAGGCCGACTTGCCGACGACCCGGCCGCCGATGACGGGGCGGTCGTTCGTCAGCCCGTCGCCGTTGTTGTCAACGCCGGTCGTCGCGTTGAAGGGGCGGGCGGAGGCGAGCTGCGTCAGCGTGCCGGCCGTGAAGCCGAGCGGGAAGCGGTAGCTGACCATGATGACGGCGCGGTGGCGCTGGTCGAGCACGCTCGGGCCGCGCTCCTGCTCGCCGAGGCTGGCAAGGTTGCTGTCGTTCGGCCCGATGCCGTTGCCGTCCGGCTCGAAGGTGTTGGTCGCCTTCGAGAGCGTGTAGCTGACGGCGGCGCGCAGGCGCGAAGGGCCGCGGTAGGTGAGCTGCGTCTGCAAGCCGTCGTAGTCGGCGACGCCGAGGTTCGTCAGGACGTTGACCTGACGGACGCCGCCGTTGGCCGGGCGGATGCGGCGGGTGGCGTTGGCCGCCGTCACGGCCTGCGCCGGGGTGCAGGGCGGCGCGAGTCCGGCGGGGCAGCGGACCTGACCCGGCGCCGTGCGCGCGAAGGGCTCGGGCGCGTTCAGGTCAACCGTGCGGTCGATGCCGGAGAGGTGCTGGTGGACGTAGTCGGCCCCGGCGAAGAGGCCCTTGACGACCTCGCGCTCGGCGCCGACGGAGACGACCTGACTGCGCGGGTTGACCAGCCGGTCGGGGTAGTTCGGCAGCAGGTCGAAGTTCAGCCCGAAGCGCGCGAACTGCTCTTGGTAGGAGGCGCGGCGGCCCGCACGGATTGTGATGTCGCGGGCGGGCAGTTGACCCGCCGGGACGGTGCGCGGGTCAACGTTGACGGGGACGCAGGTCAGGCAGGCCGGGAAGCCGGTCTGGGTGCGCGTCGCCGTGTAGGTAGTCAGCCCGTCGAGGCCGTTGACGAGGTAGCCGGCGACGGCGTTGGAGCGAATCTGCGTGTAGTACATGCCGTAGCCGCCGCGGACGGAGGTGCGCGAGTCGCCGCCGGGGTTCCAGCCGAAGCCGACGCGCGGGGCGAAGTTCTTCGCCGCGTCCGTCAAGGTCTGCCGGTCGTAGCGCAGGCCGAGGTCGAGCGTGAGGTCGCGGCGGGCGTGGAAGCTGTCCTGCACGAACGCGGTCAAAAGCCACTGGGGCAGTTCGTAGCTGTTGACGCCGAAGTCGATGGGCTGCGTGTAGCTCTGCACGTCGTTTATCGTCAACTGCTCGAAGGGCGCGGTCGTCGCGGCGTTGAAGGTGAAGGTGCCGAGGACGGCCGTGCCGGGCTCGCTGCCCGTTCCGCCCGAGGTGTGGCGGATGACGCTGCCGCCGAAGCGCAGGTAGTGTCTGCCGCGCGACCACGAGAGCGTGTCGGCCAGTTGCGTCTGGTGGCTCCAGATGTCCGAGAGCCGCGACTGCCCGATGGTGAAGGGGACGTTGCCGGAGCGCGTGTAGGTGGTCGAGAGGTTCTGCGCCTCCCACTTCGTCACGGGGTCGCCGTGCAGGTAGGCGAAGCGCGCCTCGTTGACGAGGGTCGGGCCGACGACGGAGGTGTGGTTGAGCTGCGTCGTCCACGAGGCGCGCGAGTAGCGGCGCGCGACGCTGGGCGCGTTCGTGCCGCCGACGGCGTCCTGCGGGTTGTCGTCGAAGAAGCGGTCGAGGTTGAAGCGCACCATCAAGGTCTGGTCGGGGGTGAGCCGGTGGTCGAGCCGAGCGTCGAAGAGCGTCTGCCGGTAGTGGCCCGTGTAGTCGAGGCGGCCCGAGGCGGGCAGCACGAAGGCGGGCAGCGTCGGCGAGAGGAAGGTCGTGCGGTCCTGTCGCGTGTAGTCGGCCGTGGCGAAGAAGAAGGTCTTGTCCCTGACGACGGGGCCGCCGACGGAGCCGGAGACTTGCGAGAGCGCGTCGGGGATGTCAACGGGGTTGACGGCGCGCAAGGTCGCGGGCGTGACGCAGGTCGGGACCGAGGGCGGGCAGAAGCCGTCGGTCGAGAACGACTCGGCCTGCCAGCGGCCGGGGCGAACCATGACGAGCCCTTCGCCGTGCAGGTCGTTCGTGCCCGACTTGGTGACGATGTTGAGGGCCGGCCCCGAGGTCCAGCCGAACTCGGACGAGAAGGCGTTCGAGAGGACGGTTATCTCCTGAATCGCGCCGAGCGGCACGGTGGCAATCGCCGTCTGGCGGCCCCAGCCCTCGTCGTTGTTGGCGCCGTCGAGCAGGACGGTCGTCTGGCGGCGCCCGCCGACGCCGGTGACGAAATAGGTCGCGTTGACGAAGAGGTCGCCCGTGCCCTTCGCCTGCCGGAAGGCGGCGTTCAGGAGCGGCAGCGTCGTGGACTTGCGGCCGAGGATGGGCGTCTCGTCAACCTGCGCGGCGTCGAGTCGGCGGCCGAGCTGCGGGTCGGCGCGCACGCCTTCGGCCGTCCCGTAGACGGTGACTTCGGCCCGCTGCGAGCCGACGACGAGCTTCACCCTGAGCGTCGCCGTCTCGCCCGAGCGCAGCGCGACGCCCTTAAGCTCTTCGTCGCCGAACCCTTCTTTAGAGACGGCGATTGTGTAGGTCCCCGTCAGCGGCAGCCCGGCGATGGTCGAGCCGCCGCCGTCGTCCGAGACGGCCTCGCGCGCGGCGCCGGTCGCGTCGTTGACGACCGAGACTCTGGCGCCCGGCACGACGGCGCCGTTCTGGTCGACGACGACGACGATCATCGTCGCCGTGTTGGGAGACTGCGCGGCGGCCGGCGCCGCGACGCAGGCGAAGAGCGCGAGCAGGAGCAGGGCGAGGCGCGAGCGATTCCTGTTTGTCATTCAGGCACCTTGTCGTCGTCGTGATGGGTGAGTCAGTCGGGCCTTCCGGAAGGAAGGATTTTAAGGGCGGCCGGGAACTACTACCAGCGGTCGTAATAAGGCCGCCCGGCGCGATTGGCGGAAGCGGCCTCGTTGATAGTAAAACATGTGCGAGAGACGAACCCCTTCGACGCCGCCCGGCCCGAGAAAACACATGAGAATGAAAACCTTCTGCCTGGCAGTCCTCCTACTCGCGCAGCCCGTCCACGCGCAGCAGGCGCCGCAGACCGACGCGACCACGCCGCTGCACCAGTTGCGCCCCGACTACCCGGTCCCCTACGGCGTCCCGCAGCCCGCAGAGGTCGCGCGCCTCCTGAACCTGATTCACGCCTACCTCGACGAGACGACGCCCACCGGCTTCGTCAACAGGCAGACGAACGCCGCGCTGACCGACCTGACCGGGATAGACCAGAACACCACCCTGCGGCGCGGAGACTTCCGCCTCGTCAGCTACGAGTGGGGCGTGACCTACGCCGGGATGCTTCTGGCGAGCGAGGCGACCGGCGACCCGCGCTTCCGCGACTACGCCGAGCGGCGCTTGCAGTTCATCGCCGAGGCCGCGCCGTACGTCAGCAAGACCGCCGCCGAGCACGCCGCCGACTGGGGCACGGGCCTGCCGATGCGCAACCTCGTCGCGCCGCGCGCCCTCGACGACTGCGGGGCGATGTGCGCCGCGATGATTAAGGCCACGCGCGCGGGCAGCCGCGCCGACCTCCGGCCGCTGATAGACACGGCCATCAACTACATCATGACGAAGGAGCACCGCCTCCGCGACGGCACTCTGGCGCGCAACCGCCCGCAGCCGAACACCATCTGGCTCGACGATTTGTTCATGAGCGTGCCCGCGCTGGCGCAGATGGGCAAGCTGACGGGCGAGAGGAAGTATTACGACGAGGCGTGCAAACAGGTGCTCGCCTACGCCCGCCGGATGTTCAACCGCGAGCGCGGCGTCTACATGCACGGCTGGGTCGAAGGGATGACGGAGCACCCGGAGTTCCGCTGGGCGCGCGCCAACGGCTGGGCCTTCATGACGGAAGTCGAGCTGCTGGAAGTGCTGCCGGAGAACCACCCGCAGCGCCCGCAGGTTCTTGAGCTGTTGAGGGCGCACGCCAAGGGCTTGGCGGCCTTGCAGTCCGGCTCGGGCTTCTGGCACCAGCTTCTTGACCGCCACGACTCCTACCTCGAAACTTCGGCCACGGCCATCTACGCCTACTCCTTCGCGCGCGCCGTCAACCGCGGCTGGATTGACGCCACCGCCTACGCGCCCGCGACCCTGCTCGCGTGGAACGCCGTCGCGACGAAGGTCAACGCCCGCGGGCAGGTCGAAGGCACCTGCGTCGGCACGGGGATGGCCTTCGACCCGGCCTTCTACTACTTCCGCCCCGTGAGCCCTTACGCGGCGCACGGCTACGGACCCGTCCTGCTGGCCGGCGCGGAGGTCATCCGCATGTTGAAGGGCCACCAGTTCGAGATTAACGACAGCTCCGTCCAGCGCCTCCAGCCGAAGCGCGCCAACTAGAGGGAGACGCCAACGCAAATGAGAATCAACCTCTCTTTCATCTTCGTCCTGCTCTTTAGCCTCAACGCTTTCGCGCAGGAGATTGAATCCCCCTCGGGCAAGCTCTCGCTCTCCTTCCGCCTGACCGACAAGGGCGAGCCGACCTACCGCCTGTCGTTCGGCGGCCGTCCCGTCGTCCTGCCGAGCAGGCTCGGCGTCGAGCTGAAGGAGCTGCCCGCGCTGACCGGCGGGTTCGCCGTCGTCAACGCCGAGAAGGCCGAAAGGGACGAGACGTGGGAGCCCGTCTGGGGCGAGGTGAAGCAAATCCGCAACCGCTACAGGGAGTTGGCGGTCACGTTGCAACAGGCTTCGGCCGATAACCGCCGCGTCGTCGTCCGCTTCCGACTCTACGACGACGGGCTCGGCTTCCGCTACGAGTTCCCAGAGCAGCCGGGGCTGAAGTATTTCATCGTCGCCGCCGAGAAGACCGAGTTCAACCTCGCGGGCGACCACAAGACCTTCTGGATTCCCGGCGACTACGACACGAACGAGTACGCCTACTCGACCACGCGGCTCAGCGAGGTCAACGCCACGCGGGGGATGAGCGAGAAGGAGATTGCCGTCAAGTCCATCCCCGCCGACAACGTCGTCCAGACTCCGCTGATGATGAAGACGGCCGACGGCCTCTACGTCAACGTCCACGAGGCCGCGCTCGTCAACTACCCGGCCATGAACCTCGACGTGGACCGCCGCGCCTTCGCGCTTTCATCGCACCTCGTCCCCGACGCCCTCGGCAACAAGGCGTACATGCAGACGCCCACGCAGACGCCCTGGCGCACCGTCGTCGTCAGCGACCGCGCGGCCGACATCCTGACTTCCAAACTCATCCTGAATTTGAACGAGCCCTCGAAGGTCGGCGACGCGAGTTGGGTCAGGCCCGCCAAGTACGTCGGCATCTGGTGGGAGATGCACGTCGGCAAGGCGACGTGGAGTTACGCCGACGCGGGCAACATCAAGCTGGCCGGGACGGACTGGTCCGGCCTGAAGCCCAGCGGCCGGCACGGCGCCACGACGGCGAACACGAAACGTTACATCGACTTCGCCGCGAAACACGGCTTCGACGCCGTGCTCGTCGAAGGCTGGAACGTCGGATGGGAGGACTGGTTCGGGAACTGGAAGGAGGAGGTCTTCGACTTCGTCACGCCCTACCCCGACTTCGACGTGGCCGGGCTGCAAAGCTACGCCGCCGCGAAGGGCGTCAAGCTCATCATGCACCACGAGACTTCCGCCTCGGCCACCAACTACGAGCGGCGCATGGAGGACGCCTACCGCTTCATGAAGCGGCACGGCTACGACTCCGTCAAGACCGGCTACGTCGGCCGCATCATTCCGCGCGGCGAGCACCACGACGGCCAGTGGATGGTCAACCACTACAACCGCGTCGCCGAGGCGACCGCGCGCCACCACATCACGCTCGACGCCCACGAGCCCGTCCGCCCGACGGGCCTGCACCGCACCTACCCGAACTGGCTCGCCTCAGAGGCCGCGCGCGGCAACGAGTACAACGCGTGGAGCGAGGGCAACCCGCCCGAGCACGAAACCATTCTGCCCTTCACGCGCCTCATGGGCGGCCCGATGGATTACACGCCGGGGATTTTTCAAATCAAGCTCGACGCCTACGTGCCCGGCAAGAAGGAGCAGGTCCACACGACGCTCGCCAAACAGCTCGCCCTCTACGTCACGCTCTACAGCCCCTTGCAGATGGCCGCCGACCTGCCCGAGAACTACGAGCGGTTCCCCGACGCCTTCCAATTCATCAAGGACGTGGCCGTTGACTGGGACGACACCCGCGTCATCGAGGCCGAGCCCGGCGACTACCTCACCATCGCCCGGCGGGCGAAGGGCAAAGACGAATGGTACCTCGGCGCGATTACCGACGAGACGGCTCGCGCCCCCGTCGTCACACTCAACTTCCTCACCCCGAAACGCTGGTACGTGGCAACAATCTACGCCGACTCGGCCGACGCCCACTGGCAGACCGACCCGATGAAATACCGAATCAGCACCTCCCTCGTCAACGACCAGACCACACTCAAACTCGCCCTCGCCCCCGGCGGCGGCGCCGCCGTCAGCCTCAAGCCCGCCACGGCCGACGACCTGAGAAGGTTGAAGCCGTAGGCGGAATAAGAGCCTGTTCGGTAAGCCCCGCAGGGGCGTCATGGAATAGCCTGGGGCATCGCCCCAGGAAAGGCGCGGCAAATAATCGTGGAGCCCTGAAAGGGCGGGATAGGTTATCCCGCCCTTTCAGGGCTCCACGCATGTCCGCGCCGGTTCCAGGGGCGGCGCTCACTCGCGTTCGCTCTGCCCCCGGCTTTTGCATGACGCCCCTGCGGGGCTTACCGAACAGCCGCTTCAGAACTCAAGCTTCTTTAAATAATCCATGCTCACCTTCAGGCTGTCGAAGGGCGGGCCGGGCGTCTCGTCCTGTTCGACGAAGTAGTGGCGGACTCCGGCGCGGCCTGCGCCCGCGAAGACGGTCTTGAAGTCAATCACGCCGCGCCCGACCTCGGTGAAGTAGCGTTTGGGCGTCGCGTCCATGTCCTTGACGTGGAGGAGGTGGAAGCGGCCGGGGTGCTTCTCGAAATACTTGAGCGGGCTCGCCCCGCCCTTGACGGTCCAGTACAGGTCCATCTCCATCTTCACCAGCCGCGGGTCGGTGAGTTCGAGCAGCAGGTCGTAAGGGACTCGCCCGCCCGTCGGCGCGAACTCGAAGTCGTGGTTGTGATAGGCGAACCGCAGCCCGGCCTTGTTCAGTAGCTCGCCGGCCTTGTTGAAGAGGTCGGCGTGCCGCCTGTAGTCGTCAAGCGAACGACGCTCTTCGGCGGGGAGGTAGGCGACCAGCAGGTACTTGTGGCCGATGAGGTGGGCCGCGTCAATCATCTCCTGTAAGTTGCCGCGCAGGGCCACGAGCGGGACGTGGGCGGCCGGGGACTTGAGGCGGTGGCGGTCGAGAAGCCCGCGGACTTCCTTCGGCGGGCGGTTGAAGTAGCCTGCGAACTCGACCTCCCTGTAACCGAGGGCGGCGACGCGGGCTAGCGTGCCCCCGAAATCTTTCTCCAACTCACGGCGCACGGTGTAAAGCTGCATGCCGATGCTCGACAGCCTTCCCGGCATGAGCGCCGAGGCCGTCAGTTCTGTTCGCGGCAGGCATAAAACGCCCGCCGTGCTTTGAAGCGCGCGGGTCAGGAAGCGGCGACGGTTCATGAAAGACGAGCCTCGTGAAATGGAGCCTTACGGTTCGGGGATTTCAGTCGCCTTCCCCGTGACGTTGAAGCCGCCGGAGACGACGCCGGTCGTCGCCGCGTCGGCGCGGCCTTTGAAGCCGGGCTGCTTGCCGCCGACGCTCACGGCGAAGCGTCCCGGCTCGACGACGCGCCGGCCGCGGTCGTCTATGACAGAGAGTTGTCGCGCGTCGAGCTTGAAGGTCACCGTGCGCTTCTCGCCGGGGCGGAGCCGGACGCGGCTGATGCCAGCGAGCGACCTTACCGGCACCGGGTAGGCGGACGCCTCGTCCGTCACGTAAAGCTGAACGACCTCGTCCCCCTCGCGGGCGCCGACGTTCTGCACCTCCGCGCTGACGGTCAGCCCCTCGCCGGCCCGCACGTCGGACGCGCTCAGCTTCAGTTTGCCGTAAGCGAACTTCGTGTAGCTCAGCCCGTGGCCGAAGGGGTAGAGCGGGTCGCCCTTGAAGTAGCGATAGGTGCGCCCCTGCATGCCGTACTCCTCGAAGGGCGGCAGTTGCGACGCGGACTTGTAGAAGGTGACAGGCAGGCGACCCGAAGGGTTGTAGTCGCCGAAGAGCACGTCGGCCAGCGCCGTGCCGCCCTCCTCGCCGGGATACCACGCCTCGACGACGGCCCCGACGTGCTCGTCGGCCCAGTTCACGGCGATGGCGCTGCCGCCGAGCAGCACCAGCACGACGGGCTTGCCGAGCGCGTGGACTTCTTTGATTAAATCCTCCTGCTCCTTCGGCAAGTCGAGGCTCGTGCGGTCGCCGCCGCGGAAGCCCTCGGCGTTGACCTTCATCTCCTCGCCTTCGACCGAAGGCGTGATGCCCATGACCATGACGACGGCGTCGGCCTGCCGCGCCTTGGCGAGCGCGTCCTCGCGCAGCATCTTTTGACCGCTCGGCGGCGCCCAGACGAGACGCGCCGCGGCGTAGTGGTTGGCGTTCTCCTGATACTCGACGCGGAGGTCGTAAGCGCGTCCGCCTTCCAGCTCGACCTCTTGCGTGAGCGTGCGCGTCCGCTGGTTGGCGAAGTCTTCGACGACCGCCCGGCCGTCGAGGAGCAGGCGCAGGCCGCCGTTGCCAGAGAGCCCGAGGAGGTACTTGCCCGACTCGGGCGCGACGAGCTTGCCCGTCCAGCGGATTGAGAAGTTGTCGGCATGAAGCTCCTGCGCGGGAGAGAGCGAGCCCCAGTTGAAGTTCAACTGCGCGTCCGCGCGGACGAGCGCCGGCTCGCCCTTCCAGTCTTTGTTGTTGAAGTATTCGCCGCGCACGCCTTCGGGGCCGAAGGCGGAAGTCGAGACGGGCGCGACGAGCGTGCCCGGCTGGTAGACGCCCTGCGAGTAGAGCACCTTCGTCGCGGGCGCGACCTTCTCGGCGATGCCTTGGAGCGGCGTGACGGACTTCGACGGCTGGCCGTTGTAGTTGCCGAGCAGCACGTCGGGCGCGTCGGCGTTCGGGCCGATGACGGCGAGCGTTTTGAGGTCCTTGCGGAGCGGCAGCGTGTTGGCCTCGTTCTTCAGGAGGACGACGGATTCGCGCGCGGCGTCGAGGGCGAGCGCGCGGTGGGCGGGCGAGTCGTTCTCGGAGAAGGGTATGCGCGCGTAGGCGACCATCTCCGGCGGGTCGAACATGCCGAGGCGGAAGCGCGTCCTCATCAGACGCTTGACCGCCACGTCAATCTCGGCCTCGCTGATGAGCCCGTCCTTCACGGCCTGCGCGAGCGAGCGGTATTCCCTACCGCACGTCAGGTCCGTGCCGGACTTGACGGCGAGGGCCGACGCCTCGGCCTCCGTCTTCGTGAACTTGTGATGCTTCCAGATGTCTTCGACGGCGGCGCAGTCCGAGACGACGTGGCCGCCGAACTTCCACTCGCGCCGGAGGATGTCGAACAGCTTCCTGTTGGCGCAGGCCGGCTCGCCGTTCGTCCGGTTGTAAGCGCACATGACGCCCTCGGCCCGCCCCTCGACGATGAGGTCGCGGAAGGCGGGCAGGTACGTCTCGCGCATGTCGCGCTCGGAGGCTACGGCGTCGAAGCTGTGGCGCTCGGGCTCGGGGCCGCTGTGGACGGCGTAGTGCTTGGCCGTCGCCGCGACCTTCAAGTATTTCGGGTCGTCGCCCTGCAAGCCTTTGACGAAGGCGACGCCGATTCTCGAAGTCAGGTAGGGGTCTTCGCCGTACGTCTCCTGCCCGCGGCCCCAGCGCGGGTCGCGGAAGATGTTGATGTTCGGCGACCAGAAGGTGAGGCCCTGATACCGCTTGCGCTCGCCGCGGCGGGCGAACTCGTGGTGCTTGGCGCGGGCCTCGGTCGAGATCACGTCGGCGACCCTGCGGATTAACTCCGGGTCCCACGTCGCGGCCAGCCCGATGGCCTGCGGGAAGACGGTGGCGATGCCGGCGCGGGCGACCCCGTGCAGCGCCTCGTTCCACCACTCGTACTCGGGGACGCCCAGCCGCTCGACGCCCGCGGCCCCGTTCATCATCTGCGCTATCTTCTCCTCAAGGGTCATCCGCGCGACGAGGTCGTCCACGCGCCTGTCTATCGGCAGCGACGTGTCTTTGTAGGGCGGCGCGGCCGTCTGCGCCGAGGCGCACGGCGAAAGGAGCAGCAGGCAGAGGACGAGCCTCGACGCGCGCGAGGCCGGGAGGCGACAGTTGTTCATCTTAACCCTCCGTGTCGAGAGTAGCGGTCGGCCGACGGTCCGGTGTTACGGCTGAAACTTCCCCCCTTTTATAATGTCGTCATGGGAAACTCTCAAGCGACCCCGCCCGCGGAGGTCGAAGTCATTCGCGCCGCGCCGGAGCAGGAGCCGATTCTGGCTAACCTGTTCGAGCTGTATTCGCACGACTTCAGCGAGTTCGTCGAGCTGGAGTTAGGGCCGGACGGGCGTTTCGGCTACAGCCAACTCTCGTCGTACTGGACGGACGCCGACCGCCACCCTTTTCTCGTCAGGGTCGGCGGTCGTTGGGCCGGCTTCGTCCTGGTGCGAAAGGGTTCGGAAATCTCCGGCGACGCGGGGGTGTGGGACGTGGCCGAATTCTTTATCGTCCGCGGGCGCCGGAGGCTGGGCGTCGGGACGCGGGCGGCGCACGAGATTTGGAGGATGTTTCCGGGGAGGTGGGAGGTGCGCGTGATGGACCGGAACCGAAAGGCGCAGGAATTTTGGGAGCGCGCCGTCGGGGAATTCCTCGGCGGGGCGGCTGAGTCAACCGCCCTCGACCGAGGGGGTAAGGGGTGGCGCGTCTTCTCGTTTGAATCCGGCCGCTCCGCGTGACCTTAGGGGGCGGGGCGGAGTTTCGTGAAGGTCTGTCCCATCATGTTGAGGCCGCTCGCGCCCGCGGCGGGGTCGGCCTTGAAGGTGAGCCGGGCCGGGTTTACCAGCTTGAGTCGGGCCTCGAAGGCGTCGCCCGACAGATGGGTGAGCGGCGAAGACAGGTTGCCGAACTTGACGGAGAGCGAGCCCGAGTCGAAGGCGACGACGAGTCTGCCCCATTCGGGGTTGTCGTAGACGCCCGCGTAATCTTTCAGCTCAAGCGTGGGTGCGGCGGGCGAGGCCGCCGGGGGCGTCGTCCTCTTGGCACGCGCTTCACGCTCCCTTTTCATGTTGGCGATGAACTCGTCAACCAGAGGGTTCGGCTCGGCCCGCAGCGGCTTCTTGCCGAGGAGGTGGTCGTAGATGTCGCAGGCGATGAGGTCCGTCAGGGGCGAGGCGTCGGCGCTTTCGTTGGCGAGGACGACGACGCCTATCTTGTGCTCGGGCATGAACGAGACGTGCGGCCGGAAGCCGGGGAACTCGCCGAAACAGTGAATCAACTTCTCGCCGTCGTAGGTGCCGATGTTCCACCCGAGCCCGTAAGCGTACCTCTTGAACTTGTAGAACGAGCGGCGCTGGTTAATCTGCGGCGAGAGGATTTCTTCGACTGCGGCGGCCGGGATGACTTGCTTGCCGCCGAGCCTGCCGCCGTTCATGTTCACGATAATCCACTTCGCCAAATCTTCCGCGCTCGAAACTATCCCGCCCGCCGCGTGCATCGTGTTGTCTTCCTTGTAAGGAAGCTCCGTGAAGCCGCCGTTCTCCGCCCGGTAGGGGAGCGCGAGGTTGCCGCCCGCCTTGGCCTTCGACGCGAAACAGGACGTGGACGTGAGGCCGAGCGGGTCGAGGACTTTGCGCTCGACGGCCCGCTGCCACGTCTCGCCCGTCGCCTTCTCGACGGCGTAGCCGGCGACGACGTAGCCGAGGTTCGAGTACCTGTACTCCGGCGATACGGGGCGGCTGTAGTCGGCGAGCAGCTTGAGAATCAGGTCGGCGTCGTACTGCCCCGTGTACGCGGTGCGGAAGGTGATGGGCTCGTTGTCGATGCCGGACCTGTGCGTGAGGAGGTCGCGCAGGCTTATCTGTTCGGCCGACAGGGGCGGTTTGAGGGCGAGGTCGGGGAAGTATTTTTTGATGGGCGCGTCGAGGTCGAGCTTGCCCTCGTCGGCGAGCAGCTTGACGGCCGTGGCCGTGAAGGATTTGGTGGTCGAGGCGATGTAGAACTGCGTCTGCGGCGTGACGGGAAGGTTCGCCTTGAGGTCGCGGCGGCCGAAGCCCTCGGCGTAAACAATCCGGTCGCCGCGCACGACCGCGACGGCGAGGCCCGGCGTGACCGGCAGCCTTTCGAGCAGCCCCTTGACGTACGGGCTGAGCCCTTCGAGCTCGCCTTTCTGCTGACGGCCGGAAGCGTTCGGATGGCCCACGAGCCCGAGTCCCACGATGAAGAGAATGAGAGCCAGCGCCGGGCCGCTCGCCCGCCCGCCGGTCAGGCCGAAGTTGCGCATAAGTTTCTTACCTCCAGCCGGCAACGATTCGAGGTGCGGTGATAAGGCTAGCAGCCGCGGGGCGCGCAGTCTTGGACGGCCCGTACGGGTTGGAGCGGATTAACGCGCCCGGAAGGCCGCGCGGTACTGCGCCGGGGTCATGCCGGTGAAACGCTTCAGGGTGTTCGTCAGGTGGCTCTGGTCGTAGAAGCCGCAGGCGTCGGCCACCTCGCTGAAGGGCGCGTCCGACTCCGACAGGGCGCGGCAGGCGGCGCGGACGCGCAGCCGGCGCAGGTAGTCGCCCATCGTGCAGCGGTAGTGCCTCCTGAACTCGCGCGCGAGCCGGACCGGGTGCACGCCCGCCGCCTCGGCCAGACCGGCGAAGGTGACGCCCTCGGCGACGCTCGCGTGAAGCAGTTCCCTCACCTCCTCCAGCCAGCGCGGGGCGCCGCGTTCGGGCGGCGGCGATTGGCGAGAAGTCTCGGCGATGATTTCGAGCGCGAGGCCCTCGACCATCAAGGGTGCCACGTCGTCCGTCGCCCTCGCCTCGCGGTAGAGCCTCACGGCGAGCCACGACGGCGGGCCGTCCTTGAAAGCGGCCGGGCCGTCGAGCACCTTCGAGTGCTCGCGGACGCGCTCCAGCCACCTCCAGCCGAGGTGGACGCTGAAGATGCGCGCGCCCGCGTCGTCAAACGCCACCGCGTGGTCTTCGCCCGGCGGGTGAAGCAGCAGGGCCGAGGGGGCGCACGCCCTGCTGCGCGGCCCGAGGTATTCGGTGTAAGTGCCGCGGAGGACGACGCTGACGTGGGCCAGTTCGTGCGAGTGGCGCTGCATCCTTGAGTTCGCCGGGTACACGCTCTCGACGAGCGCGAAGTCGCCGACCTCGCGCCTCAGCAACTCTCTCCCGAAGACTCGCCTGTGAACGTCCTTCGATTCCATAACTCACGACGCCGAGCGCGGGCATTATACAATCGGGAGCGGCCGGACCGTGTGGTATTTTGTTTGAGGCGAGGCTACGGCGGGCGCGTTGACCTTGCAGCCGTGGCTATGCAAAGAGGGTGGCGAGGGAGCAGCGCGCCGGCCCTACCAAATCGCGGTGAAGGGGGCGGCCGAGTCGATATGCTCGCCGCCCCTTTTTCTTTGAGAGGCCGGGGAGGCGGCCCCGCCGTCTCACTTCGCGCCGGCGGGCATGGCCTGCATGGTGATGATGGTCAGGGGCTCGTCGCCGGGGGTGCGGCTGTAGGCCACCCAGTAGCCCTCCGACGGATATTGGACGAGCTTATACAACGTCCCGTCGGGCTTGGCTTCGACCGCCATCCCGAGCACGGCCTCCGGCCCCGGCGCCCCGGCGGACTTCCCGATGAAAGTCGAGATGACGGCCGTGGCCTTCTGCTCGGCGTCGTAATAGACGCGCGCCCTTTCGCTCTCGGAGAAGATGAAAAGGTCCTGCTCCTTGCCCCCCTCTCTCGGCTTGCCGAGCTTCCGGCGCACCTCGTCCGCGCTCATGCCGAGGCGCACGCCCTTATACTCCTTGTACAGCGGCGCTGCCGCGGCGGGCGGCGTCGGCGCGACGGCCGGTGCGGCGGGCTGCTGCTCCTGCTGCCCGGCCTGCCGGGCGTTGCCGACGAGGGCGAGACACGACAGCGAGAGCGCCAGCAAGGCGATGCCCCTTTGAGAAAACTTGAGCATAATAAACACCTCCCTCCTGTAAGTTGTCGTTGAGTTTTCGGCTGATTATGGGATGGTTGGAGGGGGGCAAAGGTTTACTTCCGGCGGCTCGATTAGTAGGAATTTGGCCGAATTTCCCGCCCTTTTCGGGGCGAGTCTATGCCGAGCATGTTCAAGGATACGGTAACGAATAGGATAGCCGATTTTCTCGGCGAGATAGGCATCGGCGTCGAGCCCGCGCGGTTGAACGGCGGGGGCTTCCTGCCCGGCATACTGGTCGAGCGCGGGCGGCTCCTCGTTGACGAGGCGGAGTTGAGTTACCCCGGAGACTTGCTGCACGAGGCGGGGCATCTGGCCGTGGCGCCGGGCGACGTGCGGCCGAGTTTGAGCGGCGAAGTCGTCATCCCGCGGGCGGACATGAATTCGGTCGAGGTGCTCGCCACGGCGTGGGCGTACGCGGCCGTCACCCATCTCGGCTTAGACCCGAAGGTACTGTTTCACGAGGGCGGGTACGACGGGAAATCGAAGGGCCTGCTGTTCACTTACGGCGTCGGCGTGTACCCCGGCGCGTACGGCTTGCAGGAGATTGGGATGACCGCGACCGCACCCCTCGCCCGTCAACTCGGAGTCGCCCCCTACCCACACATGCTCAAGTGGTTGAGAGATTGAGGCCGAGCCCGCTGCTGCTCGGCCTCGCCTCCGTCTGCCTCGACCTCGCCCTGATACTGAGGAGAAGGCGCCGGGGCGACTAGACCCCCACCCTCCGAAGATTTTTCTTGACAGGGGCGGCGGGCGGGCGCATCCTCTGAGGCATAGTTTATCTATGCAAAGGGAGTCTATGACAAAATCCGGCCGTCCCAAGAAGCCCGAGATGATGCCCGGCACGCTGGAGCTGCTGATACTGAAAACGCTGGAGCGGCACGCGGGGCCGCTGCACGGCTACGGCATCGCCCGCCACATTCAGCGCGTGTCGGACGACGTGCTTCAGGTCGAAGAGGGGTCGCTCTACCCCGCCCTCCAGCGCCTCGCCGTCAAGGGGTGGGTCAAGGCCGAGTGGGGCATCTCCGACAACAACCGCCGCGCCCGCCTCTACCGCCTGACGCCCGCCGGCCGCAGGCGCATCGCCGAACAGGTCGCGGACTTCGAGCGGCTGCTCGAAGCGATGATGAGGGTGGTGCGCCCCGCCGAGGGTGCTTCTTGACGTTGAGCGTGCTGACACAACTCTGGCGCCGGTGCCTGCACTACTTGCGGCGCGAACGGTTCGACCGCGAGCTGGAGGAGGAGATGCGCCTTCATCTGGAGATGAAGGCCGAGGAGTACGAGGCCGCCGGGATGACGGCCGATGAGGCGCGCAGGGCCGCGCGGCGCGGCTTCGGCAACCAGACGCGGCTGCGGGAGCTGAGCCGCGAGGCGTGGGGGTTCGTGATGATGGAGACGCTGCTACAGGACGTGCGCTTCGGCGTGCGCGTGCTCGCCAGACACAAGGGCTTCACGGCCGTCGCCGTGCTCACGCTCGCCCTCGGGATAGGCGCGAACACGGCCATCTTCTCGGTCGTCAACGCCGTGCTGCTCCGGCCCTTGCCTTACAAAGACCCGGAGCGGCTGGTGATGCTCTGGGAGAACGACACGCAGGAGGGTAACGACCGCAACCCGGTCGCGCCCGCCAACTTCGTTGACTGGCAGAAGCAGACGGGGACGTGCGACGCGCTGGCCTTCTACAACCAGCCGGCGGGCGTGAACGTGACGGGCGGCGGGAGTGAGCCGGAGAGGGTCGTCGGCGCGGGCGTCTCGCCGAACATCTTCTCGGTGCTCGGCGTGCAGCCGGCGCGCGGGCGGACGTTCAGCGACTCGGAGGCGGCGGCGCACGAAGTCATCATCAGCCACGGGTTTTGGCAGCGGCGCTTCGGCGGCGACCCCGAAGTGGTCGGCCGGCAGATGACGCTCGACGCCGAAATCCTCGACGTGGTCGGCGTCATGCCGCCGGAGTTTCAACTGCCGGAGGAGACGGAGCTATGGTGGGCGAACATGGACGGGTCGCTGGCGACGATGCGAGTGCGCCACTTCCTGCGCGTCGTCGGCCGTCTCAAGCCGGGCGTCCCCGTCGAGCAGGCGCGGGCCGACTTCGACACCATCGCGCGGCGACTGGCCGAGCAGTACCCGGAGACGAACACGGGCTACGGCGTCAACGTCATCACGCTCCGCGACCAGTTCGTCGGAGGCGTGCGTCCGGCGCTGCTTCTGCTGCTGGGCGCGGTCGGCTTCGTGCTGTTGATTGCGTGCGCCAACGTGGCGAACCTGATGCTGGCGCGGTCGGCGGCGCGGCAGAAGGAGATGGCGGTGCGGGCCGCGCTCGGCGCCGGAAGGCTGCGGCTCGTGCGGCAGCTTTTGACGGAGAGCTTACTGCTGGCGGCGGCGGGCGGCGCGGCGGGGCTTTTGTTCGCTTACTGGGGCTCAGACCTGCTCACGGCGCTCGGGGCTTCGGGGCTCCCGCGCGGCGCGCGGGTCGGCGTTGACGGGCGCGTGCTGGCCTTCACGTTCATGATGACTCTGCTGACCGGACTCGCCTTCGGCTTCGTGCCCGCGTGGGCCGGGGCGAAGGCCGGCGTACACGGGATTTTGAAAGAAGACGGGCGCGGCGCTACGGGGCGGCGGGCCGGGCGCAGGCTGCTGGTGGTGACTGAAATCGCGTGCGCCCTCATGCTGCTCATCGGGGCGGGGCTGTTGATTAAAAGCTTCGTGCGCCTACAGGCGGTCGAGCCGGGCTTCGACCCTTCGGGCGTGGTGACGATGCAGTTCTCCCTGCCCGACGCAAGGTACTCGGAGCCGCCGCAGGTCGCGGCCTTCTACGCGCGACTGGTCGAGCACGCGCGCACCGTGCCCGGCGTTCGCGCGGCGGGCGCCGTCTCGCGGCTGCCGCTGGCGGGCGACCGCTCGACGATGGGCTTGACCGTCGAAGGCCGGCCCGCCGTCAGCGGGCAGTATGAAGAGGTCCACTTCCGCGCCGTCACGCCCGACTACTTCCGCGCGCTCGGCGTCCCCCTGCGCGCGGGGCGCGAGCTGGGCGAGAGGGACGGAGCCGAAGCGCCGCCCGTGGTGCTCGTCAACGAGACGACCGCCCGCAAATACTGGCCGGGCGCCGACCCCGTCGGCAGGCGCGTGAAGCTCGGGCCGGGCGCGCAAGGGCCGTGGGTGACGGTCGTCGGCGTGGTGGGCGACGTGCGCAACTTCGGGCTGGAGTCCGAAGCGAAGCCGGAGGTCTACGTCCCGCACCGGCAGAGCCCCCAGAGCCGGATGCGTCTGGTGCTGCGGACGGACGGCGACCCCTTGAGCCTCGTGCCGGCCGTGCGCTCGGCGGTGCGCTCGCTGGACGCGGAGCTGCCCTTCTCGCAGGTGGCGACGATGGAAGAACTGCTGGCCCGCTCGGTCGCGCAGCGGCGGTTGAGCACGCTGCTGCTCGGCGTCTTCGCGGGCACGGCGCTGCTTCTGGCGGCCATCGGCATCTACGGCGTGATGGCCTACTCCGTCACGCAGCGGACGCGCGAGATAGGCATCCGCATGGCCTTGGGCGCGCGCAGGGGCGACGTGGTGCGGATGGTCTTGCGGCAGGGGATGGCGCTGGCGCTGGCGGGGGTCGCGTGCGGGTTGGGCGGCGGCCTCGTCGCCGCGCGACTGATGCGGGGACTGCTGTACGGCGTGAGCGCGGTTGACCCGCTGACCTTCGTGGGGATGGCGGGCGTGCTGACGTGCGTCGCGCTGCTGGCCTGCTACGTGCCGGCGCGGCGCGCGACGAAGATTGACCCGCTGGTTGCGCTGCGGGCCGAGTGAGGCGGAGGGCGCCCCCGCCTCACTCGGACTGCGGACGCCGGGTGGCTACGGGGTGGTGCCGCCCCTCACCTGGATGTTGCCCGACTCGATGGTTTCGAGCGGGAAGTCCGTGGGCTGATTCGCCTGACAGATTTGCGGGTCGCCGACGGTGTTCGGGTCGTCGTCAAAGAAGAAGGCCCGGCTAATCTTGTCGCGGTCACGGCCCGGCTCGCCGTTGTCCTGCACCGAGAAGAAGACGGCGTCCACGAGGTTCGGGTCGTTCGTCCTGCGCGTGGTGCCGCCGAAGATGGCGACGTTGCCGACCACCTTCATGCAAGTGATGTCTATCTGGAGCTGATACCTCTGGTTCTTGCCCGACTCGACGGCCGGGTTGTGGAGCGTGGCCTGACCCTTCACGGACCCGTCGTCGTAACGCCGGGCGCTGAAGGAGAACTGCCTCCTGACGAAGTCGCCCGCGGCGTTCTGGACGAGGAGCGTCCCGTGCCCGCTGGCGGACTGGTCCGCGCTCTGTGCCGCGGAGTTAGTCGTAAAGCTTAACGCGCCTGCCACGACCGCGACGGCGATGATGACCGGCACGAGCATCTTTCCTGCTCTCAACTTCATACCTCTTCCTCCCCTGTTGAATGAATCTCGACGGCCCGCGCCCGGACGGCTCGACCGACTGCGCTACGACACGCTTTTTTGCAAATTTTTTTGAGAAGCATCCGCCGGACGGTAACCATCAATTTTTTGTTTTGGACGCCCGCGAGTGGGCAAGGAGCATGCCGCTCCGCGTCCCCGGCGGGAACCTTAAAGGACTGAGTCAAATGTGAGTTTCTGAACGGTGGCGTACGTGGACGGTATCCTGTCGCCGCCCGAACGGCCGGGTACGGAATGGGTACGGGCGTATGTCTTAACTTGCGCCGCGGACGGGATTGGCGTAAGGATATGGCCGCGCCGGGTTAATGTTGTGAGGAGGAAAACAGATGCAAAAACTGATGCTTCTAATCTGCCTTTTGGGGGCGACGCCGCCGACGCCGAAGAAGTAGCGCCGCCTCCGCAATTCCACCAAGGTCTGTGGCCCGCCGCCCACCCGCTCGGAAGGAAGTCATGGCGAAGTGGAAGAAACAGACTCTCAAGCTGAAGAAGAATCACGGCTGGAAGGCGCGGCCGGGCTACAGAATCTTCGTCGCGGACCGGGCCGCCGTCCGCTTCGACATCCCGCAGGGCTGGGTCATCAAGCCCGACTCGCAATCCGTCAAGCTCTACGACGGCGAGCCGCCCGACGACAATTGCCGCCTCGAAGTCTCGCACAACCGCCTGCCGCCGATTGACTGGGACGGCTTCGACCTCCCGCAACTCCTCCGCGACGTGACGGCCGGAGATAGTCGGGAAGTAACTTCGAGAAGCGATGTCGTCGTCGTCAACCGCCCCGGCCTCCGTCTGGTGTGGGCGGAGTTGAGCCACAGGGACCCGGTCGAGGACCGCGAGGCTTACTCGCGCGTGCTCATCGGCATCGGCGGCAACGTCCAATGCCTTATCACGATGGATTACTGGCCGGAGGACGCCGCGCGCGCGAGGCCGGTCTGGGACGACGTGGTCGGGACGTTGCAGCTCGGCGTCTACATCCCCGACCCGACCACGGGGAACCCTTTGAATCCTCGTCTGAACTGAGGTCGAACGACACCTGCATGAAGACACTTCTACTCGTCGCAGCCTCGCTCGCGCTCACGGCCGCGGGCGGCGCGCAGCAGCGGAGGGCCGAGCCGCGCTTCAAGGACTACCCGGCCGCCGCCGTCCGCCGCGCCGGGGTGACGCCGATGAACCTGCGCAGCCACAGGCTCGCGCGCACGTACCGCACGCTCCTCCGCCGGCAGCAGCGAGAGTCGGGCGTCAACTTCGCGGGCCATTACACGCTCGCCTCCGTCGGCTGCGGCACGGGCTGCTCCGTCACCGCCATCATCGACGCGCGCACGGGCGCGGCCCACTTCCCCTCCCAGCTCAACGGCTGGACCGGCATCGTCGGCGACTACGACCCGCCGGAGGGCGAAGACACATGGGAGTACCGCGCCGACAGCCGCCTGCTGCGGATACTCGGCCGCCCGGGCATCGGCCGCGAGGACGAGGAGCGTTACGGCCCGAGCGGAATCTACTACTACGTCTGGGACGGCGGCCGGCTCCGGCAGGTCGGCTTCAGGCCCGTCGGCTCTTACCCCGAGTCCGACCCGCCCGGTCGCAGGTGAAGGGCGTTCTTTCGAGAAGGAGGGCGCGATGCCGAAGCGTTCGCTGATGCTCGCGGGGGGCGGCGTCAAGATAGCCTTCCAGGCCGGCGTCTTGCAGGTCTGGCTCGACGAAGCCGGCCTTGAGTTCGACCACGCCGACGGCGTCAGCGCCGCCACCTTCAACCTCGCCATGTGGGCGCAGGGCATGACGGGGCGCGAGATTGCCGACAACTGGCGCAACCTCGAACCGCTCGGCGGCGTGGACGTGAACTGGACGCAGCTCGCCCGCCTCATCTACGCCGAGTCGCTTTTTGAGCTGGACGCCTACCGCCGCAAAATCTTCCCCGCGTGGGGGCTCGACTTCGAGAAGATTCGACAAAGCCCGCGCGAGGCGACCTTCAACGTCTACAACTTTACGCGACACGAGCTGCGGCCCGTCACCGCGCCCGAGATGACCGAGGACTTCCTCGTCGCCGCGGCCTCGCTCCCGATGTGGTTCCCGCCCGTGCGCATCGACGGCGACACCTACATCGACGCCGTCCTCAACACCGCCTCCAACATCGAGGAGGCCATCCGGCGCGGCGCCGACGAGCTGTGGGTCATCTGGACCACGAGCCAGCGCGGCGAGTGGTTCGACGGCTTCGTCGGCAACTTCTTCGGCATCTTCGAGGCCACCACCAACCACGCCTACAAGCAGGCGCTCGCCCGCATCGCCCGCAACAACGAAGCCGTCGCCGCCGGCTCAACCGGCGAGTTCGGCCGCCACATCACCGTCCGCGAGCTGAAGGCCGAAGTGCCCCTTCACTACCTTCTCAACTTCAGCCGCGACCGCGCGGCCGAGGCCGTCAACCGCGGCGTCGCCTTCGCGCGCGAGTGGTGCGACGCCAACGGCATCGCCCGGCAGGCCGGAGAAGATTACCCGTCCGAAGTCCACACGGCGCAGACTTCTCTGCGCTTCACGGAGAAGCTGAAAGGCTTCGTCGGCTTCGGCGCGACGGAACACACTGAAGGTTTTGAGAAGGGCAAGGATGACGGCGATGCCTTCGAGGCCGACTTGACCATCCGCGTCAGCGGCGTCAACCGCTTCATCACGACTCCCGAGCACGAGGCCGCAATCGAAGGCTCCGTCGTCTGCGAACGCCTCGGCGGCAGGCTCCCAGTCCGCGGCGGCGTCTTCAACGTCTTCGTGGACGAGGGCGACCCCGCGCACAAGAAGGTGCTCTACCGACTCTTCTTCGACGGCGGCGACGGCACGGCGCTGACGCTCGGCGGCTTCAAAGACTTGAAGGACGACCCCGGCTTCGACTCCTTCTCCGACGCCACGACCGTCTTCGTCAAGCTCTACCGCGGCACCGTCCCGGCCGAGGAAGAAGACGCGGCCGAAGTGCTCGCGGCGGGCCGCCTCGGCGTCGGCATGGTCGGCTTCCTCAAGCAGCTCACGTCCTTCCGCGCCGAAGGCCCCACGGCCGCCGACCGCGCCTCGGCCCTCGCGCGCTTCGGCGCCTTCTACCTCGGCCGCCTCTGGGACGTTTACGCGCGTCGCCTGCTCTCCTCCGGCCCCTTCTGAGCGGCCTTCGATTTTCTCGCAACTTAATCATCCGCCCGCGGCGTATGTCCCGTCTCTCGCGCCGCCGCCCGCGTGCGCGCGGAAGTCAGAAAGGAATTCGATGTCCCCTCGCATCCCCCTCCGTCTCTTCCTGTCCGTGTGCCTCTGCCTGCCCTTCGCAGCCTGCGGCGGCCCGGAGCCCGCCGCCGCCCCCGCGTTGAAAGCCACGCCGCACCACGCCATCGGGGGCCACGACGGGGTCGTCCGGCAAGTCGCCTTCAGCCCCGACAACCGCCTGCTCGCCTCGGCCGGCTACGACAACACCGTCATCCTCTGGCGGCTCGAAACACCCCCCACACGTTGAAAAATCTTCCCTGCCCGTACAGTTGTATTTTCTTATCTGGGGAGGCGGCGAAGCGACCAGTAATTGGGGTCGTTTTCGAGGGGCGTGAGTTGGGCGGCGGCGTCGCGGGCGTGGGCGGGGTCGCGCTGGAGTTGGCCGCCTTTGACGGTGACGCGGTAGGAGGCGTAGGGCTTGCCGTCGAGCGAGAGCTCGATGCGGTGGTCGCCTTCGGAGGCGAGCAGCTCGCTCGCGTGAA
>DASZEK010000042.1:0-73842 GCA_035941045.1 Pyrinomonadaceae bacterium | reverse complement strand
ACAGAGACACAGAGACACAGCTTAAGACACGGCTTCCGCTTCGAGCCGCGCCCCCGTGTCTTCGTGGTTCACTCTTCCCGGCAGCAACTCCTCGTAGACTTCGAGGGCGCGGTCGGCCATGTGCGCGACCGCGTAGTGGCGGCGCACGTTCGCGTAGGCGTCGGCGCTCAACTGCGAGGCGAGCGCGGCGTCCTCCTTCACGCGGAGCAGCCCGGCCGCGAGGCTTCCGGCGTCGTCCGGCTCGACGAGCAAGCCGCCCCCCGTCTGCTCGACGACCTCGGTGAACCCGCCGCGGCGCGGCTGGACGACGGGCACGCCGCACGCCATCGCTTCGAGCAGGAAGATGCCCTTCGGCTCGTCGTAGGTGGCGGGCACGGAGAGCACGTCGAGGCCGCGCAGGAACTCTATCTTGCCGGCGCGGTCGAGCACGCCGCGGTAGTTGAACTCCGACGCGAGCCCCGCCTCGCCGAGACGCCGCTCGACGCCTTCGAGATAACCCCTGTGCTCTTCGCCGAGGTAGCCCGCGGCTTCGAGGCGCGCCTCGCCCGCGCCCAAAGACTCGCGCATCTTCACGTAAGCCTCGGCCAGAAGGTGCAGCCCCTTCTCCGGCGCGACGCGCGCGAAGTAGCCGACCGTGAAGGGGCGCCCCGCCTCCCGCGGCGGGCGCATCTCGTAGCCGCGCAGGTTGATGCCGAGCGGCACGACCGTCATCTTCCCGGCGGGGATGCCGAGGTAGCCGGGCATGAAGTCGGCGTAGTAGCCGCTGACGGCGACGAAGCGTTCGACGTGCGGCACGCCCCCGCGAATGAGCCGCAGCGACTCCGAGCGGTAGGGCTCGGGCAAGCCTTGGAGGAAGAGGTCTTCGCCCTGGAGCGTGCAGACGACGGGGCGCGCGAGCGTCTCAAGCAGCGGCCCGGCGAGCCCGATGAGGAGCGCGTTCGGCAGGCTGACGAGGTCGAACGGCGGCTCCGTCCTGAGCCAGTCGAGCATCTTCTCGAACTCCTTGCGCTGATTGCCCTCCTCGCCTTTGAGCATCGAGACGGTCAGCTCGCCGAGCACCTTCGGGTCGGTGGCGATGGAGCCGCGCGTGGCGAGCTTGAGCGCGAGCCGGGAGTCCCAGAGGCGGTCGAGCAGGCGCGGCGTGCGGCGGAAGAGCGCCGACTGTTGTTCGAGGTAGACGCTGATGCCGCCGAAGAAGACGCGGCCCCGGCTGACGTTCGGCTCGTCCGTCAGCGTCGGCGTGTAGAGCGGCACGAGCACCACGTCGTGGCCGCGCGCCAGAAGCTCCGTCGCCAAGGCGTTGTCGCGCAGGCAACTCCCGCAGTACATCTGCGCGGCCCCGGCCGTGATGTAGAGGATGCGCATGGCTCACCCCGCGGCCGCGCGGTGGAAGGCACGGCGCGCGTAGAGGTGCTCGAAGAGGTTGCCCTCGTGCGGCTGGTCCCAGCGCACGAAGTTGGTGGCGACGGGGCCGACATTCAGGCGGCCGACGAGCGGCGACTGAGCGAGGCGGCGGACGAGCGCGGCGTCTTCCGTTATCGCCGTCACGACGAGCGTCGGGCCGAGCGCCGCGGGCATCTCCTCCTGCCTGACCTCGACGACGCTGGCGAAGGGGAACAGGAACTCGCGGTTGGCGAGCGGGTGTTCGGGGGTTTCGCAGAGCACGACGGTCGGCAGCAGATACGCGCAGCCTTCGCGGCGTGCGAGCCGGTCGGCGCCGCGCCGCGCGGCCGTCAAGTCGCGCGCGCCGGGCTCGCTCAAGGCGCCTTCGACCATGTTGTCGATGCGTTCGGCGACGGACGGGTCGGCGAAGGGCGCGAGCAGGGCTTCGGGGTCGTCCTCGGCGCGCGGGACGATGCGAGAGAGCCTTTCGGCAAGCGCCTCGGCTATCTGCTCGGCGTGGCGCGTGACCCACACGCCCGAGGCGTTGACGCAGGAGCGCCCGCCGTTGTCGGCGATGGACGCGGCGATTACGTCGAGGTGCCGCTCCCACTCGTCGGCGCAGTCTTCGCCGATGACGATTTTGCTGTAGCCGGGGCCGTGCAACTCGACGCGCGGGTCGTCCTTCCACGCGCCCACCGAGGACACGTCGCCGAACATCATCCCCCGCCCCGTCTGTTCGAGAATCACGCCCGCGCCCGCGTGGTCGGTCGGGTAATAGCCGAATGCCTCGCGCGGCACCCCGGCGCGCGCGAACGCTTCAATCAAACGGTACGGCGTCCACGGCTCCGACGCGCCGGGCTTTAAGACGAGCGGCGTCTTGAGGGCGACGGCCGGCGTCCAGAGCGCGTGGACGGCGGGCGAGTTGCTGGGGAGCACGATGCCCAACGCCTGCGCGACCGGGTAGAAGCTCAACACCTGCCCGTCCTGCTCGCCGAAGCCTTCGTCCAACACCTTCAGGTCGAGGCCGCGCGTCAGGCCGCGCAGCACGTCGCCCATCGTGTTCAGCACGCCCCTTATCTTCTCAAGGTTGCGGCGCACGAGGACGTGCGGCATCCCCGTCGTCGCCGTCACCTGCCGGACGTAGTCCTCCGGCGTCTGCGCCGAGTCGCCCAGCGGCAGCTCGTCCCCGGCGAAGTGCTCGGCCGCGCGCGCGCACATCGCCAGCAACTCTTCGACGGTGAACCGCGCGAGCGCCGCGCGCGCCTCCGCCTGCCCGCGCAGGTCGCGCCGGATGAGCCCGACGTTCGCCTGACTGACCTCCACGAACGGCTCCCGCGTCCGGTAGTGGACCGCGCGCGCCACGTCGAGGCTCCGGTACGGCTCGCCTCTGCGAAGGATGGGGACGTGCAGCATAAGAGGGTGCGTTAGTAGACGCCTTCGACGACGTTGGTTTGCAGTTTCGAGAAGGGGCGAACGTTGCGGACGCCGTCCCATGGATAGAGGTCCGTGGGCGGCTCGCGCTCGGCCTCGTCGCGTTCGAGGAAGCGCGGCATGAAGAACTCTTTCGTGAGCGTCGTCAGCCGCACGCGCCCCGTCTCGCCGTAGCCGACGAGGCGGGAAGGGTCCTCCGGGTCAACCACTTCGACCATCGCGCGCGGCGCGGGCGGGTAGTAGATGATGTCGAAGGGGTCGCCCTCGCCGCGCGGCTTGTGGACGGCGAGGCCCATCAGGGTGTTGCCGTAGGTCGGCGCGAAGTAGGCGCCCTCCATCAACTCCTCGACGGCGAAGCGGTGGAACTGCGGCGTCATCTCCGTCCCGCCGCAGAAGACGCCGGTGATGCCTATCTTCCTGAGCGAAACCTTCTCGCAGAGTGCTTCCAGAAGCTTCGGCGTGGTGAAGAGGCAGCGGATGCCTTCGTGCGCGCGCAGGAGCGTCAAGCCCTGCTCGACGACGTGCTGCTTGTAGGCTTCCGCCTCGCGCGGCTTGCCCGCCTTCAGGAGCTTGATGACCCAGCGCGGGTCGAGGTCCACGGCGAAGCAGATGCCGCCGCGGTGCTGCGCCAAGTGTTCGACGGCGAGGCGCAGGCGGCGCGGCCCCGTCGGGCCTAAAGAGAGCCAGTCCGAACCGGGCGGGAAGAACTCGTCGGGCAGCGTGCGGCTGAACAGCTCGTAGTCGGTGCGGAAGTCTTCGACGTTGATGCGCGACTTCGGCACCCCGGTCGAGCCGCCCGTCTCGAAGACGTAGACGGGGCGGTCGGCCAACCCCTTCGGCACCCAGCGGCGGACGGGGCCGCCGCGCAGCCACTCGTCCTCGAAGGGGGCGAGCCGGTCGAGGTCGTCGTAAGTCTGAATCTCTTCGCGCGGGTCGAAGCCGAGGCCCTTCGCGCGTTCGAGCCAGAAGGGGCAGCCCGTCGCGGGGTCGAAGTGCCAGGCCACGACCTCGCGCACCCAGGCGTCGAGTTCGGCGCGCGCGTTGCGGGCTCTCGTCTCAAGCGTTTCGGCTGGTGCGGTCATGTCGGTTTCGGAGATTAACCGGCCGGGGCGTCGTTGCACAACCGTCTAACGAATCGGGGCCGGAAGGGTTTTGTAAAATCTTATTTACACAGGGGTCGTCCCGTCACCTTTACAACATTTTACACCGGCCCCTTACGCGCGACATTATAATCCGCGCAAGCCAGAAGTGACTTCGCTCCCCGGTCGCGGACCACCTGACCCGAACTGCCCTTGCGCTTCATGTTAAGGAGACGAGTGATGATGAGAAGGCTGCCTATCCTGCCCTCGATGTTAACGGCGCTGGCCCTCCTGTGCTGGTGCGCGGCCGTCGCGTCCGCGCAGACCGGCGGCGAGTGGCCCCAGTGGCGCGGCTCGAACCGCGACGGGCTCTCGAAGGAGACGGGCCTGCTCAAACAGTGGCCGGCCGACGGGCCGCCGCTCGCGTGGAAGGCGGCGGGCGCCGGGCGCGGCTACTCGTCCATGTCCATCTCGAAGGGCCGGCTCTACACGTTGGGCTTGCGCGGCGAGCGCGAGTTCCTCGTCGCCTTCGACGTGAAGACGGGCAAGGAGGTGTGGGCGACCGCGTACGGCGGCGGGTTCCGCAACGACCGCGGCGACGGCCCGCGCGGCACGCCGACCGTTGACGGCGACCGCGTCTACGCGCTCGGCGGCAACGGCGACCTCTCGGCCTTCGAGGCCGCGGGCGGCAAGCTCGTCTGGACGATGAACGTCTTGCAGAAGTTCGGCGGCACGAACATCACGTGGGGCATCAGCGAGTCGCCGCTCGTCGTCGGCGAGAAGCTTCTGGTCAACGCGGGCGGCCCCGGCGCCGGCATCGTCGCGCTCAACAAAAAGGACGGCTCGCTCATCTGGAAGAGCCAGAGCGACCGCGCCGGCTACTCGTCGGCCATCCCCGTCGCTGTCGGCGGCAAGACGCAGGTCGTCTTCTTCACCTCGACGCGCGGGCTCGGGCTCGACCTTGAAACGGGGGCGCTGCTGTGGGAGTACCCGCGGGCGGCCAACAACGTCGCCAACGCGGCGACGCCCGTCGCGCGCGGCAACCGCGTCTTCATCACCTCCGACTACGGCAACGGCGGCGGCCTCGTCGAAATCAAGGCCGACGCCAAGGGCGTGACGGCCTCCGAGGTCTATTTCACGAAGGACATGCGCAACCACCACAGCAGCTCCGTCCTCGTCGGCGACCACCTCTACGGCTTCTCGGGCGGCATCCTCACGGCGATGCGCTTCGACACGGGCGAGGTCGCGTGGAAGGACCGCAGCGTCGGCAAAGGCTCGCTCACATACGCCGACGGCAACCTCTACCTGCTGAGCGAGAACGGCGTCGTCGGCCTCGCCGAAGCGACCCCCGAAGGCTACCGGGAGAAGGGCCGCTTCCGCATCCCGCAGGACTCTCTGCCGACGTGGGCGCACCCCGTCGTCGCCGGGGGCCTCCTCTTCATCCGCGACCAAGACACCATCTACGCCTTCGACCTGCGGCCGAAGAAATAAGGGAAACCGAACCCTTTAAAGTTCACTTGAGAGATGGCCGGCCTCGCGCGCAACACGCGAGGCCGGCCATCTCTCAATTAAGCCGCCGCCGGCGTGGCCTGCGCGAGCGAGGGGTAGTCCGTGTAGCCGCGCTCGCCCGGCGTGTAGAAGGTCGCCTGGTCGGGCTCGTTCAGCGGGGCGCCGCGCCTGAACCTCTCGGGCAGGTCGGGGTTGGAGATGAACTTGGTGCCGTACACGACGGCGTCGGCGAGCCCGCGCGCCAGCAACTCCTCGCCCGCTTCCTTCGACAGCCCCGCGCCCGCGAAGTAGACGCCCTCGTAAACGGGCCGGAGCTTCGCGTGCCAACCCTCGCCGGTGAAGTCCCCGACGTGGACGTAAGCCAGCCCCCGCCCGTTCAACTTTTCGAGGACGTAGCGGTAGAGTTCTTCGGCGTCCGTCTCCTCGATGTCGTTGAAGGGCATGCGCGGCGAGAACTTCACGCCGACTCGGGCCGCGCCGACGGCCTCCGTCATCGCGTCCAGCACTTCTAACAGGAACCTCGCGCGGTTCTCGATTGAGCCGCCGTACTCGTCGGCGCGCAGGTTCACGTTCGTCGAGAGGAACTGCTGGACGAGGTAGCCGCTCGCCGCGTGAAGCTCGACGCCGTCGAAACCGGCCTCGACGGCGTTCGCCGCCGCCGCGGCGAAGTCCCTGACGGTCTGCTTTATCTCCTCGCGCGTTATCTCGCGCGGGGTCACGAACTCCTTCATCCCCTCGTCCGTGTAGTTCTGGCCCTTCGCGCGCACCGCGCTCGGCGCCACGGGCCGCGCGCCCGCGGGCAGGAAGTCGGGCAGCGCGATGCGCCCCGTGTGGAAGACCTGCATGAAGACCTTCCCGCCGCGCGCGTGAACCGCCTCGGCCACGGGCCGCCAACTCTCCACCTGCTCGTCCGTGTAAATCCCCGGCGTGCGCACGTAGCCCTTCGCCATCGGCGAGACGTTCACGGCCTCCGTGATGATGAGCCCCGCCGAGGCGCGCTGGCGGTAATACTCCGCGACGTAGGCGGGCTGCACGCCCGAGTCGTCGGCGCGGCTGCGCGTCATGGGCGCCATCACGATGCGGTTGTCCAGCTCGGTGTCCCCGATGCGGAGCGAGTCGAAAAGCGTTTTCATAAGTTCCTCCGTAAGATTTTTTCAGAAAGCGTTTCGGCCGGCCGCCAAAACTCCCCCGGCCTCGCGCGCCGTCAGCTCCTTGTTGTAGACCGCGGTGCCGACCTGCTGCCGCCGCCCGCCTTCGCCGAGCGCGCCGGTGTCCACAGCGGCGAAGCCTATCTCTTCAATCAGCCGCGCCACCGTCCGCTTCGCCTCTTCGTCGTCGCCCGCGATGAAGATGGCGCGCCTGTCCTCGACGGGCAGGTCGGCGTCGCCCTGCTTCGCAAGGTGCTCGAACCAGATGGTGTTGAAGCCTTTGACGAGGCGCGCGCCGCGGAGGTGCGCGGCCATCAGCTCGCTCGAAGTCGTCTCGCCCGAGTCGAGCCGTGCGAATCGCCCGTCGCGCTGCGGGTAGTAATTCCCCGCGTCTATGACGACCTTGCCCTCGAACGCCCCCGCCGGAAGCGTCTCGTACTTGCCGAACGGGACGGCGACCAGCACGACTTCGCCGAAGCGCGCGGCCTCCTCGATGTCAACAGCCCGCGCCTTGCCGCCGAGCTCCCCGACCAGCGCCTCAAGCCCCGCGCCCCCGCGGGAGTTGCTGAGCGCGACCTCGTGCCCGGCGCGCGCGAACAGCCTCGCCGCCGTCGCTCCGATGTTCCCCGAACCGATGATTCCTATCTTCATCCGCGTCTCACCCTTCCGCCCGGTTTCTGGAACAATCATTCCAGAAACCGGCAAAAAATTTAATCCAGCACCGAGAGCGTCACGCGCACCACGTCTTCGAGCGCCTTGCGGTCGCGCGTCGCCTTCGACATGAGTTGCAGCCCCTGCAAGCTGCTGTAAAGAAACCTCGCGACGGCGCGGAGGTCGCGCCCGCCGCCGATCTCGCCCGCCTTCTTCCCCCGAAGGAGCGCGCGGTAGAGCGCCTCCTCGGCCGCCGCCATCTGGCCGCAAGCCTTATCGGCCGTCTGCCGGCAGCGCCCGGCAAGCTCCGACGTGGCGTTGCCCACGAAGCACCCGCGCCGCTCGCCACCCCCGAGCGCCGACTCGACGACGCCCTCGAACAGTTGACGCAGGGCGCGCTTGACCGGGCCGGGGCGCTCCAGCAGCTCGAACATCTTCCGGGCCTCCACCTCGCGGTAGCGGTCGAGCGCCTGTAGATAGAGCGAATGCTTGTCGCCGAACGTGTCGTAGAGGCTCTGGCGGTTAATGCCCATGTGGCCGACGAGGTCGCCTACGGACGTGGCCTCGTAGCCGCGCGCCCAGAAGACCTCCATCGCGCGCTGCAACGCCTCGTCGCGGTCGAACTCTTTGTGCCTCGCCATCGGACTGACCTCGCCTCCACCAGTCTTATACTCTTTTCTGGAACGAGCAGTCAAGAATTATTTTGACGCCCCAATCCGAAAATATTTCTTGACAGAAATTTTCGGGCGGCTATATTGTTCAAACCTCGTACAAATGTCGGAAGGCGCCCCATGAGAAAAATAAACACGCTCGACTTCAAAGTCGCGACGCGGACGACCTCGCGCGAGATTAACCGCCGCATCGCGCTCAACCTGATTCGCGAGCACCAGCCCATCTCGCGCGCCGACCTTGCCCGCCGGATGAGCGTGACGCGCGGCGTGGCGAGCGTGCTCGTGCAGGAGCTTATCGCCGAGGGCGTCATCTACGAGGGCGCGACGGGCGAGGTGACGCGGGGGCGCAAGCCGACCTTTTTGCACATCCGCACCCACGACCGGCTGGCCGTCGCCGTTGACGTGCGCTTCAGTAAGACCTACCTAATGCTGTCGGATTTTTCGGGCCGCCAGCTCGCGCTCGAAATATACGACACGGTCTTCGCCCTGCCGCAGTTCATTAAAGACCTCTCGTCTCGTGTGCGGAGAATGTTGAAAACACAGGGCGCGGAGGGTAATTGCGAGGGAATCGGCGTCGTCGTCCCCGGCATGGTTGACTACCGGACGGGGCGCGTCCTGAACGCGCCGACGCTCGGGTGGCGCGACGCGGACATCCGCGACCAGTTGGCCGCGGCGACGGGACTGCCGGTGCAGGTGGAGAATTCGGGCCGCGCGTGCTCGCTCGCTCACCTCTGGCTGGAGCGCGGCGACGCGGGGGCCACGCAGAGCTTCGTCTACATCAGCGTGTCGGACGGCGTCGGCGTCGGCGTGGTCGTCGGGGGCGAGCTGGTGCGCGGGCGCGACCACATCGCGGGCGAGTTCGGGCACATGCCTTTGAGCCTGGACGGGCCGCGCTGCATGTGCGGCATGGCGGGGTGCTGGGAGGCTTACGTCTCGAACCTCGCCACGCTCTCGCGTTATTTCGGGTGGAATTTGTCCAAACTCAGTCCAAAAGCCCTCCACGAAGCCGGCAGCGACTCGTTCACCGTGCCCGACCTCGTGGCGCGCGCGCGGGGCGGCGACGCCAAGGCCAACGCGGCCATTCAGGCGACGGCGCGCTTCCTCGGGTTCGGGCTCGCGACGGTCGTCAACACCATTAACCCGGACTGCATTTACCTCGTGGGCGAGATTACGACCGCGTGGGACTTAATCGAAGCGACGGTGCGCGAGGCGCTTGCGGAGCGGGCGCTGACGGCCGCCGCCGGGGGGACGCCCGTGCGCGTGAGCGCGGCGCAGGGACACCCGCGACTGCGCGGCGCGGCGGCGCTCATCGCCGCGCCGACCTTCGCGGCCCCGCGCGTGGCCTGAAGTCGGGCACGGGTTAGCTTCGGCCCCCGCCTCAGGGGGCGGCCTGAACAAAAGGGAGTAGGGGTACTCTTCGGGGCAAGCCTCGGCGCTGATGCTCGGCGGCGGAGTGTTGCCTGCGGCCAGTGACGAAATCCAACCGTCGGAGGTGAGAGTAATGCCGTCTGTCTACAGTTCCCCTTTGCGGCGACTCGCGGTGTCGTTCGCCTGCTTTCTCGTTCTCGCCCTCGCGCCCGGCTCGCCGTCGGCGGGGGCGCAAACGGTGGTCGGCCGCATCTCGGGCACGGTCAGGGATTCGTCGGGCGCGGTGGTGCCCGGCGTGAACGTCACGGTCACGAACGCCGCCACGAACCTCGTGCGCACGGCGGCGGCCGACGCTGACGGCTTCTACACCGTGACTAACCTGCCGGTCGGGAGTTACGTCGTCTCGGCCGAAGGGCAGGGCTTCAAGAAGTCCGAGCAGGTCGGGGTGGCGCTGACGGCCGACGCGCGCCTGACGGTTGACCTCACGCTCGAACCCGGCCAGGTCTCCGAGACGGTGCAAATCACGACGGCCCTCGGCGAGACGGTCAACACGACCTCGGGCGAGGTGGCGCGCGTCATCGACAGCCAGCAGGTGCAGAACCTCGCGCTCAACGGGCGCAACTACATCCAACTGCTCTCGCTCATCCCCGGCGTCGCGCAGACGACCGACGACCAGTTGGAGCTCTCGACGAGCCTCGCCACCAACACGCAGTCCGTCAACGGCAACCGCGGGCAGATGACGAACATGACCGTTGACGGCGGCACCAACCTCCAGTCCGGCAGCAACGCCAGCCAGATCAACAACGTCGGCATCGACTTCATTCAGGAGGTCAAGGTCCAGACCTCGAACTTCTCGGCCGAGTACGGGCGCAACTCCGGCGCGCAGGTCAACGTCGTGACGCGCTCGGGCGGCAACGAGTTCCACGGCTCCGCGTTCGAGTACCTGCGCAACGACAAGCTGGACGCGCGCAACGCCTTCGCGCCCGTGCGGCCCGCGCTGCGCTACAACGACTTCGGCTACAGCCTCGGCGGCCCCGTCCGGAAGAACAAGTTCTTCTTCTTCGGCGGTCAGGAGTGGAAGAAGATTCGGCGGCTCGCCAACCCGGTCGTGCGCACCGTGCCGACGCTCGCGGAGCTTAACGGCGACTTCTCGTTCCGCCTGCGCGGGGCCGACGGCGTCGTGGGCACGGCCGACGACGGAGTGCTCCGCGACCCTTCGAGCACGCTCCCCTGCACGGCCGCGAACCGCGCGGGCTGCTTCGGCGGGACGAACACGGCGCTCCGAAACATCATCCCCGCGAACCGCATCACGGCCGACGGCGCGGCCATCGCCAACGTCTACCGCACGATGATCGGGCTGGCGACGAGCTACACGAACTCGCCCGTCGGCAACAACGCCACGTTCCAGCAGCCGAACCCCTTCGACTACCGCGAGGACATCGTCCGCCTCGACTACCGCTTCAACTCCTCGCACAACATCTACGGCCGCTACATCCACGACGAGAACCAGCTCATCGACCCCTTCGGCACCTTCATCACCTCGCAGCTCCCGACCATCCCGAGCGCGCGCTCGCGGCCCGGCACCTCCGTGCAGGTCGCCTACACGTGGCTCATCACGCCGACGCTCATCAACGAGGCGAAGTTCAACGCCTCTTGGGTCTCCCAGCACATCCCGCCGTCGGGCGACTTCTGGGCGCGCGAGACATACGGCTTCCAGTTCCAGCAGCTCTTCCCCGGCGGCGGTGCCTACTCGAACAGCATCCCCGACACGACCGTCAACGGCTTCGCCGGCTTCAACGGGGCCGCCCGCTCGCTCGTCTCGCCGACGACCGACATCATGACGGGCGACAACGTGACGTGGGTCCGCGGCAGCCACACGCTGAAGACCGGCGCGCTCGTCTACCGCAACCGCATCGACCAGAACGGGCGCACCACCTACGCCGGCAACGTCACCTTCAACACGGGCGGCAACACGCGCACGACGAACAACGCCTTCGCCGACGCGCTGCTCGGCAACTTCCGCACCTACAGCGAGTCCTCCATCGACCCCGTCGGCTTCTTCCGCTTCACGCAGACCGAGGCGTTCGTCAACGACAGTTGGAAAGTGAACAGCAGGCTCAGCCTCGAACTCGGCGTGCGCTACCAGTACGGCACGCCCTTCTACACGCAGGCCAACAACCTCGCCAACTTCGACCCGTCGCGCTACGACCCCGCGCAGGCCGTGACCGTTTTGCCTAACGGCACCATCGACACGACGAAGGGCGGCAACCGTCTCAACGGCCTCGTCCGCGCCGGGGGCGGCGTCCCCGCCGAGGAGTTGGGCCGCGTGCCCGGCGGCGACAGCGCGCTCGTCCAGTCGGTGCCGACGGGCGCCCCGCGCGGCCTCTACAACGCGCACCACTACTTCATGCCGCGCGTCGGCTTCGCCTACTCGCCCTTCAAGGACAACAAGACGGCCGTCCGCGGCGGCTTCGGCATGTACTACGACCGCGTCGAGGGCAACCTCATCTTCCCGTCCGAAGGCAACCCGCCCTTCGTCACGAGCGCGCAGTACTCGAACGCCAACCTCTCCAACATCACCAGCGGCTCGACGACGGTCGCGCCCTTCGACACCATCAACGCCGTGGACCCCGACCTCGACACGCCTTACACCCAAAGCTTCAGTTTGAGCATCCAGCGCGAGCTGCCGTGGGGCTTCTTCGCCGAGGCCGCCTACGTCGGCAACCTCGGCCGCCACCTCATCCGCCAGCCCGACATCAACCAGGCCAGCTTCGACGCGCTCAGGGCCAACGCCGCGCTCCCGGCCGCCCAGCGCGTTGACACCAACGCCCTGCGCCCCTACAAAGGCTACTCGGCCATCCGCATGCGCCTCTCCGACTCGACCTCGAACTACCACGGCATGCAGCTCTTCGCCGCCAAGCGCACGGGCCGCTTCCGCTCGACCTTCAGCTACACCTTCTCCAAAGTCCTGACCGACGCCAGCGGCTTCAACGACAACCCCGAGGACGCCTTCAACCGCGACTACAACTACGGCCCCGCGACCTTCGACCGCCGCCACATCTTCGCCGCCACCTACACCTACACGATACCGACGCCCTTCCGCTCGAACGGCTTCGCCAGGGGCCTGCTCGGCGGCTTCGAGCTGAGCGGCATCACGCGCTTGCAGTCGGGCGCCTACTTCACCGTCGTCGGCAACACTTCGATTGGGAGCCGCCGCGCCGACTACCTCGGCGGCCCCGTGCTCCTGCCGAACGGCGAGCGCAGTCAGGGCGCTTGGATTAACCGCGCGGCCTTCGCCGCCGCGCCCGACACGCGGCGCGGCACGGCCGGCGTCGGCATTGTCGAGGGGCCGGGCTCCCAAGTTTGGGACTTCTCCTTCCGCCGCCGCATCGGCCTCACCGAGAAGGTGAAGCTCCAACTTCAGGCAGACATCTTCAACGCCTTCAACCGGACGAACTTCCGCGACATGGAGGTCAACCTCGCCAACGCCGCCTTCGGCACTCTGACCGCGGCCAGCCAGCCGCGCACCATCCAACTCGGCATGAAGCTCACCTTCTGAGATGATGAAAGCCCTGCTGCTCTTCCTCTTAATCTTCTCGCTGCTCTGCCAGCCCGCCGCCGCGGGTGAAATGGTCGAGGCGGCCTCGCTGCGCGCGGAGGTCGCGGACTTCATCGGCGCCGAGTTGGCCGCGCACCTCGGGGACATCGAGTCGCTCGACCCGCCGCCGGAGAGGGTGCTCGGCGCGGGCTCCGGCGGCGAGTACACGTGGGGCACGTGGGCGCGCGCGCTCGCCGCCTACGCCGAGCTGTCGGGCCGGCGCACGCTCGGCGGCCGCGACCTTGCGCGCGAGGTCGCGAGGGTCGGGCTCCTCGAAGAACGCTTGGGCGGCACGCGCTTCTCGCAGCTCTACTGCGTGTTGGCGCTCCGCCACTTCGGGCGCGAGCTTGAGAGGAACGCTGTCTGGCAGAGTTTGACGGAGGAGGAGCGGGCGCGCTGGCGGAAGCTGCTCGACGTGTCGGCCTTCTACGACGCGAAGGGCCAGAAGGTCATCAACCTTCCCGAGAACTACCTCGGCGTCGCCGCGCGCATCGCCAGCGTCAGCCATCAATTCAGCCTCCTGAAAGACCGCGCGCTGCTCGACGGCGTCGTCACGCGCGCCGCCAAGCCCTTCGAGGGCGGCGGCCTCTACGCCGACGACGCGCCGCCCACGGGACGCTTCGACCGCTACTCGAACGAGTACGCGCGCTTCGTCTGGAACGCGGCCGAGGACGCGGGCCGTCAAGACGTGCTGGACGCCTTGCGCCCGTCGCTCAAGGCGCAGATGCGTCTGTGGTGGGACCTCGTGCAGCCGGACGGCTACGGCTACGCGTGGGGCCGCAGCCTCGGCGTCGTCTCTTACCTCGACACGCTGGAGATAGTCGCCTTCCTCGCCCGCAACCCCGAGTTCCGCCCGGCGCCGCTCCCGCGGCTCGCCGCCGCTTACTATCAGGCTTGGCGCTGGCTCCGGCGGGATTACGACGCGAAGGCGCACCGCCTCTCCGTCTTCGCCTTCGGCCGCGGCAACTACGCCTACATCACGCGCGACCGCGAGTGGCAGCAGACGACCGGCTTCTTCGGCAAGGCCGCGCTCGCCCACATGCTCTTCACGGAGGCGCTGGCGAAGGAGAACGTCACACGATTCCCGAGCGAAGTCCCCCGCCCCGACGTGGCGCGCTTCGAGTTCTTCCGCCGCGGCGAGAGGCAGGCTGGCGTGTGGCTCGTGCGGCGCGGGCCGCTCTCCTTCACGCTGCCGCTGACGACGGGCACGAAGCCGGGCGTCGCCGATTACCTGCCGGCGCCGCACGGCCTGCCGGGCTTCGCCGCGCCGGTCGAACAGGTTTACCCGTCGCTCGTGCCCTTCGTCGAACTCGCGGACGGGCGCGTGCTCGTGGCGGCCGACGGCGCGGACGAGATTGAGCCCGCGGCGGACGGGACGAGTCTGCGCGCGGTCTGGCGGCGCTGGGCGGCGTTGGGGAGTAAGTCGGGGCGGTTGGAAGACCCGCGCATCACGAGCGAGGTCGTCTGGCGGCTGGAGGGCTCGGCGCTCACGCGCGAGGAGACTTTGAAGTCTGCGGCCGACGTGACGGTTAAGAGTTGGCGGGTCGCGGTGCCGACGACGGCGGCGCGCGCCGAAGTCCTGTTCGACAGCGGGCGTCGTCGGGACCGTTTCGTCTCGGATGATGGTACTCTTGAGGTCTCGGCGACGGCGGACTGGCCGCTGGCGGTCTCTCTACAGGCCGCGGGCGGCGGGGCGCTCGGGCGCGGCGCACGCGGCGGGGTGCCGCTGCATCTGGTCTACGAGGCGCGCGGGCTCCGCCTGAAGGCGGGCGAGCCGGCGCGCTGGCGCATCACGCTGAAGGCGGAAGTGGAGAGCCGTTAGAGTATGGAAGTGACTTCAAAAATCAACCCGCAGCACACCGACTGGTCGCGCGTCCCCGTCGAAGTGCTCGGCGACGGCACCGAGCGGCAGATGATAGTCGGCGAGAGGGTGATGGTCTGCCGGCTGCGCTTCGCGCCCCGCGTCGTCACGCCCCCGCACGACCACCCGCACGAGCAAATCACGCTGGTCGAGCGCGGGCGCGTGCTCTTCACCGTCGGCGACGAGCAGCGCGTCGCGGAGGCCGGCGACGTGCTCCACTTCCCGCCCGGCACCTGGCACGGCGCCACGATGCTCGACGAGGAAGTGGTCCTCGTAGACATCTTCTCGCCGATACGCGAGGACTTTCTCCGCGACGGTTCGTGACGCCGTCGGCTCGCTGTCCAGACTGTAGAAGTTATAGTCCCGCCTCTCCCGCGACACTCGACATCCAACTTAATAACGCGAAGGAAGACCTCGCGGGCGTCAGCGTGTCCCAGGGGCCGGTGCCGAAGGCAAGGGGTGAGGTGGTTACCTTCGGCACCCGCCGGGGTGAGGAATGCACGGTCAGCCGGCGCGCGCGACTGACCTTCGGGGCCGCGAATGTTTGTTGCGCGCTTCGCGGGTGAGGCTTAAAATGCACGCCTGTCGGTCTTCGCGCCAGGGTGCGTCTCTGTTCTTCGGACTTCGTTGATATTTGGTAAAGCGCCGGTGACACGCCTCGGACGGCGTTTCGCCGCTCACACCTCATTTCGCGCTGAAACCGGCTGGTGGCTATCACCTTCCACCGGATTTTTTTTTAACGACGACTGTCCGGGCCCGCCGGCCCGCCCGGCGGGGCGCGCCGCCCGCCGCGAGTTGAAAGCATCGCCCTATGCCCACCGAGAGCGTGACTGAGCTCCTCATCGCCTGGAACGATGGTGACCCTTCGGCCCTTGAGCGCCTGATCCCGCTCGTCGAGGGCGAGTTGCGGCGCCTCGCCCGGCGCCACATGCGGCGCGAAGGCCCCGCCCACACGCTCCAGACCACCGCGCTCGTCAACGAGGTCTACCTCAAGCTCGTAGACCAGACCCACGCCCACTGGCACAACCGCGCCCACTTCTTCTCCATCTCGGCGCAGATCATGCGCCGCATCCTCATCGACTACGCGCGCCGCAACCTGCGCGGCAAGAGGGGCGGGGGGGCGGCCGAGCTGCCGCTCGAAGAGGCGGCCATCCTGACGCGGGAGAAGTCTGCCGAGCTGGTGGCGCTCGACGAGGCGCTTAAGCGGCTGGCGGAGCTCGACCCGCTGAAGGCCCGAGTCGTCGAGCTGCGCCATTTCGGCGGGTTGAGCGTCAAGGAGACGGCCGAGGTGCTGAAAATCTCCGAGGTGACGGTCATCAGGCATTGGGGGCTGGCGAAGTCGTGGCTCCGCAAACAGGTGCGCGGCGATTGAGCCCGCCTGATAGTTTTGGGGCGCGGCCGTCGCGTTATTAATGGGGGGTTACTTTGCGTCGGCCCCCGCACGTCGTTGCTTCATTCACGGGGCGACCCTTCACTCTTCGCTCATGGACGACTCCGAACATTGGCAACAGGTAGAGGCGCTTTACCACTCGGCCCTCGAAGTCGAGGCCGAGGAGCGCGAGGACTTCGTCGCCGTCGCCTGCGCCGGTGACGAGGCGCTGCGGCGCGAAGTGCTCTCGCTCCTCTCGTCGGCCGAGCGCGCCGACAGCTTCATGGAAGAGCCCGTGATGAGCGTGGGGCTGATGCTGATGAACGCCGAGCAAGAGCCTTTGACGGGGAAGTCCGTCGGCCCCTACCTGCTCCTCAGCCTGCTCGGCCGCGGCGGCATGGGAGAGGTCTACCTCGCCCACGACCCGCGCCTGAACCGCCGCGTCGCGCTCAAGCTGCTGCCGGCCGGGGTCGCCGACGAGGGCGCGCGCCGCCGCCGCTTCGAGCAGGAGGCCCGCGCCGCCTCCGCCATCTCGCACCCTAACGTCGCGCACATCTACGAGATAGGCGAGGCCGACGGGCGGCGCTACATCGCGATGGAGTACGTCCGCGGGCGGACGCTGCGCGAGGCGCTGCGGCGGGGGCCGCTCGGGGCCTCGGACGCGCTCGACATCGCCGCCCAAATCGCTGACGCGCTCGCCGACGCGCACGAGGCCGGCGTCCTCCACCGCGACATCAAGCCCGAGAACGTCGTGCTGCGCGACGACGGCTACGTCAAGGTGCTCGACTTCGGCCTCGCCAAGCTCTTAGAAGACAAGCTCCGCGCCGACGCCCCGGAGGCGGCGCCGCTCCCCTCGCTGCACACCGAGCCCGAGCTGATGATGGGCACGTCGGATTACATGTCGCCCGAACAGGTGCGCCGCGAGCGTGCGGACAGTCGCACCGACCTGTGGAGCCTCGGCGTCGTGCTCTACGAGATGCTGGCAGGCCGGCGGCCCTTCAGCGGGCGCGGGACGCGCGAGGTCATCGTCGCGATACTTGAGCGGGAGCCCGAGCCGATTGAACGCGTGACGAAGGGGCTGCCCGCGGAACTTCATGAAGTCGTGGCGAAGGCGCTGCGGAAGAGCGCGGCGGAAAGGTTCCAGTCCGCCCGAGAGATGGCGGACGAACTGCGCCGCGTCGCCCGCCTGATTGAAGCGGGCGTCTCGCCCTCCGCCCAGTCGTCTGAGAAGCTCGGCGACGGGGCCGCCCCTCCGGCCGCGCCGAGCGCCGGGCCGAGCCGCCCTTACGGCGTGCTGGGGCGGATGGCGGAGTTTAGAGCGAGCGCGCTCAACAGCACGCTCGCCTCGACCCTCCAACGCCGGTGGCGTCCCGTTTACCTACTCCTCTTCGCCTCGCTGGCGGCCGTCGGAATCTACTTCGGGCTCGCCCAGCAGCGCCGGCAGTCCCTACACGACAGGCCGCTCCAATTAAAGTTCGAGCGCCTGAACCTGTCGGGGGACATCAGCGACATCGCGCTCTCGCCCGACGGCAAGTACGTCGCCCGCGTCGCGGCCGAGGACGGCAAATACGCCATCAGCATCACGGAGCTGGCGACGGCCAGCGACCTGCGCATAACGCAGCCCTCGGCGGCCGGTTACAGCGGCCTCTCCTTCTCGCCCGACGGGACGTACCTCTACTACCTTGAGAACCACGCCGAGACGGGCACCCTCTACCGCGTCTCCAAGCTGGGCGGCGCCCAGCGCAAGATTCTCGACGACGTGGGCACCGCCGTCACCTTCTCGCCCGACGGCGCGCGGCTCGCCTTCGTGCGCACGAACCGCGCGCTCGACACGCCCGACCTCGTCGTCGCCCAGGCCGACGGCGCCGCCGAGCGCCTGCTGGCGAGGCGGACGCGCGCCGACTCGGCCACCTTCATGGCCGACCTGAAGCGGGCCGGCCCCGTCTGGTCGCCCGACGGGAAGGTGCTGGCGTGCCCGACGCTCAGCCTCGCGCCCGACCGGGAGATGAACCTTGAGCTGATAGACGCCGACACGGGGGCCGGCCGCCGCCTCAACCTCAAGCCGTGGCACGACATCTCGAGCGCGGCGTGGCTGGCGGACGGGAGCGCGCTCGTGGTGTCGGCCGCCGCGGCGCCGGGCGCGCCGTGGCAGCTTCAACTGCTCGCCTACCCCGGCGGCGAGGTGCGCAAGGTCACGAACGACCCGAACAACTACATGCTCGTCAGCGGGGCGCGCGACTCAAGCCTGTTCATCATGCTGAACGCCGAGGAGCAATCAAGCGTCTGGCAACTCTCGGCGGCGGGCGCGGGCCAGTTCGACGTGGCGGGCGTGGCCGAGAAGAAAGGCGTCTCGGAAATCCTGTGGGACGGCGACGGCGGGTTCCTGTACACCGTTAACGACGGCATTCACACGAACCTCTGGGCGCGTGAGGAGGGCGCGGCGGAGAGGCAACTGACTTTCGAGGCCGACAACTTCAAGCCCGCCCGCTCGCCCGACGGCCGCTTCGTCGTCTTCGTCTCGACGCGCGCCGGCACCATGAACCTCTGGCGCGTGAACGCCGACGGGACGCAGCCCGTGCGGCTGACGGACGGCAAGTACGAGGACGTGCCGTCGGTCACGCCGGACGGCAGGTGGGTGATTTACCGCACGGGCAACGGCATCAGGAAGGTCTCCATCGAAGGCGGCCCCCCGACCGTGCTGTTCGACAAGAGCGCGCTCTGCCCCGCCCTCTCCCCCGACGGGCGGCTGCTCGCCTTCTTCACCAACGACCAACCCGCCAGCCAGACCTGGCACGTCGAAGTGTACGACCTCGCCGCCTCCGCCGTCGTCAAGCGGTTCGAGCTGCCCGCGGCCACCACCCCCTTCAACGGCCTGCGGCTGACGCCCGACAACAGGCTGCGCTGGACGCCCGACGGCTCGGGGCTGGCCTACGTCAGCCGCGCCGACGGCGCCTCGAACGTCTGGCTGCAACCGCTCGCGGGCGGCCCGCCGCGGCAACTGACCTACTTCAAGGACGCCGTCATGCCCTCTTTCGCGTGGTCGCCCGACGGTAAACGACTCGCGTGCGTGCGCAGCTCGAAGGCGTACGTGCCCGTGCTCGTCAGGCTCTTCGAGTGAGCCCGCGTCGGCAGTTCGGAGGCGCGGCCTGAACGCTTCGGCCGCGCCTCCTTCCACGGGCGAAACGCGGGTCGCCGGTGTCAGGTGCCGGCGCCGTCGGTTTCCTCTTCGGTTTCCTCTTCGGCCTCCGGGTCACCCTCGTCACCCTCACCCTCATCGTCATCCTCGATCCCTTCGCCCCCCTCCACCCCGCTGTGCTCCATGCCCGTCCCGATGGGACAAGGCGTTACCCAAACGCCGTTGACCCAGCATTCGTCCCCCCCAGCCTTCTCGTTAAGCAGCGACGAGACACCCAATTCCGTGAGGGTCAGAGTCTCGGTGTGAATGTTCGCCGCCGGGTCGCCGGTCGGGGCGGTGGTGATGAGTAAGGCGGCATCGCCGTCCGCCCCGAACCTGATCTTAACCCCCGCGAGTTCGTCGTAGCGGTCTGCACGGGGGTTCGTCTCGAACTCGACGACTTGAGTCTTTGTCATCGCTCGTTCTCCCTTCTCAGCCAAGATGGATAAAATCCTGTACGCCGCCCCGGCGTCAAGCTTACCGTGTCCCCAGTTCGTGTTCGGCGTCGGCCCGGTGAAGGCGTCGTTGCGCGCCCCGGATAGAAGCGCGTCGCGTACCTGCGCCGCCGCCAGTCCGGGCCATAAAGCCCACAGGAGCGCGACGACTCCGGTCACGTGCGGCGCCGCCATGCTCGTCCCGCTCCTGAAGTCGTGACGGGGGGTTTCGCCGGCGTCGGCGCGCATGCCGGGCGCCATGACGAGGGTGCTGGGCGCGGCCAAGTCGGGTTTAATGCGGCCGTCGCGCGTCGGCCCCGCACTCGACCCCGGCGCGAAGTCCCCCTCCACCTCCGATGCGCCCTCGTGCCGCCGCGAGATGAAACCGCCCACGGTGATGGCGCGGCGCGAGTTGCCGGGGAGCGTAATCGTCGAGGCGTCCGAGCGGTGGCTGCGGAAGTCGATGACGGTGACGGCGTCGGGGCGGTCGGCCCACGCGTCGAAGTCGCCGCGCCCGACCCTGTCGCCGCGCAAAATCAACTGCCACACCCCCGCCTCCCACCCTTCGCCCGCCTCAAAGGTAATGCTGACGCGGTTGTCGCCGTTCGACGGGTGGCCGGTCTGCGAATACACGCGGGCGCGGCTTCCCCCTTGGAACCCGACGACGACGCCCGTCCCGCCCGGCTCGACGAACGCGCTCCTCTCGCCGCCGGGCGTCTGGAGCGCCACGGCGAAGCGGTCGCCGCCGTGATACCAGAGGTCTATCACGTCGCCGCCGACGCGACGGCCGCCGTCGAGTGACAGCGCGAACGACAGCGAGAGTTCTCGGCCCTGCTCGACCCTCCCGCGAGCGTGATGGCAGGCCGGGCCGCCGCGCTCGTTGCCGGCCGAGACGACGACCAGCACGCGCCCTTCGTCAACGATGTGGTCAATGGCGCGCTCCAACAGGCTCTTGCCGTCGTGCGCGCCGAGGTTGTCGCCCTGGCTGAGATTGATGACGACCGGACGGCTGACGGCCGCGGCCCGTCTCCGCACGTACTCCATGGCGTCGAGGGCGTAGGCGGAGCCGCCGACGGGCACGTCGTTGCGGTAAGTGACGAGGACGAGTCCGGCCTCCGGCGCGACGCCCTTGTAACGGCAGCGCGGCTCGCCGTTACCCGCGGCGATTCCCGCCACGTGAGTGCCGTGCGCCCCGGCGCCCTCTCGGTTCTTCACGACCAAAACCTTCCGGGCCGAAACGTGCTCGTCAATGTCAGTTCCCGTGTACTCGACGCCGTAGCCGAAAGCGGGCGGGGGCGTGTCCGGCGAGGCGGCGAGATTCATCTGGTCCCACGCGGCGACGATTCGCGTCTTGCCCCGCGGGTCAAGGAAAGCCGGGTGGGTCAGGTCAAAGCCCGAGTCGATAACACCGATGAGGGCGCCGCGGCCGTCGCCTTCGATGACGCGCGAGCCGGTCGCGGGGTCGGCAAGGTTGATAGCTACGGTGCTGACATCCGTCTCGTCTTTTAAGGCGCGGTCGGTTTCGACGAAAACGATTCCGGGGTGCTCATGCAACTTCCCCAGTTCCCCGGCACGCACGAACACGGCCGCCACGTCTCCCGCCCGCGAAGTGACCTCGCAACCCATCTCGCGGAGCGCCGACACGTCGGTCTTGAACTGCACAAGGACGTGAACGCGCTCCGCCGGGTCGGCCTCTTCCTGCCGCGAGCGATGGAGGTGTGCACCTGACGGCATCGTGTTTATGCGCTGACTCCCACTACAGTCACCCGTAGCGGTCGGCGACCGGGTCGGAGCCGCCCTCCCCGGCGGATTTAGTGTTTTCTGTTAGTATTCGCGTCGGACTCGACGGCGAACTATCAGACATCAACACTTCTTTCTTGCCGCGACAGGTGATGAAGATGAAGGGATGCTTTGGGGAGTTGAGTGAGGTAGTCGCCCGAAGTCCTCACCCGCCGTCCGACTCAAGGCGGGCACGCACCAGCGCCGTCACTCGTTCGACCAGAGTGCGGGCGCGCGCCTCCGTCTCCGCCTCGGCGACGACGCGGATGATGGGCTCGGTGTTGGAGCCGCGCACGAGGAGCCAGCCGTCGGGCGTCGTCACCTTGACGCCGTCGCGCAGGTCCATCGGAAGCCCTGCGTAGGCGTCGCGCACGGCGGCGAGCGCGGCGCGGATTCTGTCCGAGCGGCAGGCCAGCTTCTCCTTCACCATGAAGGAGCGCGGCAGCTCGGCCAGCAGTTCCGAGACGGTGCGGCCCGTCTCCGCGAGCAGGTGGAGGACGAGCGCCATGCCGACGAGGCTGTCGCGCGCGAAGTTGACGCGCGGGTACATGACGCCGCCGTTGCCCTCGCCGCCGACGACGGCCCCCGCCTCAATCATCGCCTCTGAGACGTAAGCCTGCCCGACCGGCGTGCGAATGACCGACGCGCCGTGACGCGCGGCCACGCGCTCGATTGCCGCGCTCGTCGAGACGTTCGTCACCACGGGGCCGACCTCGCGCCGCAGTCGAATCTCGCAGGCGACGGCGAGCGTCGCCTCCTCCGACAGAATCTCGCCCGTTTCGGTCACGAGGCCCAGCCACTCGCCGTCGGCGTCGTGCGCGAAGCCGACGTGGGCGCGGCCGGCGAGGACGACGGCGCGCAGTTGCGTCATCGTCCGCCGGTTGGGCTCGGGCGCGTGCGGGAACGGCGCTTCGGGGTCGTCGTTGACGGCCAGCACGTCGCAGCCGAGCGCGCCGAGCCATCGAGGGCTAAGCAGCGAGCACGAGCTGTTGCAGCAGTCAACGGCGACCCTCAACCGGCGGGCGCGGACGGCGTCTACGTCGAAGGCGCGGGAGAGTACGTCGAGGTGGCGCGGGACGGCGTCCTCGCGCGCGACGCCGCTTTGAATGTGCTCCCAGGTGGCCTTGGAGAACTCGCCCTGATGGAAGATGTCGAGCAGCTCGTCGGCCTGCGTCGCGTTCAGGTAGAGCCCGTCGGCGCGGACGAACTTGAGCGCGTTCCAAGGCTCCGGGTTGTGGCCCGCCGTGATGGAGATGCCGCCCTCGGCCCCGAGCCACGGGACGGCGAGCTGCAAAGAGGGCGTCGGGCACACGCCCAAGTCGATGACCTCGCACCCGGCCGCGAGTAGGCCCGAGACGACGGCCGCCCGCACCATCGGCCCCGACGCGCGCGTGTCGCGGCAGACGAGGATGCGCCCCGCGTCGAGGTAGGTGCCGAGCGCCTGCGCGAACGCGACCGCCAGCTCCGGCGTGAAGGTCTCGCCCACCACCCCGCGCACGCCGCTGATTCCAATCTTGAGGGAATTCACTGGCGCTAACTTTTACCGGCGTTAATTTGGTAACCTCAAGTATGACACCGTAACTTACGCCGTGCGCGCGCGCGCGTGGGCGAAACTCCCGACCCTCCGGAGAAACTTGCAGACGATTCACACCACCCGCCCCCTACGGCCGAGGAACACATGAGAGCGAGAAGCTGCCTACCCTCCATCCTGCCCCTGATATGTGCCTTCAACGTCTTCGCCCAGAGCGCGGGCGCGGGCGCGCCGCCGCGGCACAACCTGATGCCGGTGCCCGCCTCCGTGCGGTTTAACGACGGCCGGCTCGGCGTCGGTAAATCCTTCAGCGTCGCCGCGCGCGGGCACTCGGACGCGCGCCTCGGGGCCGCGGTCGAGAGGTTCCTGCGGCGCCTCGAAGGCCGCACCGTCATGGAGCTGCCGCGCGGCCTCGCGGCGGACGCGGGCGCGGCGTCGCTCGTGATAGAGGCGGCCGGGCCGGGCCACGGCGTGCCCGCGGTCGAGGAGGACGAGTCTTACACGCTCGAAGTCACGGGCAGACAGGCCACGCTGAAAGCGCCAACCGTCGTCGGCGCGTTGCGCGGCCTTGAGACCTTCCTGCAACTGCTCGACGGCGACCGCGAAGGCTTCTTCGTCCCGGCCGTCTCCATTCAGGACCGGCCCCGCTTCCCGTGGCGCGGGCTGCTGATAGACGTGGCCCGGCACTATCAGCCGATGGAGGTCTTAAAGCGCAACCTCGACGCGATGGCCGCCGTCAAGATGAACGTCCTGCACTGGCACTTGACCGAAGACCAGGGCTTCCGCATCGAGAGCAAGAAGTTCCCGCGCCTCCACACGCTCGGCTCCGACGGCCACTTCTACACGCAGGACGAGGCGCGCGAAATCATCGCCTACGCCCGCGACCGCGGCATCCGCGTCGTTCCCGAGTTCGACATGCCGGGCCACGCGACCGCGTGGCTCGTCGGCCACCCCGAACTCGGCAGCGCGCCCGGCCCCTACACCATCGAGCGCGGGGCGGGCATCTTCGAGCCGGCCCTGGACCCCACGCGCGAAGAGGTCTACAAGTTCCTCGACACCTTCTTGGGCGAGATGGCCGCGCTCTTCCCCGACGCCTACCTCCACATCGGCGGCGACGAGAACGAGGGCAAACAGTGGGACCGCAACCCGAAGATTCAAGCCTTCATGAAGGAGAAAGGCATCAAGGACAACCACGCGCTGCAAGGCTACTTCAACCGGCGCGTGCTCGCCATCCTCAAGAAGCACGGCAAGACCATGATGGGCTGGGACGAGATTTTCCAGCCCGACCTACCCGACGAAGTCGTCATCCACTCGTGGCGCGGCCCGCAGGCGCTCGCCGAGGCGGCGCGCAAGGGCTACAAGGGCGTCCTCTCGAACGGCTACTACATCGACCTCATCTTCCCCACGCACCAGCACTACGCCAACGACCCCATCCCCGAAGGCTCGACGCTCAAGCCAGAGGAGGCGGCGCGCGTCCTCGGCGGCGAGGCGACGATGTGGAGCGAGTGGGTGACGCCCGAGACGATTGACTCGCGCATCTGGCCGCGCACGGCCGCGATAGCCGAACGCCTCTGGTCGCCGCGCGACGTGCGCGACGTGGAAGACATGTACCGACGCCTCTCGGTGGTGAGCGTGCGGCTCGAAGAGCTGGGCCTCACGCACGAGAAGAATCAGGCGATGATGCTCAGGCGGCTGGCCGGTGGGCGCGACACGGCGCCGCTCCAGACGCTCGTCTCCGTCGTCGAGCCCGTCAAGGAGTACCGCCGCTACCAGCAGCGACCGCAGACGATGCTCTCGCCGCTGACGGGACTGATTGACGCCGCGCGCCCCGACAGCGACGCCGCGCGCCGCTTCGCCTCGCAGGTTGACGCGCTGCTCTCCGACGCCCCGCGCTTCGAGGCCCACGCGATGCAGCTCCGAACGACGCTCACCGGGTGGCGCAACGCCGGCCCCGAGCTTGAAGCCCTGCTCGACCGCTCGCCGGGGCTGCACGAGGCGCGCCCGCTCGCGAAAGACTTGGCCGAACTCGGGACCGCGGGCCTTGAGGCTCTGTCCTACCTCTCGCGCGGCGTCGCGCCCCCGGCCGAGTGGCGCGACGCGCGACTCGCCGCACTCGACGCCGCCGCCAAGCCCAAAGCCGCGCTTGAGTTCGCGGTCATCCCCGCGGTCAGGCAGCTCGTCGTCGCCGCCTACGAACAGCCGCGCCTCAGCCGCCTGATGCCGGCCGAGTGGAAGGCACAAGTCAAGCAGCTTTCCGAGCCCGCTCCGAAGCCGCCCGGCCGGTAGAATAGTTTTAGGGGTTTGGCGGGGGCGCGGCTGCGTCGTCGTCGCCGGCCTGCGTGTGGCCCTCGCCCTTGAGCCTCTCGACGATGCGCATCTCTTCGCGCGCGCGCTCCGGCTCTTTAAGGCGCGCGTAGAGGAGGGCGAGGTTGTAATGGGCCTTCGGGTCTTCGGGGCTGAGGCGGACGCCGGCTTCGAGCGCCGCCCGCGCCCGCTCGTAATCCTTCAGCTTCAGGTAGGCGGCGCCGAGCGCGACGTGCGCGTGCGAGTAGGACGGGGCCAGTTGAATCGACTTCCCGAAAAGCTCCACCGCGACCGTATCCTTGTTCTCGCCCTGCGCGATGAGGCCGAGGTAATAGAAGGCTTCCGGCGTGGCCTTGTCGGCGCGTGCGATCTTCTCAAGCCAGTCGCGGGCCTCCGCGTGGCGCTTCTGTTTGAGCAGCACGTAGCCGAGGTGTAGCTGCCCCTGCACGTCGTCGGGGCGGAGTTTGAGGAACCGGCGGAAGGACTGCTCGGCCGCGTCGAGGTCGAGCCGCGGTTTGAGCCTGAGCGACGCCGAGCCGAGCGCGAAGTGATAAGTCGGCTCGTCGGGCCTGAGTTCGACGGCCTTCTGAAACGCGGCGACGGCCGCGCGCGCGTCGTCTTTTTTCAGGTGCGCCTCCGCGAGCACGGCGAAGAGCGCGGCCGACGGGGCAGACCGCGTAAGGCTTTCGGCCAGCGCGATGCACTCGTCCGCGCGGCCCAGCTTGAGCAGCAGCCAAGCGAGCCTGTGCCCGGCCTCCGCGTTCGCGGGCTCGCGCCGCAGCACCTCTCTCAACTCGGCGGCCGCCTTCTCCGGCTCGCGCTTGAGCAGGTAGAGGTGGGCGAGGTTCATGCGCGCGCCCGTCAGGCCCTCGTCGCCGCGGGCGGCCCGCTTGAATAGTGACTCGGCCTCGTCGAGCCTCCCCTGCTGCGCCCGGATGGCGCCGAGCAGGTTGAGCGCCGCCGCGTCTTCCGGCGCGGACTTCAAGACCGCGTTCAACTGCCGCTCGGCCTCTTCGAGCCGCCCGCCGCCGATGAGCGACGCGGCGCGCTCAAGCTTCCCCACGCGGTCAGTCGTTTGCGCCGTCACCGCGAGCACGGCGCAGAGGAGCGCGACGGCACTCGACGACGCGCGGGCGGCAGATTTGAGCGTGGAGCTTTGCACGGCCTTCCTCTTAAGACTGTCCGCCTAACGCTTTTGCGCGGCCCTTAAATCTTTCTGCGCGACCATCCCCTGACCTTCTTTGACGGTGATAAGGCTGTTCACCTTCGCAGTCGTAATCTTATCGACCGCGCCGCCCGGCCAGCGGACTTCAATCAGGTCAACCTTCGTCCGCTTCTCCAACCCGAAGTGCAGCCGCATGTCGCTCTGCGAGATGTAGCTGTCGCCGCTGCGCACCTCGTCCTTCTGCACGAGGTCGCCCGAGACGACCTTCACGCGCGCGCCGACGCCGCCGCGGTTGCTCTTGACGCCGACGGTCTTGACGAGGACGGAGTTGTTCGAGTTGCCGCCGTCGTTGCGAAGCAACTGGGCCGTGCCGCCGAGGTTGTTGACGACGAGGTCCACGTCGCCGTCGTTGTCCAAGTCGCCGAAGGCGACGCCGCGCGCCGCGCGCCGCTCGGCGAAGGGCGGGCCGAGTTGTTCGGCCGTCTCGGCGAAGGTGCCGTCGCGGTTGTTGCGGTGGACGAAGTTGCGCTGGAGGAAGGTCTTTATCTGCGGGTAGACGTGGCCGTTGGCGACGAACAGGTCAACCCACCCGTCCGAGTCGTAGTCGAAGAACTTCGTGCCCCACCCGACGTAAGGCAGGCTGACCGCCGCGACCTTCGCCGCGTAGGAGGCGTCGGAGAAGGTCGCGCGGCCCTCGTTGCGGTAGAGCGTGTTGTAGTCGTCGTCGAAGTTGGTGACGAAGAGGTCGAGGCGGCCGTCGTGGTCGTAGTCGGCGACGGTCACGCCCATCGAGCCCTGCGCCGCGCCGTTCTCGCTCAAGGCCGTCCCCGAAAGAAAGCCGATGTCCTTGAAGGTGCCGTCGCCGTTGTTCTTATAAAGGAAGTTGGGCGTCGAGTCGTTGGCGACGAAGATGTCTGTGAGGCCGTCCTCGTCGAAGTCGCTGCTGATGACGCCCATGCCGTAGTAGCCGTTAGGGTCGGAGACGCCGGCCCGCTTCGACACGTCCGTAAACGTGCCGTCGCCGTTGTTGCGGTAAAGCGAGTCGCCGTCGCCGGGCAGCCCGCGCGGGCCGCACTGGACGGCGACGCCTTTGAACTGGCAGGTCTTGTCACGGCCGAACTCGGGCAGGTTGTCGAAGTCGAAGGAGACGTAGTTGGCGACGAAGAGGTCGAGCCACCCGTCGTTGTCGTAATCGACGAAGGAGGCGCCGGCCGACCAGCGCGGGTCTGAAACTCCGGCCCTCGTCGTCACGTCCGTGAAAGTCCCGTCGCCGTTGTTCTTGAGTAGATGGTTCGGGCCGACGCAGGTGACGTAGAGGTCTTCGAAGCCGTCGTTGTTGTAATCGCCGACGGCCACGCCCATGCCCCAGCCGATGTCGCCGACGCCCGCCTTGTCGGTCACGTCCTCGAACTTCCAGTCGCCGAGGTTGCGGTAGAGCACGCTCCGGGTCTTCCCCTTCGACTTCACGAGTTCGACGGTGAGCGAGTTGACGAGGTAGATGTCGAGCCGTCCGTCGTTGTCGTAGTCGAAGACGGCGACGCCGCCGCTCATGGATTCGACGATGTAACGCTTCTCCGGCGTGGAGACGTGGCGGAACGAGACGCCGGCCTGCGCGGTCACGTCGGTGAAGCGAAGGCCGGCGGACTGAGCGATGGCTGGTTGATGCAGGATGAGCGGCATGACGAGGAGCGCCGCCATCAGGGCCGGCCTCATGGCTTCGCCTCGCGCAGCGCCTTCTCCTTCAACTGCCGGGCGATTTCGAGTTGCCGCTCGCCGTCGGCCTGACGGCCCGCGGCGATGTAGGCGCGGCCGAGCTGGTAGTGGACGTGGGCCTCGTCGGGCGCCAGCTTGGCCGCCGCCTCAAGGCTCTCGACGGCGCCGCGCGCGTCGCCGCGCTTGAGCAGGGCGTTGCCGAGCTCGAAGTGCGCGTTGGCGAAGCCGGGCCGCGCGCGCAGGACTTCGCGCATCAGCGCGAGGCCCCGCTCGGTCTCCTGCCGCGCGAGCAGCGCGAAGCCGAGGTGGTACTTTGCCTCCACGTCCGAGGGGTTAAGTTGCAGCTCGGCCTCGAACTCGCGCGCGGCCTCGTCGAGACGGCCGGCCTTGAGGTGGATGAGGCCGGAGTAGAAGTGCGCGAGGCGCACGCGCGGGTCGAGCGAGAGCGCGGCGCGGAGTTCTTCGAGCGCGCGCGCCGCGTCGTTCTGCTCGTAGTGGGCGCGGCCGAGCAGGATGTGGACCTGCGGGCTGTTGTCGCCGAGCGCCACCATCTGCCGGGTGACTCGCTCGGCCTCCTCCTTCCGGCCCGCCTTGCCGAGCGAGAGGGCGAGCGGGTAGTAGAGCGCGGCCTCGCCGGGCTTGGAGGCGATGACTTCGGCGAGAAGCGTCGCGGCTTTGGCGTAGTCTTCGGCCATGAAGTAGCTGAGGCCGAGCAACTGTTTGGCGGCGAGGTTGGCGGGCCGCGCCTTCACTTCGCGTTCGAGCGGCGCGACCGCGTCCTTGTAAGACTCGGACTTGAACAAAGAGAGGCCGAGGTTGTAGTCGAGCCCATCGTGACGCGGGTTCCAGCGGGCGGCCCGTGAGAAGTGTTCGGCCGCCGCGCGGAAGTCGCGCTGCTCGGCGCGGAGCAGGCCGATGTTGTTGTGGGCCGCGGCGACGACCTTCTCGTAGTAGGCCGCCCGCGGCGTCAAGACTTCACTTTTATCGATGGCGGGCTGCGCGTCCGTGGTGACGTGTTGGGACGAGACGAGTTCGGGCAGGCCGCTCTGCGCGTCCTTGCCGGCGGTGCCGAGGAAGGCGTTGAGTTTCGTCTCGTCGGTCTTGAAGGCTTTGGACTTGAGTTCGGCCGCGCGCTGCAACTCGCGCTCGCCCTCCTCCTTGCGGCCGGCCTTCAGGAGCGATTGGCCGAGGCGGTAGTGCGCGTTCGTCACCTGATAGTCGTTGTGCTCGAAGCCGGGGTTGAAGGCGATGGCCTTGCGGAGAGATTCAATCGCCTGCTCGTAGCGGCCGAGATTCTGGTAAGCCTGACCGAGAAAGAAGTGCGGGTCGGCGTTGGCGGGCTGCGCGCGCGACGCCCTCTCCAGGTACGTCGCGGCTTCGGCCCAGCGGCCTTCGCTGCTGTGGATGACGCCGAGGTGGTAGTTCGCCAGAAACTCTTCGGGGTGCGCCGACAACTCCGCCTGCAACTCCTTCACCGCGTCGCCGAGTTTGGCGGCGCCGTCCTTGAGCAGGTACGCGAGCGCGAGGTGGTAGTGGACGCGCGGCAGGCGTGGGTCGAGCGCGACGGCCCTTTTGAACTCCTCGACGGCTTCGGCGTGAAAGCCCGTCTCGCGGTAGGCGCGGCCGATGAGCACGCGCAGGCGCGCGCCGTCGCCGAGGCCCTCGATCATCCGGTCGTAGACTCGCCGCGCGTCCGCCGCGCGGCGCTGCTTGAGGTAGGCCAGCGAGAGCGTGTAGGCGGCGTCGTAATCTTGGGGCGCGAGCGCGAGCGCGGATTCCAACTCTCGCGCGGCCCCGTCGAAGTCGCCGAGCATGAAGAGGGTCTTGCCGAGCATGTGGTGGGCGGGCGCGCTCTGCGGGTCGCGCGCGAGGGCGCGGGCGAGAGGGTCGGCGGCCTTCCGGTACTGCCCGGCGTGGAAGTGGGCGATGGAGAGTTCGACGAGCACTTCGACCGAATCGGGGCGGCGGGCGGAGGCCGCTTCCAGCGCCGCGACGGCGCGCGCGTAATCGCCCTGCGCGACGTAGGCCCTGCCGAGCGCGGGGTAGGCGGAGGCGAGGATGGCCTCGAACTCGGCCTCGGCGGCAGGCAGATTGCCCGCGCGGTGGTGCGCCTCGGCCGCCTCGTAATGCTTGCGGAACGAATCGCCCGGCGACTGGAAGGGGGTGAAGAGGAGCAGCAGCAGCGCGGGCATGGCCGAGGGGAAATGCATTGCTGGTTTGACAGACTCGGGTGGACTCGGCAGAAACCGGGACGGAGGGCGAAGGTGATTAACCCTCGCCCTCCGTCCGCGTCGTGGCCTGACCGAACTATATCAGAAGTTGAATTTCAGGCCGAACTGAATTTCGCGCGGGCCGCGCGTCGAGCCTGCGAGGCCGAAGCCCGAGCTGTCGAGTCGGTTCTCGATGCCGAAGGCGGCGACGCTGGCGTTGTGGCCGCGGAAGTTGACGAAGTTGAAGACGTTGAACATCTCGGCGCGGAACTGGAGGCTGTAGCGTTCGTACATCTTCCAGTTCTTGGCGAGCGAGAAGTCTATGTTCTTGATGCCCGGAGCGCGGACGTAACCGCGCGGGAGGTTGCCGAACGTGCCCGGCGCGGGCAGGGCGAAGGCGAGGCGGTTGATGAGCCGCGAGCGGTCCGAGGAGTTGTCGATGTAGACGGGCTGGCCCGCGACGAGGTTCGGCCGCTGCGTGGTCGAGTTGCCGAGGCCGGCCCGGTCCACGTTCGTGATGATGTTCAAGGGCGTGCCGCTGTAGAAGGAGGCGATGGTGTTGAACTGCCAGTCGCCGAGGACGGCGTTCGCCAGCCCGCCCCAGTCTTTGAAGGACGGCAGGGCGTAGACGGCGTTGAAGACGAGCGCGTGGCGGCGGTCGAGGTCGGCGTCGCCGCGGTCGAGGTCGTAGTTGAAAACGTCGGTCGTGGCGCTGATGAAGGACTGGGTCGGGACGTTGCTGATGGTGTGCGACCACGTGTAGGCCGTCTGGAGGGCGAGCCCGTCGGTGAACCGGCGGTCAATCCAGACCTGCATGGCGTGGTAGTTCGAGTCGCCCGTGGACTCGTCGCGGGTGACGCTGTTGCCGAAGCCGAAGCGCCGCCACTCGGGGTGCGCGCCCAGGTCGCCGCCGCCGGCCACGTTCGCGCGGAACTGCGGGCGGACGGCGTTGTAGCTGCCGTTCATGAGTCGCCAGATGTGGAGGCCGTGGTTGCCGACGTAGGAGACTTCGGCGACGGTGTTCTTCATCACCTCGCGCGAGACGGTCAGGTTCCACTGCCAGCTCTCGGGCGGCCGGAAGTTGGGGTCGACCGAGTTGACGGCGCCCACGTCCTGCGCGCGCGCGGCGAGCACGGTGGCGTTGGCGTTGTCGAGCGTGCGGCAGGTCGGGCAGTCGGCGAGGGAGACGGCGTTCGGGTTCCAGCCCGTGTCAACCTGCGTCGTCCAGGGCGGGTTGAGCGAGAGCCGGAGCAGCGAGGCGATGACGTTCGAGCGGCTCATGTAGCGGCCGAAGCCGAGGCGCAGCGCCGTCTTGCCGTCCTCGGTGACGCCCCACGCCAGCCCGACGCGCGGCTGGAAGCCGTGCTTGTAGGCGTTGACGAGCGCGCGCGGCAGCCCGGCGGCCTCGGCCTGGTCGGCGCGGACGTAGCCGGAGTTCAGGTTGACGCCGTCGAAGCGTTCGGGAATCCAGTTGGTGATGCGGTCGTCGTCGGAGAAGGCCGGCGGGAAGTAGGAGTAGCGCAGGCCGAAGGTGAGCGTCAGGCGCGGGTTCACCTTCCACGTGTCGTTGCCGTAGAACTCGAAGTCGCGCCAGCGGCCGAGCGTCATGTCCTGACGTTGCAGCTCGGTGTACTGGAGGATGGGCAGGTCGCGGAGCAGCAGGTCGGTGATGAGGCTGCCCGTGCGGACGCCGTCGGTCTGGATGGTGTAGACGCCGCTGCCGCCGCTCGGCTGCTCGTCCTTCTTGTTGTGGCTGAAGAGGACGCCGAACTTCGTGCTGTGCGGGCCGAAGACTTTCGAGAGGTCGTCCTTCCAGATGAAGAGGTCCTGGTGGTTCTCCCAAGGGGCCTGGTGCCAGAGGTTGCCGTAGCCGCCCGCGCCCCAGCCGACGGTCGGGAAGCCGGTGCCGGCGACGCGCGGGAAGACGGTCGGGAAGACGGAGGCGACCTGCTCGTTGAGCCCCTGACTGACGGCGCTCGTCGAGACGAAGATGTCGTTGCCGGCCTTCGAGAACTGGAACTCGTTGACGGTCGTCGGGCTGATGGTGTTGGCGAGCTTGATGGCGAAGCTGTGGCTCGGCTGCTCCCAATCCGAGGAGAGCGTCGGGAACGGCGTGTCGCCCCAGAAGTTGCCCGACGCCTCGCCGTGCACCCACGTCTCGTTGATGTAGCGCACCATCAGGTTCATCTTCTCGGTGATGTTCACGTCGCCGCGAATCAAGTCCTGACGGGTGTTGACGGGCTGCAAGGGCGAGTCGCTCCAGTTGGCGCCGGTCTTGCTGCCCGTCGGGTCGTCCACGCTGTTCGGGAGCGGGAAGACGTTCATCATGGCGAGTCCGGCCGGGCTCAGGCGCGACTGCGGGATGCGGTTGCCGGGGAACGGCTGACAGGTGCCGGAGCTGAAGCGGACGCCCTGCGCGTTGGGCACGCAGGTCAGCGGGTCGTAAGGGCGGCCGGCGGTGAGCGCGCCGCTGAAGTCGCCGAGGCGCTCGGCGGCCGTCGGGACGAGCGCGCGCAGGGGCGTGCCGCGCCGCTCGCGCCGCCACTCCTCGGACCAGAAGAAGAAGGCGCGGTCTTTGACGATGGGGCCGTTGAAGTTGCCGCCGAAGTTGTTGTAGCGGAGTTTCGGGCGCTTGCCGCCGGACTGGTTGGTGAACCAGTCGTTGGCGTTCAGCTTGTCGTTGCGGAAGAACTCGAAGAGCGAGCCGTGGAACTGGTTGCCGCCGCCCTTGGTGACGAGGTTGATGACGGCGCCCTGCGCCTGCCCGTACTCGGCCGAGAAGCTGTTGCGCTCGACGCGGAACTCGGCGATGGAGTCGATGGAGGGGAAGACCAGGAGCGTGGCGTTCGAGCCCACGTCCATGTTGTTGACGCCGTCCACCGTCCACATGTTGGCGTTCGACTGGTTGCCGTTGACCGACACGTCCACGTGCGAGTCCAGCCCCGTGCCGCGCGTGCCGAAGGCGTTGCCCTCGTTCGGGGCCGAGAGTCCGGGGACGAGCGTGACCAGCGCGGCGTAGTTGCGGCCGTTCAGGGGCAGCTCCGTCACCTGCTTCTCGGAGACGAGGCTGCTGACCTTGCCGCTCTCCGTCTCGACGAGCTGCGCCGCGCCGCTGACCGTCACCGTCTCGCCTATCGCCCCGACTTCGAGCGTGAGGTCGACGACGAGGCGGTCGGCGACGTGCAGCTCGATGCCGGGCGCGACCGTCTTCTTGAAGCCCGACGGGGCGGTGCTCACGGTGTAGCGCCCGACGGGCAGGCTCGGCGCCGAGTAGGTCCCGTCCTCGCCGGTGCGGACGGTGCGCGTCTGCCCCGTCGTCTCTTCGACAATCGTGACCTCGGCCCCGGCCACGGCCGCGCCCTGCGGGTCGCGCACCGTGCCGCTGATGCTGCCGACGGTGCTCGTCTGCGCGCGGGCGGCGCCCGCCAGGCCGGCCGCCAGCAAAACCAGCACGACGCTTAGACCGAAAATCTTTTTCATGGCTCGGGCTCTCCTAACGAAATTCAAACAGGTGTCGCGAAGGTCTGAAGGCTCGCCGCGTCCCCGAAAGCTCGGGGGCGTCGCTGACTATCGTGTTGAGAATAAAACGAAGCCGGGGCGGACAGATTAGGACTTGGCCGGACTCTAAACCCTTTATTTGGCGGCCGAAAGTTACTGTCAGTTAGATACGCTGCCGCCCGCGTTCGGGCGCGTATTTGGCGGGAAAGTCCGCACGTTACAGGGGTGATGTAACCTCGTTACACGCGCCGGGTTGTTGCGCGGCGACGCGGCGGCTTATAATCCGGGCCGCCGTAACTCGTTGCCACCGGCCTTTGTAGGAACACCGAACAAATATTTCTCACTCACAAGCGGCGGCACTCTTAGGATTCCCGTTCGGGAGTATGGAATTAGACAGGGAACAGAAGCTCGCGCAGTTGGAGAAGGTCCTCCAGAGCCGCACGCTCCAGAATTCTGAGAGCCTGAAGGCGTTCCTGCGCTTCGTCGTGGAGAAGACGCTCGACGACCAGGGCGCGCAGCTCAAGGAATACACCATCGCCACGGAGGTCTTCGGCCGCAACAGCGACTACGACCCGCGCATCGATTCGGTCGTCCGCGTGCAGGCCGGGAGGCTGCGGACGAAGCTCCAGGAGTATTATACGACGGAGGGCAAGGGCGACTCGGTCGTCATCGACCTGCCGAAAGGCCATTACTACCCGGTCTTCACCTGCCCGCGCCCGGACTCCCCGCCGGAGCCCCCGCCGCTCGCCGCCCTCCAGCAGACCGACGCGCCCGCCACGAACGGCCACGGGTACGCCGCCCCCGCCGCGCCGGACGCGCCCGCCGGGGGCCTACCCGAGCGCGGCAGGGCGAGGTCGTTCCTCGTGCCCGCGCTCTGCGCCGCCCTCGTCATGACGGGCGCGGCGGCGGGCGCCCTCTACTTCTCGAACCGGGAGTTGCGGCGGCAGGCGGCCGTCGCGGCCGCCCCCGACCCTTCGCTCGACGGCGAAGACTTCAAGGCTGTCTGGGGGCCGTTCGTGGACGAGCCCGAGCCGCCGCTGCTCGTCCTGAGCAACCCGACCGTCTACCGCTTCATTAACAAGGCCGACCCGGAGTCGCTGGCGCGGCGCGCGATGGAGCTGAGCCCGGCGCAGACGCGCGCGCTCGTCGAGGCGCCCGAGTTCAAAGGCCAGTGGACGGGCGGCGAGTCGCCCAAACTCATCCCCTCGCTCGGCATGTACACTGGGATGGGCGAGGCCATCGGGCTCTACCGCCTGACCGACCTCTTCCGCGGCTCGCACAAGGGCATCCTGCTCCGCCAGAGCCGTTTCGTCTCGGCCGCCGACCTCAAGTACCGCAACGTCATCCTGCTCGGCAGCATTTACGTCAACGAGTGGACGCGCCGCCTGCCCTCAGTCGAGAATTTCAACTACACCTTCAACGCGACGATTGAGAACCGCGACCCGCGGCCCGGCGAGGAGCGCGAGTACAAGCCGCAGTTCAACCCCGAGACGGGCGACCTCGCCGTTGACTACGCGCTCGTCACGGTCAAGCCGAACGTCTCGGGCGAGCACGCGGTGATGACCCTCGCCGGCATCTTCAGCGAGGGGACCGAGGCCGCGGCCGAGTTCGTCACCACGCGCAACCACCTCGCCGTCCTCGGCCAGAGCCTCCGCCAACTCGGCGGGCAGCAGCCCCCGCCCCGGTACTATCAGGCGCTCCTCAAAGTCGAGGTCGAGAACGGCACGCCGACCACCATCACCCTGCTCTCGCTCCGCGCGCTCCCCGCCCCGAGCAAGTAAGAGAAAGCCCGTTCACTTCTTGCGCTCGTCGCCGAGCCTTTCGGCCGTCTTCCTGATGCCGGCGCTCAGGAGGAGGATGTGCCGCAGGTCGCGGTCGGCCTTGGCCGACTGCTCCACGTCCACCACCGAAGGCTCTTTGAAGATGGGATTCTCCGTGAAGCTGTCGATGCGCTTGCACATGGTGGCGAGCGCGTCCTTCATCTGCGCTTCGCCGATTTCGACCGGCTCCTTTTTTTCGCCCTCGGCGGCGGCGGCGCGGACGAGGTGGCTTCTCAGCCGCCCGGCGCGCTTGTTAATCTCCCCGGCCTCTGCGGCGATGAACCTGTAGTCGAGCGCCTGTTCCGAGCGGAGGTGGCGCACCACCTTGTTGCGCAGGATTTGGATGTGCTTAAAGTCATCCTTCATCTGTTCGGCGGCGGCCTCGGCCCCGCGCCGGTCCTCTTTCTTCGGGCCGCCCAGCATCTCAAGGCCGCGGAGCTGCGCCTCGCGCTGCTGCCTCTCGCGGGCCTCGGCCACGGGGTCGCGGTTGCCGGGGGCCGGGGGGCCGGGCAGCGTGCCCTGCTGCGCGCGCGCCGTGAGGGCCGCGAAAACGCACGCGATGCACACCGCCCCCGCGCCGCCGACCACGACTCTCGCCACGCCCGCCCGGTGGTTCACCATCGCCGTCCCTCCCTCAACCTTTAATCCGCGGGTGACATGCTATAAGACTATCACCGCCGCCCCGCTTCAACGAGTCGAGAGATGGGCCTCCCGCCGTGGCCCCGGCTGGGGATTTTGATTAAGCATCGGTATCTCTGAGCCGGGGCCTTACTCATATCGCATCGCTATGAGGGGGTCTACTTTGGTGGCCCTTCGCGCGGGCACGTAGCAGGCCGCCAGCGCCACGACGGAGAGTAAGCCGGCGATGCCGATGAAGGTGACGGGGTCGGTCGCACTCACGCCGTAGAGCAGCCCCGACATCAGGCGCGTTAACCCCAAGGCCGCCGCCGACCCCAGCGCCACGCCGCCCAGCGTCAGCAACATCCCGCGCCCGACCACCAGCCTCAGAATGTCCGCGCGCTGCGCGCCGAGCGCGAGGCGCACGCCAATCTCGTGCGTGCGCTCGGCCACTGTGTAGCTCATCACCCCGAGGATGCCGGTCGCCGAGAGCGCGAGCGCGACCACGGCGAACAGCCCCAGCAGGAGCGCGTTGAAACGCTGCGGCGCCACCGAGTCGGAGAGCAGTTCCTCCATCTGCCGGAACTCCCAGACGAGGGCGCCCCTGTCAACCTCCGTGATGCGGGCCCGCACCGCGGCGGCCACGCCCTCCATGTCGGGCGCCGCCGAGCGGACGACGAGCGTCATCTGGGGCGGCGGCATTTGCAGGTATGAGACGTAGTACTCGGGCGAGGCGGGGACGTTCTGCCCCCTGTGCCGGATGTCGCCGACGACGCCGACTATCTCGTACGGTGCCGGCTCCGACGCCGCGTACGTGTTGTAAAGCATCAGCCGCTTGCCCAAAGGGTCTTCGCCGGGGAAGTAGCGCCGCGCCAACGCCTCGTTGACGAGTACGACCTTCGCCGCCCCGCCCGTGTCCTGCGGGCCGAGGCCGCGGCCCTTGCGCACCGGCACCCTCAACACGCGGAGGAAGTCCGGGTCTACGGCGAGGGGCCGGGCGACGGCCGTCTCGCCGGGCCGCGGCTCCGGCCGGCCGACTATCTTGAACTCGATGCTCGTGTCAAACGTGCTCAAAGGCGGGAGGCTCGTCAGCCCCGCGCTCTCAAGGCCGGGCAACTCCCCGACGCGCTCCCTCACCTGCTGGAAGAAACGCCCCGGCTCCTTTTGCAAGGCCGGGGAGACATCCAGTGTCGCCGTCAAGACCCTCGAAGGGTCATAACCCGGCGGGGTGCCGAGCAGCGCGACAAAACTCCTGATGAGCAGCCCGGCCCCGACCAGCAGCACTAATGAGAGCGCGACCTCCGAGACGACCAGCAGACTCCGCACGCGGTTGCGCGCGGGGCCGCCGGACGTGCCCCGCCCGCCTTCCTTCAAAGACTCGTTCAGGTCGAGCCGAGAGACTTTCAACGCCGGGGCCAGCCCGAACAGCACCCCGGTCAACACAGAAACGCCGACGGCGAAGGCCAGTAAGCGCGCGTCGAGGCTGACCTCGGCCACGCGCGGGATGGAGTCGGGATGGATGGCGACGAGCAGCGGCAGGACCCAGAGCGCCACGAGCAACCCGACCGCCCCCCCTGCGAACGAGAGCAGCAGGCTTTCCGTCAACATCTGCCGCAGGATGCGCCCGCGCGACGCGCCGAGCGCCGTCCGCAGAGCCATCTCCCGGCCGCGCGCGGCGGCGCGAGCCAGCAGCAGGTTCGCCACGTTCGCGCACGCGATAAGCAGGACGAAGCCGACCGACGCGAGCAGCACGAGGAGCGCCGGGCGGACATCCCCCACTATCTCTTTCTGTAGGTCGGCGACGCGGACTGCCGACCCCGCGTGCGCCTCCGGGAAGAGGTCGGCCAGCCGAGCGTTGACGGCGTCGAGTTCGGACTGCGCCTGCCGGATGTCGGCCCCCGGCTTGAGGGCGGCGATGGCGTTATGGTTATTCGCCCTCCTGTTGTCCCGCATCGGGGCGTAGGCCGAAGAGCCCAGCGGCACCCAGAACTCCATCTCCTTCTGCCCGACGGGGAAGTTGAAGCCCTGCGGCATGACGCCGACCACCGTCGTCTTTTCGCCGTCGAGCAGAATCTCCCGCCCGATTACTCCGCCGTCGGAGCCGAAACGCCGCTGCCACGTCCCGTGACTGATGACGGCCACCAGCGGCGCGCCCGGCCGGTCTTCCTCCTCCGTGAAGGGGCGCCCCAGCGCGGGGCCGACGCCCAACGTGGAGAACAGCCCGGCCGAAGCGTAGACCCCCTCGATGCGCTCCGGCTCTCCGCCGCCCCCGAACCAGGCGTACGAGGCGTTGTACGCCGCGGCATACTGCAAGCTCGGCGCCTGCGCGCTGAAGTCCGTAAAGGTGGGGAAAGAGATGGTCCCTCCTACGTTCCCCCCGCGAGCGTCCACGCGCTTGATGCTGACCAGCCGCGCGGCATTCGGGTAAGGCAGGGGCCGGAGCAGGACGGCGTTGACGACCGAGAAGATGGCCGTGTTCGCGCCTATCCCGAGCGCCAGCGTGATGACGACCACGGCCGTGAACCAAGGCCCGCGCCGCATCGTACGCAGCCCGTACTTAACATCCTGCGCCAACTGCCGGAGCCACGCGCCGCCCCACACCCCGCGCGTCACCTCCTTGACCAAGCCGACGTTACCGAACTCCCTCCGCGCCGCCGCCTCGGCCTCCTCGGGCGTCTCGCCCCGCTCGATGCGTTCCTCGACGGCCATCCGCAGGTGGCTCCGTATTTCCTCGTCAAGCTCTTCGTCGCGCCTGCTAGTATCCTTAGGCATGTAGACAGTCTACATGCTTGTACGTAGAATGTCTACAGCCTTCCCCGCCCTGCCGGACCCGTGCGCCCCTCCCAGTAATGAGTCCGCGCGTTTACAATGATTGCCGGTAGCAGACTCATAAGGAGATGGCTCGTGCGGAATGGGGAACGGTGGCTGCGCTGGGGCGCGTTGCTCACGGGGGCCGCGGCGCTCTTGCATCTGGCGATCATCTTCGGCGGCCCCGAGTGGTATCGGTTCTTCGGGGCGGGCGAACGGATGGCGCGCCTCGCCGCGCGCGGCTCCGCCTACCCGACGGCCGTCACCGCGGGCATCGCTTTGATTCTCACCGTCTGGGCGCTCTACGGCCTCTCGGGCGCCGGCGTCATCAGGCGGCTGCCCCTGCTGCGCGCCGCCCTCGTGCTCATCGCGGGCGTCTATTTCGTTCGCGGGACTCTGGGTGTTCCGGCGGTCCTGCTCGTGGATGACCCGTACGCCGACGAGTTGAAGGGGAGGCTGACCTTCATGCTCGTCAGTTCCCTCGTCTGCATCTTCCTCGGCTTCTGTTACGCCGTCGGCGCGGCCCGGATATGGCATAGGCGTGTTTGACCGTCACCCGGCGGGTAAGTATCTTGAGCCATGGAAATCACACCCGTACACACGCAGGACGCGCCGGCCCCGGCGGGGCACTACTCGCAGGCCGTCGTCTACAACGGGCTGGTCTTCGTCGCGGGGCAACTCGCCATCGACCCGCGGACCGGCGAGAAGAGACTCGGCTCCATCGAGGAGCAGACCGAGCAGGCGCTCAGGAACGTGGGCGAGATACTGAAGGCGGCCGGCAGCGACCTGAGCCGGGTGCTGAAGATGACGGTCTACATCTCGGACATCGGCCTGTGGGGCAGGGTCAACGAAACTTACGCGCGGGTGTTGGGCGAGCACCGGCCGGCGCGCGCCGTCATCCCGACGAAGGAGTTGCACCACGGCTTCCTGATTGAAATCGACGCCGTCGCCGCCACCCGCGCCTGACGCCGGACTACCCACGCCGCCCCATCACGAAGTCTGTCACGCACGTCGTATTGCTTTTGTCGAGTACTTTGCAGTATAAACCACTCGGCGGTCATCCGGCCCGTTCGCGGAGGGTCGTGTGGGGAGCGATTCGAGTGAAGATTGACATCGTCGTCGTCTACATCCAGCGTTACCAGCGGGGGCACGAGGTTGACTTCGTGCCGCCCATCACGGGCATTCACCTCGCGGCCATCACCCCGCCGGGGCACAGCGTGCGCGTCATCCACCAGCAGGTCGAGCCCGTCCCTTTAGAGACGGACGCCGATTTAATCGCGCTTTCGTTCTTCAGCGGCTTCGCGCCCGAAGCCTATCGCCTCGCCGCCGAGTTCCGGCGGCGCGGGAAGACGGTCGTCGCGGGCGGCCCCCACGCGACCTTCTCGTCCGACGAGGTGCTGCGCCACTGTGACAGCGTCGTCGTGGGCGAGGCCGAGTCGGCGTGGCCGCGGCTGATTGCCGACGCCGAGGCGGGCAGGCTTCGCCCCCGCTACGAGGGCGGGCCGTCGCCGATGCGCGGCCTTCCGACGCCGCGCTACGACCTCCTGCCGAAGCGCTTCTTCGTGACCCGCGTCGTGCAGGCGACGCGCGGGTGCCCCTTCACCTGCTCGTTCTGCACGGTGCCGACCCTCAACCCCGGCTTCCGCATGCGGCCCGTCGAGGACGTGCTGCGGGACGTGCGCTACGACGACTTCGCCTTCTGGTGGCAGCGGAAGGTGGTCTGGTTCTGGGACGACAACCTGACCATCCGGCGCGAGTACATACGGGAGTTGCTGTCGCGGATGCGCCCGCTCAAGCGTTGGTGGCTGACTCAGGCGAGCATGGACATCGCGAAGGACGCCCCGCTGCTCGACCTCATGCGCGAGTCGGGCTGCATCGGAATTTTCTTCGGCATCGAGTCGTTCGGGGAGGAATCCCTCGCGGATGCGCGCAAGCGGCAGAACCGTGTCGCCGAGTACGGCGAGCGCGTCGAGGCGCTGCACCGGCGCGGCATCTGCGTCATGTCGGGCTTCATCGCCGGCTTCGACAACGACACGCCTGAAACGATACGGGCGATGGCCCGGCAGCTCTACGACATCGGCGTTGACGTGCCTTTCCTGAGCATCCTGACGCCCTACCGCGGGACCGCGCTTCACAGGAAGTTCGAGGACGAGGGCAGGCTCCTCTCGGGCCGCGGCTGGGAGTTCTACAACGGCTACAACGTCGCTTTCGAGCCGGCGAGGATGAGCGCGGACGAGCTGCTCGCCGCGCACAGGGACTTGTGGCTGGAAGCCTTCTCGGTGAGGTACTCGCTCAAGCGAGTCTTCCGCGCGATGTTCCGGCTGCGCCTCGGGGCCTTCCTCATGTGCGCGATGATGAACCTGTTCTACTGCCTGAAGGCGCTCCGCGGGAACGCCCCCGCCTGTTTCGACGGACTGCGACGCTACGAAGAGTTCAGCGACCTGCCCGTCGAGCGGGCGGAGCCGCCGCTGCCCCTCTCCGCCGAGGGATGATTTTATGGACGTGACTTTCGTACCCGCGGGCGCGGCCGACGCCGAACGACTCATAGAATTCATGCGAGAATTTTATGAGTTCGAGCATCTGGCCTTTGACGAGCCGTCGGCGCGCTCCGCCCTGCTCGAAATCCTGACGGACGACTCGCTGGGCAGGGTGTGGCTTATTCAGGCCGACGGCGGCCCGGCCGGCTATGTCGTGCTCACGTTCGGCTTCAGTTTGGAGTTCCACGGCCGCGACGCCTTCCTCGACGAGCTGTACATCGTGGAGCGTCACCGCGGGCGCGGAATCGGGAAGAGGGCGATAGAGTTCGTCGAGGTCACTTGCCGCGCCCTCGGGGTGAAGGCATTACGCCTTGAGGTCGAGAGGGCGAACGTGAACGCACGGGCCGTGTATCACAAGTCCGGGTTTAAAGACCACGACCGCTACCTGATGACCAAGTGGGTCAGGAGCTAACACGTCTTGGGGGCTGCCCGGTATGAATGACAGAATAACCATCGCGCGCAGCGAGCAGGAGATTGCTGATTGTTACCCGGTCATGGCCGAGTTGCGGCCCCACCTGCGTCGGGACGAGTTCGTGCCGACGGTCAGGAGGCTGGCCGAGGTGGCGGGCTTCAGGCTGGCGTACCTGACCGACGGAGAGGTCAAGGCCGTCGCCGGGTTCAGGGTCTCGGAGTGGCTGGCCGGCGGGAAGTATCTGGAGGTGGAAGACCTGGTGGCGAAAAGCGGCGAAAGGTCGAAGGGCTACGGGGGCGAGTTGTTCGACTGGCTCGTCGCACACGCGAGGGACAACGCCTGCTCACAGTTGCGGCTCGTCTCGCGCGTCAGCAGGCTCGACGCGCACCGTTTTTACGTGCGCAAGGGGATGCGGCTCGAAGCTCACTATTTCTCGATGGACCTCTAGCGACCGCGGCTTGTAAGCCGGGCGGAGGCCGCGATCGATTTCGGCGCCCATACTTGCAGGGCCTTTGTTCTGAATGGCCTCGACTTTCGTAACGTCACTTCCGCTTACCCGCCTGCCACCGACACGATTCCGCCGCTGACCTCAATCACCGACCTCATCCGCAACACCTTCAGCTCGTAAGACAGGCGCTCTTTAATCTGCGCCCCGACCCTCGTGAAGCCGAAGATTCTGGCCGCCTCGGCTATCAGGGACTCCTCACTGATTCCCACGGCCTGGCTGATTACGAGGAGCATGGCGTTGTGTATTTCCTCGGAAGGTATGTGCCTGATCTCTCGGACCGTATCCGGTTCCCCCGGCCGGGGGGACCTTACCACGTGCGTCCTCGCCTCCGCGGGGCTGGGCCATAGAAAGTCGCCGTCGCGAATGAGGACTCCTCGCGCGGAGTTGGCGGAGATTGCCTGCTGGACGGCGGCCTTGATGCGGGCGCCTGCGCTGGCCTTCCCCCAGGCGTCTAGCAGACGTTGCGTCACCAGGTCGATGTGAACCGGCCCTTCGACCTCAACGACCCGCATGACAAGGCGACTCTGCTCCTGCCGATTGACCGGGTCGTGGAAGTCGCGATACGAGTTGGGGCTCAGGGGCAGGCGGCAGACGGTATAGTCGCTAACCCCCGGCAGGCTCCGGGTGCCCTGTTCGGCGACGGCCTCCGTCCGCGTGATGGACATGTGCCCCGCCGGGTCTTCCGCCGCCGGCCGCTCGACACCATCCCCCGCGCCCGGCGTCGTTGACCTTCGAGCATCAGACGCGTCTCGGTGGGCGCGGGCGGCGGACAGAGCGTCTTCAAGGCGGCGCACTTCCGCCTCCCTCCTTAGTGCCCAGTCGGGGGCCCAGACGCGGTGGAGTCTCCATTCGAGCTGACTGAGCACCTGCGGGCGCAGCCTGTCGCGGTCGCGCGCCGTGTTTGCTTCCCTGTAGGTGGCTCCGTCGCTCTCCAGCCCGAGGATGAATCTGCCGGGGTCTGCGGGGTCGATGACGCCGAGGTCGAGGCGGTACTCGCTGGCGCCGACGCCGTGGGCGCACTCGTACCCCAGCCTGCGCACCTCGGCGCCAATCTCCGCTTCAATACCGGGCGTGGATTGGGCGTGCCCGCCGTGAGCGCCCGCGGGCGCGGGGCCGCCGCGCTCGGCGTAGTCCAGGTACCGCTGGAGTCCGACGACTCCGGACGAGGACGTGGGCGTGAGGCGTATGTCGGCGGATTTGATCGAGCTGACGAGGACGACCTTCTCGCGGGCGCGCGTGACGGCGACGTTCAGCCGCCGCTCGCCGCCGGCACGATTCAGGGGGCCGAACCCCATCGTCATGCGCCCCTGCGCGTCACGCCCGTACCCGACGCTGAAGATGATGACATCGCGCTCGTCGCCCTGAACGTTCTCCAGATTTTTGACGAAGAAGCCCTCCAGCCGGTCGTCGCTGAAGTAGGGGTCGTACTGCGGGCGGCCGACGCGCCGCCGCTCAATCTCCTCCTCGATTGCAATCATCTGCGCCTGGCTGAAGGCGACCACGCCAAGGCTCTTGTCCGGGTGCGCGTCGAAGTGCGCGAAGACGCGCCGGGCGACTTCCTCCGCCTCGCGCAGATTGTGCCGCCTGCCGCCGCGGTCGTAGACCCCGTCCGGGAGGTGCGCCAGTTCGACACCCAGCTCGGGATGGGAGGCCCTCGCCGACGGAAAGGTGACGAGCTTCCCCTCGTAGTATTCACGATTCGAGAAGGCGATAAGCGACTCGTGCCGGCTGCGGTAGTGCCAGCGGAGCGGTTGGACCTCCATCCCACTCACGGCCTGACACTCGTCGAGCACGCTCGCGTAGTCGGCCGAGGAGTCAACCGGCGGCGCGTTCGGGTCGTCGTCCCCCGCGTCATCGTCGGCGTCCGCGTCCACCCCGCGGAAAAAGTCAGTCGGGGGAAGTTGTTTGCTGTCGCCCGCGACGACGAGCTGCGCGCCGCGGTAGATGGCCCCGACGGCATCCTCCGTGAATATCTGCGAGGCTTCGTCGAAGATTACGAGGTCGAACCGAAGCCGCTCGGACTGCAAGAACTGGCTCACGGAGAGCGGGCTCATCAGCATGCACGGCTTGAGCCTGAGCAGCAGGTTGGGCATTCGCTCGAAGAGCTGGCGGATGGGCAGGTGACGGCGCTGCATGCTCGCCTGCTTGCGCAGCACGGCCACCTCCGAGTCGGCGGATTGGAAGAAGACGCCGCGCGGGCGCCGGGCGTCGCACCGCTGCACAATCACCTGCGGCGTAAGGTGCACGAGCCTCAGGTCGGCGGCGCGGAAGTCGCGCAGCACCTCCTCGTGCTCGCTGCTCTGGAACCCGGCCAGCCGCGCGTCTGAATCGGTGACGGCGGCGACCCACGCATGGTAGACGGCCTTGCGGAGCAGGTCCGGGAGCGTTTCCGCCTGAACGCGCCGCGTGCGTACCCGGTCAAGCCAGTCCGAAAGTCCGGAGAGGGCGCACCCGCTCTCGACGTGCTTGTACTCGACCCACGCCGCCAGGCCGTCGAGTTGCTCGGCGAGCGCGGACAGGGTAGAGCTGATGACGCCGAAGGGCTGCGCCCTGAGCGTGGTGTCGCCCGCCCCCAACCCCGGCGGGTCGAACTTGCTCTCGATTCGTTCCAGCCCGGAGGACACCTCGTCGAGCGCGTCGGACAGCGCCTTGACCCTCCTCACCCGCTCGGCCGTCGCCCCGCCCTCCGCGACTACCGATATGAGGCGCGGGGACATCACCCGCCCGCCGAAAAGGCGCCGCAGCTCCTCGACCCACCGGACGGCGGCCAGCAGTTCGGCCCAAGTGGTGTTGACTCCGGAGTAGCGTCGTCCGAACAGGCGGCGCAGGCGTGCCGACTCCTCATCCATCCGGCCGGCGATGAGATTGAGGGCGTCTTTGGCGTCGAGGTCTGACAGCAGACGGCCGAGGTCGGCATCCGCCGAGTGACGGCAGTATGAAAGCGCCTGCCCCACGAGCCCCGACAGGTCTCCGAGAGTAGCCTGTAGGTCGGTTGCCCACGCGCCAATCCGCGAGACCGGCGTGGTTTCGAGCGGCGTGCCGGCCCCGGTCAGCCACTCCGAGGGCAGCACGTCGGCGACCTCCGCCAACGACTGCCGCCACTGACGCACCGAACGGACGACGCGCTCGCCCACGGCTTTTGCGTCCTTACCCGTCGCCGAGCCGAACGTCACGACGGCCGCGAGGCCGGGCGTGAGTCTGGAGGGGCCGCCGGCCAAGTCGAGGATTTCCGCCGCGGCCCGGAGCGCCTGACCCATGCGGTCGAAGTCGGTGTCGGCGCGGCGGTCATAGCCGCCGAACAGTTCCTCGGGCGGCGGCTCGTCCCGCAGAACCCTTTCGCGCAGCCGCACCACCTCTCGCGCTTCGAGCAGGTCCTCCGCCACGTTCGCCGGGAGCTGCGCGGCGCGGCTGACGCGCAGGATCGAGCGCCTGTCGCGGCGGAAGCCGGGGTGGAGGAGCCGCAGCGGCGTGCGGTAGATGAAACTGCCGAAGCGTTCGATGAGCGCGTCGAGGTCGAGGTCGAGGATGCCTTCGTCGTAGCGCGCGAGGAGCCGCCCCCGCCGACGCTCGAAGTCGGCGCGCAGCTCTTTGTAGGCGTCGTAACGGGGGCGCATCCGGGCGGCCGCCTCCGAGGCGCGCGCGAGCCGCGACGGGTCGAGCCACGAGGCGTCCGGCTTGTTCTCCGCGGCACTCAGGACGGCGAGCCCGGCCACCTCCTGCCCGCGAATCAGGGTGGCGCCGGACGTGTTAAGGCCGAGCTGGCGGCCCAGCCATTCGAGGTCATTCACGAAGCCTTGCGCGAAAGCCCGCGTCCTGGCGAGGAAGGTCATGACCGCCGGGCCGCGCTCCATCAGGAGCCGGCCGCGCGGCTCCTCGCTAACCAGCATGCCCCCCGTCCCTTCGGCAACCCGCGCGCAGAGCCGACGTATGTCGGCGGCCAACGCGTCCGGCAGCTCGAAGAATCCGTCCTCGTTGCGGGCCGCGAGGTGGTTGCGCACGGCCCAATATTCGGCCGACAGTTGGCGGTACCGCTCCGCCTCGCGCGAAACGTCGTCGAGCCCGTCGGCGGTCAGCCAGCTCGGGTCGGGGCCGGGGCTTGAGTTGACGTACTCGCCGACGCGCTTCAGCCAGACGCACGACTCGGGGTCCGGGGCCGGCTCCACGCCGATGTCGGCGGCGAGGTCTTCGGCGCGAATCTCAAGCCGGTCGATGGCGTCGAGCCCGTCCTGCAACATCCCCGCCCACTCGTCGCGGGTCTGCATGTCGTAACGCCGCTCCCGGCAACCGAACCAGGGGTAGGCATCCCCCTCCCGCGCCACGTGCCACACGCCCGCGAGCCGCCGGGCGAGCCGCGCCCACTCCTCAAGCCGGGGCGGGTCGAGCCGCGCCACCCCCTGGAACTCACAGGCGACGAGCGGCACCGCGTGGAGCCCGGACAGCAATTCGTACGCTTCGCGCACCGTCGCGCCGAGCGGGGCCCGCTCTTCGTGGAGAGCTTCCACGTAGTCGTTGAGCCGCCCGCGCGTGCGCCTCAGCCTTTCGTAGTCCGCTTGTGCGGGCGGCTGCGCCGCGACGAGGCGGATGTCGAGTGCCCGCTTGAGGGCCGCAATGACCTCCCGCTTGTTGGCCTTGTGACTGTGTAGTTCGAGACAGAAGTCGTCCAGATGCACGTCGCGCAGTCGCTTGTACACGACCTCAAGGGCGGCCATCTTCTCCGAGACGAAGAGCACCGTCCGCCCGCGCGCGATGAACTCGGCGATGATGTTGGCGATGGTTTGACTCTTCCCGGTGCCGGGAGGCCCCTGCAACACCAGGCTGTGCCCGTGTAGCGCCACCTGTATCGCCTGCTGCTGGCTACTGTCGGCGTCGAGAATCTGGAAGGTGTCCTCCGGCTGCACACCGTCCAGCTCGCGCCCTTCGGGGACGTGCCCCGCGGCGGGGACGGGCAAGGGCTCTCCGGCCAGGCCCTGCACCACGGGGTGGCTTATGATGCGCCCGGCATTCGCGACCATGTCCTGATACATGCTGAGCTTGTGGAACGAGAACATGCCCAGATGGACGGTCGGCTTCACGACCCAGCCGCGCTGACGCACCCTGCTCTCAAGGGACTTGAGGAAGGCTGTCAGTCCGGGCGCGTCGAGGTCGTCCGGCGGCGCGGTAAGCTCGAACCTGAAGTCGGCCTTCAGCTTCGCCGACAGCGCCGGGTTCAGGACCGGGTCCTCCTCGGCCCAACGCAGCACGTACTCGTCCCCGGAGCCGACGCGTTGCAGGTCCACCGGACAGAGGATGAGCGGGGAGGTGACGGGGCCTGCCTGCTCGCGCTCCTGCCACTCAAGGGTGCCGAAGGCGAGGAAGAGGATGCGCAAGCCGCGCTCCTGATAGTCAGTCCGGGCCTTGCGATAGATGGCCCTGAGCGCCTTCTCAAGCTGCCTGCGGCCGAGCCCGCCGCAGACGAGTTCGTCCCGCCGCGGCGTCGCCGCCCGAGCGCGCGGCGAGGCGGGAATCAGCGAGCCCTGTGCGGGGGCGTCCGTCCCGCCGTCCGGCTCCTCGGGCGGGAGCCAGAACCGCCAGGGCTTCTCGCGGCTGTAGACGTGGTCGAAGACGGTCGTCACGTCCGGGGCCGTGACGGTCAGCGTCGAGCCTTTGGCCGGGTTGAAGTGGAGCAGGCGGTTGCGCCGCGTCAGGTCGATTAGTCGCTGCTTCCACTCCTCCAGACGGCGGGAGGGGCCGAGCAGAGTGCGCGGGGTCGGCGGCGCCGGCTGACGAGCGGCGGGGGGCGGCGCCTGCGTCCGGCTCCTTTGCAGGTTAGCAAGCTCGGCGCGTGTGAGCAGGCGGAGGGCGAGCGCCCACGAGTGGAGCGCCCACTCGCTGGCGTCGTCGGTCAGTGCGAGGTTGTCTGTAAGGCGCTGCTTGAGCTGGGCCAGCAGCACCGGCAGGGGCAACGACTGGGCGGAGGCGAGCAGGTCGTGCGGCACCCGCAGCCTGACGGCTCCGACGAGCACGTTCACCTCGCGCGGGTGTGAGGCGCACAGGTCGCGCAGGATGGACTCGCAGCGGCGCGCGTCGTTGAAGACGGTGTCGCCGTACTGCTCGACGATGTCACAGAGAATCTGGCGAGGGTGGTCATTCATGGCTGACGGCGGGCGTTAAAGCTTAAAGGTCTGGCGCTGACGAGCCTCCTTGGCGGCCTGCCTCTCGGCGACGACGCGCTCCGCCTGCACATCCTGCACTCGCAACTCCGGCCCGTACAAGCTGACCTCAATCCTGAATCGCGGCGTCACCAGTTGCTTGTTATTTCTGTAGAGGTTGTCTCTTCCGTCCGCCCACCTGCCGGACAGCCCGAGCGCCTCCGAGATTTTCGCGGCGAACTCTTCGATGCTGTTCCACTTGACCGTGCCGTCGAACTCGATGCGGAGGGCGGTCAGGCAATCGTCCAGAAATTCGAGTTCCAACTCACTTACCCCTGCGACTACCGGGGAGACATCTTCACTCAGGTAGGCCCCCGTGTCGGTGTTATACAGAGTCTTGAAGGAAGACATCACGTCCAGTTTAATCTTCCGGAACCCGACATCGTCAGCCGGCCTCGCCTGAAGTCCGGGGAACAACTTGAGCACGTCCGCCAGCGGCGCACCTAAGCGAAGTCCTCTTATCTCCGGCAGCGCGCCGGGCGCGCGGTACGGCCGCGGAGGTGGCGGCGTCGGCTGCGCGCCGACGGCGGCCGGGCGGGTTGCGGTGAGATGAGTGAACTCGGACTCGGTGATGAAGCCGAGCGCGGCGGCCCATGCCGCCACCGCCCACAGGGACGCCTCCGGGGTGAGGGCCAGCTCGTCGTGGAGGCGCGCGGCGAGGCGGGCGCATAAGACTTCGTGGGCGACGCCTGAGGAGGCCAGCAGTTCGTGCGGCACGCGCTCGCGCAGGGCGCACAGCAGGACGTGCGTCTCCCGCTTGTAGCCCCCGCACAGGTCGCGCAGCATGCCCTCGCAGCGCCGTGCGTCGGCGAGGACGTGGGCCGCCCCGTACGTGTCGATAATCTCCTTGAGCTTTTGGCGGGGCTGGTCTTCCACGGTCATCTCCTACAGCCTGATCTCTCCCTCTGACTTCCCGAAGTTAATCCTCGTCCCGACGTGCAGCGTCAGGCTCCGCCCCGGCTCAACGTCCTTCACCGTCCCGTCCGGGGAGGTAATCACCCACCTCTCCGACGAGAGGTTCCTGAGGCCCCAGACGTTCGGGTCAGTCGGGTGCCGGGCGATGCCGGCGACCGGCTGGGCGAAGTCGTAGAGTCGGTCGTCGTCAACGTGGTGCGGGTACAACTGGGTGTCGTGGTTGAGCATGACGACGCGCTTCCCGACGCGGACGCGAGGCGGCAGCCGGAGTTGCCTGCGACACGACCAGCAGTCGCCGGACACGCCCCCCGCGGCGGCGAGGGCCTCGGCGTCGTAGAAGTTCTCCGCCTGGCAGTAGGTGCAATAGATGATGGAGTCGCGCAACCGCACCATCGCCGAGCGCCATTCGCTCTCGCGCACGCGCCCGTGCTGCGGATCTGTTATGCCCCCCGTGAAGGCCCTGGTGAACAGGTCGCGCAGGAACCTCGGGTAGATGGGCCAGAAGTCGAGGGCGTTGCGGTGGTACGTCGGGTCGGGCTCGTTCGAGCGGTCCGCCGGGTCGAAGATGAAGACGGGCTCCGTCCCGTAAAGCTTGGTCATCGCGGGCAGGTCGAGGCACTTGATGGCTAGCTCCTTCTTGCCCTCAAGCGGGTGGTGCATCATGAACATGTAGAAGAGCAGCACCGCGAGCGAGAACAGGTCCGTCTGGGTGCTGGGGAGGTCGTCGCCGCGCACGACCTCGGGCGCCATGAAGCGCGGCGTGCCGAGGACGCCCGAGCGGTCGCCGCTGTCCACGGCCACGTTGTCGTTGTCGCAAATCAGCACCTCGCCCGTGCCGGGGTCGAAGAAGGCGTTGCCGAAAGAGATGTCTCGGTAACAGAGGCCCCTTGAGTGGAGCAGTTGGTAGTGGTGAGACAGCTCGAAGCCGGCGGTCGACAGCGCCCGGAAGCTCGGCTCGACGCGCCGCTTCATCATGTCAACGATGCCCTTGTAGCGCGCCTCGCGCAGCGCCATCACGTAGCCGAACCCCGGCACCCCGGCCGCCGATGTCAACTCCAGGGGCCAGAGGAACCGGTTGCTGGGGGCGCCCATCCTGATGAGCGAGGCTAACGCCTTGCGCTGCTCCTCGGTCGCCGACGCGGGGAAGTACCACTTGAGCGCGACCGGCTTGCCGCCGAGCGACGCGCGGTAGACTTCCCCCTGCCCGCCGCCGCCTATGAATTTTTCCACCCGGCAGTCCATGCCGGAAGATTCCGTCTTCACGGCCTGGCCGGGCCCGAGTATCTGGTCCACGAATCAATCCCTCCTCAACAGCTCACCGTCATGAATCACCTTCGCCGGCTACCCCGAGTGCCATCGCCCACGAGCGGACCGCCCAGAGTCGACCTTGAGACCTCCCTTGCTATGGCACGGGAAAACGCGCCCCCGCGTCTCCTCCCCATCCACCCACCTCCTCAACTAACAAACGTCACCTGTCTCCGCCCGCCCCGAGGCTCTGGGCCGCGCCGCCGACCACCCCGCCGCCGCCGCACCACGGACAGGTCACGGTCCGGCCCTCGTTGTCGTAGCACGCCACCTTCCCGCAGTTGCATTTGAAGCCCCCCTTGGCGCCGCAATGCGGGCAGCCGGGGTACGAAGGTCCGAAGTCGAACGAGCCGGCGATTTGCCCCCGGTCGTAACCCTCTTTGCGCGCCGCCTTCTCCTTCACGGCGAAGGCCCAGTCAGCTATCCACCGGCCGCCCCCCTGCAACTCGAACCGGATGCCGAAGCCCGCCCTGCTGCGGCGGCACCGCCCCATAACTATCTCGACGCGCGGCCTTTCAGTCATGCGGCCCCGCCCCCCCGCCGGTATCGGGCTCCGCAGGCTGCGTCCGGCTCAAGGCGTCGAGCCGGCACATGATGCCGAGGGTGATGTCGTCACCGCTGCCCACCCGCGACGCCTCCGCGAGCCACGACTCAAGGCTTTCCGCGACGGACTCGACGCCGTTGGCCCGCATCATCTCAAGGAAGTCACTGCCCACCTTCAGGAAGTCTGCCTCACCGCGGAAGCAGTTCGCGTACCCGTCTGTCGATAGCACGATGAGAGCCGGCGGCTCGCCCGACGAAACCTGGAACGAGACGCGGAAGTCGCGCCAGGCGTCCTTGGAGCAGAGCGATGTCGTCTCGTTGGCGAACAGACGTTCGTCGCCCGCTAACGGCCTCACCACCTCGCCCCGCGTAGAGACGGCGAGGATGTCGCCGTCTCCGAGTTGCAGGTAAAGGATGAACCGCGGCGCCACGACGGCGGCGAGTAGAGTCGCGCCGTAGGCGACGTGGCCGGGGATGGCCGCGCGCACGCCTGCGGCCGTCGTCGCCTCTCCCCCCGCGGCGTCGGCCGGCGCTGCCGCAGCCGCGGGGCGGCCGACCAGCAGTAACTCTTCGCCGGCCGTTAGCGGTTGCTCGGCGATGTGAGCGGCGACGGCCTCGCGCCACCGGCGGGCCAGCGCCTGCGTCAGCTTCTCCTCGGCCGACCGCTTGACGACCGACAGGTTATCGACGCCCTCGTGCCCGGCGAGGAACTCGCGTATCACCTCAACCCCGGTATCGACGGCCAGACGCGAGCCGACATCGCTGCGGCAATATCTGGCCCCGCCGTGCCCGTCAGACAAGCAGAGCACCAGCGGCGGATTACCGCCCTGTAAAGGCTCCCACCGGATGGCGTCCTGATTAGGCATGCCGGCACGCTCGTGCGCCGCCCCGCGCACCGATTCGCCGACGACGCGCCACCCGCTCTGCCCCCACTTCTCCATCGGCGGCGCCTTACCAAACGTCGTCTGCCGACGACGGCCCGGTGCTCGCCGGGGCGGCCGGGAGCGGGACGTTCATGCCCGCGGGGGCGTCTTTCGACTGGCTCGCCGGGGCGGAGGCGGACTTCAGGACGGCAGTCGATACCCATCGGATGTGTTTCACCAGCGCCTCCGGGTTGTTGGCCTGGAGCGGCTTCAACTCGGGGTGCCCGATGAACTTTTGCAGCACCTCGTGGTCGGCGTCCTCGCCGATGGCGATGGCGATGCGCACCGCCTTCTTGCCCCACGGCTGGTCCATGACGGCCTTGATTCCGCTCATATAATCGTCCGTCGGCTGCCCGTCCGAGATAAGCACGAGCACGGGCGGGAGAGCCCTGTCGGTCATCGGCGGAATCTTGAGCTGGTCGGCCACCATCGTCAGAGCCCTGCCCATGTCCGTCACGCCGTCGGCCACGAGGTCCGCCCACTTAAAGTCGGCGATGTCGGTCGGCTGAGACACGTGCCACTGCGCCCCGCTTGAGAACTTGATGGCGCGGACGAAGACGTGCGCGTTCGGGTTCTCGTCCGCCACGGACCTCATATGCGGGATGGCCTCCCTGATGGCGGTGTTCAGGGCCTGGATTTTTCCGTCAACACTCATCGAGCCGGAGCAGTCGGCAATCCAGATGAAATGCAGCGGGCGAGTCGCCATCTCGCCGCCCGGTCTTTTACTCATGCTGCCTCCCTCCGAAGTAATTGGTCGATTTTCTTGCCGCCGGTCGCGGATGGCATTCTTTCAGTGAAGCCGTTGTCTTCCGGGACGCGATCAGTAACTACGGCATCCCCAGCCGAAATGCCCCCATGCGCTACGGGACGTGCCGCATCTGAGACAAATCCCGTCAGCATTGAACCTATGTTTTAGGTGCGCGGAAGGGGTCGCGGCAGAGGGCTTATTATTGGTCCGCGGCGGCTCACAGTCCCACCCGAAATGCTCTACCGCTTCTCTACTGCACGCACAACGACGACAGACGCCTTTGGCGTCGTACAGGTGACTGCCTGCGGCTTTGCCTATCTCTGTAACGGGCGGGGCTTTCCCCGCCTCATCCGCGTAGATTCTCCACGCCTCTTCCGGTGTCAATCCTAAGCGTCGTTGAAGCAGTTGCAGTTCGGCCCGTTCCGGCCCGGTGAGCTCGCCGTCAGCCAGGGCTCTACGGACCGCAAGGCGTAGCTGTTCTTCCGGCGTTTCCGTTAGAGCCGCGAAGGGATTGTCCGTCTCGTCGAGGGTGTGGGGAGCAATGTGCGGGGGCGGTTTAACTCCTGCTTCCCGTTTCGGGGCCACGTCCTCCTTAGAGATAACACCCAACGCAAGTGCCCAAGACTCTACAGCCCATAGTGAAATGTCTTCGGCGAACCCGAAGTCCTGATACAAGCGTTTAGCCAGCCGAGATATCACAACCCTGCCGGGCACCGGCTCTGAATTCGAAAGCAAGTCGGCGGGGATTTTTGCATTTAAAGCACTGATAAGCACATGTATTTCACGCTTGTGAGTCCCACAAAAATCGCGGAGCAGCCCTTCACAACGCCTCGGCTCTAAGTAGATTGAACGCCCGTAAGTCGATACTAACTCACATAGCTTCTCACGCGGTAAATCATTCATCTCACCCTCCGACACATATCAATTATACCGATTCAGAAGGCAACTGCGTGATGCGGCTGCCGAGGATTAACGTCAATTCAGTAGTATTGCTTGATGTAGCCGTAGGCGCGGTCGAACAACTCCTGTTCGTGGTGCAGCTTGTATTTGAGGAGCGTGCGGCGGAGGGCCTTCTGCACTTCGCGTTCGCCGCCGGTGGTCTGCTGCCAGCCGGGGTAGCGCACCGCGCGGACGATGCCGTCGATGTCGTTGACGATGCGCTCGACCATGACGGGGGTGTTGTTGTCGCGCACCTCGTTGAAGAGTTCGGTCAGCGCGGCCTTGGCGTTATCCTGCTCTTCCCGCGGGTCAACCCTCCTCTCGGCTTCGACCACGCGGCGGGCCAACTCCAGCAGGTGCTTCAGGAATTCGAGGCTCGTCAGCAGCCCGCGCTGGTGCCGCTCTTTGAGTTCTTCGAGCTGGCGGCCGAGGGCGACGAAGGCCGGGTTGTTCTGGTGGCGGCGGAGGCGGGCCACGATCTTGATTTCCAGCTCTCGGGCCTTCTTCGGCTCGTTCAGCTCGGCGATTTTCGAGAGCACTTCGTCGTCCATGACGAGCGTTTCGAGGTCGTCGTGCACGGCCTCGACGTGAACGTTCTCGTGAATCAGCTCGACCGTCTTGGCGCCCAGCCCGTGCCAGAGCAGCTTGCCGTGCCCGCTCGGTGGTCGCACCGACTCGTAGACTTCGCTCAGCCAGCGGTAGTCGGTCTTGTAAGCGTGGAGGAAGCGGTCGGGCGAAAGCGCCTCCCAGAGCTGCGAGAGGACGGAGTAGTCGGCCGCGAAGGCGTCGCGCCGCTCGTTGTCCGGGAGGCATTCCTGCGCGAGTATGAGCCCCTCGTAGCCGCCGACGCTGCGGTCCACGTCCGGGAAGTAGGCCAGACAGGCGGCGGCCGCCGCCGGGAACTGCCGCTTCAGCTCGTCGAGGTTGGTGATGACCTGCTGCACCGACTGCTCGTCGAAATTCAGGGACCTGGAAACGTCGTCGAAGATGCCGAGGTAGTCCACTATCAGGCCGTGCGTCTTGTTCTGATAAGGGCGGTTGGTGCGGCAGATGGATTGGAGGAGGTTGTGCTCCTTCATCGGCTTGTCGAGGTACTGCGCCTGAAGGATGGGCGCGTCGAAGCCGGTGAGCAGCTTCGAGGTGACGATCAGAAGCCTGAGCGGGTCTGAGGGGTCGCGGAAGCGGTCGAGCAGCTTCTCCTCGTCCTCCCTGCGCCGCTTGTACTTCCGGTGCCACTCGGCGGGGTCGCCCTGCCCGACCGTCATCACGATGTCGCTGGCCTCGCGCGGCATCAGCTCGTCGAGGGCTTGCTTGTAAAGGACGCAGGATTCGCGGTCGAAGGTGACGACCTGCCCCTTGAAGCCGTTCGGCTCGACCTTCTCGCGGTAGTGCCGGACGATGTCGGCGACTATCGTCCGCACCCGCTCGGGCGCTTTGACTAAGACGGCGAGCTTGGCCGCCCTCTTCGCAAGCTCGGCCTGGTCCTCTTCGGTGAGGTGGCCGGTGATGTTGGCGAACGCCTCGTCTATGGCCGGGCGGTCGATGCGCAGCTCGACGAGGCGGGCCTCGAAGTGCAGCGGGAGCGTGGCGCGGTCGCGGATGGACTCCTCGAAGGAGTACCGGCTCATGTAGCCGTGCTCGTCCTCGTCGGCGCCGAAGGCCCAGAAGGTGTTGCGGTCGCGCCGGTTGATGGGCGTGCCGGTCAGGCCGAAGAGGAACGCCTCGGGCAGCGCGTCGCGCATCTTGCGGCCGAGGTCGCCCTCCTGCGTGCGGTGCGCCTCGTCCACCATGACGACGATGTTAGGGCGGCTGTTGAGCACGCCGCCCGCCTCGGCGAACTTGTGAATGGTGGTGATGATGACCTTCCGCACGTCCTGCGCGAGCATCGTCTGCAACTCGTCGCGCGTGCCGGCGGCGACGGTGTTGGGCACGTCGGCCGCGTTGAAGGTGGCGGTGATTTGCGCGTCGAGGTCGATGCGGTCAACGACGATGAGGACCGTCGGGTTGCGGAGTTCGGGGTGGAGGCGCAACTTCTGCGCGGCGAAGACCATGAGCAGCGACTTGCCGGAGCCCTGGAAGTGCCAGATGAGCCCCTTCCTGATGCGCCCCCGGACGACGCGCTCAACGACGCGGTTCGTGGTGTGGTATTGCTGGTAGCGGCAGATGATTTTGATTTTGCGGTGCTTCTTGTCCGTGGCGAAGATTGTAAAGTTGCGGAGGATGTCGAGCACCACGGGGGGCGAGAGGAGTCCCCGCACGGCCGCCTCCACTTCGGCGAGGCCGCTCGGGCGTTCGTCATCGGACGCGCGCCACGGCGCCCAATTCTCCAAAGGCATGCGGATGGAACCGAAGCGGAAGGTCTTGCCCTCGGTGGCGAAGGAGAAGACGTTCGGGACGAAGACGGCGGGGGCGTTGGCCTCATAGTCGTCGTGGATTTGCGCGGCGCCGTCCACCCAACTGACGGCCGGGCGCGTCGGCGATTTCGCCTCGCCGACGACGAGCGGCAGGCCGTTGACGAGCAGGACGAGGTCGAGGCGGCGCTCCTGCCCGGCCTTGTAGGTGAACTGCGTGGTGACGACGAAGCGGTTGTTCGACAGGTTCTCGAAGTCTATGAGGCGGACGGACGTGTGCTGGTTGTTCTCGCCGAAGGGCATGCTGCGCTCGCCCCGCAGCCAAGCGGCGAACTCCTCGTTGGCGCGCACCAGCCCGCCGGAGCCGACCGAGCCGAGGATAGCGCGCAGCTTGTAGAAGACTTCGTCGGCGCGTTCCGGCCGCTCCGCGATTTCGGGGTTGAGGCGGACGAGGGCGTCGCGGAGGTGCGAGTCAACCAGCGCGTCGGACGCGGAGCGCGGAAGCTGGTCGCGCGGGATGTACTCCCAACCCAAGCCGGGGCGCACTCCCGCCCCGCCGCCGAGCAAGTCGCGGATGAAATCTTCGACAGCGTTAGCTTCATTAAACATGGCTTTCCAGCATTGTCTTAGCCAAAGCCCGCTTTAGCTTTTTAAGGCTTTCCAAATCTCTCTCAGCGATTTTCAACGTGTTGACTATTGAGTCCAACAACTTAGCAATCTCTCGCTGCTCATCGAGCGGCGGTATGGCTACCCCAAGCGGATGCACATTGTTACGATTCAAGGTTGGAACGGCCGTGGCAGCATCTAGCTTTTCGAGCCGAAGAAATTTCAACAGCCAGAAGATAAAGCGCGGCTCATTCCCCTTGAAATCTTTTACCCAAAGTGACGTGTCGTGCGGCCAGTAAGGCGTATTGAGAAAAAATACATCACCCAATTTACCTTTTCGACCCGTCACGACGCCCGGAGGTTGAGCCATCGCGGTATCGTGAAAGTAAGAAATTCCAGATGATGAAACGACGGGCACATGTCCTTCCCTTGATTCTTTCTCGGTAAGGTCAAAACCACGCTGCAATTCGAGAAAGTCGCCAACTTTGCCAAAGCGCCAATGTTTAGGACGCTTACCGACACTTGTCTGCTTGAGACGAGCAGAGCCGATTCCGTTTATGAATAGGCGATCTAAATAAACAGTATGTACGGCAATCAAATCCCGTAACACGGCCTCTCTCGCTTCGTGGAGAGTGTCAGCGGCCCAAAGTATATCTGCAATGCGTTGCTGGTCATCTTTCGGCGGTAAGGCGAACTCGTAAGCCGCTAAATCCTTCCACTTTGTACGCGGCGAAAGCGACCCGGCGGATGTGCCGAGGGCCTTCTCAAAAAAGCCGTCCGATTGCACGATGAAAGGCAGCAATTCAGGGATTAAATCGTCGCCTTTCGGCTCGAACACCAGAATGTCGCCCGAACAGATGCCATCGAACTTAGCCACCGCGGCTTTGCGCTGATACGCGCGCCGCTTCCCGAAAAGCACCTGCCCTCGGACGAACTTGCGTGTGAAGCTCGTCCCTTCTTCAATCAACCCCCAACGCTTGATATGCAGCGATTCCGGGTCGAGATGTTCCAAACCGACGTAACGCTCCAGACCATTCTCCAGCGGGTTACGCTCCGCGACATCGACGTTCCGCACCACGTCGCCGAACTTCACCCTTTGCCACCCCTCGGGCAACACGGCGGGCGCGGGCGTTCTCGCGGTCTTCCGCTCCTTAACCGCCAAGGCCGGCCTCCTTCAGCGTCGCGAACAGCTCGTCCATCGAGGCGCGCAGGGCGGCGGAACTCTCCTCCCACTCCGCGACCGCCGCGCCCAAATCCTTGGCGCCTTCGCCCGCCCCGGCCTTGTCCGCGCTCTTCGGCCGGCGCACGTAGAGCGGGATGTTCAGGTTGTAACCGTTGCCGCGGACCTCTTCGAGCGCCGCGACTCTGGCGAAGCCCTCAACGTCTCTGTAACCGCGGTACGCCTCCAGAACCTTGTTGATGTGCTCTTCCTTCAGGAAGCTCTGCGCCCGCTCGCGCGTCACCTCGTCCACCGCGTTGACGAACAGAATCTTCCCCTTCCGCCCCTCCTCCTTCCGCATCCGGCAGACGACGACGCACGCCTCCATCGGCGAGTTGTAGAACAGGTTCGGCCCCAGGCCCAGCACGCACTCGACCACGTCGTGCTCGACGAGCTTCGAGCGCATGTGCCGCTCCTCGTCGCGGAACAGCACGCCGTGCGGGAACAGGATGGCGCACCGCCCCGTCTCCGGCTTCAGGCTCCGGACGATGTGTTGGAGGAAGGCGTAGTCGGCCCGCCCCTGCGGCGGCACGCCGTAGACGTTGCGCCCGTAAGGGTCGCCCTCCCAAGCGCCGCGGTTCCACTGTTTAATCGAATAGGGCGGGTTGGCGAGCACCACGTCGAACTGCCGCAGCCGGTCGCCTTCGAGGAACTTCGGGTCGGCGAGGGTGTCCCCGCGCTCGACCCTGAAGTCCTCGATGCCGTGCAGGAACAGGTTCATCCGCGCGATGGCCGAGGTCATCAGGTTGCGCTCCTGCCCGTAGAGCCTGAGCGTGCGGTACTCCTTCCCCTCCCTCCTGAGCTGCGTCAGGGCCGAGACGAGCATGCCGCCCGACCCGCACGTCGGGTCGTAGATGGACTCGCCCGGCCGCGGCTCAAGCATCAGCGTCATCAGGTGGACCAGCGTGCGGTTCGTGTAGAACTCGGCCGCCGTGTGCCCGCTGTCGTCGGCGAACTTCTTGACGAGGAACTCGTAGGCCACCCCCAACTCGTCTTCGGGGACGTTCGCCACCGACAGCGTGAGCGTCGAGAAGTGTTCGATGAGGTCGCGCAGCGTGGCGTCCGACAGCCGCTCCTTGTTCGTCCACTGGGCGTCGCCGAAGATGCCGTAGAGCTGCCTCGGGTTGGCGGTCTCGATGGCCCGCATGGCGTTCTGCAACGCCTGCCCGACGTTGGTCGCCGTGTTGCGCACGTCGCGCCAGTGGGCGCCGTCGGGGAGTTGGAAGCGGTGCTGGTCGGCGAACCTCGCGTAATCCATGTCGCCGCCCGACTCGGAGAGCGCCTGCTCGAACTCCTCGTCGTAAACGTCGCTCACCCGCTTGAAAAACAAGAGCGGGAAGATGAACTGCTTGTAGTCGCCCGCGTCAATCAGCCCGCGCAGCCTCGTCGCCGCCCCCCACAGATAGCTTTCGAGCCGCGACTGGCTGACGCGCCCCGGCCCCGCCGACAACCGCGCGAACAATGGCTCTTCAGGCTGGTTACTTTTACTCACTACTCCGGGCCGCGCCCCTTCCGCTCTCTAAAGTGCTTCAAATCCGGTGCGAGTCCCGCCTCACGCAGCAGCGCCCGGAGGCGTTCCTCCGCGGCGTAGGCGCCTTCCAGCGACTCCTTCAAGCTCGCCAGCGCGTCCTCGACTGAAACGGCTTCCGTCCGGGCCGACGGCTCGACGTAACGCGGGATGTTGAGGTTCCAGTCGTGGCGCTCGATGTCGTCGAGGCTGGCGAGACGGGCCAACCCCTCGACGCTTTGGTAGCCGCGGTACAGCTCGTGTATCCGGCCTGCGTGCTCTGGCTCAAGCGTGTTCTGGTTGCGGCCGCGCCTGAAGAGTCGGGAGGCGTCGATGAAGAGAACTTGCCCGCGGCGCCCCGGCATCTTACCAGTTCTCATCACCAGAACGCAGGCGGCCAGTCCCGTGCCGTAGAAGAGGTTCGGCCCCAACCCGATGACGGCGTCTAACAGGTCCATCTCAAGGATGCGGCGGCGTATCTGCCCCTCCACGCCCATGCGGAAGAGCGCCCCGTGCGGCAGCACGACCGCCATCCTGCCGGAGCGCGCGTGCATCGACCTGACCATGTGCTGCACCCACGCGTAGTCGCCGCTCTTGCGCGGGGGCACGCCGGCAAAGTTGCGGCCGAAGGGCTCGGCCGCCCAGATTTCTTCTCCCCACCGTTCGAGCGAGAACGGCGGGTTGGCGATGACACAGTCGAAGGCGGCGAGCCTGTCGCCGTCGAAGAAGGCCGGCTGGCGGAGGGTGTCGCCGCGCTCGACGCGGAAGTCCTGGACGCCGTGCAGGAAGAGGTTGATGCGCGCGATGGCGGAGGTGGTGAGGTTCTTCTCCTGCCCGTAGAGCCTGCCGCGCAGCGTCTTCACGTCGCCGCCGGCATCGCGGACGTGGTGCACGGCTTCGAGCAGCATGCCGCCCGTGCCGCACGCGGGGTCGTAGATGGTCTCGCCTTCACGCGGGTCGAGGATGTTGATGAGCAGACGCACCACGCTGCGGGGCGTGTAGAACTCTCCCGCCTTCTTGTTGGTCGCGTCGGCGAATTTCTTGATTAAATACTCGTAGGCTTGGCCGAGCACGTCGGAGTCGATGTGCCCGTTCGAGAGCGGGAGGCGCGAGAAGTGCTCGACGAGGGCGCGCAGCAACTCGTCCGAGAGGCGCTCCTTATTGGTCCACCCCGCGTCGCCGAAGATGCTGGATAGTGTGTGGGGGTTGGCCTGCTCAATCCCGCGGAAGGCGTGCTGGATGGCCGCGCCGACGTTGGTCGCCCTGGCGCGCACGTCGCGCCAGTGGCAGCCCTCCGGAATCTGAAAGCGGTGATTCTCCGGGAAGAGCGCGTAGTCCCGGTCGCCGCCGGATTCTTCCAGCGCCGCGGAAACCTCTTCGTCGAAAACGTCGCTAATCCGCTTGAAGAAGAGCAGCGGGAAGATGTAGCTCTTGAAGTCGGCGGCGTCCACGGGCCCCCGCAATATGTTCGCGGACTCCCACAGGTGACTTTCTAATTCCGAGAGTGTGACCCGTCTGCTATCGTTCGGCATTGCGGATAATCATAAAAGACTTGTTAGAAGAGCGTGAGAGGTGGATTATAACCGATGCCGGGCGTCAGGTTGCTCTATCAACAGGAGGAGTAAAGATGATAACCATGTTGCGCAGGTCGGCATTCCTCTTGCTCGCCATTCCGCTTTGCGCCTCGCAGGTCGTGGCGCAGGCCGCGGCCACTCCCGAAACACTTGAGGGGAAGTACTTCATCGGCCACCGCTTCGGGGCGAGTGCTTTGACTCTAAGGGCCGACGGGACTTACTCGGTGGAATCAGGCGACTGTACGACCGAATATCTCGACTCCGGCACGTACGTCGTGTCCGAGGGCGCTTTACGCCTCACGATTTTGAAGTATGTCGCGAAGCGCAGGGGCGCCGACAGAGAAATCAATCTCCTTGACCCGAACGAGCGGAAAGAGTTTTACGGCGGCGGCGACGCCGGTAGGGAGATTAGTCGGGAGTTCAGTCTGCTGCCGGTCGCGTGGTCGGAGCGCACGTATTTGATTCCCGAGAACGACCTGGATGATTTTGCCGGCGCGATTAATCTCGGCCTTGAGCCGCGGGCCGAGCTTAGTGCCGAGCCGTTTTACGGCTCCTTCTATCTCCGCGAGGGAGACGAGCAGAAGAAGGTCGCCGGCCCCCCTTCACTCCCCGAAAGGTGGCTGGCCCTCCTGTTGAGGAAGCCCGTAACCGCCACGATTGTCAGCATCGAGGGAGACGGCCCCGAGAAAGTCGCGACTATTAACAAAGGCAGCCGCGCCGGACTCAAGGTCGGGGTGCGGCTGATTGGCGTGGACGAGGAGCCGACTCCGTGGTCCGTCACGGAAGTGAGTTATGTTGACGGCAGTACCGCCAAAGTACGCGTCGGCCCTGACTCGAAGGTCGGGGATAAGCTGACCACAAAGTACGAGCGGAAAGAGCCTTACCAGTGACCCGCGGCCGAATAAAACTGGAGAGCGTTAATGCCTAAACTTGCGTCGTTGACTCTGGCTGTTCTGCTTTCCGCTTCCGTCGCTTCGGCGCAGAGGACCGGCCCGGCGTCCAAAGCCGAGTTAGCCGAAATAACCGAGAGGGGCCGCCAACTCGCCGCGTACGACGCCGCCGCATGGCACGCCACCGACGCGGTCCTGGCGATGAAGCCTTCAGAGGGAAGCGTCGCCCGTTACATTGCGAAGAAGACCGACGGCGGCTGGGCGGTGGCTTTCGGCCGCCTCAACGAAAGGCGCGACAAGTTTCTTACGGCGTACGAGGCTACTCAGGGGGCGAATCCTCAAGAGTTTGCGGTGAAGACGTATGACCCGCCGAAAGAAGACGGCGGCTTTTATTTCTCCGCCGCGGTAGCCATCGAAACGGCGCTGGCGGATTTCAGAGGCGAAAATCGTCCGTACAACGTCGCCGTGCTGCCTGCCAAATCTAATCAGATATACGTCTACGTCGTGCCCGCCCAGACGAAGCAGAATGTTTACCCCCTCGGCGGGGACACCCGTTATCTGATTTCCGCGGACGGCTCCAAAATTGTCGAAAGGCGGCAGCTACACAAGGCCGTCATCGAGTTTGAGTCTTCAAGTAACACGGCGGCGGGGTTCCACGTCGCAGTCCTCGACGACGTTCCCGAAGACACGGATGTTTTTCACGTCCTCAGTAGAAAGCCGTCAGTCCCGCACCTGATAGCCACAAAGAAATATGTCTACAAGGTGGAAGTAGACGGGACGATCAATTATCTGGGAGAGGCGGAAAAGATTTTAGGCAACAAGTAGACTGACGGCGAAAGGGCGGCGCCCGCCGCCACTACGATGTCGGCCCCGAGCGCGTCTCCTTCACCGACTGAGCCCTAACCCGTCGCGCCGCCCGGCCCGCCTCGGCCTGCCTCTCATGTTTGTTGTGTGGGGGCGCGGCCGAGTAGGGCCAGCAGGGGGCCGGGGTAGTCGGTGATGATGCCGTCCACGCCGCGGTTCCACATCAGGTACATCTTGTCGGGGTCGTTGACCGTCCACGCGTGCACTTTGATGTTGCGCTTCTTCGACAGGCGCACGACATCCTCCGTCACAAACTGGTAGGGCACCTCTATCACGCTGGGGTCGGACTGGTCGTCGTCGGAAAGCTTCCTGCCGGAGTGAAGCCTTTTCAGGATTTTCACCACGTCCTTCAGGGAAAGCGAGTAAGAGGTCGCGACGCCTCTGGCGCGTTCCAGCCCGCGAAACTCGTTCATGAAGTCGCCCACGAAGGAGGCGACCAGCACCTTGTCCTTCATGTGGTGTTTGTCGATCAGCTCACTTAGAGCCACGGCCGGCGATTTGTCCGCCTTCTTCATCTCGATGACCATGCGCGCGTCGGGGAACTCCCTGAACACCTCTTCGAGTCTGGGCACCTTCAAATCCGCGAACTCGGGCGAGAGGACTTTTTTGTCCTTGAAGGGGCAGCATTCGCCGTCCGGCGACCACTTGTGCCCCGCGTTGAGACCTTGAAGGTAGCCGCTGTGGAGCCTGTTAATGTAGCCTTCGCCCTCAGTCGTCTTCTCCACCTCGGGGTCGTGCATCAACATCAACTCGCCGTCGGCCGAGAGGTACACGTCCATCTCCAGCACATCCACCTTGAGCTTCGCGGCCTCGCGGAAGGCGCGCATGGTTTCGCCCGGCCACTGTCCGTTGCCGCCGCGGTGCGCGATGACCTCCGGCCTGCGCCCGCTCTCGGAGGCGCAGGTGCGATTCTCCTTACAGCCCGTCGGCGTCGGCGCGGAAGCGTCCACGTGCGGGGGGAGCGCGCAGGCCGCCGCCGCCGTCGCGGCCAGCACGGCGGAGCGCCTGACGAAAGTCCGGCGGTCGTATGTTCGCATGAGCAATCCTCCGTTTAGTCTTTTGCGGCCCGGCCCTTCGGCTTAAGACGGAGGGCGCGGGGGGCACGGAGAAAGAAGTTATTCCTTCCCCGTGCCCCCTCTGCGCCCTCTTGTGTTACGGCCCGCCGTCACCTTACAGGCCGAACCTCTTCCGGTACTCCTCGGAGGAGATGAACGCCTTGACCAGCTCGGCCTGCACGAAGTTGCCGTTGAAGTGGTTGAGGTTCCCGAGCCAGAAGTCGTAGCCGGTGTAGTCGGTGTCCTGCCCCTCGTTGGGGTCGCGGCGCAGGTAGCCGAAGTACTGCATCAGCACGAACGCGCGGTTCCTCTCGGCCGCGAACAGCGTCGAGTCCTCGGCCACTTTCCGCAGCACGGAGGCGCGGCCCGAGGTCGTGTTGTTATTCGTCAGCTCGCCGATGAGGTTCTGGCGCTCGGCCGCGTCGAGCGCACCACCGGCGCGCGTGTTGAGCTGGTCAACGAACTCCGTCGGCGTCATCGCCGAGGGGAAGGCGGTCGTGAAGCGGCCCCGCTGGACGAACTCAAGGAAGTAAGCCTGCTTGTTGGCTTCGAGCAGTTCCTCCCAGCCCGGCGCGAGGACGACGACATCACGGCCGATGCGCTGCGTGTCGGGCAGGAACTCCTCGAAGCGGACGACCGGAACGGTGAGTTGGTGCGGGCCGTTCAGGGTCGAGGCGCCGACGGCGTCGCCGTAGGCGGCCTTGTAGGCGCGCTCGACGAGGTAGCCCGTCTGCTCGAACTCGATGGAGAGGAAGAAGGCGCCCGAGACGTTGACGCGCAGGACCTCGCCGCAGGGCGTGGTCGGCGCGCAGCCGTTGACGACGCCCGTCCAGTGGGCGAGGCCGGGGGCGTCCGCCTCGCGCGAGAAGAAGTCGAGGTAGTGCTGGCGGACGAAGAAGCTCGCGTCGAAGGCGTCGCCGCGGACGGGGCTCGGCCCGTCGGCCGCGTCGTTATCAACTACGGTGACGACGGTGCTCGACGGCGAGCCTAAAGAGCCCCCCGCCGGGTTACTCAGCGTGAACGTGAGAGTCTCCGCGCCCTCCGCGAGGGCGTCGTCCGTCAGCAGGATGTCGATGCTCTTGTGGGTCTCTCCGGCGGCGAACCTCATCGTCCCGAGCGCCGTCGTGTAGTCGCTCCTCTCGGACGCCGTGCCCTCCGCGACGGCGTAATCGACCGCGGCCGAGGCCGAGGTCTGGCCGGAGCGGGTCACCGTGATTGTGGCCTTCCCTTCGCCCTCGCCCACCGAGAGAGTCTGCGAAGCGAGTTGGAACTGCGCCGCGTCGTCGTCGAGGATGGTGCCCACGCCCTGCGCGTCGCCGATGGTGCCGTTCTTCGGCGCGAAGAGGTTGAGGAAGAAAGTCTCGTCCGGCTCGGCCGCGGTGTCGCCGTTCACTCGGACGACCACGGTGCCCGAGGTCGAGCCCGGCTGGAAGCGGATGAAGGCGTTCGAGCGCGGCTGGTAGTCCGCGCCGAGCAAGGCCGTGCCGTTGGTCGTGAAGAAACTGACCTCCACGGTCTGCGGGCTCGGGGCCGACAGGCTCACGGTGAACGTGGCGTCGGTCGTGCCCGTGTTCCCCTCGGCGACGGAGACATCGTTGACGGAGATGGAAGGGCCGTCGTCGTCGAGGATGAAGCCGGTGGCCTGCATGTCGGCGGAGAGCGTCCCGTTCACGGGGTTGCCGAAGGTGACGACGAACGTCTCGTCAACCTCGTCCGCGGTGTCGCCGTTGACCATGACGTTGAAGGTCTTGGTCGTCTCCTCGGGCGCGAAGGTCACGGTGCCGGCCGACGCCGCGTAGTCCGCGGGCGCGACGGCCGTCCCGTCGGCGGTCGAGTAGTCCACGCTCACCGCCTGGGACGAGGGGTTCGAGAGCTGGAGCGTGAAGGTCATCGCCGTCTGGCCCGAGTCGCCTTCATTCAGGAAGGCGCCGGGTTGGACCGCGACGGTCGGGACGGGGTCGTCGTTGACGATGGTCGCCTGCCCCCGCCCGTCGGCGATGTCGGCGTTGACGGGGTCGCTCAGGTCAAGGAAGAAGGTCTCGTCGAGCTCGAAGATGTTGTCGCGGTTGATGCCGACCGAGACGTTAACGAAGGTCTGCCCCGCGGGGATGGTGGCGGTGAAAGAGGTGTTCGCGTAGTCGCCCTGGCCGAACAGGATGCCGGGGGTGGCGGTGCCCGGCGCGGTCGCGTAGCGCACCGTCACGTTGCGCCCGCTCGGCGCGGAAAGTTGAATCTTGAAGTTGGCCGAGCCGCCGCCGCCGTCGCCGAAGAAGTTGCCCTCGGTCACGGCTACGTCGGCCACGGAGAGGGTCGGTGTCGGGTCGTTGTCGGTTATCGTCCCCGTGCCGGTCGCGTCGGCGAGCGCGGCGTGCGAGGGACTGGCGAGTTTGAGCTCGAAGGTCTCGTCGGGCTCGTCGAGTGCGTCGCCCGCGACGGGGACCGGGACGGTCTTGGAGGTCTCGCCGGGCGCGAAGACGAGCCGGCCCGAGGCGGCCACGTAGTCCGCGCCCTCGGTCGCCGTCACGCCCTTGACGGAATAGTTGACGCGCACCGTCTGGGTGCTCGCCTGCGAGAGCGTGACGTTGAAGGTCGCCCCCTGCGTGCCCGAGTCGCCTTCGACGACGGCCGCGTCGCCCACCGAGAGGCAGGGCAGCGGCTCGTAGACGTTTTGCAGCACGGTGATGGAGTTCGAGGCGAGGCCGATGATGGCGAGGTCCGGCTTCGAGTCGGCGTTGAAGTTCCCGGCGGCGAGCACCCACGGGCTGGCGCCGACGGGCTGCGTGAACGGCAGCCCGAAGCCGCCCGCGCCGTCGCCGAAGAGGACGGACAGGTCGCCGCCGAACGAGGAGTTGCTGTTCGAGACGGCGAGGTCGGGGTTCGCGTCGCCGTTGAAGTCGGCGACCGCCATGAAGAGCGCGCGGGCCGAGTCGAAGTTGCGGGCGGTGGACGCGAAGTTAGTCCCCGAGCCGAGCCCGCCCGCGCCGTCGCCGAGGAAGACGGTGACGTTGCGCGACTCGCCGTTGGCGGAGACCACGTCGAGGCGGCCGTCGCGGTTGAAGTCGCCGACGGCGAGGTGCTTTTCGCGGAAGCTCGTCCCGATTGGGATGGCGGCCGTGGAGGAGAGCGTCAAACGCCCCGCGCCGTCGTTCAGGTAAATCGAGACGCTGTTCTGCGCGGTGGTGGCGGTCGCGAGGTCGTCGCGCCCGTCGCCGTTGAAGTCGCCGACGGCGACGGCGCTCGTCGAGCCGAAGGGCAAGCCCGGCGCGAGCTCGAAGGGCGAGCCGGGCGCGGCGCTGAAAGTGCTGGGGCCGGTGCTGAGGAGGACCGTGACCCGGCCGGTGTCCGTGAGCGCGACGAGGTCCGAGCGGCCGTCGCCGTTGAAGTTGCCCGCGGCGACGAACATCGCCTGCGCGCTGACGTGGGTGAAGCGCGACACGAACCCGGCGCCGTTGCCGTAGAAGACCGTGACGGTGCCGGAGCCCGTGCCGATGTTGGCCGAGGCCGCGTCCGCCCTGCCGTCGCCGTCGAAGTCGCCCGTGGTGACCCAGCCGGCGGCGCCCGGCACGTCGATGAAGGAGGGATTCGTCAGCCCGCCCGCGCCGTCGCCGAGGACGAAGCCGACCGAGGGCGAGAAGTTGAACGTGCTCGTCAGGTCGCTGCGGCCGTCGCCGTTGAAGTCCGTGACGGCGAGCGAGCTGGGCCCGACGTTGAAGCGGCGGGAGCGCGAAACCTCGAAGGTGCCGTCGCCCCGGCCGAGGATGACCGAGACGACGCCCGGAAGTACCCCGACGTTGGCGCGCGGCGAGACGAGGTCGGCCTTGCCGTCGTTGTTGAAGTCGCCCGCGAGCATCACGCCCCCGCCCGTCAGGTAACGCTCCGCGGGCATCGAGAAGACCGAGAAGAAGCCCGTGCCTTCGCCGAGAAGTATCTGCGCGCTGCCGTTGCCGACGGCGAGGTCGGCCTTGCCGTCGTTGTTGAAGTCGGCGGCGGCGAGCCCGACGGGCTCCTGCGCGACGACGGTGAAGGGGCGCGCGACGAAGTTGCCGGCCCCGTCGTTGATAAAGATGTGGAGCCTCGGCTCGAAGTGCTGGACGGTGACGGCGAGGTCGTCGCGCCCGTCGCCGTTGAAGTCGCGCGCGACCATGGCCTTGGGCGACTGGTCGAGTTGCAGCCTCCCGTGGACGGCGAAGTTGCCGGAGGCGTTGCCGAACACGATGACCAGCTCGTCCGGGATGTCGTCCACGCCGAAGGCGAGGTCGGCGATGCCGTCGCCGTTGAACTCGCCGACCGCGACGAAGCGCGAGTCGTCGCCGACGGAGAACTGCTTCAGGGTGAAGCCGCCCGCGCCGTCGCCGAGCAGCACGCGCGGCGAGCCCTGGGCGACCCCGGCCACGATGTCGGGGTTCGTGTCGCCGTTGAAGTCGCCGACAAAGACGTTGGTCGGGGCGCCGGTGTTGACGACCGAGGGCGCCGAGAACTTGCCCGTCCCGTCGCCGAAGAGGACCGAGAGCGGGCCGCCGCCCCACGAGTGGCCGACGGCGAGGTCGGCCTTGCCGTCCTTGTTGAAGTCGGCGACGGCGACGCTCGACGGGAGCTGCGCGACGGCGAAGTTCACCGGCGGGCCGAAGCCGCCCACGCCGTCGCCGAGCAGGACGGAGACGTTGCTCGAAATGTTGTTCGGCACGGCGAGGTCTTTAACGCCGTCGCCGTTGAAGTCGCCGGAGGCCGCCGAGGTCGGGCCGGCGCCGACTTCGTACGTCTGGGGCAGCGAGAAGACCGGCGGCGTGCAGTCGGCGGCCGCGCCCCCCGCCGCGTTAACCTCGGAGTCGGCGGCGCGGGCGGCGGGACCGGGAAGACCGGCGCCGGCCGGCAGGGCCAGCAGCCCCATCAGGCCGAACAGGATGACGAGAGACGAGGCGCGCACCTGCTTATTGCTGCGCGGGGGTTTGCAAGGCATTGATTCTGTTCCTTGTGGACCGCGGCTGCGACGAGGAGGCGAGGGCGAGAATTACCTGCGCGGCCTCCCGGCTTCGGAAACACCACCCGGCCCCGGGCCTCACGGCCCGAACCGCTGGCGGTACTCGATGGACGAGATGAACGCCTTGACCAGCTCGGCCTGCACGAAGTTGCCGTTGAAGTGGTTGAGGTTCCCGAGCCAGAAGTCGTAGCCGGTGTAGTCCGCGTCCGGCAAGTCGTTCGGGTTCCTGCGGAGGTAGCCGAAGTATTGCATGAGGACGAAGGCGCGGTTCTTCTCCGCGTCGGCGAGCGTCGCGTCCTCGGCCACCTTGCGGACCACGGAGGCGCGGCCGGCCGTCGTGTTGTTGGCCGTCAGCTCGTTGATGAGCGCCTGCCGCTCGCCCGTGTCGAGGGGGTTGCCGGCGCGCGCGTTCAACTGGTCAACGAACTGCGTCGGGGTCATCGTCGCCGGGAAGGCCGTCGTGAACCTCGGGCGCTGGACGAACTCCTGGAAGAAGGCCACCTTGTTCGATTCGAGCAGCGCCTCCCAGCCTTCGGCGAGGACGACGACGCCGCTGCCGATGCGCTGCGTGTCGCTCAAAAACTCCTCGAAGCGGATGACGGGCACCTGAAGCTGGTGCGTCCCGTTCAGCGTCGAGGTGCCGGTGGCGTCGCCGTAGGCCGCCTTGTACGTCCTCTCCACCAGATAGCCCGTCTCCGTGAACTCTATCGAGAGGAAGAAGGCGCCCGAGACGTTGATGCGGTTGACCTCGCGGCACTGGGCGTCCGAGCCGCAGGACTCGATGACGCGCGTCCAGAAGCTGAGGCCGGACGGGTCGGCGGGGCGCGAGAAGAAGTCGCGGTAGTGCTGGCGGACGAAGAAGTTCGCGTCGTCCGACGGGTTGCCCTGCGGCGGGGGCGAGTCGTTGTCCTGAATCGTCACCGTGCTCGGGGGCGACGAGATGACGGCGCCCGACGCGCCGCTGAGCGTGAGGCTGAACGTCTCGCCCTCCTCCTGGAACGCGTCGTCCGTCAGCAGCACCCGGACGGTCTTGCTCGACTCGCCGGGCGCGAACCGCAGCGTGCCGCGCGCCGTCGTGTAGTCCGAACGCTCGGAGGCGGTGCCGTCCGAGGTGGCGTAATCGACCGTCGAGGCGACGCCGAGGTCGCCCGTGCGGATGACGTTGAAGAGCACGGCGCCGTTGCTCTCCGGCACCGACTGCGTGGTGACGCTGAACTGGACGCCGGTCGGGATGGGGTCGGCCGACGAGACGAGCGCGCTCTGGATGAGGTAGAGCTTGTGGTCGAGGAAGCCCGTGAAGGTGCTCGACGAGGCGCGCAGCGCCAGCCCGTTCGCGCCCCAGCGCACGAGCCTTGTAGGCGTCCCCGAGTAAGGCAGCGTGACGCGGCCGACGGGGATGAACGTGGTCAGGTCGTAGGCGGTGATGGTCATGGAGCTGGAGCCGAAGACATCCCCCGCCGCCGCGAAGAAGGCGCGGTTGAGCGCGGTGTCGATGAACATCGCGCGGCCGACGACCGACGAGTTGAATTTGCCGACGAGCGTGCCGGTGGCCGGGTTGAGGACCTGCCCCTGCCCGGAGTAGAGGAGGCCGTTCTTGAACTCGATGGCGGGGCCGAACCTGAAGTGGGCCGTGTTGACGACGGTCGCGCCGGTCGAGTCCACGGCAATCGTCTTCAGGCCGGTCTCGGTGCTGCCGCCGTAGAGCGTCGAGGGCGAGGCGGAGAAGGCCACGGAGACGCTGCCTTCGATGTGGTCAGGCGTCGTCTTCGGCAGTTGCACGCCGTTGTCGAAGATGGCGACGCCCTTCTGCGGCGGGCTCCCGCCGGCGTAGCGCGCCACGGCTATCAGGTTCGGGTTGCCGGGCGCGACGGCGATGTCGTAGGCCCATTGCTGGCCGCCGAAGTTGGAGTCGGGGCCGAGCGAGATGTTCGGCCCGAGCGTCTGCGTGGCGAGGTCGAAGCGGCGCACGGCGCCGGGGCCGTGCGGCGCGTTGATGCCGTTGTAGCCGAGGTAGAGCACCTGCCCGTCGTCCGAGAGCGCGAGCTTGTCGGGCTCCGTCCCGGCGCCGGTGGAGACTGACGCGCCGAGCGCGCCCGTCGCCGGGTCAATCGCGGTGATGCTGTCGCCGCGCGCCGCGCCGGTCGTCCCCGAGATGCTCGCGTAGAGCTTCTGCGTCGCGGGGCTGTAGACCACGTCCCTGACCGGCAGCTCGACCTGCCTGATGAAAGTGGGGCGCTGCGGCGTCGGCGATGGCACCGGCGTCGGGGAGGGCGTGGGCGTCGGGTTTGGGAAGGCGCCGGGGCCGATGAGCGCGCTCTGGATGATGGTGACGTGCGAGGTCGTGCGGAACGCGAGGCCGTTCTCGCCCCAGCGGACGAGGCTCGAATACTCGAACGACAGGCCCTCGACCGGGTCAACCTTGTACTGGACGGGGATCGTGCCGAGCGGCAGGAACGTGTTGATGTCGTAGACGCTCAGGCGGCCCTGGACGCCCGAAACGATTGTGAAGAAGTAGGCCCGCCCGACCGCCGTATCCACGGCCATCTGGTTGCCGCTGCTGCCCGTCTCGCCGAGCACGAACGTCCCCTTCAGCTCGCCGGTCTCGGGGTCGATGACCGAGCCGTTCGAGGTGTAGATAAGGCCGTCGGCCAACCTGATGGAGCCGCCCTTGCCGCCCCCCGTCGAGCCGTCGAACGAGACGCCCGAGGCGTTGACGGCGTGTCGCCGGATGGACGGGCCGAAGGGCAGCAGCGTGCTGTAGATGCGCGCGGGCGAGGCGAACTCGATGTCCGTGCCGGTGCTGTCGGTGTTGGGGCGCTTGACCCCGTCGTCGTAGACCGCGAGGCTGTTCGAGCTGCTGAAGCCGCCGGCGACGCGGCTGACGGCGACGGTGCCGGGGCTGCCCGGCATGGCGGCGAGGTCGGCGGCATTGTAGAAGCCGTCCGAGATGGGGTTCGCGGGCGCGGTGCCAAGCGAGAACTGTAACCCGGCCGCCTGCGTCGCCGTGTCGAAGCGGCGGACGGACGACGAGCCGTTGAGGCCGACGTAAAGGGTGTGACCGTCGTCGGCCAGCGCGAGCTTCGTCGGCTCGCTGCCGACGAAGACGGGCGTGCCGACCGCGCCCGTCGCCGGGTCGATGGCCGCGACGCTGTTGCCCGACGGCCCGGCCGCCGAAGGCACGCTCGCGTAGATGGCCTGCGAGGACGGGACGTAGACGAGGTCTTTCGTGACGAGCGGCACGTGGCGGACGCTGGCCTCAACCTGCGCGGGCGTGGGCGTCGGGGTCGCTTCCGGCGTCGGCGTCGGCTCGGGCACGGGCTCGGCCGAGGGGACGAGCGCGGTCTGAATCAGGAAGAGCTGGTTGCTGTTCGTGCGGAAGGCGAGGCCGTTGGCGCCCCAGCGGACGAGGCTCGTCGGCGTGCCGAGGACGCCGCCGATTGCTATCTCGCCGACGGGCGCGAAGGTGTTGATGTCGTAGGCGCGCAGCGTCACCGGGTCGTTGCCGTGCGTCTGCGCGTTGACGATGAAGAAGGCCCGCCCGGCGGCCACGTCCACCACGAAGGGGCCGGAGCCCGCGTTCGCGAAGGTGCCCACGACGGCGTCGGTCGCCGGGTTGTAGACCTGCCCGCGCTCGTTGTAGAGGCGGCCGTTCTCGAACTGCAACTCCCCGACGAAGGTCGAGAACGAGGTGGAGCCGGTGACGGTCACGCCGGACGCGTCCACGCTCATCTTTTGGAGGAAGCCGCTAAAGGGGAAGCTGCCGTAGAGGGTCGAGGCCGTTGCGCCGAAGGCGATGTTAGAGGGGCCGCTGCCGGAGCTGCCCGCGACGTTCGGGCGCTGCACGCCGTTGTCGTAGACGGCGACGCCCGTGCCCGGCGGGCTCTGCCCCGACCTGATGCGCGCCACCGCGACCGCGTTCGGGTTGCCGGGCACGACGGCCAGGTCGCCGGCCGTGAAGGTTGACCCCGAGAATTGGTCGGAGCCGAGCCCGAACTTCGCGCCGGCCGTGCGCGAGGCCACGTCCACGCGGCGGACCGAAGAGGCGCCGTCGAGGCCGACGTAGAGGGCCTGCCCGTCGTCGGAGATGGCGAGCTTGTTCGGCTCGCTGCCGACGAAGACCGAGGCGCCGAGGGCGCCGGTCGCCGGGTCGATTTCGGTCACGGAGTTGCCGCCCGCGCCGGCCCGCGAGGGCACGCTCGCGAAGAGCTTCTTCGATTGCTTGTCGTAGGCGATGTCGTTGACGGGCAGGTTGAGCACCCTGACGAACGGCGCCGCGGCCGACTGCGCGCGCCGCGCCGCCGAGGCGGGCGGGGCGGGCAGCAGGTTGAGGACGAAGGACGCGAGCAGCAGCAGGGCGGCGCGCTTACGCGCGGTGTCGCGGAGGAGTGGGGCGAACATTGTTACCTCTAAAAGTTTCGGGTTTCGGGGCCGGGTGAGGGCCGTTCAGACTCCGGGCGCCGGTAGTGAGACTTTACTGCCCGAACCTCTTTCGATACTCCTCGGAAGAGATGAAGGCTTTGACGAGTTCGGCCTGCACGAAGTTGCCGTTGAACCTTTCCAGATTCCCCAGCCAGAAGTCGTAGCCGGTGTAGTCGAAGTCGGGGGCCGAGTTCGGGTTCCTGCGGAGGTAGCCGAAGTACTGCATGAGGACGAAGGC
>DASZEK010000041.1:0-8271 GCA_035941045.1 Pyrinomonadaceae bacterium | reverse complement strand
GAAACCCCGGCCGTTGTCCACGACGACGGCGAGGACGTGGTCGGCGCGCCTCTCAAGAATGACGCTCACGCGGTCGGCCCCCGAGTGCTTGAGGATGTTCGTCAGCGCCTCCTGCGCGATGCGGTAGAGCGCCGTCTCGTGCGCGAAGGGCAGGCGCCCGGCCTCGAAGCCCGAGCTGTGGAAGTCCACCTCGACGCGTGAGCGTTCGGCCCACTCCTCCACGTAGTTGTAGAGGGCCGTGCGGAGCCCCAAGTCGTCCAGCGCGGGAGGCCGCAGGCCCCATGCGAGCGTGTGCACCTCGCGCGACAACTGGTCCGTCAACTCCTGAAGCTGCCGCAGAGTGGAGAGCGCCGGCTGCCGGCCGTAAGATTCCGCGTTCAGAGTTTTCAGGCCCATCATGAGCGCGGCCAGTTGCTGCCCCATCTGGTCGTGCAACTCCTGTGAGATGCGGCGGCGCTCTTCCTCCTGGGCGGTGACGAGTCGGCGCAGCAACTCGCGGCGTGCCTCCTCGGCGCGGAGGCGCTCGGCGTTCTCCGCCCGCAGCGTCTCGTTCGCGCTCGCAAGCTCGGCGGTGCGCTCCTCGACGCGCCGCTCCAAATCGGCGTAGGCCCCGCGCAGCGCCTCCTCGGCGCGCTTGCGCTCGCTCACGTCGCGGACGATGGATTGCAGCACGCCGTCGCTTATCATCCTCCCGCTGATTTCCACCGGGAGGGGCGTGCCGTCTTTGCGGAGCAGCCGCCTCTCGGCCAGAACGGTCTCGCCGGCCAGCAACCTGTCGAACCGGATGGGGGCGGCGGCGAGGTCTTCGGGCGGTATGAGGTCGGCGACGTTGAGCCCTAACAACTCCTCGCGGGCGTAGCCGAGCATTTCGCAGAGCTTCGAGTTCGTCTCGATGATACGGCCGCGCAGGTCGTAGGTGTGGATGCCGTCGGAGGCCTGCTCCATCAGCAGCCGGTACTTGCTCTCGCTCTGCCTGAGCGCCTCCTCGGCCTGCTTGCGCTCAGAGATGTCGCGGACGGCCGTCGTGATGTACACCTTGCCCGCCGCCTCGTGTGTCGAGACGGAGGCCTCGACTTCGACGGGCGTACCGTCCCTGCGCCTCCCCCTGAACTCGTAGGCCGCAGGGGCGGCCTCGCCGCGCAGCCGCCTCCGGCTGTAGTCCAGCAGACGCTCCGCGTCCTCGGGGGCAATGACCTTGGAAACGTGTCCGCCGATCAAATCCTCCGGCCTCTCATACCCGAACATGCGCGCGTAGGAGCCGTTGACGTAGACGGCGCGCTCGTCGTGCTCGACGAGGATGCCGTCGCGCGACGCCTCGAAGATGGCGCGCAGCCTCTCCTCGCTCTCGCGCAGCCGCTCCTCGGCCAGCCTGCGGTCGGTGATGTTGTTGAAGAGGATGGCGACCTTGCGCTCCTCCGCGCGCCCGACGCGGAAGACGTAAACGTCGAACCAGCGTGCGAGCGCCTCCGACCCGCTGACGAACCGCTCGGGCTCGCCCGTGGTCAGGACGCGCCCGAAGGTCTCCGACCAGTGCGCCTCGATGTTCGGCACCAGCTCGCGCACGGTCCTGCCCGAGAGCGCGGCTTCGACGGGGATGCCGGACAGCTTGGCAAACGACGGGTTGACTTCGAGGTGGCGGTGGTCGATGCCGCGCCCCGCGTCGTCGAAGATCACCTCGGCGACGCAGAAGCCTTCGTCGATAGAGTTGAAGAGCGTCCGGTATCGCTCCTCGGAGGCGCGCGCCCTCTCTTCGGCGCGCTTGTGATCGGTGACATCCACGCCGTGTACGAAGATGCCCGAGACCCTGCCTTCGGCGTCGAACATCGGCTGGTAGACGAAGTCGAGGAAGTGCTCCTCCTCCTGCCCGGATTCGCGCCTGAGCAGGACGCGGACGCCGCGGCCGGCGTGCGGCCGGCCCGTCCGGAAGACCTCGCCCAGCAGCTCGAAGTAGCCCTGCCCCTCGATCTCGGGCAGCGCCTCGCGCACGGACTTCCCGAGCACGTCACGGCCACCCACCAGTTCGAGGTAACGCGGGTTGGCGAACTCGAAGACGTGTTCCGGGCCGCTAAGGACGGCGACGAAGGAAGGGGCGTGCGTGAAGAGGTAAGCCAGCCGCGCCCTCTCCGCCTCAAGCGAGCGCATCAGGCGCTCGCGCTCCTCCTCGACCAGCCTGCGCGCCGTGATGTTCGCGTGCGTGACGACCGCGCGGGCCTCGCCCTCGAACTCGAACCGCTTCGCGCGGGCGATGAACCAACGCTTTTGGGTGGGCGAGTGGCAGGCGTATTCGAGGGTGAACTCTTCCGACTCGCCTTCGACGACGGCGCGGAGCCCCGAGGCGAAGTGGGCGGCGTATTCCGCGCCCTCGCCGGTGGCGCTCGCGCAGACGGCGAAATAGTTCGCCCCCTCGCACAGGCTCGTCGGGTCCGGCGAGTTAGCGTCGGCGAACTCGCGCCACGCCCGGTTGACGGCGAGGATGGCGCCCCGCGCGTCGAGCACGGCCACGTGCTCGGAGAGGGCGTCGAGGGTCGCGTAGGCGAAGCGCTCCGCCGCGCCGCGCTTCACTTCCGCCGCCCCTCGTTCGACCGGCTGGCGAATCACGAAAACCCTCCCGATGGCACGTCGTCTAAAACCAGATGCACACGCACGCCGCGGACACGAACGGTTCGGCGGGCCGTGCAGGCATATTACACCCTCACGGCGTCGCCGCTTTAGGCGGTCCGACGTTCATGAGGTGACGAAAATCCTTCCGTCCTCGCAGCAGCATACCTACTAACCGCGCAAGCGCGTCGGGCGGGGTGGTGTCCGGCACGAAGCGGTAGCGGAAGAACATCTCGCGGCAGTCGCCTCCGTCACGGAAGAGGATGTCCTGCGTGAAGTTGCCCCACCGCTCCGGCCCGATGAGTTCGACGACGCCGCCGGCGTGCCCCGAGGGCAACAGCATGTTAGACCCGTGGACGCCGACGACGACGTGGCTCGCCGCGTAGCGTTCGCACCAACTCCGCTCGTCGGCCTCGTCCGCCGCGGCGCGCCGCAGGTCTTTGACCCACACGGGCAGGCCCTCGCCGTCGCCGGACGAGGATAGCCCCGCGACCGCGAAATCCAGCGCGGGCCAGTCGTTCCGGAGTGCTACGGCGAGCGCGGACACCGTCTGGTGCTGCCCCGTCGGATGAGGAGCCGGCGTGGAAATCAAGTGCCTGAGTTTTTCGCGGCGGGTGGCGGGGGTTTCTGCGGGCGGCGGGCGCCACGGGCGGTCGTCGCGCCAGATGAAGGTCACAGTCGGCGACTCAAGCCGCGCGTCCCATTCTTCGAGGGGGAAGGGTTTGACGCGCGTGAACCGTTCGATGTCGTAGTCGTCGGGGCGCGGGTGCGAGAGCGCGCGACTCAGGCTCACGCTCACGAATTGCTCGACGCGGCGGCGGACCTCGCGCGCGAGCCATTCGTTCCACTCCGTGCCACGGCCCAAGGGCAAGCCGACCTCCCAGACCTGCGCGGCGCCCTCCGGCACCATCCACGCGAGCAGAGACGGGACCACGACGACGAGGTCGAGGTCCGGCCGCCGGTCGAGGTAGTGTTGGGCGTTGAGCAGCTTGAGGAGCGAGTGGCCGTAAAGAGTGTCAAGGCAGTTGAGGAGTACGACGGGGCGCTCGACGGGCCGGTGCTCTTGAACGGCGAAGGGGACCGGCGCGTCTGTGCGCCGCGCGTAAGAGTCACGCAGCCAGCCGGCGAACCACTCGACGCCGTGCGGGTCGTGCACCTCGCCCGTTGCCTTCTCCAGCAGCATCGGAGTGTAAAGGGCCTGGCCGGCTCTCAAGTCGCCGTAGAACTCGCGCCCGCAGCCCGCGCAGCGCAGGTCGGCGAGCACGCGCATGCCGGGCGTGAGCCAGCCCGAGACGTGCAGACGCACGCGGCAGTACGGGCACTCGTGGTCGGCTTGCGTTTGCGGGTGAAGCGGAATCATTAAAGGCCGTAGAAGCTCAGCCCGTACCGTTCACGATTTACGACTCCCCGGCGTCGCCACGTGCATGGAGTAGCAGGCGGTCTTTGCGCTCTCTCTGCCGGGAAAGACCTGGTCTTCATTGACGATGTTTCGCACGTCGTAGCCGACATCATTCAAGAAGGCTTCGAGCCGGTCGGGGCTGTTGCCCATGTCGAAGGTCGTTTGGCCGAACTCGAACGTCAGGCATCGGACGCGCCTCTCGCGCAGGGTGCGCTCGGCCCCGAAAAGCACCTGTAACTCCGCGCCCTCCACGTCTATCTTCAGCAGGTCTATGTTGGTGACTCCGTTCCTTTCGCAGTAGAGGTCAACGGTCGCGGCCGGAACGTCTTCGGTCGTCCGCGGCTTCACGTTGATACCGTAGTCCCCAAGCGGACGCGCCGCTCGCGTCGTCCAACTGAGATATTCGTCGCCGTAGACGTGGAGGCGCACGTCGCCTTCTTTCTCGGCCAGTGCGAGCCGGTTGAGACGGACGTTGCGGAGGGACGCGGCGCGACACACCGCCGAAAGGCGCTCGAAGCCGGCCCCGCTCGGCTCGAAGGCGTGGACGCTGCCGCCCTCGCCGACGAAGCGGGAGAACAGCAGCGTCAGCTCACCGACGTTCGCGCCCACGTCGAAGACCGTCATCCCTTCGCGCAGGTATTCGAGGTAGAAGATTCGCTCCGCGCGCTCGACTTCCACGAACGACGCGGCGCGCGTCCTCATTGGTGCGGCGGCCGCGCCGTCGCCTGTGCGAAGACGCCTGATGATGGATTTCACGCGCTCGCTCAAGGCCCCTTCCCCGCCGCGGCGGTGGCCGCATCTTCAGGTTCCACGACGGGAGTCTCGTCCGCTTCAAGGCGCCACCGCGCGTCCACGAGGCAGCAGCCGTGGGTCGCGGGGGGCACCTCGCCCGAGCCGAAGAAGTCACCGCCGGTGACGCTCAATTCGTAAGCGTCGTCCATCGCGTCGAGGTACTCGCCGCCGCGCATCAGGCTGTAAGTAATCCTGTAGGCCGAAGGCGGGAGCGGCAGTCGGGGGATGCGGCAGACGAATGCGCCGCGCGTGGGGAGCGCGGGCCACTCGTCCCGCGTGAGCCGGTTGTGTTGCAAGAAGACGGGCACGTCCATCTGCGTCTTAACGCAGATGCCGGCCACCACGCCGGAGGCGTCGAAGCCCGGCGACGCCTCGAAGTGGAGGTAAACGTCAACGTCCTGCCCCGAGGCTGTCGCGTCCAACACGGCGCCCCGCACGTCTCTGACTTCGAGCGCGACTACGCGAGCCTGCCCGCTGCCGACGCGGTCCGTCCGCTCTCGCAGAGAGACGGCGGCCCCGCGCGTGCCGGCCAAGTATCGTGCGACGGCGTCAGTCTGCTTCCCCGCGAAGACGACGCGCCCGCCTTCCAATACCACGCCGCGCCCGCACAGGTTACTCACGGCGGCCATGTTGTGACTGACGAAGAGGACGGTGCGCCCCTCCTTCGCCACGCTGCCCATCTTCCCGATGCACTTGCGCTGGAACTGCGCGTCGCCGACGGCGAGCACCTCGTCCACGATGAGAATCTCAGGCTCCAAGTGCGCAGCGACGGCGAAGGCGAGGCGCATATACATCCCCGACGAGTAATGCTTGACGGGCGTGTCAATGAACCGCTCGACCTCCGCGAAGGCGACTATCTCGTCCAGCCGGCGGACTATCTCCGCGCGCCTCATGCCGAGTATCGCGCCGTTCAGGAACACGTTCTCACGGCCCGAAAGCTCCGGGTGAAAGCCGGTCCCGACTTCGAGCAGGCTGCCCGCGCGCCCGTACAACTCGACCCTGCCCGCGGTCGGCTCCGTGATTCGCGAGAGCACCTTCAGAAGCGTTGACTTGCCCGCGCCGTTGCGGCCGATGACGCCGAGGACCTCGCCGGGGTAGACCTCGAAGCTCACGTCGCGCAGCGCCCAAAGCGTCTCGGCGGCGGCTCGGCGGCGGCGGCCGAAGGAGCGGGCCGCACCGGCGAGCGTATCGCGCAGGGTGTTGTGTGCCGCGCGGCTCGCGCCGAGGCGGTACGCCTTGCTCAAGTTTTCCACCCTGACAATCGGCTTCATCTACTCTCTCAAAGGTGCGGCCGCGGAATCGGTCAGACGTTTGATAACGTCTCGCGGATGACGGCGTCAATCCGGGAGGCGCGGTCGGCGAAGGTGTGGTCTCTGAGCGTCCGGCGCTGCCCGGCGTCCGCGATGCGGCGGCGCTCGGCCTCGTGCCCGAGCAGGTATCTGACCTTCTCGACGCACTCGGCGGCGTCGCGGTAGGTGACGACCTCGGCGTCCGGCTCGAAGAGTTGAGGGAGGTTCGCCTTCCCGTCTGTCAGCAGACACGTTCCCACGCCGGTCGCCTCGAACAGACGCATGTTAGAGGCACTGACGGGCGAGATGTCGATGTGCGTGTTCAGCGCGACGCGGCCGGCGCGGAGTTGTCGGAACATCTCCAGGCCGAAGAGCGGCAGGCGAGAGCGACGCGCGATGCGCTCGTCAACGCTCTCCGCGGCGGACTCACGCACGGTGGCGCCGGGCCTCCCACGCATCAGGCGGGACGCGCGGCTTGCAACCCCACCGAGGAGCGGGAGTGAGGCCAGCCTTGCGGCGCGCGCGCCTAGTCGGCCGTACCCGTTGGCCGGCGCCTCCTTCGCGGAGACGTTCGACCAGATTTCAAGATTGGTCTCTTCGGCGAGCTTCAGGAGAATGGCTTCCCGCTCGTTGTGAAAACGGTGTGACTTGACGATAGAGCCGATGAAGACGAAGTCCGCCGGGGGCGCGGCGGCGGCGCCGAGCCTTTCAAGCACGCGCCGGTCGAAGGCGTGGTTGACGTGACGGCTTCGGTGCCCGTTCTCCTCGAAATGCGCGACCAACTCCGGCACGCAAGAGAGCACGAGGTCGCACTCGCGGAAGACGGAGCCGTCACTGTACGGCGCCCCGCACCACCCGAGCACGAGGCGGATTGACGGGCACCTCTCTCTGAGGTGGCGGATGAAGGCGGCCGTGACCGTCGTGTAGTCGGCGACGAGGAGGACTTCGGGGCGGAATGCCTCGATTTGCGTGGCGGTGACGGTGAAGAGCCAGTCTCGCTCGTCGAACGCGAAGCCGTGCTCGGCTGCCCAGGCCCTCTGTAAAGGCTCGGCGTTGGCGACGAGGTCGCAGGTCTCGTAACCGAGGGCGTTGAGTGCCTGCGTCCAGAAGTCGGAAGAGCCGAAGCTGTCATGCATCAGCGCCGCGTGCTGGGCCGCGTAAGGGCTTGAGGCTAAGTCCGGCCGCCCCGCGTAGAACTGTTCGAGGTAGGCGGGGTAGTAGACGCCGATCTTCAGCAGGCGCATGACGTGTGCGGGCCGCCCCTTGCTCTAGAGGTCCATGTGGTAGACGACGTTGCCGGTCTCGGCCTCGACGCCCGTCTGCACGAAGCCGAGGCGGCGCGCGCCCCTCGGCGAGACGTTGTCAGGGTGAATCTTCGCCATCAGCCGCGGCGCGCCCGACAGGCGGCAGATGAGCTTCGCCACGTCCAGCGATATTCTCATGAAGGCACGGCCGCGGTGCTTCACATCTACGACGACACCAAACGAGGGCACGTCGTAACCCGCGTCCCAGCCCCGAAGCATGAAGAAGGCGGCGAGTTCGCCCTGCCAGTACATACCCGAATATACGTCCCGCTCACGCCGGGCGATGATTTCGGCGATGTCGCCGGCGTCGAAGCTGAAGGCGTAGAAGAAGCGCGCGTACTCGGGCGGCTGCGCGCACAGCATCTCAGACACCGCCCCGGCGTCCTCGACGCACAAAGGGCGAATCGTCAAATCCGTCGAGTTCAAGACAGTCCTTTCAGCCGGGCCACGCGGCCTTCACCTCGGGCGCAAAGCAGGGCTCTGGGTTCGCCGAGTTATAACACCTCTGCTCCCGACTAAGCCAAGACGCATTCCGGACGGCAATCGCCGCCGGGCGGAAACTTCGGCTAAGATGTGCCGAGGCGGTCGGCCGCAAACGCGTGCGGCGCCGCCGTCAACAACCAAGCGTCCGATTCGACCGGGCCGGGCAAAAGGGGCGGTTTCCGGTGAGCGGTAACAAGGGGTGGCATGAGTAAACTCCGCATCTTCGTCGCCGACGACCACCAGATCGTCCGCGAGGGGCTGAAGGCTCTCATCAACGCGCAGCCGGACATGCAGGTCGTCGGCGAGGCCGAGGACGGCAGGGCGGCGTGGATGCTGGCGAAGCGTCTGCTGCCGGACGTGGTGGTGATGGACGTTTCGATGCCCGACATGAACGGCGCGGAGGCGA
>DASZEK010000040.1:0-31448 GCA_035941045.1 Pyrinomonadaceae bacterium | reverse complement strand
GCCCGGACCGTGATCTTCGGGTTGTGCTTCGCGAGCACCTTGGTGATGGCCGCCGTCAGCGTCGTCTTCCCGTGGTCGACGTGCCCGATGGTGCCGATGTTGACGTGCGGCTTCGACCGGTCGAATTTCTCCTTCGCCATTTTGTTATAGCCTCTTGGTTATGAAAGATGGGTAAAAGCCCTGAAAAATGGTGGAGCCCGCGATGAGATTTGAACTCATGACCTCCTCCTTACCAAGGAGGCGCTCTACCCCTGAGCTACGCGGGCACACTCGCTGCCTCGGCCCCCCACGGGCCCGAGCCCGACGAACTAACTGGAGCGGGAGACGAGGCTCGAACTCGCGACCCTCAGCTTGGAAGGCTGATGCTCTACCAACTGAGCTACTCCCGCCCGAACGAAAGGCGGAGGGACGAGGGACGTGGGGTGAAACTCAAATTCACCCCTCATCCCTCGCCCTCCATCCCTCAAACATGGTGCAGGGGGTAGGATTCGAACCTACGTAGGGTGTGAACCCGCCGGGTTTACAGCCCGGTGCCATTAACCACTCGACCACCCCTGCAAGACCTTCGTAAAGCCGGCGAAGGGACTTGAACCCCCGACCCGCGGTTTACAAAACCGCTGCTCTACCAACTGAGCTACGCCGGCATGCTACGGTCAGAAATCCGCGTCTCCCGGCAAAACGTGAATACTACCAACGCCTTCGCGAAAAGGCAAGCCGCCAAAGCGGCATCAGGCGACACACTTACGACAACCCTCGCCGTGCCCGCCCCGGCGCAGCCAACAAGTGCCGGCGTTGAACAAACCTGTTGACGCCCCGCGCCCCGGACAGTAGGATTGAGAGTGCCCGCCCGCGGCCTTCCCGCCGCCCGAGGCCCCCGTCAGACCCGCCGACAAGCGCCTTTGATGCAGAAGCCACACAAGGAGATTACCCGTGCGTCTCAGTCAAACCTTTAAGAGCCTTAGAATGTTTGCGTTCGTGCTCGTATTTTGCGCCCTCGGACAGCTTCCGGCAAGTGCGCAGACCGGCCCCGGCGCCTCGCGACCGCAGCCGCAGCGCCCGACCGTCATGTTCCCGACCGACCGCGGGCCCGCCCCCGCGGCCCACGCGAGCGAGGTCGAGTGCGGCGGCGCCATCGAGCAGACGCTCGCGGCCACGCCCTTCGAGATCGTCGGCGGCGAGGACGAGCGCCAGCGCAACGTCTACGGCGAGGGCGACACGCTGTTCATCGGCGCCGGCGCGCAGCAAGGCGTGAAGGTCGGGCAGGAGTTTCTGGTGGTGAGGCCCCGCGGGCAGTTCAGCACGAAGCTGACGCGCAAGCGCGGCCCGCTCGGCGTCTACACGCAGGAGGTCGGGCGCGTGCGCGTCATACGGGTGCGCGACGCCGTCTCGGTCGCGGAGGTCGTCAAGTCCTGCGACAACCTCCTGCTGGGCGACATGCTGCGCCCCGCCGTGCAGCGGGTCGTCCCCTCTTCGCGCCCGGAGGCGGTCCTCGACCGCTTCGCCGAGCCGACGGGCAAGCAGACGGGCCGCATCGTCCTGGCGCGCGACGGCCGCGAGATGGTTTCGCGCGACCAGGTGGTCTTTGTTGACCTCGGCGCCGAGGACAATTTAAAGGTCGGCGACTACCTGACGGTCTTCCGCCCCGAGAATGTTGGCTTCGAGGTGAAGCTCCGCGACGAGCCCGGCGCCAACACGCGCGGCGGCTACGAGAGCGAGTACTTCAAGGGCGGCAAGTTCTCCAACAAGTCGAAGCGCGTCAAGGACGTGAACGGCAGCCAGTCGGGCGAGGCGGTCAAGACGCCGGAGTTGATGCGCCGCCGCCCGCAGGTGCCGCGCCACGTCGTCGGCGAGCTGGTCGTCCTGCGCGTCGAGGGGCGCACCGCCACGGCCATCGTCACGCGCGTTGCCGAGGAGATGCACACCGGCGACTTCGTCGAAGTTCAATAGTCTCTCCGACGAGTCTTAACATAAAGCCTTAGCGCCTTAGCGCCCTGGCGTGAGGTTTTTAAGAAACTCACGCCAGGGCGCTAAGGCGCTAAGGCTTTTTATTTGAAATCAGGCGGCCGGGACGTGCTTATCTTTCGGCACGGCGGGCTCCGGCAGCGAGGCGAGCCAGGGGAAGAAGGCGCGGAAGTATTGATACATCGAATAGCAGGCCGTCAGCACGACGACCCACAGCGTCGCGCGCCCGGCCGTGTAGAGCAGCACCCGCAGGTCCGTGCCCGTCGGCCCGCCCGAGAAGAGGCGGCCGAGCGCCGCGCGCAACTCCGGCACGGTCCAGAATTGGATGGCCGGGAAGGCGTCGCCGAAGTTCGCTACCGGCGGCGCGCCGCCCGTGCTCGACGCGATGAGCAGCGCGACGGCCAACACCTGCGCCCCCATCTTGAACTTCCCCATCCGCGACGCCGAAATCAGAACCCCGTCGGCCGCCGCCACCGACCTCAACCCCGACACCGCGAACTCGCGCCCCACGATGATGCACACGGCCCACGCGGGCGCCAGACGATTCTCCACCAGCGAGATGAGCGCGGCCGAGATGAGCAGCTTGTCGGCAATCGGGTCGAGGAGGATGCCGAAGCGTGAGACCTGCCGGCGGCTGCGCGCGAGGTGGCCGTCGAGGAAGTCGGTGAACGAGGCGGCGAGGAAGAGGGCGACGCCGAGGATGTGGCGCTGCACGCCGAGCCAGTTCTCCGACACCGGCGTCAGGAGCACCACGACGAGCAGCGGGACGACGAAGATGCGCGACAGCGTCAGTGCGTTCGGAAGATTTATCACGCCCCCTCCCGCGGTCCTTCGGGACCGAGAAGATTCGCCCGCCGGGATGCCTTCGTAAAGCTTCGCCCGAAGTGTAGGAGCGCGGGCGGAGGGTGTCAAGAAACAGGCCCTTTACTGCCCGGCGGCCCGTCCCTTCGTCGGCGTCTGTTCGAGGCAGCGGCCGGCGGCGGCCAGCGAGGCGAGGCCGCGCAGGCGCCGGTCGTCGAGGCCGCGGGCCGCGGAGAGCGCGCCGTCGAAGTCGTGGCGGCCGAGCTCGCGGAAGGCGTTCTCAAGGTTGAAGCCGGTGACGGGGTAGGAGGTGAAGAAGCTGATGCTCTTGCCCTGCACCATTCGCAGAATCCTGTCGGAGACGAGGTCCGGGTTTTGGAGCTTGTTGACGACCTTGACGGCCTCGCCGAGCAGGTGCACGCCGCGCGGGTAGTTGATGCGCGCGTAGAGGTGCGCGACGCCGAGCAGCGCGCGGGCCCTGGCGAGCGTGTCGGGGGCGCGGTCGGCGGCGCGCGTGACGGCGTCGAGCAGTTGCTCGGCGCGGGCGCGGTCGTCCGTCAGCTTCAGGCCCTCTTCGGCGACGAGGAGCAGGAGCAGGGCGCGGTCGTCGAGTGCGTCAATCTTGTCGGCGAGCCGCGCCCCCTCTTCGAGCGCGCCGCCGAGGGCCGCCTTGCGGCCGTGCTGCAAGTACGCGTAGTCGAGGAACTGCCGCCGCGCCTGCGCGTCGCTTATCTTGTCGGCGGCGGCGACGATGCTTTCGAGCGGCGCGTCCGCGATTCTCGGTAGGAGCCCGTTAAGAATGATTTGGTCGCGGCGGTCGGGGTCGTTCTCCCTGTCGGCCTGTTTGAGCAGGGCTTCGACGTTTAAGGGCGGCTGCGCCTCCGGCCTGCCGTCGCTCACGAGTTGTCTGCGCGAAAGCTGCGTGAGGTAAGACAGTTCGCCTTCGGGGAGGCCGGTCGCGGCGCGCGACTTAAGCGCCGCGACGCGCTCGGAGAAGGCGGGGAGCGTGCGCGCCACAAACGGCTCAAGGGTCGCGAGGGCCGCGTAAAGTTGGCCGCGCTCGCTGTGTCCCGCAGAGGCGGGTTCGGGCGAGGGCGGCGCGCTGAGCTTCTTCGCGCCGAGCCGCAGGAGCGCCGCGACGTAGAGTTGCTGCAAGGCGGGGTCGGGCACGAAGCCGTCGGGCGGGAGGCTCGGCGGGCCGCTGACGGTCGCCGGGCCGATGATGTCGAAGAAGCCGAACGGGTAGGCGGAGATGTAGATTAAATCCTCCATGGTCCTGTCGGCGTAGGCGGCGAGGGCTTCGCGGTAGAGCGAGGCGGCGAGCGCCGGGTCGCGGCCCGCGATTTTATAGAGCACGGGTTGGAACGAGTACGACGCCGGGTGACGGAAGCTGAGCCGGAAGACCTGCACCGCGGCGGCGCGGTCAACCTCCCACAACTCGGCCGCGAGCGCGAGGAATTTCTCGCCGCCCCTCAAGGCTTCGTAGGCGCTCGGCTTACGCGGCCCCGCCTCCGCCTCGCGCGTCGTCTCCTGGGCGACGCGCTCGGAGAGTTCGCGCGCCCATGCGGGGTCGCGCCGGGCCACGGCGCGCAGCACGACGAAGCGTTGGTCGGGCATTTGAATCGACAGTCCCGACATGCGACTGTCCGCCCTGCCCTTCTCGTTGCGCGTCTCGTCGCCGCGCGCGCGGAAGTGCGCCGAGGCCAGCTCGAAGGCGTCGGCGAAGACGGCGCGCGCCGACTTCTCCTCGTGCGGCCAGAGGAGGTCGGCGGCACGCACCATGACGGCGATGCGCCCGGCCGCGTCCTCCATCTCCTTCGCGTCGGAGACCTGCTGCGCGACGACGGCGAGCGCGCGCGGCACGTCGCAGAAGACGGCGGGCGTCTGCTTCTTCTCAGCCTGACCCTCTTGGGCGTGCGGCTGCGCCTGTAACAGCAGGAGGAGCGCGAGGGCAAGCGGGCGAGGACGGGAAGGCATAAAGGCTCCTTTCGTGAACGGCGCGGCTTTACGGGGGGAGTCTACTCTCCGGCTTCGGGGCTCGCCTATTTTAACGCGGCGCGTGTCCCCGCGTTCCGTCATCTCGGGTCGGCCTTCGGGTGAGTTGCCGCCCGTTCGCCTGTCGTTTACAATCGTCGTTTCCGCGCTGCTCGAAGTGGCCGACAGTGCAGGTTCGGGACGATTTCAGGCGATGGCAATAGACCGCATCACGGTGCGCGGCGCGCGCCAACACAACCTCAAGGACGTTAGCGTCGAGATACCGCGCGACCGGCTGACCGTCATCACCGGCCTCTCCGGCTCGGGCAAGTCCAGCCTCGCCTTCGACACCATCTACGCCGAGGGGCAGCGCCGCTACGTCGAATCCTTGTCGGCTTACGCGCGCCAGTTCCTCGACCAGCTCGAACGCCCCGACGTTGACTCCGTTGACGGCCTCTCGCCCGCCATCTCAATCGAGCAGAAGACCGTCTCGCGCAGCCCGCGCTCGACGGTCGGCACGGTGACGGAGATTTACGACTATCTGCGCCTGCTCTTCTCCTCCGTCGGACAGCCCCACTGTCACATCTGCGGCGCCCCCATCACGCGCCAGTCGGTCGAGCAGATCGTCCACAGCGTCTTGGCGCTGCCCGAAGGCGAGCGCGTCATGGTGCTCGCGCCCATCGTGCGCGGGCGCAAGGGCGAGTTCAAGAAGGAGCTTGAGAAGCTACAGAAGGACGGCTTCCTCCGCGCCCGCGTGGACGGCGAGCTGGTCTCGCTCGACGAGGAAATCAAGCTTGACAAGCGCAAGAACCACACCATCGAGGCCGTCGTGGACCGCCTGCTCATCAAGCCCGGCATCGGCGAGCGGCTGACCGAGTCGGTCCGCACCGCACTCCGCCTCACGGGCGGCGCCGTCCTCATCTCCGTCGTCGACGGCGAGGAGAAGCTCTATTCGGAGCGCATGGCCTGCGTCAACTGCCAGATCAACGTCCCGCCCCTTGAGCCGCGCTCCTTCTCCTTCAATTCCGTCTACGGCGCCTGCAAACGCTGCCACGGCCTCGGCACCGTCCTCGAAGTTGACCCGGCCAAAATCGTCACGGACGCGACCGTCCGCGCCGACAAAGTCTTCGACGCGCTCGCCTCCGTCTACAAGCAGGGCGGCGCTTACCTGAAGAGCGCGCTGCTCGCACTCATCGAGCACTTCGACGCCGACTACAGCGTGCCCTTCGCCGAGCTGCCGCGCCCGCTGCGCGACGCCTTCTTCCACGGCGTCGAAGGGCAAATCACCTTCCGCCACGGCCTCTATAAATACGAGAGCGATTGGAAGGGCGCCGTCCGCCATCTTAACGAGGTGATGCACAACCCGCCGAGCGAGCGCGTGCGCGAAGCCCTCGAAGACCTCGTCTCGCCCGTCACCTGCCCCGACTGCGAAGGGCGGCGCCTTCAACCCGAGTCTCTGGCCGTCCGCGTCGGGGGCCGAGGCATCGCCGACTACACGGCGCTGCCCATCGAGGAGGCCGCGCGCGTCTTCGACGGGATAAAGCTGAGCGGGCGCGAGGAGCAAATCGCCGGCCTCGTCCTGCGCGAGATAAGGAACCGTCTGGGCTTCCTCTCAAGGGTCGGCCTCGGCTACATCACGCTCGACCGCGCCTCCGCCACGCTCTCCGGCGGCGAGGGCCAGCGCATCCGCCTCGCCACGCAAATCGGCTCGCAGCTGCGCGGCGTCCTCTACGTTCTGGACGAGCCCTCCATCGGCCTCCACCCGCGCGACAACCAGAAGCTCCTCGAAACGCTCGCCGCGCTGCGCGACCTCGGCAACACCGTCCTTGTCGTCGAGCACGACGAGGAGACCATCCGCCGCGCCGACTACGTCATCGACCTCGGCCCCGCGGCCGGCGCCCACGGCGGCGAAATCGTCGCCTACGGCACGCCCGAAGACGTGGCCTGCAACCCGCGCTCCGTCACCGGCCTCTACATCTGCGGCCAGCGCTCCATCGAAGTCCCCGAGGCGAGGAGGACGGCGAACGGCGCCCGCGTCGTCGTCCGCGGCGCCCGCGCCAACAACCTCAAGCACGTGGACGCGGAGTTCCCCCTCGGCCTGCTCACGGTCGTCACGGGCGTCTCCGGCTCCGGCAAGTCAACGCTCATCGACGACATTCTGTACAAGGCGCTCGCGCGACATCTTTACGGCTCGATGGAGGAGCCCGGCGAGTTCGACGCCATCGAGGGCCTTGAGAACGTTGACAAGGTCATCGAGATTGACCAGTCGCCCATCGGGCGCACGCCGCGCTCGAACCCCGCGACCTACACCGGCCTCTTCACGCCCATCCGCGAGCTGTACTCGATGCTCCCCGAGTCGCGCGAGCGCGGCTACAAGCCCGGCCGCTTCTCCTTCAACGTCAAGGGCGGACGCTGCGAAGCCTGCGAGGGCGACGGCATGAAGCGCATCGAGATGAACTTCCTGCCCGACGTGTACGTCCTCTGCGACGTGTGCCGCGGCGCCCGCTACAACCGCGAGACGATGTCGGTCCGCTACAAAGGCAAGTCCATCGCCGACCTCCTCGACACGACCATCGAAGAGGCGATGCCGCTGCTGGAGAACATCCCGCAAATCAAGCAGAAGCTCCAGACGCTTCTCGACGTGGGCCTCGGCTACATCAAGCTCGGTCAGTCGGCGACCACCCTGTCCGGCGGCGAGGCCCAGCGCATCAAGCTCGCCCGCGAACTCTCCAAGCGCGCCACCGGCCGCACCATCTACATCCTCGACGAGCCGACCACGGGGCTCCACTTCGCCGACGTTCACAAGCTCTTGGACGTGCTCCAGCGCCTCGTCTCCTTAGGCAACACCGTCATCGTCATCGAACACAACCTCGACGTTATCAAATCCGCCGACCACATCATCGACCTCGGCCCCGAAGGCGGCTCGGGCGGCGGACGCGTCGTCGCCTGCGGCACCCCGGAAGAGGTCGCCAAAGTCAAAAAGTCCTACACCGGCCAGGCCCTCCGCCCCCTCCTCAACGGCCACTCCTCCAACGGCAACGGCAACGGCAACGGCCACGCCCCCGCCGCGACCAAGAACGGCAAGACTGCGGGGCGCGGACGGCGCAAAGACGCCGCGTGATATACTCCGCCGCCGTGTCCATCTACGAAGACGACATACGGCCGCTCGGCCTCGAATCAGTCAACACCTACCCTCTCGCCTCGCGCCCGAGCAAGGTCGCCGTCGAAGACTTCGCGCGGCCCGTGGAAGAGAACTCTTCGCTGCGCGACTTCCTTAAAACTCTCCCGAACATCCTCGCCGTGCAATCCATCCGCGCTCTCGCCTCGCAGATGCGGCGCGCGCGCGAACTCGGCAAGCCCGTCGTCTGGGGCGTCGGCGGCCACGTCGTCAAGACGGGGCTGGCGCCGCTCCTCATAGACCTCATGCGCCGGGGCTTCGTCAGCGCGATAGCCGCCAACGGCTCGGTCCTCGTCCATGACGCGGAGATTGCACTCGTCGGCTCGACTTCGGAAGACGTGGACGCGAGCTTGGGCGCGGGCGCCTTCGGCGCGGCCGACGACACCGGGCGCCTTCTTAACACGGCGGCGCGCGAGGCGGCGCGCGACGGACTGGGACTAGGCGAGGCGCTCGGCCGCTCCCTCACGGCCTTAAACCCGAAGCACGCCGAGCTGTCGCTGCTCTGCGCCGCTTACAACGCCCGCGCCCCCTTCACCGCCCACGTCGCCGTCGGCACCGACATCGCCCACTTCCACCCGCAGGCCGACGGCGCCGCCCTCGGCGCGGCCACGCACACAGACTTTCGCCTGCTCGCCGAACTGGTCAGGCGCATGAACGGCGGAGGCGTCTACCTCAACGTCGGCTCGGCCGTCATCCTCCCCGAAGTCTTCCTCAAGTGCGTCACGCTCGTCCGCAATCTCGGCCACCCGCTCGAAGACTTCACGACCGCCAACTTCGACTTCATACAGTCCTACCGCCCGCTCACCAACGTCGTGCGCCGGCCCACGAGCGGCGGCGCCGGCCGCGGCTTCTCCGTCACGGGCCACCACGAGCTGACCATCCCGCTCCTAGCCGCCGAGCTTCTCTGCGGCGGCTGAAAACCTAAATCAACCTCCCCGTTGACAACTCCGCGCTCGGGGCGTAAACTCCCGACCTGAAATTGAAATCCGTTTTCAATTCACTCGCCGACGCTCTTTCATCTTTTGTCTTCGAGACAGCAAGCGGCCCGCGCAGCACCTCCTGGCAGAAGCGACTGCGCGGGCCGGGCCGACAACCTCGGCGGGCTGACGACCTGCGTGCATTCTACGGGCAGTCAGCCGTCCTTTCAACGCTTAGCCCGATGCGACATGGCCGCGACCATCCGGCCCCAGCGCACCCGGAAATCGTCATGTCGCTCAGGCGAAAGGAACCAACCCATGCCACATCCTCTTACTTTGCGACTGCTCCACCTGTCTTTCTTACTGCTCGCTTGTACGCTGCCCGCACTGGCGCAGGGGACCCAGCAGTCTTTGCTCCGCGGCAAGGTGCTCGACCCGAACCGCGCGGCGGTGGCCGGCGCCCGCGTCGTCGCCGAGCCAGTCGGCCGCCCCGGCGCTCTGTCCGCTACGGCCGACGAGAACGGCGAGTTCTCGCTCACGGTCGAGCCCGGCGAGTACACGCTGAATGTAAGCGCACAGGGCTTCTCAGAGACTTCACAGAGGATTAGCCTGGGCCAGTCGGGCGGGACGTTCGTGGAGGTGTCGTTGCAGGTTTCCGGCGTGGCGGGCAGCGTGACCGTGCTCGACGCGGGCGGCGCGGACTATCAGGCGCAGGTGACGGGCAGCGCCACCAAGACCCTCGCCCTGTTGCGCGACGTTCCGCAGTCGGTCGCCGTCGTCACGGCGCAGCAGGTCAGGGACCAGCAGTTGCAGAGCATCACCGACGTTGCCCTCTACACGCCCGGCGTCGTCGCCCAGCAGGGCGAGGGCAATCGCGACCAGGTCGTCATCCGCGGCCAGAGCACCAGCGCCGACTTCTTCCTCAACGGCGTCCGCGACGACGTGCAGTACTACCGCGACCTCTACAACCTCGAACGCCTCGAAACCCTGAAAGGCCCCAACGCCCTCATCTTCGGCCGCGGCGGCGGCGGCGGCGTCATCAACCGCGTGACCAAGGAGGCCAACTTCTCACCCTCGCGCGAGATAAACTTGACGGGCGGCTCCTTCTACAACCGGCGCGTCTCGGGCGACATCAACGAGCCCCTCGGCGACCGCCTCGCCTTCCGCCTCAACGGCGTCTACGAGAATTCTGACAGCTACCGCCGGTTCGTCGGCCTCAACCGCACGGCCTTCAACCCGACGTTCACCATAGTCCCCGACGAGCGGACGCGAATCACCGTCGGCTACGAGTTCGCGCGCGACCGGCGCACCGCCGACCGTGGCATCACCTCCTTCCAGGGGAGGCCCGCGGACGTTGACTCCGACACCTTCTACGGCAACCCCGACGACAGCCGCGTGCGCTCGAACGTCAACATCCTTTCGGGCACCTTCGACCGCCAGTTCGGCAAGCTCATCTTCCACAACCGGACGACGTACGGCGACTACGACAAGCTCTACCAGAACTACGTGCCGGGCGCGACGAACGCCGCCAAAACGCTGGTCGCGCTCTCCGCCTACAACAACGCCACGCGCCGCAAGAACCTTTTCAGCCAGACCGACCTGACCTACTCCGCCTCGACCGGGCGCGTCCGTCACACGCTCGTCGGCGGCTTCGAGCTGGGCCGCCAGCGCACCGTCAACTTCCGCAACACCGGCTTCTTCAACAACACTAGCACGTCCATCCAGGTCCCCTTCGACGCCCCGACCGTCTACACGCCGGTCACGTTCCGCCAGAGCGCGACCGACGCCGACAACCGCGTCAAGACGAACCTCGCCGCCGGATACCTGCAAGACCAGTTGGAGTTGTCGCGCTACGTGCAAGTCGTCGTCGGGCTGCGCTACGACTACTTCGACCTCCGCTACCACAACAACCGCAACAACGACGACCTGCGCCGCATCGACAACCTCGTCTCGCCGCGCGTCGGGCTCGTCGTCAAGCCAATCGAGCGCGTCTCGCTCTACGGCAGCTACAGCGTCTCGCACCTGCCCAGCTCCGGCGACCAGTTCTCTTCGCTGACGACGCTGACGCAGCAGGTCAAGCCGGAGAAGTTCAGCAACTACGAGGTCGGCGTCAAGTGGGACGTGCGCCGCTACCTCTCGCTCACGTCGGCGCTCTACCGGCTGGACCGCACGAACACGCGGTCGGTTGACCCCAACAACCCCGCGGCCATCATCCAGACCGGCAGCCAGCGCACGAACGGCTTCGAGGTCGGCCTGAACGGGAGCGTCACGCGCGACTGGAGCGTCACGGGCGGCTACTCCCATCAGGACGCCTTCATCACGAGCGCGACGGCCGCCGCCGCCGCCGGCAAGCAGGTCGGACAGGTGCCGCACCACACCTTCTCCCTCTGGAACAAGTACCAGCTCAGCCGCCGCCTGGGCGCGGGCTTGGGGCTCATCTCCCGCTCCGACTCCTTCGTCGCCGTCGATAACACCGTCGTCCTTCCCGGCTACACGAGGGCGGACGCCGCCGTCTACTACTCCTTCGGCGAGAGGTGGCGGCTGCAAGGCAACGTCGAGAACCTTTTCGGCCGCGACTACTTCGTCAACGCCCACAGCAACACCAACATCCTGCCGGGCTCGCCGCGCGCCCTGCGCGTGGCCTTGAACGCGCGGTTCTGAAAGGCGCCGCCTCCGGTGCCCGTGTGCTTCGGGGCGGTCGGGTGGGTTATAATCCGCCGCCACGGAAACATAAAAATAAGGGGCCGTTTAGAGGAGGCATAATGGACGCTGACAAGCTGGAGCATTACCGCGAGATTTTGAGGAAGCAGTTGCGGCAGCACACGGAGATGGTGCGCGACAACCAGTCGGACGCGCTTGAGATGGCGGCGGCCGACGACGGCGTGAAGGACGTGGCCGACATGTCCGTGCAGGACGTGAGCCAGGAGATCGAGTACCGGCTGAGCGAGCGCGCCTCGCAGACCGTGGCCGACATCGACCAGGCGCTCCTCCGCATCGAGGAGGGCACCTACGGCGTCTGCGCCCGCTGCGGCAAAGACATCCCCGAGCGCCGCCTCGAAGCCCTCCCCACCGCCCGCTTCGACGCCGAATGCCAGACCCTCATCGAGCAGTCGGAGGGCGAGGACGAGCACGCCACACTTTAAACAGGTATCGGGTGACAGGTGACGGGTGCCGGGAAGAACGACCTTCCTCCCGGCACCCGTCACCTGTCACCCGGTACCTGTTTCTAGGCTTTCGGGTGCGCCTTGTCGTAGACCTCGATGAGTTTTTCCATCGAGACGTGGGTGTAGATTTGGGTGGTGGAGAGGCGCGCGTGGCCGAGAAGTTCCTGGATGTCGCGGAGGTCGGCGCCGCTGTCTAAAAGGTGCGTGGCGAAGGAGTGGCGAAGGCTGTGCGGGCTGATGTCGTGGATGCCGGCGCAGATTTTGATGTACTTGTCCACCATCCGGCCGACCGAGCGCGTCGTGATGCGCGTGCCCTGATAGTTGAGGAAGACGGCGTCGTTGTCGCGCTCCTCGACCGGCGCGTTCTGTAGGAAGGCGGGGCGCACCGCCAGCCAGTTCATGAGCGCGACGAGCGCCGGCTCGCCGAACGGGACGACCCTCTCCTTGCGCCGCTTGCCCTTGACCCTCACCATCCGGTTCTTGAAGTCCACGTCGCGCAGGCCGAGCTTGACCAGCTCCGAGACGCGCACGCCCGTGCCGTAGAGCATTTCGAGGATGGCGCGGTCGCGCTTGCCGAGGTCGGTGTTCGTGTCCGGCGTCTCGATGAAGCGGACGGCGTCCTCGACCGACAGGTGGTTCGGCAGCTTCTTCTCAAGGCGCGGCGTCGAGACCAGCTTCGCCGGGTTCATCTCGACGACGCCCTCGCGGATGAGGAACTGAAAGAAGGTCCTGAGCGCCGCCAGCTTCCGCGCCACCGACGACTTCTTCTTCTTCGCCGCGTGCAGCGCCGACAGCCACTCGCGGATGGTGATGTGGTCGATGTCGCGGGCCTCCGGCGCGCGGCGCTCGCCCGTCTCGGGGTCGGCCGGCGCGAGGTAGTCGAGAAACTGACCCAAGTCGATGGCGTAGTTCCTGAGCGTGTGCTCGCTCACGTTGCGCTCGTAGCGCAGGTGTTCGAGGAACTGTGCGATTAGCTGCTCCATGCCGTGAATCGTAAATGGTAAGCCGTGAATCGTAAACAGATTTTTTTTACGTTCAGCGGCCTGGGAGGAGGAACACGTCGTAGGCCCAGCGGCCGGGGCGGCCGGCCGCGCCGTAGACCTTTGCGCGGTAGCGGAACAGGTTGCCGTGGCGGCGTTGGCAAAAAGCAATAGGTTGGATAGAATTCGGTGGGGGCGACGAGAGTCGGACTCGCAAGGCCGTGAAGCCACAAGATTCCTAGTCTTGCGCGTTTACCAATTTCGCCACGCCCCCACTTTGAGAGTAAAAGGCTGCTAACCACGCCCCGCGCCGTGTCTCCGCTAAAAGTCATCGGCGCGGGGCTTCTCCGTTTTCGCCCCCTATATCGGTTAGCTGAATATAAGAGGCTGCTTCTCTTCTCATCCTTTGTCACCTCCAAAATGAAAACGCTACCGATTATCGGTAGCGCCGCTGGCCCTGCCTACAGCAATTTCCAAAAAAAGTTTGCCTGCCGCAAATCGCGGGAAAATTCACCCTACCCCAAAATTTCAGATTTTTTACCTTGCCCCGACTTTTTCGATTTTTTACTCCCCTTCTTACGCTCGTTTCTTTTGGCCTTCATCTGTTTCCACCGCTGGGAATATTCAAAGACTCGGATTGGAGTCTCACCGTGGCTGAAACCTTGCTGATGCGGCACATTCAAATGCGCGGCTTCCCACCGTTTGGCCTCAGCTAAATCATCCTTCAAACTGCCTTCATTTATACCCTTCTCATCTTCACCCAAAACGCCTTCATTCTGTAGCTGCGCGAGGTAGACGCGGATTGCAAGAGCCTGTAACGTTGTCCCCCGCCTCCAATATTTTTCGGCCAACTCATACGTCTCTTTTAAGTGACTGGGGGGTTCGCCGCTTTTTAGCTTGATTGGTTGGTTCGGCTCAAACTTTTCGCCTTTGGCGGGGGCGATAACCCAGGCAAGGCGGCTCATAATGCCGCGCAGTTCCATCGCCCGCGCTATTGCCGGACGCGCCTTGTCTGTTGCGGCTAATCCTTCGATGTCTGTTATGGTTAGTTCGTACTTCGCCGGGTGGGCAATCTTCTCAATAGCTTTAAGCTGAAGCGGGGCGAGGCCGTCTTCCGCGTATGCCGCGCGTAATACGATGGAGAATAATTCCTCGACAAGTTCACCAAATAACGCCGCGTCTTGTTCTTTAATCTTCCCGATTTCCGCCCAACGCGAGACGATAAAGCTTTCAATCCCGCCGGGCATATTCAGCATGTATTTCGCTACCGCTGATAAATCTAACTTACCGTCGGGCTTTCTATACCCATCGAAAAGGCTGTCACGCTTTGTCATCGCGGCCTCTCTGTAGCCGTTCTCTGAAAAGGGTTCGACCCGCCCGCTGCGTCAGAGAATCACGGCCTTTCCCCGCGTTAGCTAGACGCGGGTAAGGCGAGCTGAAAGTTGTGGATGGATTTTACAACAATGGCAGAATGTGAGGCATGGGGGAAGAATGTGACAGCCCTAACCCTAGCGGGAAGGCTGGCAACCCTATCACGCTTCCGCCGACGACCAAGGCATAATTCCTGTTACTACCCCTTCGGCGAGTAGTAACCCCGGCGGGTGCGGACGCGGAGGCCGGGGCGGGTCTTGACGCTCAGGGAGAAGGTGTGGAAGCGGCCGTCGCGGGGCTCGCCCGTGGGGTAGTAGCTGAGGACGTATTGCTGCGAGAGGTCGGTGGCTATCTGCTTGAAAGCCTGCGTCAGCTCGTCGTGGGTGCTGGGGACGTAGACGGCGCCGCCGGTCTGCGCCGAGAACTCGCGGAAGCGGTGAGCGCCCGCGGCGTCATGCAGGTTGGGGCTCGCGCTGTTGCCGGTCTGGACGGCATAGACCTGACAGTCGGCGGCGACGAGGTGCGACATCGCGTCGTCGAAGCCGAGCGTGCTGACGGTGTCGGTGCCGTCGGAGATGATGACCATCACCTTGCGCGTGCGCAGCGGCTTGATGTAGTCGGCGGCGGCGACGATGGTGTCGAAGAGCGCGGTGGCGGCGGCGTCAGGCTTGGGGAACGACTCGATGGTGCGGACGAGGGCGTTAACGTTGTTCGTCAGGGGGTGCGACAGCTCCGGCTCGGTCGCAATCGAGAAGACGGCGGCCCGGTCCACCTGTCGGATGACCGACTTGAGGAAGCGGACGCCGGCCGCCCGCTCGAAGTCGCGCGTGGCGTTCAGGCTGGAGCTGTTGTCGAAGAGGACGACGATGCTGGCGGGCGTCTCGGCGTGCGTCAGGTCGCCGATGGGCTTCACCTGGCCGTCAACTTTCAGCTCGAAGTCCTCCGGCTTCAAGTCCGGCACGGCGCGGCCCTGCGCGTCAACGACCGTCGCGGGCAGCGGGACGAGGTTCGAGCTGATGGTCACGACCTCGTCTTCGCCGACCTCGTCGTCGGCCGGGGGCTTCTGCGCGCCCTGCTTCTGCTGCGACGACGCGGCGGGCGTCGTGCGGGCGGAGACGGGCTCGGGTGACGGCGCGGGCGTGCCCTCGACGCGGCGCGGGGGCGCGCTCCTGATTTCGGGCGGCGGAGGCTCGGCGATGGGGCCTTCCCTCGGGAGTCTGGCGGGCGTCGGCGTGGGCGTGGCGGTCGTTTTGCCCTTCGAGGAGTCCGGCGCGGGCGACTCCTTCTTGCGGCCGGACTGCGCGCGCGAGGAGTGAGACGGCGCGAGCAGCACGACCGCCAAGGCGAGCAGCAGCAGGCCGAAGCAGGCGGCGCGGGCGTGTGCCTTGAGCGCGGTCACGGCGCGGCGGCCTGCGGGGGCGCGAAGGCTTCGCCCCCCAATCTTTCTGTTGTCTTGAGCCAGGCGTCCCATTGTTCGAGTGCCAGTTCGACCTGCCGCGCGTGCCGCTCGCGCTTCTTACGGAAGCGGCGGCGCTCCTCTTCGGGGAGCGGTTCGAGCAGCGCGAAGGTGATGTTCACCGGCTGATAATTCTTCCCCTCGGCGCCCGAGACGTAGCGGGCGAGCGCGCCCGTCGCCGTCTTCGGCGGCGCCTCAATCAAAGGCTGTTCGCGCACGAGCCGCGCCGCGTTCCTCCCGGCGAGCCACCCCGTCGCCACCGACTCGACGTAACCTTCGACGCCGCTAATCTGGCCGGCGAAGAAGACCTCGGGCCGGGAGCGCGCCTGTAAGGTCGGCGCGAGCACGCGCGGGGCGTTGATGTACGTGTTGCGGTGAATCTGCCCGAACTGCAAGAACTCTGCCCGTTCGAGGCCGGGAATAAGACGGAGCACGCGCGCCTGTTCGCCGTAACGTAGATGATTCTGGAAGCCGACGAGGTTGTAGGCGTCGGCCATCAAATTCTCCTGCCGGAGCTGCACGGCGGCGTAAGGCTCTCTCCCGGTGCGCGGGTCGCGCAGGCCCACAGGCTTCATCGGCCCGAAGCGCAGCGTGTCGCGGCCCCGGCGGGCCAACTCCTCGACGGGCAAACACGCCTCGAACCAACGCGTCTCCTCGAAACGCTGGAGCGGGACGCTCTTGGCCTCCACCAACGCCTCGTAGAAGCGCGCGTAGTCCTCCTCCGACATCGGGCAATTCAGGTAGTCGTCGCCGCCCTTGCCGTAGCGCGCGGCGCGGAAGGCGACGGAGGTGTCGATGGAGTCGGCCGAGACGATGGGCGAGATGGCGTCGTAGAAGTAGAGCTGGCTGTCGCCCGTCAGCCTCATGATTTCCTCGGCCAGCGCGTCGGAGCAGAGCGGCCCGGCGGCGACTATCGTGACGACGCCCTCGGGGATGCGCGTCACCTCCTCGCGCACGAGTCGGATGTTCGGGTGCGCCGCGACCCTCTCGGTGACGAGCGCGGCGAAACGCTCGCGGTCAACGGCCAGCGCGGCGCCCGCCGGCACCTTCGTCTCCATCGCCGCGCCCATGACGACCGACCGGCCGCGCCTCAGCTCCTCTTTTAAAAGGAACGGCGCCGTGCCCGGCTCGTCGGATTTTAAGGAGTTCGAGCAGACGATTTCCGCCAGATGTTCCGTGCGGTGCGCGGGCGTCTGCCGCACCGGGCGCATCTCGAACAGCCTGACTCGCGCGCCCGCCTCCGCCGCCTGCCACGCAGCCTCAGCCCCCGCGAGGCCGCCCCCGATAACGACAACTTCTTTCATTCCGCCAATCGTAAATCGTAAATCCCGAATCGTAAAACGAAGACCACCTCGATTTACGATTCACGGTTGACGATTCACGGCTTCTCGGGCTCGGGCGTGGGCTTCGGCTTGGGGAAGTTGAGCTTGTCTTCGCCGGTGTTGGAGCTGAAGCGTTTGTAGTCGGAGAACTCGCGCGTCTCGTTGACGGTCATGCCCGCGAAGAGCATGACGCGGGCCGAGAGGTTGACCTGCGAGTAGCGCGGCAGCCAGACGCCTTCGGGCAGCCGCGTCTGCTCGAAGACGAAGGCCGAGCCGCTCTTAATCGAGGCGAGCAGGCCGCCGCCCATCTTGAAGGCGTCCACGAGGCGCGCTTCGAGGCGCACCACCTGCCGCTCGGCCGGGTCAATCCAGATGATGCCGCTCAGCTTCGAGACGACCGACTCGGCGCGGTTCGACGGGCGGAAGCCGGGCCGAGGGCGGAAGTCGAAGACGATGCTGTCGCGCCCTCGGAACGTCTCCCGACGCGGCGACACCAGCTCGCACGCGCGCAGGAAGGTCGCGATGTCCACTTCGTCGTCATCCTCGTCTTCCGCGTCCGCCGACTCCTTGGCGTCGGCCGCCTTCGCCTTCCGCTTCGCGCGCCGCTCCTCACGGCGCCGCTCGTACTTCGCCTTGTTCTTCGGCGCCTCGCGCTCGGCCTTCTCCAACTCCTCGGCCACGCGCTTCTCCTCCTTCGCCGCGCGCTCGGCCGAAAGCGGCACGCCGTTCTCAGACACCAGCTTCAAGACCCAGCGGGAGTAGAGGACGGGGTAGACTTCGTAGACCGACACCTTCTCCTTCTTGACGACCCCCTTGTCCGTCACCTCGCGCTCCGTGACCTTCTGCGTGAAGGTGTAGTCGTTGACGCGCTTGTCGGCCTCGTCCTGGTTGCGCGCGAGGTCGCGGAGCAGCGCCTCTATGTCGAGCGAGGCGTCGGACGGCGGCTCGAAGAGCGTGTCGGCGAGCCCCGTGTTGTAACTCGCCCCGCGCAGCGTCATCGAGAGCGCCGCGCCTCCCTCCTCTTCAACCTCGACGCGGTGCGGCTCAAGAAGCAATGGCGAGCCCGGCCGCGCGCGCCAGTCCGCGAAGCGCACGCGCAGGCGCCGCGTCTCGTCCGTCATCTGTAAAGGGACTTTGCGCGAGACGGCGAACCAGTAGCGCAGGCGCGCGCCCGCGCGGGTCGCGAACTCGACCAGATAAGCCGGCTCGCCGCCGACCTCTTCGAGCGCGACGGTGCGCGCCAGCACCTTCTGCTTCTTGTAGTCGGCGAAGCGGCCGGCTTCGAGCAGGGCGCGCAGGCGGGCCGAGTGCGACTCGGCGTCGGTCAGCGTCCGCAGGTGGCCGCCCTGTTCGAGCACCCACGCCGAGCGCGCGTTGGCGGCCTCGTCGCGCTCGCCCGCTTCGAGCAGCAGGTCCGTGCGCAGCGACGAAGGGCCTTTGAGGCGCGTGCGGGCGGTCCCGGCCGCGTCCCCGCCGCGCCGCACGTCCCACTCGTAGGTCGCGTCGCGCAGCGCCGCCAAACTCTTCTTGCCGCCGACGGCCTTCACGTACTCGCCGACAACCTTGTCGGGCGGAGGCAGCTTGACCGGCGCCTTCTGCCGGGCGTGCGCGGGGGCGGCGATTAAAAGCAGAAGGAGGAGGAGCGGGGCGGTGAGCTTTCGCGGATTGATGATTAGCATAAGTTTTGTGGGCCGCGGGGGCGAAACGTGAAACCGGGAGGCGGCTGAGAACGCTGATGCTCTCGCGCCGCCTCCCGGTTGCTCAAACGGGTCACATGAAGGAATTGTTTCAGGACGACTCTTCCGCGTCGGCGCCCGAAGCCACGGGCGTCTGCGGCACGTCGGCGTCCATCGCCTTCGCCGAGTCCTCCTCGGCCTGCAACTCGTCCTCCCCCTCGCCGGGCCGCGGAGTCTCCTCAGCTTCCCTCTCGTCAGCTTCAGACATCATTCACACTCCTCATATTATTTAAGGACACGCCGCCCGGCTCACCTGCCGCCGCGCACGCCCTTCTTGCCCGCGCCCTTCTTCGAAGCGCCCGCGCCCTTCTTCCCGGCCCCTTTCTTAGAAGCACCCTTCTTCGCGGCGCCCTTCTTAGCCCCCGCCGCCGCGCCCGACTTCTTCGCGCCGGTCCAACTGGCGGCGCCGGCCTTCTTCGCCGCCGACTTCTTCCCCGCCGACTTCTTCGCGGCACGGGCCTCCTTCGCGCGCAACGCGTTGGTTATCGTCCCCGACTTCTCCAGCACGCGTGCCCCGCTGCCCGCCTTCGCGGCAAGCTTCTTCGCGCCCGCCGCCGGCCCGGCAGCCTTCTTACCCGCGCCGCCCTTCGACGCCGACTTCTTCGACGCGGCGCCGCCACCGCCCGCGCGCCTTCGGCGCTCTTCGACTATCTCGTGCGCCCGCGCCTCCACCTCGCGGATGCGCTCGGCGACGTTCTGCGGCGCGTTCGGCTCGTCCGCCCCCCGCAGCCCCTCGCCCCCGTGCGGCGCCTCGCCCTCGCGTGACTCCTCTAAGTCACCCTTCGCCTGCGTGAACTCGTACTCGTTCAAGTCTCCGCCGTCAATCTTGTACTGGTCCTGTACTTCCGCTCGATCCTTCGGCATCGCCCCTCCTCCGCCCCGCTTGACACCGCCCGCGGCGCGTTCGTATATTCGTTTTCAAGCTACGCCACCTTAGCTCAGTTGGTAGAGCAGCCGATTCGTAATCGGCAGGTCTGCGGTTCGAGTCCGCAAGGTGGCTCCACAATTTTCGGTTGCCGTATAGCTGTTCCCCAGTTATACGGCAATTTTCTTTATGCCTCAAACATCGGTCGGCCACTTCTTATACACGAACTGTCGAATCGTGTGCTTCTGGTGGGGAATGCGGTTCGGATTGACCGCTCTGCGGGCGGTCTATACAATCTCCACGCTCGTTGGCCCCGCGCCCTCCGAGGTCGCTCGCCGAGGCGAGGACTTCATCTTTAAGGAACCCCGGACCGCACTCGCTTCATGGCCGCACGCCCCCGCGCCTTCGTCTCTCACCTGCTGCGGCGCCGCTACTGGGCGCCGGCCGCCGCGCTGACGCTCGCCGTCTGGGGCGCCGTCGCGCTCTCGATGCTCCCGCTGCGCGACGCGGGCGGCGAAGGGTACGGCGCGAACCCCTACGGCCTCGTCACCCCGCTCGAAAACCGCGCCCTCGACCTCCTCTTCCAACTCCGCGACGCGCGGCGCCAGCAACTGCGCGGGCGCGGCCTCTCCGAGCCCATCACCATCGTCGAGATTGACGAGCCGTCAATCCGCGCCTCGAACGTCCGCCTTCAGAAGTGGCCGCGCGACTGGTACGCGCGCCTCATCGACCGCGCCCGCGAGGGCGGCGCCCGCGTCGTCGGCCTCGACCTCTACCTGAGCGAGAAGGGCGGCGACTACGCGGAGGAGGAGGAGCCGGACCCGGACGCGCCCGTGGACAAGGACTACGCCGCCGACAAGGCGCTCGCCGACGCCATCTACAACACCGAGAACATCGTCCTCGTCGAGAAGCTCGAAGCCGGCGGCATCCCTTCAATCGTCCCGCTCCCGCTCTTCGCCGAAGGCGCCACGGCCGTCGGCTTCGCGGACCTGCCCCACGACAGCGACAACGCCGTCCGCTCGACGCTGCTCGTCCACGCGAAGGAAGGCGAGGCGCCGAAGTTCAGCTTCGGCGCGGCCCTCGCGCAGCTCTACACGGGCGAGGCGCTGGCGCCCGCGGGCGCAAACACCCTCGGCCTCGGCCCACGCCTGCTCCCGCTGCGCAACGACCGGACCATGCAGCTCGACTTCCGCGGACGCACGCCCTCGTTCCGCCGCGTCTCGGCCGGCCGCGTCCTCTTCCCCCAGTCCATGCCGGCCGAGCCGGGCGCAGCCGCGCAGGTTTCCGACGAACTCTTCCGCGACCGCATCGTCCTCATCGGCGCCACCAACAACGACGCGCCCGACCTCTTCTACACGCCCTTCTACGAGCCGCTGGCCGCCGCGCGCCTCTTCGACCGCGGCCTGCCCGACATCCCCGCGCGCATGCCCGGCGTCGAGATTCACGCCACGGCCGTCGCCACGATGCTCTTCGGGCAATCGCTCACGCGCCCCTCTTACAGTCTTCAAGTCGGCTTCCTGCTCCTCGTCCTCGGGCTCGCGGCGCTGCCCGTCCTCTACATGCGACCGCTCGTCGGCTTCGCGGCCGTCGCCCTGCTCGCCTTCGCGGCGCTCGCCGCCTCGGCCTGGGCCTTCGACGCGCGCGGCCTCGTTCTGCCGCTCGCAAGCTCGTGGCTCAGCTTGGCCGCCTTCGCCCCGCTCGGCTTCGCCCTCCGCTACGGGCGCGAGCGCGCCGTGCGCGAGGAGAAGGAGGCCGAGCGCGCGCAAATCATGGACATCTTCTCGCGCTGCGTCTCGCAGGAGGTGGCCGACGAGCTGTGGCAGAAGCGCGACCGCGTCGAGCTGGGCGGCGAGTCGCGCGTCGTCACCATCATCTTCACAGACATTCGCGGCTTCACGACGCTGACCGAGTCGGCCGCCTCCTCGAAGGAGGTCGTCTCGTGGCTCAACGACTACTTCAGCCGCATGCACCGCATCGTCTGCTTCTACGGCGGCCACATCAACAAGTACATCGGCGACGGGTTGATGATCGTCTTCGGCGCGCCCGTTGACCGCGGCACGAAGCTCGAAGCCCGCGCCGCCGTGCTCTGCGGCCTGAAGATGCTGGAGGAGGTCGAGCACATCAACGAGGAGTGGGAGGGGACGGGCCGCCCGAAGATAGCCATCGGCGTCGGAATCCACACGGGCGAGGCCGTCTGCGGGGTGGTCGGCGCGCCGGGCCGCAGCGAATACACCATCATCGGCGACACCGTCAATCTCGCCGCGCGCCTCGAAGGGACGACGAAGGAGACGCCCGTCTCGCTCCTCGTCAGCAGCGCCACGGCCGAGCTGCTCGGCGAGGGCTACGAAGTCGAGCCGCTCGGCGACGTGAAGGTTAAAGGCAAGACCGAGAGCACGTCCGTCTTCTCCGTCAGGCCGCGCGAGGCGCAAAAGGAAGGGCCGGCGCACGCGGCCGTCGGCGGCTAACGCACGCGCCGACCGGCAACCAACGCGCCCCCGCGCGCAATCAAAAGCCGGCGGTCCCTTGAAACAGTCAGAGAGGTAATCCCGTCATGTTCAGAAGTCTCAACGCCCGCCGCCCCGCCCTCGTACTCCTCGCGGCGCTCGCCTTCGGCGCCGCCGCCGCCGCGCAGCAGCCGCCCAAGCAGCAGCAGCGCCCGCCGAAGAAGAAGCTTCAGGCCAGCTCTAACTTCTCCGAGTACGCGGGCCGTGACGCCTCAAACCGCCTCATCGCGGGCGGCGCCACGCGCAGCGCCTCCGGCGAGGCCGCCAACCAGTCCAAACTCGGCGAAGAGGCTTACGCCGCCGGCAAGTACGAAGAGGCCGCCGCCGCCCTCGCCCGCGTCACGGAGCTTGACCCGAAGAACGCCGAAGCCTTCTACAAGCTCGGCCAAGCGCACGAGGCCGCGCGACACAACAAGCAGGCCGTCGCCGCCTACCGCAAGGCCCTTGAGCTGGCGGGCGACGCCGAAGCCTTCAAAGTCCTGCGCGCCAGCGCCAGCTACAACCTCGGCAACGTCTACGCCGACGAAAAACAGCACGACGAATCAATCGCCGCCTTCAAGCGCGTCACCGAGCTTCTGCCCGCGGAGTCGGTCGCTCACTACAACCTCGGCTGGGCCTACGCCGCCGCGGGCCACACGCGCGACGCCGTCGCCTCCTTCAAGGAGGCCGTCCGCCTCAAGCCCGACTACGCCGAGGCGCACTACAACCTCGGCCTCGCGCTCCTCGCCGCGGGCGACAAGCCTGCGGCCCGCGCCGAGCTGAAGACCTTAGAGGCGCTCAACCCCCAACTCGCCGCCAAGCTCAAGAGTCGGATTAAATGAGAAGGACTTTGCTTCTGGCCGCGGCGCTCGTCGCGTGCCTCTCCGCGCCGCTTTCCTACGAAGCCCACGCGCGCCCGCAGGCCGCCGCCAAGTCGCGCATCACGACCGCCTCCGGCGTGCGCCTGCGCAGCGGGCCCGACACGAAGGCCGAGGAGGTCGGCCGCCTGCAACTCGGCGTCGTCGTGGATGAGATAGAGCGTTCCGCCGCGAAGGCGCGCGTCGGCGAGGCGGAAGACTACTGGTACATGGTGGCCGCGCCGGGCGGCGCGCGCGGCTGGGTCTTCGGCGCCCTGACCGAAGCCTTCGACCCCGCGCGACGCGCCGAAGTCTACACGCGGCTCGCCTCCGCGCGCGTCGCCAACGCCGACGCGAAATTCGCCGAGCTGGCCGACCTCGTCAAATTCACCTCCCGCGCGCTCAGGGAAGTGACGACGCGCGCCGCCGCGGCCGAGCTTGAACTGCTTCGCCTTCAGGCCCTCGCCCGCTCGCTCGCCTCCGTCGAGATGACGGAGCTTGAGAAGGAGCCCTACCGCTCCTTCGTTAAAGAGCACGAAGCGGAGATTGTTTACAGCGAGCCGGCAGGCCAGTGGTACGTCAACTCGGACGTGCTCTGGAAGCTGCGCGAGAAGTACAAAGACCTCCCCCTTGCCGAGCGCATCGCGTGGGAGGCCGCGAGCACGCCGCTGCCCGGCGAGTGCGAGGGCTACGTGCCCTGCTATCTCTACAAGGAGACCGTCACCAACGGCCGCTACCTCGAACTCTACCCGCAGGGCGAGCACGCCGAGGCGGCCCTCGGCAACGTCACCGAATGGCTCGGCACGCTGGAGGACGACGTGAAGAGCGACGGCCGCGCCGACTACGACATGCCGAAGGACAAGGCCGACCGCGACGAGTTCAACAAGTCGCTCGCCACCTTCCGCAAGCAACTCACGCCGGTCAAGCACCCGCTGGCCGCGCAAATCCTACGCCGGCTCGACGCGCTGGCCCGCGGCGTACGCTGACAAAAACGGAGGCACACCACGATGGCAAAGGGCTCGGGCATCGTCAAAGAGTTCAGGGAGTTCATCGCGCGGGGCAACGTGCTCGACCTCGCGGTCGCCGTCGTCATCGGCGCGGCGTTCACGAAAATCGTCACCTCGCTCGTCGAGGGCGTGCTCATGCCGCCGCTCGGGATGCTCACCAGCAAGGTTGACTTCTCCAACCTCTTCTACGTGCTCGACAAGTCGAAGGGCATCCCGGCCACGCTCGCCGACGCCAAGGCCGGCGGCATCCCCGTCCTCGCCTACGGCCAACTCATCAACGACATCCTCAACTTCATCATCGTCGCCTTCGTCATCTTCCTCATCGTCAAACGCGCCAACCGCCTCTGGTCATCCGAGCCCCCCGACACCGAAGCGCCCACGACCAAAGACTGCCCCTTCTGCCTCTCCGCCATCCCCGTCAAGGCCACGCGCTGCAAGGAGTGCACGAGCGAACTCTGAAAAGGTGACGGGTGTCGGGTGTCGGGTGTCGGGTAAAAACAATATGTCTTTACCCGGCACCCGACACCCGGCACCCGTCACCCGTCTTTTAGGCGGAGACGGCCGCGCCCGTGGTCGGGGCGGCGGGCTCGGCGGCGGCGCCGGCCGTGCGCGAGTGGTAGAGGTCGGCGACCATCTGCTCGTGGCGCGCGAGGTCCACTTCGATTTCGTCGAAGAGCGCGGCCGTGACCGGGTCGGTGAATTGGTTCGTCAGGTTGAAGGCGTCAACGACGCCGGTCTGGAGGTCGCCCATCGCGCGCAGCAGGAGCGAGTCGTCGGCGCTGCCCTGGAGCCAGCTCTTGAGCGTCGCCCACGCGCCCGCGCCCGCCGCCTGCATGTCCAGCTCGCCGCCGAGCGTCGCCAGCCGACCTTCGAGCATCTGGACGTGGCGCCGCTTGCTCACGGCTATCTCCTCGAAGAGCGACTTGATGGTCGGGTCGGTCGCCTTCTCGGCGTACTTCTCGAAGGCCGTCAGGGCGTAACGCTCGCCGCGGATGGCGGTGTTGATGCCGTCAACTATCTCGCCCTTCGTCTGCCCGCCCCAACGCTCCGCGAGGTGCCACCACTCGGCCGTCAGGTCGCCCTCGGCGGGCAGCTCAAGGTCCTTGATCGAGAGCCCGAGTTCGCGCAGCACGACCGTCGTGAAGATGGGCAGGTCCGACGGGCGGCGCGAGGTAATCAATTGGCCGTCGCGGACGAGCGGCGAGTTCTCGTAGTCGGCCCCGGCGTTCTGCATGTCCTTGCGGATGGCGCGGAAGCCCGTGGCGCGCTTGCCGCGCAGCAGGTCGGCTTCGATTAAGACCTGCGGGCCGTGGCAGACGGCGGCGACGAGTTTGCCCTGCCCGTGCGCGTCCTCGACGAAGCGGACGGTCTTCATGTTGGTCCGCATCTTGTCGGGCGCCATGCCGCCGGGGATGATGACGGCGTCGAAGTCTGCGGCGCGCGCTTCGGTCGTCGTCGCGTCGGCCTCAATCGTCACCTTCATCTGCTTGCCCGAGTACTTCTCGTTGACGCGCGAGCCGAGGACCGTGACCTCGGCCCCCGCCTCCTGAAGCGCCTTGTAGGGAATCTGGAACTCGCTGTCCTCGAAATGGTTCTCGACGAGGATGGCGACCTTCTTCGTCTGCTCCGCCATACTTCTTCCTCCTTCTCCCGAACGTGGTGTAAGGGTGGAGAAGGGGCAAGGTGCATGCCAGCGGCGCGCGCGGCGTTTAGGCGGGAAAAACGAAGGCCGCCCGCCCCCTCATGTACGGGGCGCGGGCGGCGCTGTCTGCTTACGCTACTTCGCCCGAAGACCTCAGACGGCCGGGCGCAGGAGGCCGCGGAAGATGCCTTGAACGGTGACCTTCGAGGCGTGCAGCCGGATGGGCGCGTGCTGCGAGTTGGCGGGCCTGAGCTCGACTTCGGGTCCGAAGCGGTGGAGGCGTTTTAAGGTCGCCCGCGAGCCTTCGACCAGGGCGACGACAATCTCGCCGTCGCGCGCCTCGGTCCGGTTCTCGATGAGCGCGATGTCGCCGTCGCAGATGTGCTCGTCAATCATCGAGTCGCCTGTGACCCTGAGCGCGTAGACGCGGCCGGGCCGGACGCGGCCCAAAAGGAAGCGCGGCACGGTGATGGTCTCGCGCTCCTCGGCCGTGTCGATGGGCGCGCCCGCGGCGATGCGGCCGAGGAGCGGCACCTCGCAGGTCGAATCCAAGTCCACCTCCTCCTGCTGCACGGTCAGGCCGAAGGCGCCGTCGGCGCGCGTGCGCGAGACGAGGCCGCGCCGCTCCAGCGCCTCGATGTGCTTGGCGATGGTCGCCTTGGAGGAGACGCCGAAGTGGCGCGCGATCTGCGCGTAGGAGGGTTCATACCCGTGGCGCTCTATGAAGCGCATGATGTATTCGAGGATTTCCTTCTGCCGCTGCGTGCGGGGCTGCATGACTGTTTAGAGACTCCTTGGCCGCGTGAGCTTAAGTCCGGGGGGGCTGATGCTCGAAAGGCTGCGCGATTGTATGGGCGCGCGCGCGAAAGCGTCAAGATAAAAGAAAGTAGGCAGTTAAGGCGGTTGAAAATTTCAAATCTGAAATTTCAAATCTTAACTGCCTACCGCCTACTTGATTGAATACCGGCCGAGCGTGTTGGGGAAGACGATGACGCCGGGGAGCACGTCGGCCATCCGGACGCGGTTGCTGCCGGTCAGGAGGTCGCGGGCCTTGAGGCCGTAGAGGGCTTCGTTGAGGTTGTTGTCGGGGTTGATGACGGCGCCCTTGAGTTCGAGGCCGGCGAAGAGGCCCTTGCTGCGCGAATAGGAGAGGATGCCGGCGTCGAGCGTCAGATTAGTCGTGGCGCTGGCGGTGCGCCCGACGGGGCCGGCCGCCGCGCTCGCCTCGCCGCCCATCTCCAGCTTGTCTTCGAGAAGACCTTTGAGCGCGTCCTCGTTCATGAAGAGGAGCACGAGGTCCGTCTTGGCCGCGCCTATCTGGGCGCCGATGCTGGCGCCGCCCATCTTGAAGAAGGCGGGGGCGCTCCACCCGCCCGTCACGCGCCGGCTGATGAGGCCGCTGCCGCCACGGCCGCCGACGACGAACCCGGCCTTGAGCATCCCCGGAAAGACGGCCACCGCCTCGGCCCTGTCCAAAAGCTCGCGCGGGATGGAGTTGTCGGGCGCGCCCATGATTTTCTGGAACACGTCCGAAGCCGCCTCGGCCTTCTTCGCCGCCTCCTTCTGCTGCTTCGGGCTCGCCGTCGAGACGGGTCGAGCGGCCCGCCTCTCGCGCCCCGTGTCCTGCGCGCGGGCCGGGAGGGCCGACGCCGCGACGAGGAGGGCGCACGCCGCAACAAGCATCTTGGGTGAAAGCTGCATCAAGATTTTTCCTCCGAGAGTGTTCATGAAAGGCCGTCAGCGGTTGGGCGCCCGCACCGAGTAGCGGTTGAGTTGGAGGGGGAAGGCGCGGACCGCGGCCGGCACAGACGAGTCGTCGCGGGACGTAATCAACTCGTTTGCCTTGCGGCCGTAGAAGGCTTCGTTGAGGTCGTTGTCGGGCGTGATGGCGACGCCCTTGAGCGCGGCGCCGAGGAAGAGGCCGCGGCTGCGCGCGTAGGTCAGTATGCCCGCGCTCAGTCCCGCGTTGGTGCTGGCGCCCCCGGCGCGGCCGACGGGGCCGGCCGACACCTCGACCTCGCCGCCGATTTCGAACTTGTCGTTCATCAAACCCGCGAGCGCCGCCTCGTTCATGAAGAGCAGCACGTAGTCCGTCTTCGAGCCGCCGGCCTGAAAGCCGACGCTGCCGCCCGTCAGGTTGTAGAAGACGGGCGCGCTCCACTGTTTCTTCGGCGTGCGGCGGCTGATGATGCAATCGCCCTTGCGCCCGCCGACGATGAAGGCCGCCTTGTAGACGCCGGGGCAGACGGCCACGGCCTCGGCGCCTTCGAGCAGGTCGCGCGGGATGGCGCGCTCGGGCACGGACATGATTTTGCGCAGGACGAGGGCCGCGTCGTTCGAGTGGCGCGTGGCGTCGGCGACGCGCGCGCGCTTCGGCTCGGGCGCTTTGCGCTGCGCCTGCGCGGCCGAGACTATCAGGAAGGACGCGGCGAGTGCCGCGACGCGAAGGGCTTTGGACGAATGCATGTTCACTCCCCTGCTCAGTGGCGCGAGCCGTATTCGGCGATGATGCGCTGGCGGACCTGCTCGGGGCTCATGCCCTCCTGCTTCTGAAGGCGGAGGGCGAGCAGCGCCTCCTCGATGCAGACGGCACAGTGCGCGGCGTGGTCGTCAACGAAGCAGCTTTGCAGGCTCTTGTGGCCGAAGCCCTTGTCGCAGTGGCAGTAGCAGGGGAGTTGCGCGAGCGTCTGCGGAATCTCGCGCGCGGCGATGTAGCCGAGCCGCTGCATGCCCTGGAAACGCTCGGGCGGCAGCGTCGGCTTCAACTCCTTCAACTGCGCCGCGTCCGTGATGAAGGCCGGCGTCTCGTTCGAGCCCTCGGCGCCGTGGCTGTGCCCGGCGTCGTGCCCGGCCTTCGCCTGCTCGGGCGCGGCCGGCGCCTTAGGCGCGGCGTTCTGCACGGCCTTGTTGTGGCTCGCCGTCCCGTGCCCGGCGTCGCCGGAGCAGGCCGCGGCGGCGGTTAAAGAGAGTAAGAGCGAGGCTGTTAAGAATTTATTCTTCATCGCGAAAATTATAACCGCACGCCGCGCCCGAAGACGAACGCGGACGGATTCGAGATTCCGTCTCAAGCTTTGAAGCGGCGCAGCCGCAAACTGTTGGCTACGACCGAGACGGAGGAGAGCGCCATCGCGGCGCTCGCGAGCACGGGCGAGAGCAGCCAGCCGGTGAAGGGGTAGAGCGCGCCGGCCGCGACCGGGATGCCGAGCGTGTTGTAGGCGAAGGCCCAGAAGAGATTTTGCCTGATGACGCGCATCGTCCGGCGCGAGAGCCTGACGGCCGTCACCACGCCGACGAGCGAGCCGCCGACGAGCGTCACGTCGGCCGCCTCTATCGCCACGTCCGTCCCCGAGCCGACGGCTATCCCGAGGTCGGCCTGCGCCAGCGCGGGCGCGTCGTTGATGCCGTCGCCCACCATCGCCACCGCTTTCCCTTCCCGCTGTAGCTTCCTCACCTCCTCGGCCTTCCCCTCGGGCGGCACCTCGGCCAGCACGCTCTCGACGCCGACGGCGCGCGCAACCGCACGGGCCGTCCGCCCGTCGTCGCCCGTCAACATCACCACCTCCATCCCGAGCCGCTTCAAAGCCTCGACCGCCGCACGCGAATCGGCCTTCACCTCGTCGGCGACGGCCAAGAGCCCGGCCGCGCGTCCGCCCACGGCGACGTAGACGGGCGTCTTCCCTTCCTCGGCCAGAGCGCCCGCCCTCCCTTCTAAATCGTCGAGGCTGACGCCGCGCTCCGACAAAAGCTTCGCGTTGCCGACGAGGACGCGTCGGCCGCCGACCGTCGCTTCGACGCCGCGGCCGGCGAAGGCTTGAAAGTTTTCGGCGGCCGACAGGGTAACGCCCGACTGCTCCGCGCGGCGCACGACCGCCCCGCCGAGCGGGTGCTCGCTGCCGCGCTCGGCCGCCGCCGCCGCCTTCAATAACTCCTCGGCGTCGAAGCCTTCCGCCGGCAGCACGTCCATGACGGCGGGCCTGCCTTCCGTAATCGTCCCCGTCTTGTCGAGGACGACGCAGCGAATCTTGTGCGCCGTCTCCAGCGCCTCGCCGCCTTTGATGAGGACGCCGGCCTCCGCGCCCCGCCCCGTGCCGACCATGACGGCCGTCGGCGTCGCCAGTCCCAAAGCGCACGGGCAGGCGATGATGAGGACGGAGACGGCGTTGACGAGCGCCGTCGCGAGCCTCGCTTCTTCGGGCGCGGCGAAGAACCAGACGAGGAAGGTGAGGACGGCGACGCAGATGACGACGGGCGTGAAGACGCCGCTGATGCGGTCGGCGAGTCGCGCGACGGGGGCGCGGCTCCCTTGAGCCTCCTCGACCATGCGGACGATTTTGTGAAGCACCGTGTCGCGCCCGACGCGCGCGGCGCGGAAGCGGAAGCCGCCCGCGCGGTTGACCGTCGCGGCGAAGACCTCGCGCCCCGGCCCCTTCTCGACGGGCAGGCTCTCGCCCGTCAACATCGACTCGTCAACGGCGGACGCGCCCTCCGTCACGACTCCGTCGGCCGGAATCTTCTCGCCCGGCCTGACCAGAATCTCGTCGCCGACGGACAAGGCTTCAACCGGCACGTCTTCGTGACGGCCGTCGGCGCGGACGACGCGCGCCGTGCGCGCCTGCAAGCCCAAAAGCTTCCTGACGGCCTCGGAGGCCCGCCCGCGGGCCCGCGCTTCGAGCAGGCGCCCCAAGAGTATGAGGGCGATGATGACGGCCGCGGCCTCGAAGTAGACGGGCGCGGCGTGCTCGCCGTGCGACGAAGCGGCGGGGGTCGCCGTGACGAGGCGGGGCGCGACGGTCGCGACGAGCGAGTAGAGGAAGGCGGCGCCGGTGCCGGTGGCGACCAGCGTGTTCATGTCGGCGGCGCCGTGGCGCAGGGCCGCCCAGGCTCCTTTATAAAAAGGCGCGCCGCCGTAGAAGACGACCGGCGCGGCCAGCGCGAGCTGCGCCCAGTTAATCCACGGGACGTTGAATAAGGCGACGCTCCCGTGCGACATGGCGACGGCGAGCAGCGGCAGGCCGAGCGAGGCCGAGACGAGGAAGCGCCGCGTCAGGTCGCGCCGCTCCGCGCGCCGCGCCTCTTCGGCGGGAGCCGCGCCCTCTTGCGTGAAGGCCGCGCCGTAGCCGACCGACCTGACGACTTCGACAAGTTGGCGCGCGCCCGTCCGCGCCGGGTCGAAGTGGACGGTGGCGCGCGAGGTGGCGAAGTTGACGTTGGCGTCGGCGACGCCTTCCGCCTTCGACAGCCGGCGCTCTATCCGGCGCGCGCAGGCCGCGCACGTCATGCCCGTCACGGCCAAGTCAACGCGCGCCGGGGCGGCGGGACGGATGACGACCGCGCTTCTCTCCATCACAGCCATGCCGACATTGTAACCGTTCGCGGCGCGGCGACGAATTTGACCGGCGGCGGCCGGGGGTGCGACTATCGTCCGACCATTTTCCAGAGACGGGGGGCTTTGAGTTTTATGGCAGACACCAAGGGCAAGTACGTGACGCAGGAGGAGGCGGGCGAGCTGCCGCCGGTTGACCAGGTGGAAGAGCGCGTCGAGGCCGAGATGAAGCGCATCGAGGGCAGCGCCCGCGAGGCCGTCGGCCAGGGGCTACAGGACGAGGAGAAGGAGCGCGAGGGCCGCGAGCTGCGCGAGGAGGGCGAGCGCGAGCTGGAAGAAAGCAAGTACGAAGGCAGAAGGCAAAATGGGGGACGCGCTCTCGCGCGAGAGCGCGTCCCCCATTTTGCCTT
>DASZEK010000039.1:0-18116 GCA_035941045.1 Pyrinomonadaceae bacterium | reverse complement strand
CTTCGACGTGAAGCTGCGCGCGATCGATAACCTGCACGAAGCGGGCGTCGAAATCGTGCTCGTCATCACGCTCGTCAACGGCATCAACAACGACCAGGTCGGCTCCGTCATCCGCTTCGCGCTCGACAACCCGAAGAAGATTGCCTTCCTCTCCTTCCAGCCCGTCTCCTTCACCGGCCGCGACGAGGAGATTACGGACGAGCGCCGGATGCAGCAGCGTTATACGCTCTCGCACCTGGCGAACGACGTGAAGTCGCAGGTCGGCATCACGGAGCCGACGCGCGACTGGTTCCCGCTCAGCCTGATGGGCGCCTTCGCCGACTTCGCCGACCTCGCGCACGGCCCCGACGCCGAGTGGGGTCAGGTCTCCTGCGGCTGCCACCCGAACTGCGGCGTCGGCACGGCCGTCATGATCGACAAGGAGACGAAGGAGATGGCGCCGGTCCCGGCGTTCCTGAACATCCCCGGCCTCGTCCGCGACATGCAGAAGATTACGGACGCCGGCCGCGGCAAGTGGGGCTCGAACCTCATGATGGGCCTCGCGCTCCTGAAGCACTACAACCCCTATCAGGCCCCTTCGCAGTTCTCGCTCTACGAACTGTTCAAGAAGTTCGACAAGTCGTTCGGACTGACGGGCCGGAAGTACGGCAAGGTCGAGGGCGACCGCACGAAGGAAGACATCGAGAAGCGCCGCTCTGACCGCTGGAACTTCCTCTTCATCGCCGGCATGTGGTTCCAGGACCTCTTCAACTACGACTTCCGCCGCACGGAGATGTGCATCATCCCCTACGGCACGCAGGAGGGCGAAATCTCCTTCTGCGCCTACAACACGGGCATCGGCTGGCGCAACATCATCGAACAGATGCACCAGAACGCGACCGTCGCCCAGTGGTACAAGGAGCACGGCCGCCACGAAATCTTCGCCAAGAACAAGGAAGTCGCGCTCGCCGACGTGCCCGTCAGCCTCGTCCTGAACGAAGTTGACCTCCAGCGCCCGAACAAGCCGCAGATGGAAGGCCCCAAGACGGCGGCCGAAGAGGCGGCCATGATGCGCAAGCTCTACCAGGAGATGGTCTTGAAGAACAAGCTCGGCTCCGACGTGGAGAAGAACAAGCCCGTCCAGATCAAGGGCCTCTCGCGCAACGGCAAGGAGACGGCCAACGCCTAAGCTCCGCCCGCGTTTCTTAAAGGGAAAGCCCCGCGGCCGTTCAAGAGTCGCGGGGCTTTCGCTTGCTTGAATAATTCCCGGCCATAAGGTGTAATGGGCGGCGGCTTAAATCATATGGTTCGCATCCTTCTGACAAACGACGACGGCATCCATTCCGACGGCCTCACGAAACTTGAGGAAGCATTGCGCGAGCTGGGCGACGTTTACGTCGTCGCGCCCGCCTCCGAGATGAGCGGCGCCTCGCACAGCCTGACGCTGTCGCGCCCGCTTCGCATCCGGCAGATTGACAGGCGCCACTGGACCGTTGACGGCACGCCGACCGACTGCGTCACGTTCGCCTTAAACCACATCCTGCCCGAGTCAGAGCGCCCCCACATCTGCTGCTCCGGCATCAACCACGGCGGCAACCTCGGCGACGACGCCACCTACTCGGGCACGGTCGCGGGCGCCCTCGAAGCCACCATCCTCGGCGTGCCCGGCCTCGCCTTCAGCCTCGTCGCGCGCGAGAACTTCGACTTCACGGAGGCGGCGCGCTACGCCCTCGTCGCCACGCGCAAGGTCGTCGAAGAGGGGCTGCCCGACGGCACGCTCCTCAACGTCAACATCCCGCCCGGCGAAATCCGCGGCGTGCGCGTCACGCGCCAGGGCATCAAGAAGGCGCGCCCCATCATCACCGAGCACATAGACCCGCGCGGCAAGGCTTACTACTGGATCGGCGAAGAGTATTACGGGACGAGCGCCGAGGACGGGACCGACTACGCGGCCGTCGAAGCCGGCCTCGTCTCGGTCACGCCGATGCGCAGCGACATGACGAACCACGACGTGCTAGGCCACATCACCGACTGGAACAGCGAACTGACCGAGGAGGGCGCCCGCGCGGTCGAGGACGAGCCGGCGGGCCGGAATTGAGGCGGGTGAAGGTCGAGCTTTGAGTTCCTTGTCGTCAAACTGGTCGGCCGCGCAGGCGGGCGGCTTCCGCATCCCTCGCCAGCGCATGGTCGAGCGCCTGCGCGACCACTACCGCATCGCGGACCGCCGCGTCCTCGACGCGATGAACGAAGTCCCGCGCCACCTCTTCGTCCCCGAGGCCCTCCAAGGCCGCGCCTACGGCGACCACGCCCTCCCCATCGACGCCAACCAGACCATCTCGCAGCCCTACATCGTCGCGCGCATGACCGAGCTTTTAGAGGTCAACCGCGACAGCCGCGTCCTTGAGATAGGCGCCGGCTCCGGCTACCAGACGGCCGTGCTCGCGCGCGTCGCCGGGCAGGTCTACGCCATCGAGCGCATCGGCGAGCTGGCGCGACAGGCGCAGTCGCGCATCCGCGCCCTCGGCATCTACAACGCCACCGTCAAGTGCTTCGACGGCACGCTCGGCTGGAGCGCGCACGCGCCCTACGACGCCATCCTCGTGGCTGCGGGCGGGCCCGAAGTCCCCCAACCCTTACTCGCGCAGTTGAAGGCGGGCGGCCGGCTCGTCATCCCCGTCGGCCCGACGCGCGAGTCGCAGCGCCTCGTCCGCGTCGTGCGCGAGGGAGACGACTTCAGGCACGAGGAGCACGGCCCCTGCGCCTTCGTCCCGCTCATCGGCCGCTACGGCTGGGCGACCAACCCCGAAGAGAAGTAAACCGACCCGCCCCCGCACGCCACGATAATCTTATGGAATCGCTTTACGAACTATTGCACCAGCTCAAAGAGCTGCTGAACCCGAAGAACATTATCGACTTCCTGACGACGAAGGGCCTGCTGCTGACCTACGCCGGCCTGATGCTCATCGTCTTCGCCGAGACGGGCCTCGCGCTCGGCTTCTTCCTGCCGGGCGACTCGCTGCTCGTCGTCGCCGGGCTGGTGTGGCGCGCGAAGCAGTTGAACGTGGCGCTCCTCCTTCTCGCGCTCTTCGTGGCGGCCGTCGTCGGCGACGCGGTCGGCTACTACTCGGGGTTGAAGCTGGGGCCGCGCCTCTTCAAGCGGGAGAAGTCGTGGCTCTTCCGCCCGAGCCACTTGCAGAAGGCGCACGAGTTCTACGAGAAGTACGGCGGCAAGACCATCATCATCGCGCGCTTCGTCCCCATCGTCAGGACGTTCGCGCCCATCGTCGCGGGCGCGGCCAAGATGTCTTACCGCCGCTTCGCCGTCTACAACGTCGTGGGCGGACTCGCGTGGGTCGTCAGCATGGTGCTCGCGGGCTACTTCCTCGGCGGCGTCGTCGAGAGCAGCTTCGGCATCAAGCTCGAAGAGCACATCGAGAAGGTCGTCGTCGTCGTCGTCTTCCTCTCGCTGCTGCCGCCGCTCTACGAATACCTCAAGTCGCGCCGCGAGAAGGCCCGCCTGCGCCGCGAGGCCGGCGACGTGAGTGTTTGACATGAGCACCGGCGGTCCTTAGAATGCTTGTGAAGTCGTGACGGGGCGTGGCTCAGCCTGGTAGAGCGCTCGGTTCGGGACCGAGAGGTCGTAAGTTCGAATCTTACCGCCCCGACTTTCTTACTAAGAGAAGCAGCAGACCGCCAATCCGGTCTGCTGCTTTTTTTTGTACGGGCGATACGCCTACTAAACAAACTTCATCTTGAAAGTATGCAGACGGTGTAGGCACGAACAGCTAAATGATTCTTAGCTTGAAGAGATGAAGCATGAAGAGTTTCAGTTTCATTACTATCACTGTTACGGCTTACTTAGTGGCGTTCCAAAATTGTACGGTTACGGGCAGACTTGCATAGGTATCGGCTGAGATAATCCCTCCACGCTTAAAGCTCCAAAGACAGTTTTGTAGTTGCGAAGCGCACCCCCTGCAGGGGGCCGATGGCGAATTAATCGGCCCAGCTTGGCGTAGAAGAAGTTTGCGTAGTGTGTAGCAAATTTTCTTCGCGCCGTTGTAATGCTTTCGCCAACAATTGGGCGTATACCAATGTGGCGTTTACACGAATAGCGTCGGGGCGGGGAGAAGCCTTCCACCTCACGCGCCGTTTTCCGGCGCTGCTTAACTCTCCCAACATAATGAGCCCCCTCGCGCCACAGGCAAGCTTTTACGCCTGACCGAAAATCCCGTTCACGTCCACCGATGTACTCAAGCGCGGCGGTGGCACCGGCGCGGAGCTTTAATTTACCCGGCGCGCCCTACGGCATTCGCGGAGAAGCCGCCGCCACTGACGGTTAGAAGTTTCTATAGAAAGGGAACTGACGAGAAGATGAAAAACTTTGGAGCAGACGGAGCGAACGAATTGACACGCGGTATCGGTGCGGATGAAAGAGACGCCTACGAAGTCCCTTCGTATCTTCTGAGCGATTACGCGGGCGGAGCGCAGGGAGAGCCGGACTTGGTCGTCCTCTCCCACCTCCGTTGGAACTTCGTCTACCAGAGGCCGCAACATCTTCTGAGCCGCTGCGCCAAGGGGCGCAGAGTCTTCTACGTCGAGGAGCCCGTCTACGGCTCGGAGCTGCGGCTCGACGTTAACAGGAGCGAGGAGGGCGTCCACGTCGTCGTGCCTCAGCTCCCAGAGCGCGTGCGCGGCAGGCGCGAGGACGAGGAGTCTTTGCAGCAGGCTTTGCTCTCAAGGCTCTTCGCCGAGTACCGCATCCGCGAGCACGTCCTCTGGTACTACACGCCGATGGCGCTCGGGTGGACGCGCCACCTGCGGCCCGTGGCGGTCGTCTACGACTGCATGGACGAGCTGGCCGCCTTCAAGTTCGCGCCCGCGGAGTTGCGCGCGCGCGAGTCGGAGTTGTTCAACCGCGCCGACCTCGTCTTCACCGGCGGGCAGAGTCTCTACGAGGCGAAGCGCGGCAAGCACCCGCACGTCTACGCCTTCCCCTCGGGGATTGACCGCGAGCACTTCGGGCAGGCGCGCGACATCGACAACGACCCCGAGGACCAGGCGGCGATAGCGCACCCGCGCCTCGGCTTCTTCGGCGTCGTGGACGAAAGGCTCGACCTCGAACTCCTCGGCTCGCTCGCCGAGGCGAGGCCCGACTGGCAGTTCGTCATCATCGGACCCGTCGTCAAGATTGACCCCGAGAGTCTGCCGCGCCGCGACAACATCCACTACCTCGGCGGCAAGTCTTACAAGGAGCTGCCCTCGTACCTCGCCGGCTGGGACGTGGCGACGCTGCTGTTCGCGCGCAACGAGCACACGCGCTTCATCAGCCCGACTAAGACGCCCGAATACCTCGCGGCCGGCAAGCCCGTCGTCTCGACCTCGATTCGCGACGTGGTGCGGCCTTACGGCGAGACGGGACTCGTGAGAATCGCTGACGAGGCCGAGGCGTTCGCCGCGGCGGCCGACGAGTTGATGAAGGCCGGCGTGTCGGAAGAGTGGCTGGCGCGCGTTGACGCCTTCCTCGCGCAGAACACGTGGGACAAGACGTGGGCGCGGATGGAGGAGCTGATAACCGGCGTCGTCGCGCAGCGCACGGCCGCGCGCGCCGCGGGCGCCGTGACGGGCAACCTCGCGCGGCCGAAGGCGGCCGGGGCCTTCGCCGCCGCGGGCGACTGAAGTAAGAGTGGGCCTTATAAGAACGAGCCTTGGTTACAAGGAAGTGGGGAGTTGAGATGTTCGATTATTTAATCGTGGGGGCCGGTTTCGCCGGCAGCGTCATCGCGGAGCGGCTGGCGAGGGTCGCCGACAAGAAGGTGCTCCTCATCGACCGGCGCAACCACATCGGCGGCAACGCCTACGACCACTACAACGACGACGGCCTCTTAGTCCACCGCTACGGCCCGCACATCTTCCACACCAACTCGCGCGAGGTCTTCGAGCACCTCTCGCAGTTCACCGAGTGGCGGCAGTACCAGCACCGCGTGCTGGCCTGCGTGGACGGCCAACTGCTGCCCATCCCCATCAACCTCGACACCATCAACCGCCTCTACGGGTTGAATCTCAACTCCTTCGAGGTCGAAGCCTTCTTCGAGTCGAAGGCCGAGAAGGTCGAGCGCGTGCGGACGAGCGAGGACGTGGTCGTCTCGAAGGTCGGCCGCGACCTCTACGAGAAGTTCTTCCGCAACTACACGCGCAAACAGTGGGGCTTAGACCCGTCGGAGCTGGACGCCTCGGTGACGGCGCGCGTGCCGACGCGCACGAACCGCGACGACCGCTACTTCACCGACACCTATCAGGCGATGCCGAAGCACGGCTACACGAGGATGTTCGAGAACATGCTCGACCACCCGAACATCAAGGTGATGCTCAACGTGGACTACCGCGAGATAGAGCGGTTGATACCGCACCGCGAGCTGATCTTCACCGGGCCGGTGGACGAGTTCTTCGACTACCGCTTCGGGAAGCTCCCCTACCGCTCGCTCCACTTCGAGCACGAGACGCTCGACAGGCCCGTCCACCAGCAGGCCCCGGTCGTCAACTACCCGAACGACTTCCTCTACACGCGCGTCACGGAGTTCAAGTACCTGACGGGTCAGGAGCACTCGAAGACGGCCATCGTCTACGAGTACCCGCGCGCCGAGGGCGACCCCTACTACCCGGTGCCGCGGCCCGAGAACGCGGAGCTGTATCAGAAGTACAAGGCGCTCGCCGACCAGACGAAGGGCGTCCACTTCGTCGGGCGGCTGGCGACCTACAAGTATTACAACATGGACCAGGTGGTGGCTCAGGCTTTGACGACCTACAGGAAGATCGTGGGCGAGCGGGCCTGAGCGGGCCGGTCGGCGGAGGGGAGTTGAGTTTGAGCGTCGGACCTCACAACGGGCCTCTGCCCGAGCTTTGGGCGGGCGTCGAGTGCACGGTCAACCGCGTCGGCGACGCCTATCACGACCAGCTCGAACGCACGGGCCACGCGCGCCGCCTCGAAGACCTTGAGCTGATAGCCTCGCTCGGCGTCCGCGTCGTTCGCTACCCGGTGCTTTGGGAGCGGACCGCGCCGGACGGCTTGAGCGCGGCCGATTGGTCCTGGCCGGACGAGAGGCTGGCGCGTTTGAAGGAGCTGGGCCTGCGCCCCGTCGTCGGCCTCCTGCACCACGGCAGCGGCCCGCGCCACACGAGCCTCGTGGACCCGGAGATGCCCGCGAAGCTCGCCTCCTATGCCCGCGCGGCGGCCGAGCGTTACCCGTGGGTCGAGGAGTGGACGCCGGTCAACGAGCCGCTGACGACGGCGCGCTTCAGCGGTCTATACGGCCACTGGTATCCGCACGGGCTCGACTCGCTGACGTTCGCGCGCGCCCTCCTCAACCAACTGCGCGGCGTCGCCCTCTCGATGCGCGCCGTCCGCGAAGTCAACCCCGCCGCCCGCCTCATCCAGACCGAAGACCTGGGCAAGACTTTCAGCACCGCGAGGCTGCGCTACCAGGCCGACTTCGAGAACGAGCGGCGCTGGCTGACCTTCGACCTGCTCGCGGGGCGCGTCACGCCGGGCCACGCGATGTGGGATTACCTGCTGCGGGCCGGGGTGAGCGAGCGCGAGCTGGCGTGGTTCGTCGAGAACCCCTGCCCGCCCGACATCATCGGCGTCAACCATTACGTGACGAGCGAGCGCTTCTTAGACGACCGGCTCGAACGCTACCCCGGCCACACGCACGGCGGCAACGGCCGCCACCGCTACGCCGACGTGGAGGCCGTGCGCGTCTGCGCCGAGGGGGCCGCCGGGCCGCGCGCCCTGCTGCGCGAGGCGTGGGCGCGCTACGGGCTGCCGCTGGCCGTCACTGAGGCGCACATCGGCTGCACGCGCGAGGAGCAGGTCAGGTGGCTGCACGAGGTCTGGTCGGCCGCGCGCGACGTGCGCGAGGAGGGCGCGGACGTGCGCGCCGTGACGGCGTGGGCGCTGTTCGGCTCGTGCGACTGGGACAAGCTCGCGACCTGCGATTCGGGGAGTTACGAGCCGGGCGCGTTCGACGTGCGCTCGCCGCGGCCGAGGCCGACGGCGCTGGCGAGGATGCTCAAGGAGCTTGCCGCGGGGCGCACGCCCGAAGACCCCTTGCTCGACACGCCGGGCTGGTGGCGCCGCATGGACCGACTCGCCTACCCGCCGTTCCGCGCACGCTCCGGCGCGCGCCGCGACCGCGCCGAAGAGCCGAGGACGAGGGGCGCCGCGAGGCCGCTTCTCATCACGGGCGCGACGGGGACGCTCGGCGGCGCGTTCGCGCGGCTGGCGGGCGTGCGCGGCCTCTCCTACAGGCTGCTCTCGCGCGCCGACATGGACATCGCCGAGGGCGATTCGGTCGAGAGGGTTTTGGACGAGTACGAGCCGTGGGCCGTCGTGAACGCGGCCGGCTACGTGAGGGTGGACGACGCCGAGCGCGAGCCGGAAGCCTGCTTCCGAGAGAACACGAAGGGGCCGGAGACGCTGGCCCGCGCCTGCGCGCGCCGCGGCGTGAGGCTGCTCACTTTTTCGTCAGACCTCGTCTTCGGCGGCGACTCGGAAAGGCGGGAGCCTTACCTTGAGGGCGACGCCGTAGGGCCTTTAAACGTCTACGGGCGGAGCAAGGCCGAGGCCGAAAGGCTCGTCATGGAGGCGTTGCCTTCCGCACTCGTCGTCCGCACGAGCGCCTTCTTCGGCCCGTGGGACGAGTACAACTTCGTACACGCCGTCCTTCATGCACTCTCGCGCGGCGCGGAGTTCGTCGCGGCCGACGACTCGACCGTCTCGCCCACCTACGTCCCGCAGCTAGTCAACACGAGCCTCGACCTTCTCATCGACGGCGAGCAGGGCGTCTGGCACCTGGCGAACGCGGGCGCAGTCACGTGGGCCGAGTTCGCCCGCCTTACGGCCTCGCTCGCCGGCCTCGACCCCTCGCTCGTCAAAGCGCGCCCGACGCGCGAGCTTAACCTGGCCGCCCCGCGCCCTTCGTACAGCGTCCTCGCCAGCCGACGCGGCGCGCTTCTGCCGCCCCTCGCGGCGGCCCTCGCCCAGTGCCTCGCCGAGCGCGGGTTCGCGCCCGACGCGCGTTTCGCGGAAGGCTCCCGGCACGTCGTTTGATTTATCCTCGTTGAAGATAACTTTTGGCGAGCCGTTTTCGGACAGGCCGAGTTCTGTCCTGCGGCCGGGTGTCCTGAAAACGTTTTTGGGGAGGAGAAGTGAGAGATGGCAACAATTGAAGAGAGACTGACTGCCGCCGGGCAAGACGTGTCAGAAATAACCGGCGGGCTGAGTGCGGGCCAGTCGGGCTCCACGTCGGGGGCGAACGTCGGGCAGTACGAACGCATCGCCTGCGCCGTCGGCGGCGGCGCGCTGGCGGTCTACGGCGCCACGCGCGGGAGCCTCGGCGGCATCGCTCTGGCGCTCCTGGGCGCGGCGCTCGTCCAGCGCGGCGTGACGGGCCATTGCAGCGTCTACTCGGCGATGGGCTACAGCACGGCCGGTCAGGAGGGCCTGCGCAACAGCGATAACGTGTCGGTGCCGGCCGAGCGCGGGACCAAGCTTGAGAAGAGCGTGACCATCGACAAGCCGGCCGGGGAGTTGTACCGCTTCTGGCGCAACTTCGAGAACCTGCCGCGCTTCATGAACCACTTGGAGTCGGTCCACGTCACGGGCGAGAACCGCTCGCACTGGGTGGCGAAGGCCCCGGCGGGGACGAGCGTCGAGTGGGACGCCGAGATTTACAACGAGAAGGAAGGCGAGCTTATCGCGTGGCGCACGCTCGAAGGCGCCGACGTGGCGAGCGCCGGCAGCGTCCACTTCGAGGAGGCCGCCGGAGGGCGCGGCACGGTGGTGCGCGTCGTCCTCAAGTACGACCCGCCGGCCGGCAAGCTCGGCGCGCTGGTCGCGCGACTCTTCGGCGAGAACCCCGAGCAGCAGATTGACGAAGACCTGCGCCGCTTCAAGCAGCTCATGGAGACGGGCGAGACGGCCACCACCGAGGGCCAGACCTCGGGCCGCTCCGCCACGGCCTGAAGCCGGGAAGGGGTCACGGGTGTCGGGTGCCGGGTGTCGGGAAGAAACAGTTTCCCCCGACACCCGCACCTTTTGTAAGGAGTATTGAATGAAAGCTCTCTGCTGGTTTGGCAAAACGGACGTGCGGGTCGAGGATGTGCCGGAGCCGAAGATTCTGAACCCGCGCGACGCCATCCTGAAGATTACGCGGACGGCCATCTGCGGGTCCGACCTGCACCTCTACGACGGCTACATCCCGACGATGCGCAAGGGCGACATCCTCGGCCACGAGTTCATGGGCGAGGTCGTCGAAGTGGGCGAGGCCGTCAAGAATCTGTCCGTCGGCGACCGCGTCGTCGTCCCTTTCCCGATTGCGTGCGGCAGTTGCTTCTTCTGCCGGAAGGGCCTGTTCTCCGCCTGCGACAACACGAATCCGAACGCCTGGATGCAGGAGAAGGCGTACGGCTTTTCGGGCGCGGGCATCTTCGGCTACTCGCACATGATGGGCGGCTACTCGGGCGGGCAGGCCGAGTACGTGCGCGAGCCCTTCGCGGACGTGGGGCCGGTGAAGGTGCCCGACGAGCTTGACGACGAGAAGGTTCTGTTCCTGACCGACATCTTCCCGACCGGCTACATGGCCGCCGAGAACTGCGACATCCAACAGGGCGACACCGTCGCCGTCTGGGGCTGCGGCCCCGTCGGGCAGTTCGCCGTGCGCAGCGCCTTCCTGCTCGGCGCCGAGCGCGTCATCGCCATCGACCGCTTCCCCGAGCGCCTGAAGATGGCCGAGGAGGCAGGAGCCGAAACGCTCGACTACACGAAGGTTGATGTCTACGACGCGCTGCGCGAGAAGACGGGCGGCATCGGGCCGGACTCGTGCATCGACGCCGTCGGCTTGGAAGCACACGGGACGACCGTGGACGCCGTCTACGACCGCGTCAAGACGGCGCTCTTCCTCGCCACCGACCGCACGAACGCCCTGCGCGGCGCCATCATGGCCTGCCGCAAGGGAGGGACCGTGTCGGTGCCGGGCGTCTACGGCGGCTTCCTCGACAAGTTCCCGTTCGGGCCGGCCTTCAACAAGGGGCTGACGTTCAAGATGGGGCAGACGCACGTCCACCGCTACATCGGGCCGCTGCTCGAACGCGTCCAGAACGGCGACATCGACCCCAGTTTCGTCATCACGCACCGGATGCGCCTCGAAGACGCGCCCTCCGGCTACGAGACTTTCAAGAACAAGCAGGACGATTGCATCAAGATCGTCCTCAAGCCCTAACGACCAAGGAGAGAACATGGCAGACGAGAATCGCGACGACGAGCAGCCAATCGGCCACGACAGCACGACCGCCCCCGGCGGCAACAAGGAACGCTCCGGCGACCCCGGCCGCACCCCCGACACGGCCGAAGGCAGCCGCGAGACGGTCGAGCAGGATTTGAAGGAGAAGGGAATCGAGTAACAAGCACGGAGCCCCGAAGGGGCGTCACGCAGTAGCCGGGGGCAGAGCGGGGCCGCAGGCCGAGCGGAGCCCCCGGCGGCGATAGGAAACACGTCGAGCCCTGGAGGGGCGGCATAACGTTATGCCGCCCCTTCAGGGCTTTATAATCCTGCGCCGGTCGCGCCCCCTGTGTTATAGTCCCCACGCTTCATGGAAGGGCGGCCGCGACCCGCCGAACGCTTGGTCCTGACGGTTCACACCTCAAAACTGAATATCTCCCCCGCGGAAGGCTTATGAGAGTTCTACGTTCCCCCGGCATCTTCGCCTGCGCCCTCGCGCTCTGGGCGGCCGTCTCGGCGTCCGCGCAGACCGCGCCCGGCGGCCCCGTCCTCCTGACCGAAGGGACGGGCCTGACCACCCGCGCCGTCGCCTACGAGGCCGTCACCCACCGCCCCGAGCCCTTCCCCGTCGTCTCTCCCTTCAACTGGAACGCCGACAAGTCGAACACGCGCGACCAGCAGACGCGCGTCACCGTCTTCGCCATGAACCTCGGCCTCCTGCCCAACGAAGGCGCGGGCGCCCTCTCCGCAGACGCGCAGGACTCGGCCGGGCGCCTCTACCCGCTCAAGGTCGAAGCCCTCGGCCAGCCCGTCTACGTCAAGCTCAAGCCCGTCCCCGGCAACCCGAGCCAGCAGCAGTTTCAGGACGAGCCGCAGGGCTGGCTCTACGCCGTCACGCTCCGCCTCGACGACTCAATGACCGACACGCTCGGAGACGTGCTCGTCCGCATCAACCTCCACGGCCTCTCCTCGAACCGCGCCCGCATCGCCGTCGGCCAAACCGGACCCGGCCCCGCCGCCGACCCTTCGACCGAAGTCGTCAGCCCCGCCCCCGCCGCCGAGCCTCCTCCGGCCGTCGCCCTGACGCCCAAAGCCTTCGGCCCTAATGAATCTAACGACGCCGACGTGACGCGCCTGCTCGAACAGGCGACCTTCGGCCCCACGACTTCGGAAGTCGCCCGCGTCCGCGCGATGGGCATCCGCGCCTTCGTCGAAGAGCAGTTGAACGCCACGCCGCTCAACCCGTCGAAGGGCTCGAACTTCTTCGACCTCGAAGTCTTGCCCGACGACTCTCAGCTCGAAGGCGGCTGCCCGGCCACCAGGCCCTCCGTGCCGAACTACATCCAGTCCGTCTGCCAGCGCGACAAGTACACCATCTACCCCGTTCAGGTTCAGTTCTTCAGGAACGCCATCGCCCTCGCCGACTCGTCCGACCCGCAGGGCAGCGTCCGCCGCCAGAACCAACTGCGCCAGCGCGTCGCCTTCGCGCTCCACCAGATTTTCGTCGTCTCGAACCGCGAAATCGGCTACGGCTTCCAGATGATGCCCTACCTACAGGCGCTCGACCGCGGCGCCTTCGGCAACTTCCGCACTCTGCTCGGCGAGATAACGCTCAACCCCGCGATGGGCGAGTACCTCAACATGAACCAGAGCACGGCGGCGAGCCCGAACGAGAACTACGCCCGCGAGATTTTGCAGCTCTTCTCCGTCGGCGTGAACCAGCTCAACCTCGACGGCACGCCCGTCCTCGACGCCCAAGGGAACCCCGTCCCGGCCTACACGCAGACCACCGTTGACAACTTCACGCGCGTCTTCACCGGCTGGCGCTTCGCCACCGCGCTTCAGGCCGGCAACCCGCCCGCGGGCGCCACCAACTACCGCGACCCGATGGTCCCCCGCAACGGCACCACCCACGACACGGGCGCCAAGAACCTCTTCGGCACCGTCCTCGCGGGCTGCCCCGGCGCGACGGGGACGCTCAACGGCCAGTGCGCGCAGACCGAGCTCAACGCCGCCCTCGACGTTATCTTCAACCACCCCAACGTCGGCCCCTTCATCGGCAAGCAGCTCATCCAGCACCTCGTCACCAGCAACCCCTCGCCCGCCTACGTCGCGCGCGTCGCCCGCGCCTTCAACAACGACTGCGACGCCCTCTACGCCGACGGCTGCACCGGCGTCCGCGGCAACATGAAGGCCGTCGCCCGCGCCGTCGTCCTCGACCCCGAGGCGCGCGGCGACCTCAAGAACGCCTCCGACTACGGCCGCCTGCGCGAGCCCGCCCAGTACGTCTCCAACATCCTGAAGGCGTTCAACTCCATCAGCGACGGCGTGCTCGGCACCTGCGTCACGCGCCCCTGCACCGACTGGGTCGGCCTCCTCGACCAGCCCGTCTTCCAGCCGCCCACCGTCTTCGGCTACTACGCGCCCGACTACGAGGTGCCCGGCACGAAGACGCTCGGCCCGGCCTTCCAGATTAACTACACCACGACGACGCTCCGCCGAGCCAACTTCGCCGACCGACTCATCTACATCGGCTTGCCCTTCGACCTCGACCACCCGACCGGCACGACCCTCACCTGGGCCGAACTCGACGCCGTCTGGCTTGAGCCGGATAAGACCGACGACGAGAGGTTCGCGAAGTTCATCGGCAAGCTCGACTCGCTGCTGCTGCACGGCACGATGACGCCGCAGATGCGCGCCATCATCAAGACGGCCATTCAGGCCGTCCCGGCCAACGACGCGCGGCGGCGGTCGCAGTCGGCCGCCTACCTCATCCTGACTTCGCCGCACTACGAAGTGCAGAGGTAAGACGACACGATGGCACACACGCGCAGAGACTTTCTTCGCACGGCCGCCTGCGCCCTCGGCGGCGCGGCCCTCGCCTCGACGGTCGAGAGCTTCGGCCTGATGGACGCCTACGCGCAGTCGGCCGGCGACTACAAGGCGCTCGTCTGCGTCTTCCTCAACGGCGGCAACGACGGCAACAACATGGTCGTCCCGCTCGACCAGACGGGCTTCGGCCAGTACAACGGCGTGCGCGGCGCCTCGGGCCTCGCCGTCGCGCAGGCGAGCCTGCTGCCCGTCGCCCCGCCGAGCCAGGGCCGCCCGTTCGGCTTCCACCCGAACATGCCCGAGGTGCAGTCGCTCTTCAACCAGGGCCGGCTCGCCGTCGTCTGCAACGCCGGCCCGCTCGTCGAGCCGCTGACGCGCGCCACCTACCTGAACGGCTCGGGCCGAAAGCCGCTCCAGCTCTTCTCGCATTCCGACCAGGTCAACCTCTGGCAGACCTCGCTCGCCAACAGCGTCAGCCAGACCGGCTGGGGCGGGCGCATCGCCGACCGCATGGCCGCCCTCAACAACCCCTCGACCTTCTCGCACTCCATCTCCATCGCGGGCGTCTCGACCTTCCTCACGGGCAGCTCGGCGCGGCAACTCGCCATCGCCGACGCGAACACGGCGCTCGCCAACCTCCTGCCGGTTGCCATGACCGGCACGCCGGGCGAGATTCCCTCGCGCCGCGCCGCCTTCGACCAGCTCAGAGCCACAGACCTCTCGAACCGGCTGGTGAAGGCCGCCTCCGACATACGCTCCAGCGCCCTCCAGACCAGCCAGCAGCTCTCTCAGGTCACCCCGCGCAACTTCTCGACAGCCTTCCCGCTGACCGGCATCGCGCGCCAGCTCCTACAGGTCGGGCGCGTCATCGCCGAGCGCGGCCGGTTCGGCATGAAGCGGCAAATCTTCTTCGTGCAGGCCGGCGGCTACGACACCCACTCGAACCAGCGCGGCGCGGGCACGGGCACGCAGGACTCGCTCCTCCTGCAACTGAGTCAGGCGCTCGGCGCCTTCTACAACCTGCTCCAGAACGACCTGAGCAACCCCGCGAACGGCAACTACCTCGGCTCGGACGTGACGAAGGAAGTCACCGTCTTCACGCTCTCCGACTTCGGCCGCACGCTCCAGCCCGCCGGCTCCGGCGCCGTCGTCGGCTCCGACCACGGCTGGGGCAACCACCACCTAGTCCTCGGCGGCGCGGTGCGCGGCGGCGACTTCTACGGCACCTTCCCCACGCTCGCCCTCGGCGGCCCCGACGACACGGACACCCGCGGGCGCTGGATACCGACGACCTCCGTCGAGCAGTACGCCGCCACGCTCGCCTCCTGGTACGGCCTCTCCGCGAGCGACTTCCCGGCCGTCTTCCCGCTCATCAACCGCTTCCCGAATACGAACCTCGGCTTCATGACGTAACGGCGCCGGCTTCACCTTACAGACACGGGGCTAGTAATGCTCAACCTCGACCGCCTCAAACTCGCCGCGCTCGTCCTGATGCTGACGGGCGTCGCCTCGGTCGTCCTCTTCACCGACAACGCCGCCAACCCGCGCGGCCACGCCTTCTCCGGCGGCCCGCCCGCCGGCTACACGCGCGCCCCCGGCGAGGAGCGCGAGGCTTGCGCCGAGTGCCACGTCTCAGACGGCGCGGGCGCCTCGGGCCAGCTCACGCTCGACATCCCGCAGACCTACACGCCGGGTCAGACCTACGACATCACCGTCCGCCACTCGACCGCCGACCAGACGCGCGTCCGCTGGGGCTTCCAACTGACGGCGCTCGACGCGAGCGAGGAGAAGGCCGGGAGTTTGCAGGCGCTCGACGCGACGACTCAGGTGCTCAACAACCAAGGCCCGTTCCCCGGCCGCCAGTACGTCGAGCACACGTCGCAGGGCACGTTCCCCGGCCAGAAGAACGCGGCGAGCTGGACGTTCCGCTGGACGGCGCCCGCGGAGGATGTCGGCCCCGTGACCTTCTACGCCGCCGGCAATCAGGCCAACGGCGACGGCAACTCCTCCGGCGACCACATCTTCTTCAACTTCGCCGCCTCGACCTTCAAGGCGCCCGAGCCCGACTTCGCCGTCACCGTCACGCCCTCCTCGCGCACCATCGCGCGCGGCGCAGGCGTCACCTACAGCGTCACCGTCACGCCCCTCAACGGCTTCACCGGCCCGGTCGGCCTCACCGTCTCGGGCGTGCCCTCCGACGCCTTCGCCTCCTTCCAGCCCGCGTCGCTCGACCTCAACGACGGCACGCCGAAGACCTCCGTCTTCTCCCTCGACACCCTCCCGACGGCGCCGACCGGGACCTTCACGCTGACCTTCAAGGCGGGCGGCAGCGGCATCCTGCGCACGGCCGAAGCCGCGGCCGTCATCACCAAGGCCGACGACGCCGACCTCGCGCTCTCGCTGGCCGTCACGCCCAACCCCGCGCAGGTCGGTCAGGACATCCACTTCACCTACACCGTCACGAACAAGGGGCCGGGCACGGCGACGGCGACTTCAGTCTCCGTCACGCTCCCGCTCGGCACGCACTCCTTCGTGCGGGGCGGCGGCCCGCCCTGCACGCTCGTCCCCGGCACGAGCGACATCGGCTACTTCTGCTTCTTCGACGACCTCCAGCCGGGGCGGAGTGCCTCGATGGACTTCTCCGTGCGCCCGCCGCGCGACGGCACCTTCCTCGTCAGCGCCACGGCCAAGGCGCTCGCCGACGACCCCGTGCCTGCCGACAACACCGTCTCGTCCGGCATACTCGTCGTCGCGCCGAGCCTCGGGCCGGTGATGATGGTCCCGAACCTCGGCGTCCGCACCGCCTTCTCCGGCCTCAACCAGCCGACCGGCATGGCCTTCGTCGGCGCCGACGACTTCCTCGTGCTTGAGAAGGCGACGGGCCGCGTCGTCAGAATCAAAAACGGCCGCTTCGCCGGTACCGCCCTCGACCTCGCCGTCAACAGCGCCTCCGAGCGCGGCCTCCTGGGGCTTGCCCTGCACCCCGACTTCGCGGCGAACGGCTTCGTCTACCTCTACTGGACCGAAAGCTCGACGGGCGCCGACACGACGGCCGTCGACGAAGTGCCGCTGCTCGGCAACCGCGTTGACCGCTTCGTCTGGGACGGCTCAACGCTCACGTTCGACCGCACGCTCCTGCGCCGCCGCGCGCTCCAGCAGGACATGGGCCAGCCCTCGCGCAGCAACCACAACGGCGGCCGTCTCCGCTTCGGCCCCGACGGCAAGCTCTACGTGCTCGTCGGCGACGTGGGCCGCCGCGGCTTCTTCCAGAACCTCCCCTGCGGCCCGACCGTGACGTGCCCGGCCGGCCCGCCCGTCGCCGACGACCAGTACGGCGGCCCCGAGCCCGACGACGAGCACGCCACCGGCGCCGTCTTCCGACTCAACGACGACGGCTCCATCCCGCTCGACAACCCTTTCCGAAACCTCACCCCCGTGCAGGGCGGCGAGGCCGTTGACAACGTCCACCGCCTCTTCGCCTACGGCGTCCGCAACGGCTTCGGCATGGACTTCGACCCCGTCGGCGGCTTCCTCTGGACGCAGGAGAACGGCGACGACGCCTTCGACGAAATCAACCGCGTCGAGGCGGGCTTTAACGGCGGCTGGGCGCAGTTGATGGGTCCGAGTTCGCGCGTCGCCGAGTTCAAGGCCATCGAAGTCGCGCGAGGCAACAGCCTCCAGCAGAACCGCTGGCCGCCCTCGAACCTCGCCGACACGCCGGCCGAGGCCGTCGCGCGCCTCTCCAACCTCCCCGGCTCGAAATACACCGAGCCCGAGTTCAGTTGGAAGTACGCCGTCGCGCCCTCGCCCATCGGCTTCGCGGGCGCGGGGCTCGGGCCGCAGTACGCGGGCGACCTCTTCGTCGGCGCCTCGCGCACGACGCTCCTGGGCGGCTACCTCTTCCGCCTCAAGCTGAGCGCCGACCGCAAGTCAATCGTGACAACAGACGCGCGCCTCGCCGACAAGGTGGCCGACAACACCGACAAGTTCGACCGCACCGAGAGCGAGAGCCTGCTCGTCGGCCGCGAC
>DASZEK010000038.1:0-6222 GCA_035941045.1 Pyrinomonadaceae bacterium | reverse complement strand
CGCCGGCTTCGCCCCTTTCGACAAGGAACTCGACCGTGCCGACGTTGTCGTAGGCGACCGCTTCGGCGGCGCTGATGGCGGCTCGGCCCATCTCCTCGCGCATCTCGGGGTCTATGACAGGGCTAGGGCACTCTTCCAGGAGCTTCTGGTGCCTGCGTTGTATTGAGCAATCCCGCTCCCCCAGGTGTGCCGCGTTTCCGCTCTTGTCGCGCACGACCTGTATCTCGATGTGCCGCGGATGCGCCAGGTACCGCTCGACGTACACCGACCCATCCCCGAAGTACGCCTCGCCCTCCCTCCTGGCCCGCTCGAACGCGTCCTCGGCGTGCTCCTCGTTCTCGGCGACCGCGAAACCCTTGCCGCCGCCCCCCGCGGAGGCCTTGATCGCGACCGGGTAGCCGTGCTGCTCCCCGAATACGCGGACCTCCTTCGACGAACCGATGGGATCCTCCGTGCCCGGCACCATCGGTACCCCGGCCTTCGCCATGATGCGTCGCGACTCGACCTTGGATCCCATCGCCTCCATCGCCTCGGGGTGCGGCCCGATCCAGGTCAAACCGGCCTCCTCGACCGCCCGCGCGAAGGCGGCGTTCTCGGCGAGGAAGCCGTAGCCGGGGTGGACGGCCTCGGCGCCGCTCTGGCGCGCGGCCTCGACGATGCGGTCCATCCTCAGGTAGCTCTCGGCCGAAGGCGCCGGGCCGACAGGGTAAGCCTCGTCGGCGAGCCTGACGTGCAGCGCCGCCGCGTCCGGCTCCGAGTAGACGGCGACGGGCGAGACGCCCAGCTCGCGGCACGCGCGTATCACGCGCACGGCGATCTCGCCGCGGTTGGCGATGAGAATTTTCTTAAACATAAAAAGAGGGTGCCGGGTATCGGGTGTCAGGTGTCGAGGGAAAGCGACTCGTCTTTACCGACATCTGACACCCGGCACCCGACACCTGTTTCAAACCACCACCGAGTTGCCGGGCTGGCGCGGGTTGAAGCGGACGGTGACGCGGGCGCCGGGGAAGTAGTCGCCGCTGCGGCCGCGCTGCTCGGGGTCGAGGAGTTGGGACGACTCGTACTCGACGCCGTTGATTTCGTAGTTGTAGAAGACCTGCGTGATGTCGCCCGCGTCGTCGGTGATTACGTCGAAGATGGAGCCGTCGGCGATGCGGCCCGTGCGCAGCAGTTCTTTGCGGCGCGTGGACTCGTCGTCGGCCTTCTTGCGCTTGAAGATGTCGAGGATGCCCATAGCAGCAGGAGTCGGGTTTCAGTGTGAGGGTCTGTCGCCCCTGTTCGTCGAGCGCCCGCCCGCCGGGGAGGCGGAGACGATGCGGCCGTCGCGCAGGCGGAGGTCGTCGGCGGTGCCGAGCAGGCGGTCGCGGCCGGGCAGAATCAGCTCGTAGTTGGTGAGCACCAGCCCGGCGTCCATCGAGTCGTCAGTGTTCTTCGCGCCGCGCGCGCGCACCAGCGCCGTCGTCCGCCGCCCCCGCGACTTGCCGCGGCCCGTCGAGAGCGAGGCGAGGTCTGTCTCGGGCTTGTACTCTCCGGCTTCGAGCTGCGCGACGACGGCCGCCAGCTCGCAGGTCGGGTCGTCGAGCCGCTTCAGGTCGGAGGCGTGCGCGGGGTAGGTGCCGAAGCGCGCGCGGTAGCGTGCGAGGGCCTGGTCGCTGGCGTAGAGCAGCGCGTTCTCGCCCGCCCGCTTCGCAATCTCCCTCTGGCGCAGGCGCTCGGGGATGGTCACGCCGACGAGCGCGGCGAGAAGAAGGCCGACGGCGACGGTCGTCACCGTCCCGGCGCGCGCGAGGCGGAGGCCCGTGAAGCGGGCCGGCTCAAGCCTGATGCGGCGGCAGGCCCGCGCGCACGCGCAGGCGCAAACAAGCGCCAGCGGCAGCGCCGTCCACTTCAACTCCCACGCGGCCGTCTCCGCCGCGCGCAGCAGCGCCGAGGGCGAGAGGCTGAAAGTCTCGCGCCGCAGGAGCGCCCCGACGAAGGCCGCGAAAGTTGCGACGGCGAGCACGAGGCCGGCGCCGACGGAAGCGAGAGCGCGCCCGTAGCCGGGCAACTCGCGCTCGGGCCTCGCCAGCGGCGGCCCCACGGGTCGCGCGCCGCAGGCCGCGCAGCCTTCGGCCAACTCGCCTTCAAACTTCGCGCCGCAGCAGGGGCAGATGGTCAACGTTTATTCACCTCGCAAGGGGGTTTCGCGGGCGGCTTCAGTTAGCGGGACGCGGGCGCGCGGCCGTCCGCTTCCCGCCCCGCTGCCCGGCCGCGCCCGACTTGGATGCGCCCTCGGCCCCGGCCGCCGCCCGAGTCTGCGGCGCGCGGTTCAGCTCGCTCCAGGTGTGATAGACGCGGAAGGCGAAGGTCCAGAAGGAGCCGGCGGCGAGAATCCAGAGGACGGCCGGCATCCGGTTGGCGAAGAGGCTCTGCGACTCGGGGTGCGTCGAGAGGGCGCCGATGATGAGCAGCACCACGCGCTCGGGCCTCCGCAGGAAGCCCACGTCGCACTTCGGTATCAGGCTCTCGGCGCGCGCCGAGGCGTAGGAGACGAGCACGGAGCCGACCATGGCGAGCCCCGAGAGCAGGACGTAGAGCGTCGAGTGCTGCGGGGTCGCGCGCGCGTAGAAGACCATCAGGCCGACGAAGGCGGCCATGTCGGAGATGCGGTCGAGGGTGGAGTCGAGGAAGCCGCCGAAGCGCGTGACCTGGTTGGTGAGGCGTGCGACCTGCCCGTCGAGCATGTCGAAGAGGTTGGCGACGATGAGGATGATGCCGGCCCAGAAGAAGTGGCCGAGGCCGAACATGACGCCGCATAGGATGTTGATGGAGACGCCGATGACGGTCAGCACGTTCGGGTTGATGCGCCGACGCGCCAGCCCCTGGACCATCGCACCGATGATCCGCCCCGCGCCGCGCCCGATGCTCGCCCCGAACAAATCCTTCCCCGGCCTTTCTCTTGCGGTGTGCCCCTCTAAACTCGCGCGCGCGTCACTTCACACGCACTCTTTTTGACCAGTCATCATAGGAACGCGCCAAACGGCTTGTCAAGGAACTCCTCCCGCCGGGAAAAAATGGAAGAAGTCGGCGGCGCGCGCCGTCTCAAGGGAAACGGAGGTGAGAGATGAACACGGACGAGGGACGCAGGAGGTTTCTCAAGCAGTCGCCGCTGCTGGCCGTCGCGCTGCCGGCGTGGCTCGGGGCGGGGAAGTTCTGCGGGACGCGGACGGCGACGACGCAGGCCGTTCGGCCCGCGCGGGCCGTGACCGTCGGCGGCGGGTGCGAGGGATGCGAGGCCATCCACCTCGGGATGCCGGGCGAGGTCGCTTCGCGGACTCGCATCGCGCCCGAGGGCGAGCCGGGCGAGCCGCTTGAGATTGCGGGGCGCATCCTGCGCGCCGACGCGAAGACGCCCGCGCCCGGCGTCGTCCTCTACGTCTACCACACCGACGCGCGGGGTTATTACACGCCCGCGCCCGGCGCCGAAGGCTGGCCCCGCAGGCACGGCCGCCTGCGCGGCTGGGTCAAGTCGGGCGCGCGCGGCGAGTACGCCTTCCGGACCATCCGGCCCGCCTCTTACCCCGACAGCACCAACCCGCAGCACATCCACCCCGTCGTCAAAGAGCCGGGCCTCAACGAATACTGGATTGACGAGTTCGTCTTCGACGACGACCCGCTGCTCACCCCGCGCCAGCGCGCCGGGCGTCAGAACCGCGGCGGCTCCGGCGTCGTCAAGCTGGAAAAAGTCGGCGGCGTCTGGAAGGGGACGCGCGACATCGTGCTCGGCTTAAACGTCCCCGGCTACCCGCCGTCCTAAGCGTCGGCGTCTTGCCGTACACGGGCCGCGACTTCCGCCTGATGAGTTATCGCGAGGTTTCTTGCGGGAGCACGCCCGCTCCGTCGAGGCTCCGGCGCGCCAGTTCGAGCGGCCCGGCCTCTTCGGTCGAGAGCAGGCGTTCGAGGAGTCGTTGGCGCCGCGCCCTCTCGGCCTCGTCCGCAGCAGACGAGAGGAGCGCGCGCAAGTCGCCCTCCGTCTCCGCCTTCGAGTCGTTCTTCAGGCAGAGCAGGGGGAGGCCGGCGAGCTGGAAGCGGTCGAAGGCTTCGAGCAGGAAGGCGCGCAGGGCGGGGCTGTTGCGCAGGTGGAAGCGGATGGTCCGTTCGACGCCGCGGACGGGGTATCTCGGGAAGGCCGCCGAGTGGATGATGGCGGAGGCGAAGTTGCTGAGTAGAAACTCGGCCATCGCCTTCACCTCGTCGGCGCTCGCGCGGTCGCCCTCCGCCCACTCGCGGTCCTCGTAAAAGTAGGGGCGCAGGTACGGGCGCTCGACGAGAATCTTCAGGTGCTCCGAAGTCTCCTGCATCGCCCGCTGCACGAGCAGAATCTCGGGCTGCTGGCGCGCGCTCTCAAGCTGCCGCCGCGCCGTCTCAAGCTGCTCCCTCGCCGCCCGCAACTGCCGCACGAAGACCGAGAAGTTCAGAAGGCCCGTCAAGACCAGCAGCAGAGTGCCGCCGAAGCCGAGCAGCGCGATCAGGACTTGCGAACTCAAGGGGTCACTCGGCCTCGTCGTGGAGGGTGGTGAGTTTTTTGATCTCGAAGCGGCGGGCGCCGGCCGGGGTGACGACTTTGACTTCGTCGCCTTCCTCGCGGCCCATGAGGCTGCGGCCGATGGGCGAGGTGGTGGAGATGGCGCCCGCGTTGGGGTCGCTCTCCTCGGAGGTGACGAGGCGGTAGGTGACCTCCTCGTCGCGCTCGGGGTCGTAAAGGAGGACGGTCGAGCCGTAGGCGGCCTTGTCGTGCGGAATCTTGGAGAGGTCGATGGATGAGACTTCGCTGAGGCGCTGGCGCAGGTCGCGGATGCGCGCCTGGACGAACTGCTGGCGGGCGAGCGCGGCGTGGTACTCGGCGTTCTCGCGCAGGTCGCCCCACTCCTTCGCCGTCTTAATCTGCTTCGGCAGCTCGACGCGCAGCTCCGTGTCGAGCTCGTCCAGCTCCTTCTGTAGCTTCTGCTTGATGCTGTCGGTCACGTCTTTTAACTCCCACGAATGTTAGCGGCCGCCCGGATTATATATCAGCACTCATGCCCGTGCGTCTCGTCCTCGTCGGTGGCGCCGAAGCTGATGCCAACGTCGCGCGCGCAGCGGATGAGCTGACTCTCAAGCGGGACCGTCTTGAGGTCGGTGACGGCCGCCGACAGCGGCACCGTGCGGATGTTCGAGGCGTGGAGGGCGACCATCACGCCGGTCTTGCCGCGGGCGAGGGCGCGGACGGCCGAGGAGCCGAAGTTGGTGGCGAGCATGCGGTCGAAGGCGTTGGGGCTGCCGCCGCGTTGGAGGTGGCCGAGCACGACGCAGCGCGTCTCCTTGCCCGTCAACTCCGTCAGCTCGTGCGCGACGTGGTGGCCGACGCCGCCGAGGCGCGGGGCCGAGTGGCGGTCGCCCATGTCGAGGTAATGCTGACTCCCTTCGGCCTCGCGCGCGCCCTCGGCGGCGACGATGATGCTGAAGAGCGCGCCGCACGAGTCGCGCTCGCGCACCTTCTGCGCCACCTTCTCCATCGCGAAGGGAATCTCGGGAATGAGAATCACGTCGGCGCCGCCGGAGATGCCCGAGTGGAGCGCGATCCAGCCGGCGTGGCGCCCCATCACTTCGAGGACCATCGCGCGGTCGTGCGACTCGGCCGTGGTGTGCAGGCGGTCGAGGGCTTCGCTCGCGATGTCGAGCGCGGTCATGAAGCCGAAGGTCAGCTCGGTGGCGGCGAGGTCGTTGTCAATCGTCTTCGGGACGCCGACGACCGGGAAGCCGCGCTTGGAGAACTCCAGCGCGATGCCGAGCGTGCCCTCGCCGCCGACGGCGACGAGCGCGTCGACTTCGAGCCGTTCGAGGTTGGCGATGGCCTCGCGGAAGACCGACTCGCCGCCGGGGTCTTCTAAATTTTTCAGGACGAAGCTGCCGCGGTTGCGCGTGCCGAGGATGGTGCCGCCGCGCGGGAGCAGGCCGCGCACGTCGGCCGGGCGCAGCTCGCGGACGTGCGTCTCGCCGAGCAGGCCCTCGTAGCTGTCCTCGATGCCGACGACGCGCAGCCCGAACTCCCCGACGGCCGTCTTCACCACCGCCCGGATGACCGCGTTCAACCCCGGCGCGTCGCCGCCGCCGGTCACAAGCCCGATGGTCTTAATCATAGCCACTCAAAGGTGACGGGTGTCAGGCGTCGGGTGACGGTGACAGCAAACTGTTTTCACCGTC
>DASZEK010000037.1:0-8956 GCA_035941045.1 Pyrinomonadaceae bacterium | reverse complement strand
CCGGGGGAAGCAACTTGTCTTCCCCCGGCGCCCGACGCCTTTCACCCGGCACCTTAATTAATTCTGGTCGTCTGTGCCCTTCTTGCCCTTCTTCTTGGGCGCCTCGACCTCGCGGGGGCGCGTGGCGGGCGGGGGCGGCGGGGCGTCGTCGGCGCGGGGGATGACGCGCGGGGCGTTGTCGGCGGGCTTGCGGTCGCCGGCATCAGAAGGCGCGGGCGTCGTCGCCGTCAGGCCCTCGCCCGCGGCGGGCGGCAGCGTCAACTGTTCGAGCTTGGGCTCGCTGATGTTGGCGGGCGTGTCGCCGTCGCCGCCGCGGACGCCCTTCGAGGCGGCGGTGACGAAGGCGGCGCGCTCCTCGGCCTGCTCGCGCTGGCGCTGGAGGTGCAGCTCGCGGATGTCCTCGGGCATCTTCGGCGGCTTCTCGAACTGCTCCTTCGGCTTGTCCTTCAGGAAGTCCTTCATGAAGTCGATCCAGATGGGCAGCGACCCGTGGCCGCCCGTCATGTCGCCGCCGAGATTCTTCTTGCGGTCCGGGTGGCCGAGCCAGACGCCCGTCACGTAGGTCGGCGTGTAGCCGATGAACCACACGTCCGTGTGGTCGTTGACCGTGCCGGTCTTGCCCGCGACCGCGTGGCCGACCGACGAGGCGCCGGGCGCGGTGCCGCCGCCCTGCGTGACGCCGCGCATCATGTCCACCATCGTCAGGGCCACGTACTCGCTCATCACCTTGAAGGTCGTCCGCTCCCACTCTTCCAGGGTGTTGCCGTCGCGGTCGAGCACCCGGCGGACGAGGTGCTTCTCGTGGCGGACGCCCTTGTTGGCGAAGGAGGAGTAGGCCGAGACCATCTCGACGAGGGGCACCTCGGTGGCGCCCAGGGCCGAGGGCAGATAGGGCGCCATCGGCACCGTGATGCCGAAGCGGCGGACCATCTGCGCGCCGGTCTGGATGCCGACCATCTCAAGGAGGTGAACGGCCGGGATGTTCAGCGACTTGGCGAGCGCGATCTTCATCGGCACGTCGCCGTTCCCCGTAGAGCCGTCGAAGTTGTGCGGCATCCAGTTGCCGCGCTTGATGGGGGCGCCGGAGACGACGGCGTCGGGCGTCATGCCCCACTCGACGGCCGCCGCGTAGATGTAGGGCTTGAAGGCCGAACCGGTCTGGCGGTAAGCCTGCGTCGCGCAGTTGAACTTGTTGCGGTAGAAGTCGTAGCCGCCGACCATCGTGACGATTTCGCCGTTCTTGGCGTTGACGGTCAGGATGGCGCCCTCGATGCCGGGCGTCTGCGTCAACTCGACTTTAAGGACGCCCGCGCCCTCGTCAACCTCCTTGACCTTGAACTCGCAGAGCAGGCCGACCTTGAACTCCGCCTTCGGCTGGCGCGGCGCGGCGCGGCCCATGTCCTTGGCCGTGACGACGGCCTTGAAGTTCCCGAAGCTGACCTCGGCCTCGTTGCGCGCGGCGTCAACGCGCTTGACGAGCCCCATCAGGTACTCGCCGACTTTAAATTTGTCGGCGTACCAGTCGGGGTGGCGGAAGCTGGAGAGTTGCTGCTGGCTGACGGTGATGGAGCCGTCCGGGTTGACGGTGCCGACGGCCTGGTAGGCCGAGCGCCAGCCCGAGTGGCCGCGGTCGTAGTTGCGCAGGCCCTCGCGCAGCGCGTAGTAAGCCTCCTTCTGCGCCTCGACGTTGATGGTCGAGTAGACGGTCAGGCCCCCTTGGGCGACGCGCGTCGAGTACTTCTCTTCGAGGTACTGGCGAATCTCCTCGACGGGGTAGGCGAAGAGCGGCGACGAGTGCTGGAGCGAGGGCGAGTAGGCCGTCTCGTGCAGCTTGATGGGCTTGGCCTTCAGCGAGTCGGCTTCGGGCTGTGAGACGAAGCCGTTGTTCGCCATCAGTTGAATGACGAGGTTGCGGCGCTCGCGGGCGGCCTCCATGTTGACGGTCGGCGAGAGTTGGCTCGGGGCCTTGGGGATGCCTGCCAAGAGGGCCGCTTCGTCAACGGTCAAATCTTTCGCCTGCTTGCCGAAGTAGGTTTCGGCCGCGGCCTCGAAGCCGTAGGAGCCGGCGCCGAGGAAGATGTTGTTGACGTACATCTCCATGATCTGCTGCTTCGTGTAGTAGCGTTCGATCTGGAGGGCGACGACCCACTCGTTGACCTTGCGCGTGTAGCTCTGCTCGGGCGAGAGGAAGAGGCGCTTGGCGAGCTGCTGCGTGAGCGTCGAGCCGCCCTCGCGGCTGCCCGTCGTGACGTTCTTCCAGGCCGCGCCCATGATGCGGATGGGGTCGATGCCGTTGTGCTCGAAGAAGCGCGCGTCCTCGACGGCGAGGATGGCGTTCTGGACGTTGGGCGGAATCTCCTCGAACTTGAGCGGGATGCGGCGTTCGAGCGCGAACTCCCCGATGACCGTCTCGCCGTCGTCGGCGAGGACGCGCGTCACGACGCTCGGCCGGTAGAGCGCCAGCGCCTTGACCTCCTCGGCCGCGCGCGAGTAGTTGAGCCCGTAGGCCATGACGACGCCGGTCAGCCCCCCGGCCGTGATGGCGAGCAGGATGACGGCCGGCAGCCAGAAGCGTCGGAGCATCTGGCGCTTGCGGGGCGCGGGTCGCGTAAGCTTGGAGGACATCTCAGGAAAACCTTTCGTCGGAAGAAACAGCAGGCGGGGAGCCTCTGCCCGTTACAGCGGCCGGCGAACGAACCTCTCGTGCCACGCGGGCCGTCGCGCGAATTATAACGTAGCGGCGCGTTCGCGCGCGAGGCGGCGCTCGCGAAAGAAGAGGAAGAGCGGCAGGCCGAGCGAGACGCCGACGAGCAGCGTCGAGAGCACGCAGACCCACAGGCCCCTCACCCCCAGCCGCCGCCCCTCGCGCCCGATGAAGACGAGCAGCACGAGGCCCGAGATGATAACGTCCACGCCGAAGAAGGCCGAGATGTCGGTCTGGAAGAGTTGGCCGAGGAGCAGCCGGAGGTCGGGCCCGTGCGCGGCGAGGAAGCGGAAGAGGTAAATCAACGGAAGCGCGGCGCCGACGAAGGCCGCGAAGAGGTAGAGCCGCTGCATGTCATCCCTCCCGTCGTGAGTCCGGCCGCCCCTCGCCGGCAGGCGCGAAACCGGCCTTCAGGTCGGACGCCGCGCGGGCCATCGACGATTGGAAGGAGCGCGCCGCGGCTCGGTACTCGTCGGTCGCTTCGAGGCGCGGGCCGGGGAAGGCCGCGTCGAGTACGCCGTGGTGCAGGCGCCGGAGGTCGGAGTCGTCCGGGTCCTGATTCATGCCCTCGACGACGCGGCGGGCTCCGGGTGAAGGGGCGTCGCCGCCCGCGCGGCCGAGGAGCACTTCGGCCAGCGCCGCCAGCGGCGTCATGCCGAGGTCGGAGAACCTTTCGCGGCACGCCGTCAGCAGGTCCACGGCCGTCGCGCGGTTCTTCTCGTCCCCCGCGACGGCCGGGTTGGAAAGCACCCCGTACCCGCACTGGAGGGCGACGGCGAGGCTCGCCGCGCTCTCGTCCAACTGCGCCGAGTCGTCGAGGAGCGGGGGCAGGATTTGGCCCATCGCCAGGTCGTACCCGTTCTGGAGACGAAGGCCGTCCGAGCGGAGCATGATGTTCGCCGTCCAGAGCGAGAGGTGGAAGCGGACGACCGGCGGCGCGAGGTGCGCGATTCTCGCCGTGTCGCCGATGCGGTACATGCCGTAACGGAGCTGTTCGTCGTCGAGCGCCGGGAGCGGTCCGGGGAAGAGCGGCCCCAGCCCGAACAGGCGTTCGAGGCGCCGCCACGCCGACGGCTCGACGCCCTCCGGACAGCCCGGCGCCTCGGTCGCCTCCTTCTCGACGGCGAGCCGCGCGGCCCATTCGGCGAACGGGTCGAGCGGCAGCAGGCGGTCCGGGGCGACCTCCCGGATGAAGGCCGTCAGGACGGTCGGCAGGAGGAGCGGCGTCGGCCCGGCCCCCGTCAGGTTGAGGACGCGGCCTGCGAAGATGCCCGTGATGAGGGACGACCAGTAGGGCGGCGGCTCGACGAGCGGCTCGACGAGGGCGAGGTAAAAGGGGAGCCTGTCGTCGGCCACGTCCGGGTGCCTCGCGCGGAACTCCTGAAAGAGCACCCGCGGGTCGAATTCGAGCCGCACGTACTCGCGCTCGAAGCTCGTCGGCGACGCGACGTAGAGGACGGCGTCGCACGCGGAGAGGGCCGAGACGATGTGCGCGAACAGAGGGTTCTCGGGCGTGGCTCCGGCCGCCTGCTGCTCGGCGGTCGCCTCGGGCGCCGGGTGCTCGCGGTCGAGCCAGAGGTCGAGCCCCACGCGGCGCAGCTCGACGGCCAGCGCCGTCGTCGCCCGGCGGTCGGTCTCGCCGCGGTCCGTGTGCGAGATGAAAACGCGGGTCATCGTCACCCTCCTTCCTGTGCCGGTAATTACGGGCGCCGTTTTCACGCGGGGCCGCGCGTCAGCCCAACGCCCCCGCGACGCCGAGTAAGGGGACGAGCAGCGCGACGAGGAAGAAGACCGCGGCGATGAGCGCCGAGATGAACGCGCCGAGGTAGAGGTTGAGCCCGCCGGCCATGCGCGCGTCCGCCGGGCGCTCGCGGTGGTAGCGAATCCCGACCCGCTGGCCGACCGAGTAGGCGGGCGGGCGGCTCGCCGTGTGGTGGACGAACCGGCGCGCGACGCCGTCGGCCGCCGTGTAGAGGACGACGGGCGCGTAGATGGGGCTGCCGTCGTCAACGCTCTCCTGCAACCCGACGACCTCGCCGTATCCCTCGACCGACTCGCGCATGAAGCGGCGCGTCCGCCGCCAGAAGAAGGCGGCCAGCAGCAGCGCCGCCGCGCCGAGGCCGCCGAAGCCGAGCGAGAAAACCAACGCGCGCAAGATGTCGAACGTCCTTCCCAACGGCAACCTCCGCCGTCAGCTTTTACGCCCGTCGGCGCGAAAAGGCAAAGGGTATTTCGGGCGGGCGTTTGGCGCGGCAGGGGCGGGGCATCTATAATGAGGGCGGTGCATCTAAATGGGTGCACGTTTGAGGGGGCGAAAGGTCTCGACAGGGGCCTGGATCGTTGAACGGATGCATGCCGGGCGTTCTATGCGGCTCGTTAAAAAGCGTAGAAAACACAACTGCCAACTCTAACGAGTTAGCCCTCGCTGCCTAAGTTATCTTAGGACTCTAGCGAGCGTCTCGCCGCCAGTTGCTCAAGCGAAGCGGGCCGAGGCGTGACTCAGTTGAGCTGGCCCGGCGCGTGTGCTCAGGCGCCTCGGGCGAGAAAACTCTGGGCTAGCTGTCGGCGGGGTCTTCGACGTTTCACTGACCCGCCAGCGGCGAACGTGCCGGAGTAAGACCGGCGCCAGAGAAGCGTCTAAGCATGTAGATTCCGGCGGCGTCGGCCTTTGGACCCGAGTTCGATTCTCGGCGCCTCCATTCGAGTAAAAGGAAGGCCGGTTAGCTCTCAAGCTAACCGGCCTTCCTTTTTCAGCGACACGCCCGCCTTACGGGAACAACCCCAGCCGCATCCATTGAAGCCGCGCGTTGAGTTGTTGGGGCCGATTCATCCGCAGGCGCGCGACCGTCGCCCTCCCCACCTCGGTCAGCCCTCGAATCATCCCCGTCGCCGCGACGGCCTCGAAGTGGTCTGCCCACGCGTCAAGGCGCGGATTGAACAGCCGAACGTCACCCCGCGTCATTTCGTCGAAGCCGGTCAGGTGAGCGGCCTTGAAGATATTGCAGGAGCGGCACGCGAGCGCGAGGTTGTTTTCTTCATCCGTGCCGGCCTCGGCCTGCGGCCGGACGTGCTCGACTTCAAAGGCGAAATTAAAGACGGCTTCGGGGGCGTGACAGTATTCGCAACGGTGGGCGGCGCGATGTGCTACGGCGGGGTAGCGCGGATTCATCGGGCCTTCGGCCACTCCTTATACTTGGGGGCGGCGGCCCGCCGGGTGAGCAGTAAGCCCGCAGCTTCTAACACCATCCCGACGACAAAGAAGAACATGGCGGAGACTTCGGAGCCTCTGATGATGAGGATAAAGGCTGTCAAAATCAGGAGCAGCCCGGAGAAACCCGCTATCAAAGGAACCCCGCGATAACGCGCGGGTCGCTCACGGAGTTTGCCGCCTTCTATTAACTCCTGGAGTATGCGTGCCTCCTCCATCATCTCCTCTGGTGATATCGGTATCACCGTTACCGTCTTGAAGTTGTGCGAGATGACGGCGGCGCGGTCGCCCGTGGCTTGCAGCTCTTCGTCAACGAGCTTTTCCAGTTCGGCCTGCTCTGAAGGGGGCAGCGCGACGCCGGCATCGCGGGCCGCGCGCCAGCGCGTCATCAAAGAGGAGAGCCGTTCGCGCTGCGAGGCGGTGAAGAAACGGTCAGGTCGGAACTGTTGGAGGATGACGGGCACGGCCCCCTCCTCCGCGCTCAACTGTGAGGTCAGCGCGTCGAGCGCTTCGCCAGCCGTGCGGCCCGTCGCGACGCGGTCCCCGGCGACCGCGCTGAAGGTCCCTTCCCCACGCTCGGGTAGAATGGCAATCGTCTTCATCTCAGCACCCCGCGCTGCCTCATCATAGCATAGAGCCTGTGTAAGCTTCGCCGCCGCCGTGTGTCCGACAAGCGTTCGCACGCGTACAGAGCGCCGCCCGCGACGGGGCGACGGCCGACCCGCTATCTCCCGTGCTCCGAAAGAGTAAGGGGGCGCGCGGCGTGGCGGCGACGGGGGCGGCGAACTGGCATCTGGCTTGCATTTTCGCATCGTGATGAAACAGAACAGAATGAAAACTTTGGCGGGAGCCGGCCTCGCGGCCGTGCTCCTCTGGTGCGTGGCGGCGACGCCGCCCGGCGTCGCCGCGCAGACGCCGGCATCCCAGCGCGCCGTGCTGTCGGCGCAGGACGCGCAGACCGTCGGCGGCTTCGAGAAGCGCGTGCGGGAGTACGTGGAGCTGCGCGAGCGGCTGGAGGCGGAGCGGCTGCCGAAGCTCTCGAAGGACGCCAGGCCCGAGGAGATAGAGAGGCACAAGGCGGCCTTCCAGGAGGTGGTGAGGTCGGCGAGGGGCGGCGCCAAGCAGGGCGACATCTTCACGCCCGAAGCCGTGAAGCTCATCCGCGCCATCATCCGGGATGAGTACAAGGGCCGCGAGCGGGCCGAGCTGCGCGAGGAGGTCTTAGTCGAGGCCGAGAACAAGGCCGTGCCGGCGCGCGTCAACTACCCGTACCCGGAGACGCAGGAGCTTTTGGAGATGCCGGCCGCGCTCCTGCTCCGGCTGCCGCAGCTGCCGAAGCAGGTCAGGTACCGCTTCGTCCGCAACAACCTGTTCCTCGTGGACCGCGAGAACGGGCTCATACTCGACTTCATGACCGAGGTGCTCCCGCCCGCGGCGCCGCAGGGCCAGCCGGTCGCGGCTTCTTCCGGCGACGCGAACGTCGGGGCGCGGGCGGCCCGCGCGGCCGGTCCCGGCACGCCGCTCACGCTGACGCTGCCGAACAAGGGCGACTCCGTCCGCTTCATGGTCGTCGGCGACACGGGCACCGGCACCCGGCAGCAGAACGAGCTGGCGCAGTTGATGGTCCGCTACCGGCAGGTCTTCCCCTTCGAGTTCGCCCTGATGATGGGCGACAACCTCTACCAGGGCGAGAGCGCCGCCGACTACAAGAAGAAGTTCGAGGACGTGTACAAGCCGCTGCTCGACCAGCAGGTGAAGTTCTACGCCACGCTCGGCAACCACGACGAGTCGAACCAGCGGTTCTACGAGTACTTCAACATGAACGGCGAGGAGTACCACCGCTTCAAGAAGGGCAACGTCGCCTTCTACTGCCTGAACAGCAACTACATGGACAAGAAGCAGCTCGCGTGGCTCGAAGGGCAGTTGGCGAAGGACGACTCCGAGTGGAAGATCGCCTACTTCCACCACCCGCCCTACTCCTCGGGCGGCAAGCACGGCTCCGAAACTTCTCTGCGCGAGGTGATCGAGCCCGTCTTCCTGAAGTACGGCGTCAACGTCGTCTTCGCCGGCCACGAGCACTTCTACGAGCGCATCAAGCCGCAGAAGGGCATCTACTACTTCATCTCCGGCGCGGGCGGCAAGCTGCGCAAGGGCGACGTGAAGGGCAACTCGCCCCTGACGGCCAAGGCTTACGACAAGGACATGTCCTTCATGCTCATCGAGGTCACGAAGGACGCCTTGCACTTCCAGGTCATCTCGCGCACGGGCGAGACCGTGGACTCCGGCGTCATGCCGAACCAGAGGCTATCGAAGGCGGCCTCGAACTGAGAGGCGCCCGTCAGAGGTCACGTGGCACGAGGCGGCCGGCGGGACGCGCGGTGTGGTAACATCGCCGCGGCCCTTGCCGGCCGCTCTCTTTGTTTCGCGCCCACCCAGTAAGGAGCAAGCTTTTTATGAGCACGACTGTTCAGCTTGTGACGGCGGACGAACTGTTCCTGATGCCGAAGGACGGCTTCCGCTACGAACTGGTGAAAGGAGAACTCCGCAAGATGTCTCCCGCGGGCGGCGAACACGGCGCAGTAATCATCAACATCACTCTGCCTCTGGCGCAGCACGTGAAGGCGAAAAACCTCGGCGTGTGCTTCGGCGCGGAGACAGGTTTTAAAATCGCGTCAGACCCCGACACGGTGCGCGCGCCCGACCTTTCTTTCGTCAGCCGCGAGCGCATCCCTAAGTCGGGCATCACGAAAAAGTTCTGGCCGGGCGCACCCGACCTCGCCGTAGAAGTTTTGAGCCCCGGCGACACCGTTTACGAAGTTGAAGAGAAGGTCGGGGAATGGCTTACAGCCGGCACGAAAGCCGTCTGGGTCTTGAACCCGAAACTACGCGGCGTAAGCGTCCATCGCTCGATGACTGACGTGACGCGGCTGTCGGAGTCGGACGAGCTTGACGGCGGCGACGTGGTGCCGGGCTTCCGCTGCAAGGTCGGCGACTTCTTCGTCTAATCTTGGACCGCAACCTGCCCATCGGAATCTTCGACAGCG
>DASZEK010000036.1:0-6843 GCA_035941045.1 Pyrinomonadaceae bacterium | reverse complement strand
CTCCTGCCCGATGATGGCGCCGGGGTAGTAAGGGTTCTCCGTGTAGTCCTTGAACTTGGGCTGCTTGAGTTGCTGCGAGCTGATCTCGCCGACGTAGCCGAGGACGTGCGCCAGCGTGCCGTTCTCCGGGTAGCGGCGCTGCGGCTGCTCGCGCACGAGGAGCATGGGCAACTCCAGCGTGTGCGCCTCGACCCACGCGAGGTCGGCGCTGTCGGCGCCCTCCTTGATGGTGACCTCCTCGAAGGCGGGCTGCTTGCTCGTCTCGTCCAAACGCTCGCGCAAAAGCTCGGGGTCAACGCCCAGGCCCTCGGAGAGCGGCCCGAGCAGTTCGTTCCAGTCCTTGCCCTTCATGTCCTCGCGCGAGAGGATGATGTTGTAGGTCGAGCGCGAATCGACGAGGAGCTTGCCGTGGCGGTCGAAGATGGCGCCGCGCGGGGCCGGGATGCGCAGCAGGCGGACGCGCTGGTTCTCGGCCCGCTCCGAGTAGTAGCCGCCGTTGACGACTTGCAGGAAGTAGAGCCGCACGCCCAGCACCGCCAGGATGGCGAACACGATGGCGTGGATGACCCCCATCCGCGCCTTCAAATTCTGTGTCTCGTCCTCGAATTTCATAACTTTAGAAGTGGCCGGTGGCCGGTAGAAATTAGCTGCGTTGGCGAGCCGTGGGATGCCGGCGTCAGCGACTTTGATGCGGAGCCTGCCGGCTACCGCCTACTGACTGCCGGCCACTCCCCTCAGTATTTTCTCCTGCCGGTGGTGCGGCGCGCAATGCGGCGGCGGAAGGCGAAGGCCCGCCGCTGGCTGGCCTTCTCGCTGAAGAAGGTGTCGAGCAGGAAGGCCAGGAAGGTGCCGGCCACGGTCGTCCAGATGACGCGGTAGGCGGCCGTCTCGGAGAGCGACCCGCCCATCGGCGTCACCGGCTGCCCGAGCAGTTGGTGGAGGAAGACGTAGAGGAACGTCTCGAAGGCCACCGCGCCCGCCAAAACGGGGATGCGCAGCAGCGGGTTGTCGAGCATCACGCGCGTCACGAGCGCCGCCAGCAGGTAGGCCGTCACCGTCATCGCGAAGCCGCCCGCGCCGAGGAGCCCGTTCGAGACGGCGTCCGAGCCGAGCCCGGCGACCGTCCCCAACACGACGGCCAGCAGCGCGTCGCGCCTGAGCGCGAAGTAGACGACCACCACCAGCGGCAGGTCGGCGTAGGCCAGGGGCGGCCACAGCGCCCGCAGCGAAGACTGCAAGACGATAGCCACGACCACGCAGACCGCGATTTTCCACTTCATACGAACGGTGCAGAAGTCAGAGCGCGGAATGCAGAATTAAATTCATCACTCTGCACTCCGCGTTCATTACTTTGTCTTCCCCTTGTCCACGTTGGGCAGCGCGCGGTCGGGGGCCGTGCGCTGCGGCGGGCGGTACTTGAGGACCGCCACCTCCTGGAGCGAGTCGAGCCGGGCGCCCGGCCTGACCCGGATGGTGTGCGGGGTGGTGGCCGACCCCTGTTGTACTTCTACCACCGTGCCGACGCTCAGGCCCGGTGGGTAGATACGGTCCTGCCCCGTGGTAACCACATAGTCGCCGACCGCCACCTGTTCGAGCCCCGAGACGTAGCGCATCTCCAGCAGCCCGTTCTTGCCGAAGCCGCGCACCGACCCGATGGCGTTTGACGCCCCCAACTGCCCGACCGCCGCGCCCGCCGCCGAACGCTCGTCCGTCAGAAGCATCACCTGCGCCGTCACGGGGCCGACGGCCACGATGCGCCCGACGATGCCTTCGGGCGTGGCGACCGGCATGTCGAGGTCAACGCCCGAGAGCGTGCCGCGGTTGATGATGAGGGTGTTGAACCAGACGGAGGGGTCGCGGGCGATGACGCGGGCCTGAACCGTCTCGAAGCCCGAGTCCTGCTGGAAGCCGAGGAGCGCCTTCAGCCTCGCGTTCTCGTCGCGCGCCTGCCGCGCCTCGCGCAGCTCGTTCTCGGCCTCGGCCAGCCGCCGCTTGAGGTCTTCGTTCTCCGACTCGGCGTTATAAAGGCGCCCGAACCTCTGGAAGAAGTTGAGGCCGGCGCCGCCGACTCCGGTCGTCGCGCGCTGGAAGGGCGAGAGCGCGGCCTGCACCCAGACGCGGATGAGGCGCTGCTTGGTCGCCTGGTCGCGCGCGTCCCAGGACATGAGGCCGAAATTGAGGGCGAGCAGGACGAGCAGCCAGACGGGGGCGCGCTGCCGTATCTCTTTCTGCGTGCTGCTCCGAGCCATATTCAGCGGGTGTCGGGTGTCGGGCCTCAGGTGTCGGGAACTGCTTCGGGGCCGACACCCGGCGCCCGGCACCTGAAACCTGTTCTTACGTTCCGCTCGTCAGCGTGTTGTCCCAGCGGACGCGCTTGAGGAGGTCGAAGTCCGAGAGCATCTTGCCGGCGCCGAGCACGACCGAGGAGAGCGGGTCCTCGGCGATCGAGACGGGCAGGCCCGTCTCGATGGAGAGCCGCTTGTCGAGGTTCTTCAGCAGGGCGCCGCCGCCGGTCAGGACGATGCCGCGCTCGACGATGTCGGCCGAAAGCTCGGGCGGCGTCCTCTCCAGCGCGACGCGCACCGCGTTGACGATTGTTGCGACCGAGTCGGCCAGCGCCTCGCGCACCTCCTCGTCCGTGATGGTGATGGTCTTGGGTATGCCTTCGATGAGGTTGCGGCCGCGCACGTCCATCGAGAGCGGTTCGTCGAGCGGGAAGGCCGACCCGAGTTCTATCTTGATGGCCTCGGCCGTGCGCTCGCCGATGAGGAGGTTGTACTTGCGCTTGATGTACTGCGTGATGGCCTCGTCCATCTCGTTGCCGGCGACGCGGACGGCGCGCGAGTAGACGATGCCGGAAAGGCTGATGACGGCGATGTCGGTGGTGCCGCCGCCGATGTCCACGATCATGTTGCCGTGCGGCTCGGTGATGGGCAGGCCCGCCCCGATGGCGGCGCACATGGCCTCTTCCACCAGATAGACCTCGGAGGCTTTGGCGCGGTAGGCCGAGTCCTCGACGGCGCGGCGCTCGACCTGCGTGATCTCGGAGGGTATGCCGATGACGACGCGGGGGCTGACCCACGTCTTGCCGTTGTGGGCCTTGCGGATAAAGTGCTGGAGCATCTTCTCCGTGACCTCGAAGTTGGCGATGACGCCGTCCTTCATCGGCCGGATGGCGACGATGTTGCCCGGCGTCCGGCCGAGCATCTCCTTGGCCTCCTTGCCGACGGCCTCGGGGGTGTTGGTGACCTTGTTGATGGCGACGATGGAGGGCTCCGAGACGACGATGCCGCGCCCCTTGGCGTAGACGAGGGTGTTGGCCGTCCCCAAGTCAATGGCGAGGTCGCTGGAGAAGAGGCTGAAGAGTGACTTAAATGCCATTCGAGTTGCTGTCCCGTACCTGCGCTGTGATGTTCGGAAAAGTGCACCAAGGGCGTCCCCGCCCATAGGCTTCGGCCCCCTCGCGGGAGCGAAACACCAAAGATACAACGAAAGGGGCGAGATACGCCAACGGCCGCAAACGCACGTGCCGCGGGCCTGGGAAAAGCTTTAAGACTCGGAGTAGGAGTGCTCTTCGAGCGGGGGGTTAGCTTCCCGGCAGTTCAAATATGCTTTACAGCATGGCCGGGAAAATGTCTACAACTTTTTTAAAGGAGTTGTCGGTCGTCAGTCGGCGGCCGTCAGTAAAGGCAAAAACTGACGGCCGCCGGCTGATAACTGATAACTTTTTCAGGGCGTTCCGGCGAAGCGGATGCAGTTCTTGCGGGCGGCCTTGGCCTCGTACATGGCGGTGTCGGCGATGGAGATGAGTTGTTGTGGGGATTGGGCGTGCTCGGGGAAGGAGGCGACGCCGAAGGAGGCCGTGAGGCGGAGGCGGAGCGAGCGCCCGCCGGTGAAGGCGTGGGCGCCGATGCGCTCGCGGACGCGGTCGGCGACGAGGAGGCCCTGGTCCATCGAGGTCTCGGGCAGGATGATGACGAACTCGTCGCCGCCGTAGCGCGTGACCACGTCGGTGTCGCGCACCGAGGCGAGGACGACGGACGCCATCTCCATCAAGACGTGCGAGCCGACGAGGTGGCCGTGGCGGTCGTTAATCTGCTTGAAGTCGTCGAGGTCGAGGAAGACGGCCGTGACGGTCGAGCCGTAGCGGCGGGCCCTTTTAAGTTCTCCGACGAGATACTGGCGGAGGTAGCGCGCGTTGTGCAGCTTCGTCAGGTCGTCGGTCTGAGACAACCGCTCGGCCTCGGCGACGCGGGCCGAGTTGGAGAGCGCGGCCGAGAGCGGCAGCGAGAGGGCCGAGAGCAGGGAGGCTTCCGTGGCCGAGAAAGGCTTCGCCGCGTCGCCCTCGCGGACGGCTTCGAGGACGGCGCTGACGCGGTCGCCGCCGACGAGCGGGACGGCGATGACGCGGCGGTCGCCCTCCTTCTTCCTGACCGTCTCGCCCGTGTCGGCCGCGGCCCGCGTCGCGCGCGACTGCGCGCCCGTCAGTTGGATGGCGGCGCTGACGAGCGCGCGGCGCCAGTCGCCTTCGGGCAGCACCCGCTCGCTCGGGGCGAGGCCGCGGACGGCCAGCGGCTCGAAGAGGGCTTCGGCGGCGCCGCCGCGCCCCGTCTCGCCGACGAGGTAGATGGTCCAGCGGTCGGCCGGGACGAGCGCGGCGAGGCCGGCGAGGGCGGCCGAGGCGGCGCCCTTCTGGTCGGTGGCGAAGTGGAGCGAGGCGACCAGCTCGAAGGCCGCCCGCAGGCGTTGGGTGTGGAGTTTTTCGGGCAGGAGGAGGCTGGCGGGCGCCGCCTCGGCCACGGCGCGGGCGGCGGCCTCGTCGGCGACCCATCGCTCCTCCATCTCGCGCAGCAGGGCGGGCAACTGCGCGGGCTCTTCGGCGACGGCGTGGAAGCCTGCGCGCTTGAGGGTCGAGTCGTCGAACCTCTGCGGCGCGTGGTGGCCGGAGGCCGAGTCGCGCTGGCAGGCGACGAGGGGCACGCCCGGCCAGACGGCGGCGGCGCGGGCCGCGGCGCCCTGCAAGCCCGCGAGGTCGGAGCCGGAGGCCACGTCGAAGAGGATGGCGACGAGCGTCGTCTCCTGCCCGCGGACGGCCTCGGCGTGGGCCCCGGCGGCGGCCGGGTCGGGCTCATTCAGGCGCGCCACGCGGACGCCGGCCGGCCGCAGGGCCTCCACGACCCCGCCCGCCGCCGCCTCGTCACCGCCGAGAAGAATGACGTGCCTCATAAAAAGGGTGCCGGGTGTCGGGTGTCGGGTGTCGGGCAAAGGCGGTTCGGAACCGGCCCCCGACACCCGACACCCGGCACCCTTATTTTAGCCTCCGGCCGGGAGGGGGAAGCGCAAGGTGTTGCGGTTGCCCTGCGTGTCGGCCGCTTCGAGTTGGATGTCGCGGGCGCCGCGCGGGGCGTTGATTTGGAGTTGGAAGGAGCCGTCGCGCAGCGAAAGGGTTTCGCGCCCGGCGCAGCGGACGGTGTTGCCGGGCTGCGTCCGGCCGCGGACGACGTAGACCTGGCCGGCGACGTATTCGATTTGAACGTTATCGAGGCCGACGGCGTCGCCCGTCCCGCCCTCGCCGACGACGACGAACTTCTGCGGCTCGCTCCAGTCGCTCGCCTGCCCCGAAGAGGCGACGGCCAGCACCCGCCAGAAGTAGTTGCCCTGGCGCAGGTCGTCCACGGCGAACTCGGTGGCCTGCAACTGGTCGCGCTCGATGAGCATGCCGGCGGGGACGAAGAAGGGCGAGGTGGCGACTTCGACGCGGTAGTGGGCGGGCGCCCCGGTCGCGGGCTTCTGCCAGCGCAGGGCGACCGTGGTGGCGCCCCCCTTGCGGGCCTGCACGCGTTCGAGGTTGCGCGGCCCCGTAGGCGTCGGCACCGCCAAAAGCTTCTCCTTGGCCGAGATGGCGCCCTGCGTGTTGACGGAGGCGTACTCGCCGCCGCGCAGGGTCGTCACGTCGCCGCCGCGCGTGCTGGTTTCGACGGCGCCGCCGCCGACGCGGATGGCCTCGGTCTTGTCCTCGCGGACGTGGAAGCTGGCGTCGGTCTCGCCGGCCACGCGGCTCTCGGTCAACTGCGTGCGGACGACGTTGGAGGCGCCCTCGGGCTGCTGCTCGGTGTGGACGTTGACCTGGCCGCTCTCGACGGCGACGGCGACGCGGACCTTCGTGTTCTTGCCCGCCTCGGCCGCGGTGTTCTCGGCGATGGTGACGACGGAGTTGGGCTTCACAAAGAGGTTCGAGCCGTCGGCCAGAAGAATGCGGGCGCGGCCGTCCTCCTGCGTCTGGACGATGTCGCCGGGCAGGAGGCGGGTGTCGGAGCGGGCGCCGACGACCTCGCGCGTGTCGGCGCGCACGACGCGGACGCCGCCTTCGAGCGAGACGAAGCGGGCGCCCGCGGCCGAGCCGTCAGCGGTCGGGGCGCCGCGGAAGGGGTTGCCGTAGGCCCAGACGTAGAGGCCGGCGGCGCCGGCCAGCAGCAGCAGGCCGCCGAAGAAGATGGCGGCGTAGACGATGCGCTTCTGGACGACCCACCAATCGAGGTCAAAGCGGCTGACTTTGGTAGTCATTTGGGGTGCTCTTGGGAACGGGAGTCCGTGGGGCCGGAGACCGGGACAGTCGGACGCGGGGCCGGGGGGGCTTCACTACTGCTGCCCACCTTCAAAATTAACAAACGGAAAAGGCAAAAGGCAAGAGGCAAGTCGGCGGGGATTGCCTAAATCCGCGCTGATGATGATATAACGCTTGACATGAATGCATGCCCTCATTGCCGCAGCACGGAGCGGCAGGTTAAATCCGGCTTCAACCGCACCGGCAGCCAGCGCCTTCAGTGTCAGGCGTGCCGCCGC
>DASZEK010000035.1:0-159999 GCA_035941045.1 Pyrinomonadaceae bacterium | reverse complement strand
CCCCCCCCCCCCCCCCCCCCACGCCCGTTACCCGTCTTTTACTTACTTGCGGACCATCACGACGCGGACCGGCTGGTCGAGGCTGGCGGCGTCCAGTCGAATCGTCTGCGTCTGGAAGCCCTTGGCCGCGAGCTTGACGGTGAGCTGGCCCATGTGGAGCGGCGGCAGCACGGCGACGCCGCGCGCGTCCGTCCAGTTCCAAGACTCGCAGAGGAAGCCGCCCATGCGCTTCGACTTGAGGTCGGCGCGGACGCCCTCGACGGGGTTGCCGTTCTGGTCAACGACGCGGAGGTCGAGGCGGCCGATGCCGTCGGCCTGCTTGGGCGCGCGGCCCATGTTCGGGATGTTGTTGTTGTTCTGGGTGCCGGCACCGTCCTGGGCGAGGGCGCCGCCCGCGGTCGCGGCGACGAGCAGCGTGGCTAAGAGGAACTTGCGCATTGACAGAAATCTCCTTCTCAAATCTTCTTCCGGTTCGGTTTTCTCAGGATTAACTGGGCCGAGCCGCGCGACCTGAAGGGGAAGAAATGATCGCCGCGACGTGCCGGACTAAGATGACCGGCCGGGCCTCCCGGTTGCTCACCCGAGGGGCCTGACGAGCCCCGCAAGTGTTGCAATCAGGTTGCTTTACGTCGCCATGAACGAGGGGCCGCCCGGCCGCCGGTAAGCTCGCGGCGGCCGAGACGGCCCCTCAAAATTTAGTCCCCGTAAATCGCATCACTTCGGCGTCCGCTGCCGCCCTGCGCCCGTCAGTGGGCGTTTAGGCCAGCGGCTTTGCGCTCCGGGGCTTTCGCCCCGCATTGCCTTTGTCGGTGTCCGCGCGGCGTGTGGCGCGGCGAGAAAAATTATACGCGGCGGCGAGCGCCGTTGGGAAGAGAAATATTCTTTGCCCGCGGCGCGCGGGCCGGGGTATGCTTCGCGCGAACGAATCCGGTTGCGAGAAGGGTCGGCTTTATGAGTCTGGTTGATCTGCTCGTGCTGCTTTTAATCGCGGGCCTGTGCGGCGCCGTCGGGCAGGCCATCAGCCGCACGTCGCGCGGCGGCTGCCTCGTCTCCATCGCTCTCGGCTTCATCGGCGCGCTGCTCGGGCTCTGGCTGGCGAGGCAGTTCGGGCTGCCCGAACCTTTGCCCGTACAGGTCGGCGATAAGACGTTCCCTGTCGTCTGGTCCATCATCGGCTCGGCGCTCTTCGTCGCCGTCATCAGCCTCCTGACGCGCGCGCGGCCGTGAGAGAAAAACGTTAACCTAACGTCACACTTTGGGCCGCCGCGGCGCGCGGCCCAACCTTTACCCTGGGGGCGCCCTTCGGCTACACTCGCCCCCGGACTAACACTCCCCAGCCGACAGCACATTCTTTTCAAGAGAGACGGCGCGCGCCCCCAGGTCGAGCCCGCGCGTCTCCGGGTGAGGCTTTCATGGTCGCCACGGCTCCCTCCAGAACCCCCGGCGCATTCGCGCGTGAGCGCGCGGCGGCTGCGCCCGACCTCGGTTACTTCCGCCGACGCTACCCGGAAACGGTCGCCAGTCTCGGCACCCTCCAGAGCCGCGAGGCGTGGCTGCGCCGCATCTGGGAGGCCGACGAAACTTGGCGCCGCGACTGGGAGACGACCGCCGGACGCGCGCCGGCCGAGGAGGTCGTCGTCCGCGGGCGCCCGCCCGCCGGGGCCGAGGCCGAAGGCGAGTTCGACATCGTCTACTGGGGCGGCGCCGCCGGCCTCCTGCACGCCGCCGTCATGGCCGTCAACTTCGGTCGGCGCGTGCTCGTCTTCGACGCCGAGGCGGTCGGCCGCGCCGGGCGCGACTGGAACGTCTCAAGCGAAGACGTGGACGGACTCGTGGAGGCGGGCCTCTTCACGCGCGAGGAGGCGGAGCGGGCGGTGCTGAACCGGACGCGCGGCGGGCTCGTGAAGTTTCACGACGCGGGCTCGCGCGTGAAGGCCGAGCCGCTGTGGGTGTCGGGCGTGCTGGACGCGTCCGTTGACGCCGACCTGCTGCTTGAGACGGCCGCCGACAAGATACGGCGGCGCGGGCCGAAGGGGTGCGCGCTCATCGGCGGCCTCAAGTTCGTGCGCGCCTACGTCGAGGCGGAGCGCGTGACGGTCGAGGCGGAAGACGCGGCGGGCGCCCGCCGTCTCTTCGCGGCCCGGCTGTTCGTGGACGCGTCCGGCGCAGCCTCGCCCGTGGCGCGGCAGCTTGCGGGCGCGTCGCGGCCTGCGCGCGTCTGCCCGACGGTCGGCACCGTCGCGCGCGGCTTCTCGAAGGGCGAGGGGCGCGACGGCGTGGACTTCGGCGCGACCGAGCTTTTGGTCAGCACGGAGGACGCGAGCGCCCACCGTCAGCTCGTGTGGGGCGGCTTCCCGGCCGCGCCCCGGCGCGACGAGTATGCGACCTACCTCTTCTTCTACGACGCGGCCGACTCGCCGGCCGACAAGTCCTTGCTCGCCCTCTTCGAGCGTTACTTCGAGTCGCTGCCGGCCTACAAGCGGCGCGGCTCCGGCTGGCGGGTGCAGCGCCCTCTGTTCGGCTACGCGCCCGCGGCGGGCGGCGCGGGGCCGCGCGGCGGCGACCGCGTGATGCTGCTCGGCGAGGCGGCGGGCGACGCCGGGCCGCTGGCGGCGCGGGGCCCGTGCGCGAACGCGCGCGACCTGAAGAGGCTGACGCACCTGACGAACCTCGCGCTCGACGCTGACGCGCTCGACGCGCGGACGCTGGCGCGGGCGGGCGATTCGGGTCGCAGGCTCCAGCGCGCGGCGGGCGTCGCCGAGTTCATGCGCCCCTCGCCGGAGGCCGGAGCGTCGGCCGTCAACGAGACGATGAACGCCCTGATGGCCGCGCTCGGCGGGATGGACGAGCGCGTGCGGCGGGAGTTGTTCCAGGGGCGCGCGAGCTTCGCGGCGCTGCGGCGCCTCGCGGCGCGGACGGCGTGGCTCTACCCGCGCGTCTTCACGCACCTGCGCGAACGCCTCGGCGCGCGCGGCACGCTGGTCTGGCTGTGGGGCGTGGCCGAGGCCGTCTGGAGCGAGCGGCGCGCGGACGACGAGAAGGCTGTGTAAAGCACCGTTAGGAACCTGGCAACAATAAGAGGGGGAGGCTCGATTCGAGCCTCCCCCTCTTATTTCCGGCCGTGGGCGGCGGGCGCCTCATGGGTTGCTGTAGAAAATCTTGACGGTGACTTTGCCGTTCGGGATATTCTCGGCGAAGTCGATCCCTTCGCCCGTCACCTCGACGCGCTTGATCTTCTTGCTGGCGTTGGTGTGGCGGCCCTTGGCAGGAGAGGAGAAGTCGCTCTCGTTGAACTCGATAGTCACCGACCCGCCGGTGACGACGATTGGTGGATCCGAACTGCCCATGTGGTTTTCTCCTTGACTGAGGTTAGAGGTAGAACCGGGTGGCTAAGTCGAGGTTCAGCGCGAGGCGAGGGCGCCCCCCCCGGCCGCCCTCCTTTGCAACGCCTGTAGGTCGGGGCGAGAGAGATAAGTGCGCACGGCGTCCTGCCCCCAGTCGCCTTCCATCTTCGAGAGCAGCGCCCCGACGCGGGCGTGTCGCGCGTCGTCGCCTTCGACGCCCGACCTGATGCCGGCGGCGGTGGCGATGGTCAGCGCCCGCCACTCGAACTGCGCGCTGCCCGACCGCTCGAAGAACTCGGCGGCGCGCAGGGCCGCCTCGCGCGCGCCCAAGGGGTCGCCGCTCTCAAGCAGCGCCTCGGCCAGGGTGAGCCGCGCCATCGCCGGCACCCAAGGGTCTTCGACCTTCTCGGCCAGCTTCTCGGCTTCCTGACAGAGCGCGCGGCCCGTGGCGCGGTCGCCCGAGAGGACGCCGGAGAGGCCGAGGACGAAGTCGGCCTCGGCCTTGATGTCGATGGCGCGCTCGCCGACCTCCTCGGCGAGCGCGCGCGCCTGCTGCGCGGCGTCGCGCGCCTCGGGCAGCACGCGGCGGCTGAGGGCCATCATCGCCTGGTTGATGCGGGCGTTCATCCGCAGCTCTTTGTTGTTAATCGAGTCGGCGATCTCGTCCAGATCGCGCAAAGCCGCGGTGGCCTCGTCGTAGCGACCGAGTTGCCAGAGGGCGGCGGCGCGGACGACCTGCGTGTAGCCGGCGCGGGTCTTGTCGTCGTGGGAGCGGAAGATTTTCAGCGCCTCGTCGAAGTGCATGAGGGCGGTGGGGAAGTCGCCGCGGAAGAGGTAGACGGCGCCGTATTCGCGGCGGAGGATGCCGACCTCGTGCATGTCGCCCGAGTCCGTCGCCACCTTCAACTGGTCCTTGAAGGCCGCCAGCGCGCCGTCGTAGTCGCCGCGTCGGCGCTGGACACGCGAGAGGACGATGGTCGCCGTGTTGGCCTCCTTGCGGTAGTTGCCCTGTGTGTAGAAGTCGCGCGCGTCCTTGAGGAACCGCTCGGCCTCGTCCTGACGGTTCTGCTTGTTGCGCATCTGGCCGAGGAGGAGCGAGGCCAGCGCCTCGTAGCGGCGGACCTTGTTGGAGCGGGCCGAGTCGCGCGCCTTCAAGAGTGCTTCCTCGGCCGCGTCGTACTCCCCGGCGAGGAAGTGGAGCTGGCCGAGCGTGGCCTGCCCGTAGGCGCTCAGCGCGTTCATGCGGTTGGCCTGCGCGAGACTCATGCCGCGCTGCGCGTAGTCTCTGGCGCGCGCCGGGTCCTGCTCGGCGTAGGCGATTTGGATGAGGGTCTGCGCCTGCTGGTAGACGTTGCCGGACTCGCGCGCCAGTTCGTAGGCGAGGTCCAGCTCGCGGCGCGCGTCGGCCGGCTTGTTCTGGCCGGCGAGCATGCGGCCGCGCTGGTAGTGGACCTCGGCCTCGCCCTCGCGGTTCCGGGCGGCGGCGTACAGCTTCTCGGCGCTCTCGAAGGTGGAGGCGGCGGCCGGGTAGTTCTTCTGCCGAGCGTAGAGCGTGCCGAGGCGCAGCAGCGCCGGGGCGTAAGAGCGGTTGCGCTTCGTGGCGTCGGTGAATTTCTCGATGGCCTTCGCCGGCTCGTTGTTGAGTTCGAGGGCGCGGCCGAGGTCGAGGTAGACCTGCGGGGGCGCGGGGTTCATGCGCGCCAATTCAGTGTAGGCGGCCACGGCCGGCTGGTATTCGCGGCGGGCCGTGGCGGTGGCGGCCTTGATGTAAAGGTCGTCTTCCGGCGTCGGCGCCTCGTCCTTGTACTCGTCCTGCCGCAAGGCCAGCAGGTGGTCCTGAGCCTCGCCGTAGAGGTCCATCTCCATCAGCGCCTCGGCCAGCCGGGCGCGTGCGACGGCGTACTTCTCGTCAATCGTGACGGCCTCGCGCAGCGCCTCGCTGGCCCTGTAGTACGCGCCCTCGCGCAGCGCCTCGACGCCGCGGTCGTAGAGTTCCTTGGCCTGCGGCGGCGGCTTGTGCGGCGCGGGCCGGCGCAGGAAGGCGTAGCCCCAGACGCCGAAGAGGGCGATGAGGACGGCGGCCCCGAGCGTGAGCGGCGAGACGGTCGGGCGGCGCAGCCTGTAGGCGACCGTCGTCAGCGCGCTCATGCGCGGGAGGTCCGTGCCGGTGTCGAGCCGGCGCGTGCGGACCGTGTCGGCGGGCAGGCGCGCGCGCAAACGCGCGAGGTCGGCGGCCATCTCGGCGGCCGACTGGTAGCGGTCCTCGGGCTTCTTGGCGAGCGCCTTCAAGGTCAGGCGGTCGAGGTCCGCGGGGACGCGCGAGTTGAAGCGCGAGGGCGGCGGCGGGTCGAAGTGGAGGACCTGCGCGCCGATCTCGATGACGTTCGAGCCGGAGAAGGCGGAGCGCCCGGCGACGCACTCGTAGAGCAGCGCGCCGAGCGCGAAGAGGTCGCTGCGGCCGTCAACCTTGGCGCCGCGCGCCTGCTCGGGCGACAGGTACAGGGGCGTCCCGATGACCACGTCGCTGCGCGTGTGCGTCGAGAGCCCGGCCGGCCCCGCGGAGCCTTCTGAGCCTTCCTCGTGCAGCTGCTTGGCGAGCCCGAAGTCGAGCACCTTGACCTCTCCGCGCTCGTTGACGACGACGTTCGAGGGCTTCACGTCGCGGTGGACGACGCCGCGGCGGTGGGCTTCCGACAGCGCCTCCGCCACCTCGCGGATGACCTCGACGGCGCGCGAGACGCTGACGCCCTCGGCGGCGAGGATGTCGCCGAGGGTCTGGCCCGTGACCAGCTCCATGACGATGTAGGGCTGGCCGTCTTCGGTCTCGCCGTAGTCGAAGACGGCGGCGATGTTCTTGTGCGAGAGCAGGGAGACGGCGCGGGCTTCGCGCAGGAAGCGGGCGCGGTAGTGGCGCTCGTCGCGGCCGGCGTGCGGGAACTTGATGGCGACCCGGCGGCCGAGGCGCGTGTCCTCGGCCACGTAGACGACACCCATCCCGCCCTCGCCGAGTTGGCTGAGGATGCGGTAATGGGAGATGGTCTTGCCGATCATGTGTCCGGGAGCCCAACCGAGACGCGCGCGGCGCGGGACATGAGGACGGATGCCGCCACGCTTTCACGGCACGTCGCGCCCCTTCAAATTCCCTTCCCAGGAACCCCGCGCCCCGTGCCGCCGCACATTCTCGCCCAACTCCCCGGCCTTTTCAAGACCGCACAGCCCGCGCGCCGTCTTAATCCGCGCCCGACGCGGCTGAAAAATTGCTTGCTTAAAGACGCGGGGAGGCGGCATACTCACGGCCAGGTTCCTGCTCTCGCGCGGTCGAAGGCGACCGCGCCTGCCCGCGACTGTTAGGCGACGGTGTTCGGCTGAAGGAGAGTGAGGTCAGCGTTTGGTTCAGAAGCCGCTCTCTGCGTTGTCAGTCAGAGCACCGGGTCGAGGTCGCCGCCCTTGTCGAGTTGCAGGAAGACTCCTTTCCTCCCGCCACGCGCACAAGCTCAGTATCGCCCGCGCTTCAGCTTGAGTTAAGGATAAGAGAATGGGTACGAGACTTTACGTAGGAAACCTCAACTTCAACACTACCGGCGACGACCTGCGCGACTACTTCTCGCAGGCCGGCGAGGTCGAGTCGGCCTCGGTCGTCGAGGACCGCGAGACGGGCCGCTCGCGCGGCTTCGGCTTCGTCGAGATGGCGACGCAGGAGGGCGCCACGGCCGCCGTCGAGCAGTTAAACGGCAAGGAATTCAACGGCCGCTCTCTCACCGTCAACGAGGCGCGGCCTCGGGTTGACCGCGGCTTCGGCGGTGGCGGCGGGGGCCGCGGCGGTGGCGGCGGCTACGGCGGAGGCGGCGGTGGTCGCGGCGGCTACGGCGGTGGTGGCGGCGGCGGCGGCGGTCGCGAGCCCCGCTGGTAAAGAGGAGTCGGCAGATGGCAGTAGGCAGTAGGCGGTAAAAGCGAGTCGGGGGCTGACGCTCGTAACGTCGCCCCCGATTCCTTCTTTTGCCTGCTGCCTGCCGCCTACTTATCTTCTGGCGGCGGGCGTCACCTTCAGCTTGAGGCGTTGGTCGCCGCGCAGGAGTTCGACCTCGTATTCCTTGCCGGCTTCCATGCCCGAGAGCGCCTGCGTGTAGTCGTAGACGTTGCGCACGTCGCGCCCCGCGAGTTTGACGACGCGGTCGCCGGCCTGAACGCCCGCGGCGGCGGCGGGCGAGCCCTCGCGGACTCCTTCTATCTTGAGCCCGTCGGTCGATTCGCCGTAAGAGGGGATGGTGCCGAGGTAGACGCGGAAGCCGGTCGAGCGCGCGCCGGACTCCGCACGGGCGACGGCGAAGGTCGGGCGCGCGTCGCGGACCTGCAAGGTGTAGACGATCTCGCGCACGAATTCGAGGACGCGGGCGAGCCCCTCGTAGTTGATGCGGTCGGCCGTGTCCGAAGGCTTGTGGTAGTCCTCGTGCGCGCCGGTGAAGAAGAAGAGGACGGGCACCTTCTTCAAGTAGAACGAGGCGTGGTCGCTCGGGCCGAAGCCGTCTTCGTTGAGGCGCAGCTTGAAGCGTTCGCTCTCGACGGCCGTCATCGCGGCCCGCCCGTTAGAGCCGCTGATGACGATGGGGGCCTCGCCCGGCGGCCTCCGCGCGTCGTTCGAGTCTTCCGCCCTCGTGCCCCCCGTCAGCGAGGGGTCGAGCGAAACTTTGAACTGCCTGTTCGCCTCGCCCAGCACCGCCCTCCACTCGGCGGCCGTGCCGACGCCGCCCACGCTCAGAGAGTCTTCGCGCAGCCGGCCGACCATGTCCATGTTGAGCATCGCGACCACCTGCCCGAGCCCGGCACCCGCGTTCCTCACGTAGAAGCTCGACCCGAGCAACCCCTCCTCCTCGCCGCCGAAGGCGACGAAGACGACGGTCCGCCTCATCTTCTCCTTCTCGGCCGTGAGCAGGCGCGCGAGTTCAATCAGCGCGGCCGTGCCCGAGGCGTTGTCGTCGGCGCCGTGGTGGACTTCGCCCTCGCGCGCCGCGAGGCTGCCCTCGCCGCCCGTGCCGAGGTGGTCGTAGTGCGCGCCGACGACGATGACCTCGTCCTTCAACTTCGGGTCGGAGCCCGTGAGGACGCCGACGACGTTGTGCGCGGGCGCGTTCTTGCGCACGAGGTCAACGGTCAGGGAGAGCGTCATGCCCTGCGGCATCCTTGTGTCGGGCTCTTCAAAAATCCTGCTCGGCGTCTTCAAGAGCCGCGCGCGTATCTCTAAATCGTCGAGCGCGCCCGGACTCTCACGGCCGAGCAGCCGCGCCGCCACCTGCCGCGAAACGACGGCGACGGGCAGGCCGGCGTCTCCGGCCGCGTTGTCGTAAGCGAGGCGCGAGAGCTTGTCGTCTTTGAAGTTCGTCTCGCGCGAGACGAGGACGAGGGCGGCGGCCCCGGCGGCGAGCGCGGCGGCGGCCTTGAAGCGCGGCTCGCCCGCGCGCGTGAAGCGGCCGTGCGGGTCGCCGGGCGCGTCGGGCGTGCCGGCGAAGGCGAGCGCGATTTTGCCGCGCACGTCGGCGCCCTTGTAGTCGTCGTAACTCTGCTCTGCCGCCGTGATGCCGAAGCCGGCGAAGACGACCGGCGTGGCGCCGAGCTTCGCGTTCGAGCTGAAGCCGAGCGGCATCCAGTCCTCGCCCGCGCGCAGGTCGAGCGCGAGCGGCGGGTCGGGCCGCGGCTTCAAAAGTGACATCGCGTTCTCTTTGCCCAGCTCGACGCCCGCGACGTAGGGGAACTCTTGCAGGTACTCGCGCGGCTCGACGCGGTTGCGGTAGCGGGGCTCCTTCGAGTTGCCGCCGGGCGCGAGCATTAGCTCGTGGAACTCTTCGGCGATGTAGTTGGCGGCCTCCTGCGCGCCGCGCGTCCCCGTGCGTCGGCCCTGTAGCTCGTCGGAGGCGAGGTGCGCGACGTGCTCGCGCAGGCGCAGGAGGTCGGCGGAGGGCGGCCCCTGCGGCTTCTGCCGCGCGGGCGCGACGGGCGCGAGTGCGAGGACGAGAAGCAGGCTGGCGAGCGCGCGGCGGTTCGAGGCTGATGAAATCATAAACTGACTCCGGGGGGTTTCACTCGACCCAGTCGGCGACGAAGACGTTGGTGTCGCCGGGCCGCCGCGCGTTGCGGTTCGAGGCGAAGGCGAGGCGCCGGCCGTCGGGCGAGAACATTGGGAAGCCGTCGAAGGTGTCGTTGTGTGTGATGCGCTCCAACCCCGTCCCGTCTACGTTTATCAAGTAGATGTCGAAGTTCCTCTTCCTCGGGTCGTTGATGTTGGAGGCGAAGATGATGCGCTTGCCGTCGGGCAGGAAGTAGGGCGCGAAGCTGGCGGCGCCGAGGCGCGTCACCTGTCTCTTGTTGCGCCCGTCCGAGTCCATCACCCAGACCTCGAAGACGTTCGGCTCGATGACGTTCTCGGCCAGAAGGTCGCGGTAGCGTTTTATCTGCTCGGGCGTCTGCGGGTGGTAGGAGCGGTAGACGATTCGCTTGCCGTCGCGCGAGAAGAAGGGGCCGCCGTCGTAGCCCAGCTCCGTCGTCAGGCGCTTCACGTCGCTGCCGTCCGCCTTCATCGTGTAGATGTCGAGGTCGCCGTCGCGCAGGGACGTGAAGACGATGCGGCGGCCGTCGGTCGAAATCGTCGCTTCGGCGTCGTAGCCGGGGGTCTTCGTCAGTTGCCTGAGGCCGGAGCCGTCGGGGCTCGCGGCGAAGATGTCGAAGGAGGGGTGGATGGGCCAGACGTAGCCGCGCGAGCGGTCGGGGCGCGGCGGGCAGTCGGCGGAGGCGAGGTGGGTGGACGAGAAGAGGATGCGTCGGCCGTCGGGGAAGAAGTAAGAGCAGGTGGTGGCGCCGCCGCCGGTCGAGACCATGCGGCGGTCAGAGCCGTCGGCGCGCATCGTGTAAATCTGGTCGCAGGCGCGGCCCTCGGGCTTCGATTGAAAGATGAGTCGTTGCCCGTCGCCGCTCCAGTAGGCTTCGGCGTTCTCGCCCTCGAAGGTGAGTTGGCGAACGTTGCGAAGGTGTCGCTCGGCGGGCAGCTCAAGCGGCTGGGTCTGTTGCGGCGCGGCCGCGAGCGCGAGCGCGGGGAGAAGGAGTGCGAGAAGTATTTTCATCTTCGTTTCATGCGCTGATAGAGCCTGCTGCGTTTGTAGACGAGATACGGATGCCACATCCTGCGGAGCGAGTCCAGCGAGAACCACCAGAAGTTTAAAGAGATGGTCGGCTCAAGCGCGCGGACGTAGTGCCACCAGCGGACCGGGATGAAAAGGATTTCGCCCGGCTCAAGCAGAACCTCCAGCGGCGCGACCCCCTCGTAGCGCGGGAACCTTTCGAGGTCGGGCGCTTCAACGTCCACGGGGCTGTAGTTGACGTGCCCGAGTTCGGGCGCCGGGTAGTAGAGTTTTCGCGAGTGCTCGGGCGGGATGAGGAGCAGCCTCTTGCGGCCGTGAATCTGCGCCAGCAGGTTGTGCGCCGCGTCGAAGTGGACGGGCGTGACGGTCTGTGCAGGCCCGAGCCAGAGGGTCGGCTCCTTCACCAACCTCCGGCGCACGGCGGGCGGGTAGTGGCGCGGGATGTTCATGTAGGCGTCGGGGGGCTCGATGTCTCCGCGCAGTTGGGGGAGCGCGCGGAAGATGGGGAACTGCGTGACGTAGTTGCGCGAGAAGTCCTCGCCGGACTGCATGCGGTCGATGAAGGTGCCGAGCCGCGTGCCCCGTTTTTTTCTGCGCGCGTAGTAGTCGGTCGGGTCGTTCGATGGGGCGTCGCTCTCCCAGGCCGTGAAGAAGACTCTGGCGTCGGCGAAGTGCGAGCGGAAATAGTCGGGCGTCCAAAGCCCCGTCGCCCTCCACCCGTCGGCGACGCCCGTGATGACGACCGGCCTGTTCGCCCTCACGTAGCGCCGGTAGAACTCCCGCGGGGCGGGCCGCTCCACACGTTCGACGACCTCGGGCGACTCACTCATGCGCGTATCTTCGCACAGAATCCCGAAACTATTTTAGAGCCCCTTCGACCGTCGCCACTCGCGGGCCACGTCGGCGGGCGGGCGCTTGCGGCCGTCCACCTCGTAGTTGAGGCGGCGCATGTCGTCGGTCGTGATGGAGCCGGCGAGGCGGGCGAGGGCTTCGCGGGCGGCGGGCAGGCTCGCCAGCCGGTCGCGGCGCACGAGGAGGACGGCCTCGTAGGGCGGGAAGTAGCGACGGTCGTCTTCGAGTTGGAAGAGATTGAGCGTGGGAATCATGCCGTCGGTCGAGTTGCCGGCGATGATGTCCACCTCGCCGTCGTGCAGCGCGCGGTAGCTGAGCGACAGGTCCATCTCGCGCGGCCGGCCAGAGAAGGCGAGGCCGTAGGCGCGCGCCAAGCCTTCGTAGCCGTCCTTGCGCGACATGAAATCCTGTCCGAAGCCTGCCCGCCAGCGGGGCGCGTGCGGCGCGGCGTCGGAGATGGTGCGGAGGCCCAGTCGGCGCGCGTCCGCCTCGCGCACGAGCACGGCGAACGTGTCCTCGAAGCCGAGCGGCGGGCCGACCTCCACGTCGAACCTTTCGGCGTAGTCCGCCTTCACCCGCTCGTAGACGGCGCGCGTATCGGTGCTCGGCGGGTGCTTGAGGACTTCGATGAAGGAGGTGCCGGTGTACTCCGGGTAAGCGTCGAGGCGGCCGGCGACGAGAGATTCGTGCGGGAGCGTGCCGCCCAGCTCGTAGCGCCTCTCGACCGTCAGCCCGCGCGCTTCGAGCGACTGCGCGAAGATTTCGGCGAGGATGACTGACTCGGTGAAGTCCTTCGAGCCGACGACCACGTCGGCGCGGCCCGCGCGCCTCCAGACGGCGTACGCGCCGCCCGCGACGACGGCGAGCGCGAGCGCCGCCGCCGCGAAACGTAACACGCGCGTTCCTCGCCCCGCCGCCGCGCGGCTCCTCTTCTTCCTCACGTCGAGGCGCGATTCCAGAAGGCCGAGCCCGGCGTCCGCCGCGAGCGCGAGCAGCGCGGCCGGGACGGCGCCCGCTAAAAGGAGGTTGTTGTCGTACTGCCGCAGGCCGCGGAAGATGTAGGTGCCGAGTCCGCCCGCGCCGACCGCCGCCGCTATCGTCGCCACGCCGACGCAGATGACCGTCGCCACCCTCACGCCCGCGAGGATGACGGGCGCGGCCAGCGGCAACTCCACCTGTCTTAGAATCTGCGCGTCCGTCATCCCCATCGCCACCGCCGCCTCGCGCACGCTGCGGTCAACGCCCTCGACGCCCGTCACCGTGTTCCGTATCACCGGCAGCAGCGCGTAGAGGACGAGCGCGACGACGGCCGTCCGCGCGCCGATGCCGCCGACTACGGGGAGCGGGATGAGCAGCCCGAAGAGGGCGAGGCTGGGCACCGTCTGGAAGACGTTGGCGACGGCGAGCACGGGTCGCTTCAAGGAAGCGCGGCGCGTGAGCAGGAGCCCGACGGGGAGTCCGATTGCAACCGCCACGGCGGTCGAGGCGAGGACGAGCAGAAGGTGCTCGCCCGTCAGGCCGAGCACTTCGCGCCAGTTCTTCGCGATGAATTCGAGCGCGTTCATGCTTCGGGGGCGTCCGCCTCGGCGGGCGGCAGCAGCGTCTCCGTGTAGGCACGCGCGTGCGGCTCCTCAGAGCGGCGGAAGTTTTCGGGAGTCTCAAGGAGGAGGATGCGTCCGGCGCTCATCAGCGCGACGCGCGTGCCGAGTAGCAATGCCTCGCGCACGTCGTGCGTGACGAAGATGACGGTCTTGCCGAGCCGCTTTTGCAGGGCGGCGAACTCGCGCTGGAGCGCGGCGCGCGTCAGCGGGTCGAGCGCGCCGAAGGGCTCGTCCATCAAAAGCAGCGGCGGGTCCGCGGCCAGCGCGCGGGCCACGCCGACGCGCTGCCGCTGCCCGCCCGAAAGCTCCCAAGGGTATCGAGCCGCGAACTTCTCCGGGTCGAGCCCGACGAGTCGCAGCAGCTCATGAACGCGCTCGCTCACGCGCCCCGCCTCCCAGCCTTCGAGCGCGGGCACCAACCCGACGTTGCGCCCGACGGTGAAGTGCGGGAAGAGGCCCGCGTCCTGTATCACGTAGCCGGTGCGGCGCCGGAGCCCGACGGCGTCCCACTCGCGCGTGTCGCGCCCCTCGACGCGGACCCCGCCCGCCGTCGGGTCCAGGAGTCTGTTGACGAGCCTCAGCGTCGTCGTCTTGCCGCAGCCGGACTCGCCGAGGAGCACGAGCGTCTCGCCCCGGCGCACGTCGAGATTCAAGTCGTCTATGATGGGCGCGGCCCGGCCGGGCGCGGCGTAGGTGACGCCGCAAAACTCGACCGCCGCCGCGCCGCCCGGCGCCCCGTCGCTCACCCTCTCCCCCCCGTCAGGAAACCGGCTGCGGCCGCACGCAGAGCTTCCCCGCCGCCTTCGAGCTTGTAGCGCGTGACGCGCTCGCGCGTCAGGGCGGGCACGCGGCCGAGTTCGCCGAGGTCGTCCTGCGTGACGAGCAGCGTGTTGCGGCCGAGCGCGTCGGCGATGCCTAGCTCCAGCATCACGTTCGGGTTGAGGCCCGTCAGCTCGACGACGACGTGCGTGGCGCGGCAGATGTCCTCCCAGATGGCCGACACCACGTCGCGCCCCTCTCTCATGTCGCCGCGCACGTACTCGACCGCGTCGCCGCACGCCTCCTCGACTAAGCGCCGAGCCTCGGCCAGATTCTCGCGGAAGGGCATGACGTGGAAGCACATCGGCGCGCGGGGGTCCGGGTAGTCGCCGGGCCACGCGGGCGTCAGCAGGAGCGGCGGGTGCGGGCCGGCGAGCGCGAGCGCGTTTTCGAGAGCGTGGCGCGCGGCCTCCGCGTCGCCCGCCGTCTCGCCCGACTCGAAGCGCCTTAAGAACTCGGCCGCGCCCGCGTCGAGCCGGCCGGCGAGGGCGCGTCGCGCGTGCCTCAGGGTCTTGCGGACGGAGCCGCCCGCGCCGCCGCGCTGCTGCCCGTAGACGGCCTCGTCGAGCGCGTCGCCCAACTGCCGCGCGCCCTCCTCGCCCCGGCTCAATCTGACGGGCATCACGTCCACGTCGAAGGGAGTCCGCGCCTCGCCCTCCGCGGAGGCGAGGACGACGATGTCTCTGCCGAGCGCGAGCGCGATGCCCATCTCGTAACACACGGAAGCGACGCCCGCCTCCGCGCCCGCGCGGCCGTAGTCCGAGAGGTCGAAGACGGCGACGTGGCACTCGCGCAGTTGCCGCCAGCGCCCGGCCCCGTATTCGCCGCGCGGCGCCTCGTCGAAGACTTTCAGGCCGCGCGTCGTGGCGGCTTCGCGCAGGGCGGCGCGGGCCTCTTCGCCGCCGGAGAAGAAGACGGCGTTGGCGTTCTGCGAGACGTGCGGCGAGGGCCAGACCGGCTCGGCCAGCGTGAGGTTCTGCCGCAGCGTGTAGGCGCGCAGGTCCATCGCCAGCCGTCGCAGGCCCTCGCGCTCAAGCTCGGCCGCCGCCGCGTCCGAGTCGAGGTCGTAGACCGCCTTGCGTTCGTTCACGCCGCGCGCGAAGAGACTTTCAATCGTCTCCCTCTCGGCGGCGCCGAGGTACGAGCGGTGTATCTCGGCCGTCAGGCGGTCCGTCAACTTCTTGTGCAGCTCGACGAGGCGCGCGGCGCGCGTGCCCTCGGCCGGCGCGGTCGTGCCCGGCGGGCGGCTGTCGGCGACGGCGTCGGACATGCCGCGCGCAAGCTCCTGCACGCGTTGCAGGTCGGACGCCATCTCGTGCACGTCGTCGGTCTTCTTGCCGGCCAGCTTCTCGAAGTCCTCGATGACCGAGTCCATGCGCCGCCCGCGCTGGCCCGACATGTTGCCGGCGTCCCCCTCGGCCGCGCGCAGTTCCTTCAGGAGCGCGAAGAACTCCGGCGAGAAGTCGCCCCCGGCCGCAACCGCGATGAGGCGCTGCCTCAACTCCATCACGCGCGCCTGCTTGTCTTCGGCGGGCGGGGCGGGCTCGTGCTGCTGTTGCGGCGCGGCGGGTCGGGCGCTCTCCTGCGGCGGCGGCGGCGCGGCCGGGCGCTGGGCGCGGAACTGCTCGGCGCAGGCGTAGATGAATTGCAGCCCCTCAAGACGCGCCTGCGACTGCTGCCGCATGGCGCGCTCCTGCGCCGAGACGCCGCTTGAGATGCGCGCCGTCGCGCGCCACAGCTCGGCCTCGAAGCCGTGGCCGAAGCCGTCGTCGTAGTTGGTGGCCTGTAGCCGCTCGATGTTCTGCTGCTCCTGCGCGGCCTTCATCTGGAGGACGGCGACGAAGGTCCGGTAGCCGGTGTCGTCGAGGACCTGGACGCGTCCGCGCAGCTCTTCAAGGGCGCGCGGGATTCCGGCCTGCGGCGTGGCGAGGAGCTGTTCGACGAATCGGTCGAAGACGCGCGCCGCCCCCTCGTCGAAGGCGTGAGGCACGCCGAACGGATTCCACATGAGATTGCTCCTTACTCCGGCGGGTTTTGGGACGTGGGGCGCCGGACCCGTTCGCGCGAGGTGGGGGCAGGGATTATAGCCCCGCCGTCAAGCCACGCGAAGACTTTCGACGACGCGCTCGGGCGAGGCGTGCCAGCCGCCCCCGTGGTCGCGCAGGAGGAGGTCGGCCGGGCAGGACCCGTCTTCGATGACTAGCTGGCGGAGCGGGTCGAGGTAAGAAACCTCTTCGGGCGCGACGCGGCTTAAGCCTTCAATCGCCAGCCGGACCACTTCGCGCGCGAGGCCGAGCACGTCCACGCCCGCGCACCTCGCGGCCAGGGCGTCGCGCGCGACCTGTTCGCGCAGGGCGTGCGCGTCCGACGCGTCGAGCCGGGGCGCGAGTCGCAACGCCTCGTCGAGTGAGGCGTCGTCGTAGGCCAATCCCATCCAGAAGGCTTGCAGCGCGAGGGCCAGCTCGGGTCCGACGCAGTCGGCGCTGCGAAGCTCGATGTGCTGCTTGAGGCGCGCGTCGGTGAAGATGGTCGTCAGGTGGTCGGCCCAGTCGCCGAAGACGGGGCGGACGCCTTCGCGCCCGCGCTCAAGGAACTCGCCGAAGCGGAGCCCCGAAACAGTCCCGAGGTAGCGGCCCTCGCGCTGCGCGAAGAGCATCGGCACGTCGAGCGCGTAGGCGACGTAGTCGGCGGGCGCGAAGTCGTCCGAGAGCGCGGGCGGCGGCAGGCAGGTGCGGTCGGGGTCGGTGTCGAGCCAGGCGGCGGCGCGCGTGGACTTGTAGCCGGAGGGGCGCCCGCGCTCGAAGGGCGAGTTGGCGAACATGGCCGTCACGACGGGCGCCAGCCGGCTGCCCATCAGGAACTTCTTCCGCAAGTCTTCGGGGCCGCCGTAGTCCAGATTCGCCTGCACCGAGCAGGTGCGCGACATCATGTCCCACGCGCGACGGCCGCGCGAGGCGAGGTAAGGGCGCATCACGTCGTAGCGCATCTTCGGGAACCACTTCTGCTCTTCGGGCGAACGAAGCGGGTCGAACCCGGCGGCGAGGAAGACGAGGCCGTTCGCGTCGGCCACTTCGCGCAGGCGCGAGAGGTAGCGGCGCAGGCCCGCTTCGACTTCGGCGAGGCGGCGGTGCGGCGCGCCGGAGAACTCAATCTGCCCGCCCGGCTCAATCGTCAGGCGGTTCATCTGCCCGTCGCTGACTTCGATGACGAAGTCGCCTTCGCGGACGATGTCCCTCGAAGAAGGGGCGAAGCCGGCGAGCACGCGCTGGACCTGCGCGGGCTCGATGCGCGCGAAGTCGCGCGCGCGGTCGTAGCCGAACAGCTCGAACTCGACGCCGCACCGCCACTCGGCCGCCGGCTTCTCGCCGCGCACGAGGTTCTCGACGAAGAGCGGCACCGACGCGGGCGTAATCGCGTCGGTCAGAAGCGGGAAGCCCTCGCGGCCGCTCTTCGTGCCTGTAGGCGTCTGGGCCATAGCTCACTCGGCGATGAGAAGGTTGCTGCTGAAGCGTTCGCCCGCGTCGAGCCACGTGCGCGTGAGTGTGAAGCCCGTGGCTCGGGCGAGTTCGGACAACTCGGCCGCGCTGTACTTGTAAGAGTTCTCCGTGTGGATGCGCTCGCCCGCGCGGAAGGTGACGCTGAGATTAACGGCGCCTATTCGGACGGTCTGTTCACGCGCGCTCTCAAGATGCATCTCGACGCGCCCCTCGCCGTCGTCGTAGAGGGCGACGTGGCGGAAGGCGCGGAGGTCGAAGTCGGCGCCGAGCTCGCGGTTCGCGCGCCCGAGGACGTTGAGGTTGAAGGCGGCGGTGACGCCGAGCGGGTCGTCGTAGGCGGCTTCGAGCGCGGCCGGGTCTTTCTTGAGGTCGGCGCCTAAAAGCAGCGCGTCGCCCTCGCGCAAAGACTGTCGCAGGCGGCGCATGAAGGCGCGCGCCCCTTGGCGGTCGAAGTTGCCGACGTTCGAGCCGAGGAAGAGGACGAGGGCGCGCGAGCCTTCGCGCAAATTCTCGGCGAGCCGCGGCAGCGCCGAGTCGTAGTCGGCGGCGTAGGCCGCGACGTTCAGGCGCGGGTAGTCGCCTAAGAGCGCGTGCGCGCTCGCCTCAAGCGCGGCCGTCGAGATGTCAACGGGGACGTACGTCAGGCCCGTCTGGCGTTCGAGCGCGGCCTCGATGACGCGGCGCGTTTTGGAGGCGCTGCCGCTGCCCAGTTCGATAAGAGTTAGGCGCGAGCCGCGCGCGGCTTCTTCGACTATCTCGGCGGCGCGGCGCTCGAAGATTTCGGCCTCGGCGCGCGTCAGGTAATACTCGGGCAGGAGGCAGATGGCCTCGAAGAGCTGCGAGCCGAGCGCGTCGTAGAAGTATTTGGGCGGGAGGCTTTTCGGCTCGGAGGCGAGGCCGCGGCGCACGTCCTCGGCGAAGGAGTCGGCGGCCTCGGCGGGCGCGAGTCGGTGCAGCGTCAGGCGCTCGCTCGCCAACTCGCTCGGGGGGTGCTCCATCACGCTCGGGCTTCTTTCCTCTAAAGATTTGTGCGGCTGCTATAATAACCCAACCGTCCGCTAGCGTGCAGAGTTTCGCCGACGAGAGAGCAGAACGACATGGACGAACGCGCAGAACTCATCGCGCGCGAGCTGACCGAAGCGCGCGCCGACACCCTTAACCTCTTCGACCTCGCGCGCGAGGACGACCTGCACCAGAGCCCCGGCTTCGGCTTCCGCCCCGTCGTCTGGCACCTCGCGCACATCGGCGCCTTCGAGTCCTACTGGCTGCTGCAAAAGGTCCTCCGACTCCCGCCGCCCGAACCGCGCTACGAGCGCATCTTCGACCCCATCAGCACGCCGCGCGAGGAGTCGAAGGACTTGCCGCGTCGGCGCGAGATGGAGGACTACCTGCGGCGCGTCCGCGAGGGCTCGCTCTCGTGCCTTGAGCGTTACGACTTCGACGCCCAAGACCCGCTGCTCGCCGGGGGCTACGTCCTCCGCCTCGTGCTCGAACACGAGAGGCAGCATCAGGAAACGCTCGCCTACCTCTTCCAGCTCCTCGACCCCTCGAAGAAGGCGCGGCCGTCTCTTAACAACCACGCGCCCGCCGCGCGGACGCCCGCCGGGATGGCCGAAGTGCCGGGAGGCGACTTTCTCATGGGCGACGGCGGCAACGGTTTCGCCTACGACAACGAGCGCCCCGCGCGCGAAGTCTTTGTGCCGGCTTTCAGAATCGCGCGCGCGCTTACGACGAACGAGGAGTACGCGCGCTTCGTCGGCGAGGGCGGCTACGAGCGGCGCGAGTTCTGGTCGGAAGAGGGCTGGGACAGGCGCGGGCAGGAGGGTTGGTCGCACCCGCTCTACTGGCGGCGCGAGGGCTCCGCGTGGCGCGAGCGTTTGATGTTCGGCGAGGAGGAGCTAAGGCCCGACCACCCGGTCACAGGCGTCAGTTGGTTCGAGGCCGAAGCCTACGCGCGCTTCGCCGGCAAGCGACTGCCGACCGAGGCCGAGTGGGAGAAGGCCGCCTCGTGGGACGGCTCAGCCAAGCGCCGCTACGCGTGGGGCGACGCGGAGCCTTCGGAGGAGTTGTGCAACTCCGGCTTCCGCTTCTGGGGCACGACGCCCGCGGGCAGCTTCCCCGCGGGCGCCTCTCACTACGGCTGCCAAGACATGACCGGCAACGTCTGGGAGTGGACTTCCACCCCCTTCGACGCCTTCCCCGGCTTCGAGCCCTTCCCCTACCCCGAATACTCGCAGGAGTGGTTCGACGGCGACCACCGCGTCCTCAAGGGCGGCTCGTGGGCGACCGGCCCCTCGGTCCTGCGCACGACCTTCCGCAACTTCTTCCGCCGCCACTTCCGCATCGCCTTCGCCGGCATCCGCCTCGCCGAAGACGCCTGAGCGCCGCGCGGAAGAGAGGTGTTCGCCCGGCCGTCAGGGCAGTTTCCTGGCGAGCATGTCGAAGGCGTGGCGGATGACCCACGCGACTTCGTAGGCGTTCCTTTCTTCGCCGGACATGCCGATGCCGTTCGCCCGCTCGACGTAGTTCTCACCGTAAAGCCGGTCCACGATGAGGTCTCTCACCGGCGCAAGGTCTCGCCCGGAGAGGTGTGGCAAGAGCCCCTGCGCCGCGTGGAGGTAAATCGCGGCGCAGGCCCTAATCCAGTGCTGGCCGCGCATCAGCCCTTCGTTGTAGAGGAGCATGCTCGACGAGTTGGCCTTCTTGATAACCTCACGCATGAGCTGGGCGCGCGCGTCCCACGTCTCGCCTGCTTGTCCGAGGGCGGAGTCAATGGCCTCGACCCCGGCCGCGGCCATTAGAATGCTGTCGAAGACGTGGCGCACCGTCCAGGCGGTCTTGCCCGGATCTGTGTCCTCGCGCCCGGTCCAATCCATGCTCCACGGCCCGCCCCAATCCCTGCTCCGGCGCGCCCCCCACTCCCTACTCACCAGGAAGAGTTCGTCGTGGGCCATCTGGAGCACGAAATCGTAAGGCGACGAACGTAGTCCGAGGATGGGCCTCAACATAGGCGTCGAAGTCATGGTCTCGAATCGGTCTAACATCCTGTCGAGACCTAACTCCCTGTCGATCAGCATCGGGTCAACGACTTTCCTCAAGAGTTCGATGAGGTAGTAACTGGCGCGGACGTATACTTCGGCACAGCCTTCTTTGTCGCCCCCGTTGTAGAGGGGCACCCCGTGTTCGAGGGCCAGCCCGATGAAGTCGGCAACGTGGGATATGTTTACCCCCTTACTGTAGCGGTTGAACTTGTTGAATTTGTTGGCGAGCGCCAGCAGGCCGATTGCGGGCGAGTCGGGTCGGGCGGCACGGGCCGCGTGGGCGTCCGGGGGCATCTCAGGCGGGGTCGCCCGCTCCGCGTTGAGGGCCGCCTCAATGGCTCGGGTTATTTCGGCCAGGGCGCTCTCGGCGTCGCGGCGCCCGCCCCAGACGGGCTTGCCGTCCTTCGGCAGAGCTTGCATCTTCGCCAGCCATTCGACGCTCGTCCAGGCGCACGGCTTGGCGATGACGGGGAAGATTTTCAGCCCGGCGCTCGCGTGGCGCTCGATGATTCTGGGAACCTCCGCGTCGAGGATGAAGTCTGAAGTCAGGAAGCTGGCGGTGACGAGGAGGACGGCGGCGTTCGCCCGGCCGAGGGCGCTGTCAATCTCGGCCCTCCACTCGCCGCCCGCTGGGATGCGGTCGTCGCTCCACACGTCTATGCCGGCCGACTTCAGCACCTTCAACTGCCGCACCACGCGATCCTTGAGGCGTTCGTCTTCGTGGCTGTAACTGAGGAAGATGAGAGGTTGGGCCATGACGACTCCTGCGGCTGTCGGGGGTGTTAAGAACGTCGTGGGGTGCGCGGCCGACCGAGTTTAGCACGCGGCCCGCGAGGCGGTGAATCCGGACGCCGCGCGGCCTTGCCGCCCGATTTTGGCGGAGGTGAGCCTCGTCTCCGGCCGCCAAACGGCATCTAACTATTTGTAAACATTACCCGGCGCGGTCGCGTATTAGAGGCGTGCCGCGCTCCGCGCCCGTTCCCATTTAATAAGCGCAAAAGCTTTTATGAAAACGATTTACACCTTCTACGCCGACGCCGCGCGCATCGCGCTCCAGTCCATCTTCGCCCACAAGCTGCGCGCCTTCCTGACCTTAATCGGCATCATCATCGGCGTCGCCTCCGTCGTCGTCGTCGGCGCCGCCATCTCGGGCCTCAACACCTACGTCATGGAGAAGGTGACGGCCGTGCTCGGCACCAACCACTTCATGATCGCCCGCATCGCCCACTCCGGCCAGCTCTCCGACGCCGAGTGGGAGAAGATGAACCGCCGCAACAAGCGCCTCGAAATCGAAGACTACGAGTGGGTCCGCGACAACTGCACGGCCTGCTCCGAGGTCGGCGCGCAGCTCCAGAATCAGGTGGATTTGAAGGAGAACGGCGAGGACCTGTTCGGCGTCCAGGTGCAGGGCTGCACGCCGAACATGCAGGTCATCGAGGACAAGACCATCGGCGAGGGGCGCTTCTTCCTGTCGCAGGAGTACGAGACGGCCGCGATGGTCGTCGTCATCGGCGACGAAATCAAGGAGAAGTTCTTTCCGGGGCAGGACCCCGTCGGCAAGCAGGTCAGCGTGCGCGGGATGCCGCTGACGGTCGTCGGCGTCGAGGAGAAGCGCGGCTCGATGATGGGCCAGTCCTTCGACAAGGTGCTCTACATGCCGCTGACGGCCTACCGCAAAATCTTCGGCGGCCGGCAGAGCTTGCAGATTCACGGCAAGGCCGCCTCGCAGGACAAGTTCCAGGCCGCCATCGAGGACGCCCGCATGGCCCTCCGCAACAAGCACAAGCTGAAGGGCAACGAGGAGGACGACTTCGGGCTGGTCAACACGGGCGACATCGCCGACAACGTCGGCTCGTTCACGGGCGCCATCGCGATGGTCGTCGTCCCCATCACGGCCATCTCGCTCATCGTCGGCGGCATCGTCGTGATGAACATCATGCTCGTCTCCGTCACCGAGCGCACCTTCGAGATAGGCTTGCGCAAGGCGCTGGGCGCGACGCGCAAGCAGATGCTCTTGCAGTTCATGATCGAGTCGTCTTTCCTGACGACCTGCGGCGGCATCCTCGGCTTCCTGCTGGCGACGCTTTTGGCGTGGGTGATTACGACTTCGACGGGGATGACGATGACGGTGACGTTCTTCTACGTCGTCCTCTCCGTCGGCGTCTCGGGCGGCATCGGGATGGTTGCAGGCATCTACCCGGCCTTCAAGGCCGCGCGGCTCGACCCCATCGTCGCGCTCAACCGCAAGTAGGGGGGGCCGCGCCTTTAAAGATGATGAAGTTCAAAATCTCGAAGTACGTCCCCGTCGAAATCCTCCGGATGTCGTTCGACTCCTTGCGGGCTCACAAGTTCCGCAGCTTCCTCACCGTGCTCGGCATCGTCATCGGCGTCGCGGTCGTCATCGTCATCGCCTCGCTCCTGACGGGCGTCCGCCAGTCCATCGTCAACCTCGTCGAAGAGTTCGGCACCAACAACATCTACGCCTTCCACCTCTCGACCGGCCCCAGTTTAGGCCCGCGCGACGCCTCCGAGCGCGCGCGCAAGCCTTTGACGGTCGAGGACGGCGAGGCCATTGCGCGCCTCGCCCCGGCCGTCGAGATAGTCGCGCCCGACCTCTTCGTCGTGTGGCGCGACAGCACCATCACCTACAAGGGGACGAACTACCGGCGCGGCGGCGTCGAGGGCGTGACGGCCGACATGGCCTCGGCCGTCAACATCTCCGTCGCGCAGGGGCGCTTCATCAGCGAGTCCGACGACACGAACCGGCGCTACGTGATGGTCGTCGGCGTCAACGTCGTCGAGGCGCTCTTCCCCGGACGCGAGAACGACGTGGTCGGCACGGAGGTCAAGCTGGGCGGGCGCGTCTTCGAAATCATCGGCGTGCTGGAGAAGCGCAAGAACGCCTTCTTCGGCGAGAACGACGAGGACAACGCCGTCTACATCCCGCTGCGCACGGCGCGGCAGGTCTCGCCCGGCAGCGAGTGGATGATGCTCGTCATCCGAGCCCGCTCCGGCCAGTTGCGCGACGCGCTCGACCAGGTCGAAGACATCCTGCGGCGGCGGCGCGGCGTGAGGTTCGACCAGCCGAACAACTTCGACCTCGGCACGGCCGACAAGATGGTCAGCCAGTTCGACAGCATCACCGGCATGATAGGGCTCATCGCCATCGCCATCTCGTCGGTCGGCCTGCTCGTCGGCGGCATCGGCGTGATGAACATCATGCTGGTGTCGGTGACTGAGCGGACGCAGGAGATAGGCATCCGCAAGGCCATCGGGGCGCGGCGCGGCGACATCGTCCGCCAGTTCCTCTACGAAGCGATGACGCTCACCTTCATGGGCGGGGTCATCGGCGTCGTCATCGCCGTCGGCATCAGCAAGCTCATCGGCCTGCTGCTGCCTTCATTGCCGGCGGCCATCCCCATGTGGGCCGTCATCGCGGGCCTGCTCGTCTCGGTCTTCGTCGGCCTCGCCTTCGGCGTCTGGCCCGCGCGCAAGGCTTCGCGGCTCGACCCGATAGAATGTCTGCGGTATGAATGAAGGACCGGCTTCAACGGCCGGGGCTGCGGGGAGGTTCGGGGGCGGACACGGAAGGGTGTTCCGCCCCTTCGGCTTTCGCGGGCGCGGGGGGCGGCGGGGGCTCCGAGTCGTAGACTTGCGCGCCGTCGCGGGTGGTCTTAATCCACATCCCGACGCGGGCGCGCTCGTAGAGCACCTCGTTGACGACGACCTGAAACTCCTCGCCGCTTTTGGTTCGGATGAGGATGCGCCTCGTCGCCTCCGTCCCCAGAAGCGTCTCCTGTAGCGTGACGGACTTGTCGAGGATGTGCCCCTCGTACTCGACGCGGTAGGCGCCGCGCTGCCGGTACTGGTTGACGAGCGTGACGGCGACGGCGACGGCGAGGGCGCCCGCCAGGACGAACACGAACACGTAGAGCGCCTTGTACCAGGGCTTATGCTCAAGCGTGTCCGGCACGCCGTTTCGACTTCGCCGTTGTCGTCTCAAGACCCCTCAGCCTCTTTACTTCTTCTGAATCGCCTTCAGCAACTCTTCGCGGAAGTAGCCTGAAGGAATCGTGCCCTGTCGCATGAAGAGGAGGTGGAACTCCTTGGGCGAGAACCCACTGCCTACGGCGCGGCGGGCCTCTTCGCGCAGCGCGTAAATCTGGTCCTTCCCCAAGCGGTAGGTGATGGCCTGCGTCGGCCACTTCGAGTAGCGGAAGATGGCGCCCTCGGCCGTCTTGCAGCTCGCCGCCTTGGCCGCGAGGGCGCCCGCGGCGGCCGTCCCGTCGCCGTTGCAGCGGCCGGGCAGGAAGTCCACGACCTCGGAGAAGAGCGTCACGGCGTCGTCGTAAGACATCCGGCCCGTGTGCAACCCCGTGTCGATGCGCACGCGCAGGTCGCGGTAGAGCTTGCCTTTAAGTTGATAGAGCCGCTCCTCGGGCGTGTAGAAGCCCTCGGGCGCCCCCTGCGCCGGCTCGGCCATCAAGGCTTCGGCGTAGAGCCCCCACCCTTCGGACGCCATCGAGTCCTGCCACATCGAAGAGGAGTCTTCGACCGCCCCCGGCGTCAGCCAGCGCACGGGCGCGATGTCGTTCTTGTACTGGGCGAGCACCTTGTAGTGCCAGTCGTGGCCGGGGAAGCCTTCGTGGACGGCGAGGTCGGCGAGCGCGGCGCGGTTGTTCTCCTTCAGAAGCTCCACGTCGCCTTCGGCCGGCGAGACGTAGAAGCGGCCGACGCCGCTCGTCTTGAACGGCGGGGCCGGGTAGTAGGCGGCGCCCTCGATTGACGAGCGCAGCGGCGGCGGCGTAATCGTCACGTCGAGCTTGTAGTCGGCCGGCACGTCGAAGACGCCCGTCCGCCGCGCGTAATCGACGACGCGGAAGCACGTCTCGCGGTACCACGCGACCATCTCGTCGTCGTCCTTCGGGTAGTCCTTGCCCAGCTCGTCGAAGACGGCGCGGACGGCTCCGTCGCCGTCCTCCGGCAGCTTCAGCCCGCGCTTCGCGCCGACGGCGCGCGCCACCTCGACCATCTGTTTGCGCGTGTCGTCAACAATCGCCATCGCGCCGTCGTAGAGCGAGGCGGCGGCGGCGTCCGGCATCCGCAGGTTGTTCCTGACGGCCCAGTTGTACTCCTCCTCGCCCGCCGCGAAGCGGTCGGCCTTGAACTGCTCCTTCGGCGCGAGCTTGCCGTCCGCTTGGTCGAAGAAGGTCTGCTTGAAGAAGTCGCCGAACTGCCGGTAAGCGTCCGCCGCCTTCGACGAAGCGTCTTTAACTTGCGAGAGGAGTTGGCCGCTGGCCTCGCCGAGCGCGATGCGCCCTTCGGCGAGCTTCGGGAACTCTTCGGCGAAGTACCGGGCGTTGGCCTCGGAGGTGTTGACGCCGTCGCGCAAAAGCATCCGCCAGTCGGCGGTGTTGCCGGACTTCACGCCCGCTTCAATCTGCGCGCGAGCCGCCGAGAGGAAGCGCGGCACGTCCGCGAGGCGCGCGGCGACGAGGCGCCACTCGTCGGCCGTGCCGTAAGAGTTCGGGCCGGTCTGCGTCATGCCCTGTAGCTGCCAATCGACGGCGCGGAAGGGGTCGCTCGCGTAGGTGTCAACGGCGCGCTCCTGATAGCGGCGCGTCTGGTGCTGCCGGAGCAGGAAGCGTATCTGCGCGAGCGCCACCTCGCGGTCGATGCGGCGCGCGGGCGAGAGCGCCTGCGCGTCGAAGCCCTCGAACGTCTTCTGCGTGTCCGAGAGCCAGCGGTCCTCTTCGGCGAGCGCGGCCGGCGAGTGGTCGCGCAGGCGGCCGTCCGCGTCCTTCAAAGAGGGGTCGAGGGCGGCGCCGCCGAGGTAGGTGTTCACCGTCGGGTTGCGCCGCAGGAACTCGACGACGTAGCGGTCGTGGGCCGTCTTGAAGGCGGCGTCCGCGTTCTGCGCGGGGGCCGAGTCGTTCGGCGCGGGCTGCGTCACGCAGGCGCCGCAGGCGGCGAGCGCGAGCAGGAGGACGAGTTTTCTCATGGCTTAATTTTCCGGGCGACGGTTTCCTTTACGCGCCGCAAAGATTAACGCCGCCCGCCGCCCGCGGCAAGCACCACCCGCGCCCGCGCCCTTCCCTTGTTCGCGCTTCCGCCTGTCCGCTACACTGGCCCCGCCGCTTTAACGAACGACCGGGAAGGTAACTTATCCGAGGATGAGCGAACTGCGAGAGGGCCGCTGGGCCGTGATGAGCGAGCGCGGGCGCGAGGCTTCCGGCCTCGACTACGCGAGGGCCGCGGGCCTCGTCCGCGAGTTGAAGACCGCGGGCCTGAGCGGCCTCTGCATCGTCACCGACGCCGCGGCCTCGCACCTCCCGCCCGCGCCCGCCGGCAACCGAAACGGCCCGCCCGACGACCCGAACCCCAAACGCCCGCGCCACCCCGCGACCGGCAGGAAAGGCAAAAAGAGATGACCGGCGACGAGTTGGACCGAGCGATAGACTTCCTGCTTAAGAGCCATGCGGGCCTTGAGGCGCGCATCGAGCAGGTCAACCAAAACCTTGGCGAAAGAATCGAAGAGGTCAACCAGAAACTCGGCGGGAGGATCGAGGAGACCAACAGGCAGCTAGCGGACCTTAAGAACCTTGTCGGGGAGCAGGGGCAGACTTTAACCCACTTCATTCAGGTCGCCACGCACAGCTTTGAGCAGCATGCCGAAACAATCAGCGAGCTGAAAGAGTCCAACCTTAGAATCGCCAACGCTATTGATATGCTAGCCGCGGCTGACATCGCCCATGCCGCGGCGCAGTCGCGGACGGACGAGCGACTGGATGCGCTTATCAACACGGTCGAGCGTTACATCAGCGGGCGCGGAGAAGAGCGACCGTGAGCGGGGAGACAGACACAGTGGACACGATAGCGAGAGAGGATTTCGAGAAGGACTTCTTCGTCATCTTCAGGGAGACGTTCGAGGGGCCGCCGGCCGGGAAGTCGAGCGTTTATCTGGACCAGGGCGGGGGGCTCTTCCAGACGATTGAATCGCTCACGCCCGAGGCGGCGTCGGAGTCGGCCGGGGGGGCGCCGACGGCCGCCGCGCATTGCGAGCACGTCAGGTTCTACCTCGCCCACCTCTACGATTACATGCTCGGCAAGCGGGAGAAGGTTGACTGGAAGCAGACCTGGCTCATGCAGCGCGTCGGCCCCGCGGAGTGGGAGGAGCTGAAGGCCGGGCTGCGGCGCGAGTACGAGAGGCTCGCCGGGCACCTGCGCGCGGCCGGGAGCCTGACGGAGAACGAAGTCGGGGTCGGCATGGCCGTCCTCACGCACACCGCCTACCACCTCGGCGCCATCCGCCAGATAGTCCGCCGGCCCGCCTAGAGGGACGCGCGGCCGCGAAGGAGCGAACCGTGGAAACATTAGAACCGGAGTCGGCCGCCGAACTCGGCGGGAAGGACTCTTTCCTGAACCGCTTCCTCGGCGTCATCGAGCGGGCGGGCAACATCCTGCCGCACCCCGCGACGCTGTTCGTCATCCTCGCCCTCTTCGTGCTCGTCCTGTCGGCCATCACGTCGGCGCTGGGCGTCTCGGTCGTCCACCCCGGCACGAAGGCGGTCGTGCGCGCCGAGAGCCTGCTGACGGTCGCGGGCCTGCACCGCATCCTGACGAACCTCGTCACGAACTTCACGGGCTTCGCCCCCCTGGGCACCGTGCTGGTCGCCATGCTCGGCATCGCCGTGGCGGAAGGCAGCGGGCTCATCTCGGCCGTGCTGCGGGCGGTGGTGCTCTCGGCGCCGCGCCGCCTACTGACCTTCGTCGTCGTCTTCGCGGGCGTGATGTCGCACATGGCGTCGGACGTGGGCTACGTGCTCGTCATCCCGCTCGGCGCGATGATTTTTCTAGCCGTCGGGCGTCACCCGCTGGCGGGCTTGGCGGCGGCGTTCGCGGGCGTCTCGGGCGGCTTCAGCGCCAACCTCCTGCTCGGCCCCACCGACCCGCTGCTGGCCGGACTCACGCAGGAGGCGGCGCGCATACTCGACAAGGGTTACGTCGTCACGCCGGCCGCCAACTACTACTTCATGGCGACCTCGGCCGTGCTGGTCGCGCTGCTGGGGACGTGGATTACGGAGAAGGTGGTCGTGCCGCGCTTCGGCGAGTACCGCGGCGAGGAGAAGGCCGAGGAGTTGAAGGAGTTGAGCCCTCGGGAGAAGCGCGGCCTGTGGCTGGCACTCGTGACGGCGGTCGTGCTGGTCGGCGTCGTCCTGTGGGGGCTGGTGCCGGCGGACGGCTTCCTGCGCGACCCGAAGACGGGCGGGGTCTTGCAGTCGCCCTTCCTGTCAGGGATAGTCGCCATCATCTTCTTCGCGGGCGCGCTGGTCGGCTTGGCCTACGGCCTCGGCGCGGGCACCATCCGCAGCGACAGCGACGTGATGAAGGCGATGGAGAAGGCGATGGCGACGATGTCGCTCTATCTGGTGCTCGCCTTCTTCGCGTCGCAGTTCGTCGCCTTCTTCAACTGGACGCACCTCGGGGTGATTACGGCCGTCAAGGGGGCGGAGCTTTTGCGCGCCTCCGGCATCGGCGGCATCCCGCTCATCATCAGCTTCGTGGTGGTGACGGTGCTGCTGGACCTCGTTCTGGGTAGCGCGTCGGCGAAGTGGGCGGTGATGGCGCCGGTCTTCGTGCCGATGTTCATGCTGCTGGGCTACTCGCCCGAGCTGACGCAGGCCGCCTACCGCATCGGCGACTCGGTCGCCAACATCATCACGCCGCTGATGAGCTACTTCCCGCTCGTCGTTGCCTTCGCGCAGAGGTACGACAAGAAGGCCGGCATCGGGACGGTGATGGCGACGATGCTGCCCTACTCCGTGACCTTCTTCGTCTTCTGGACGCTGCTCCTCATCGTCTGGTACCTGGCGGGGCTGCCGCTCGGGCCGGGCTCCGAGATTTACTACAGGCCGTCGGCGGCGCCCGTCGCGCCCTGACGCCGAACACGCGCGACGAGTAAAAGGGGAGAGGCCGCGAGTCGTTAACTCGACTCGGGGCCTCTCCCCTTGGCGCTTACTTTCAAGTCCCGCCGTTACTGGTACTGGAACTGGAACTGGTGGCCCCCGCCGCCGGCGCCGGGCTTGCGGGTAAAGGTGCGGACGCGGGGCGCGGGCGCCTCCACGACCGTGTAGTCCGACGGCACCTGGAAGAGCGCGGGCGCGGGCTCGGCGCGCTGGAGGTTGGTCAGGCGGTAGGTCGTCGTCCCCATGCGCGGGTCGCTGCTGACGGTCTTGACGACGACCTGAAGCTCGGGCGAGTACCAACGCTCGCGGACGATTTCGATGGGCTGCTCGTTGCCTATCTGGCCGGCCGGGATGGTCGTCACCGTGCGCGAGCCCTCGGCCTGAACTCCCTCGACCACCTGCGTGCCGAGCGACTCGGTCTTGGTGTTCTTGTCGTCGGCCTTGCCCGCGTAGAAGTAGACGCTGCCGCCGCCGGCGCCGGGCGGGGGCGGCGGCGGGGGCGGGGGCGGGACCGGCGTCGTGTAGACGAAGCCCTGTTCGAGCACGCGCTTGGCGTCGCTCTCGGCGAGTCGCTTGGCCTCATCCGCGCCGAGGGTGCGGTTATCGAAGCGCGCGACGGCCAGCTTGCGGGCCGTCCGGTGGCGCGGGTCGAGCGCGTAGTTGACGCCCGTCACGGGGTCGTTGATGAGGATGGTCGTCGGCGGCTCGCCGTCGGGGGCGTAGGGGCCGAGGACGTTGAGCGTCTGCTCGCGGCGCGTGCGCCCTTCGGAGTCGCGGTAGACCTGGGCCGTGTTCTTGCGGACGATGCGGTTGCCGTCGGCGAACGTCTGGACGCTCTCGGTGACGGCCTCGGCCGAGTAGGGCGCGCCCTTGACGACCTTGCCGCCGAGGCTCATCTCCGACGAGACGAAGACGAACGTGTTGTCGGCCCGGCCGGCGGGCTGGACGTCGGTCCTGAGCTGGTCAACCTTCACGTTGAAGGTCTCGATGCCCTGGCGGACGATGACATCCTCCTGGATGCGTATCTGCTCCTTGTCCTTCTTCGTCTCCTGCGCGCCCGCCGACACGGCGCCCGCGACGAGCGCCACGGCGGCCAGTGACAGGGTGCTCAACTTCTTAAGCATAAGGGTGACTTCCTTTCATCGCTCTCATCGTTTAATTGCCGTTAACTAAAAACATCTATCAGCGAACGAATCGGATGGCGCGGGCCGTGCCGTCCTCGCCCAAGAGCACGTCGGCCTTGACGCGCCCGCCCGACTGCTCGACGTTGACGGGCAGGCCGAAGGAGGCGAGCGCCGAGCGCGGCAGCTCGACCCTGACGACGTGGCCGCCCTCGCCCGAGGCGAGCCCGCCGCCCTGCGCCACGGGGAAGAACTCGGTCATCACTTCCGGCTCGTCTTGATAGGCGCGAGCCTGGCGCCCGCCGCGCGACCCGCCGTTGCTATAGCTCGCGGTCACGGCCTGCACGCGTCCGCCCGCCCGCGGCGCCGACGCGACGCGTTGAGGTATCACGCCCGGCGGGTCGGCTTCGTATGAATCTCTCTCGGCCGCCTGAGCCGTCTGCGCATCCCGTTCGCTCTCCCCGCCGCGGGGCGCCGGGGTCGTCTCGACTTGAGGCGTGACGGCGGCGACGGCCGGCGAAGTCTTGGTAGCCTTTGTCGGAGTGCCTTTCGGGACGAGCACGGCGAGCGCGACGGCAGCGGCGGCGGCGGCGGTCGCGGCGGTGCCGAGCGTCTTCCTCCACGACCACTGACGGTCGTTCGGGGCCCCGACGAAGGGCAGGACGCCGGACGGCAACTCTTCCGCCTTCGCCGAGGCGGCCGGCGCCGCGCTGTGTCCGTCTTCCGCGGCGCGTGCGCGGAAGGCGGCGAGGAGCGCGCCCTCGACGCGCGCGGGCGCCTCCGATTCTTTCATCGTCGCGGCGAGGGCTTTGAGGCCCGCCGAGAGGGCTCGCTCGTCGGCTAGGCGCGCGGCGCAGCGCGCGCATTCCTGCTCGTGCGAGTCGGCCCCGCGGCGCGCGCCCGCGTCCAAGGGGCGTCGCCGCGCCAGGTCGCCTATGAGCTGTTCGAAGTCCTGACAGTTCATGCGAAACACCTCGCCGCCCGCAGGGGGGCTCGGCCCGTATCAACTTCGCCGGCCGCGCCCGCGTCGCCGCCGACGGCGCCGGCCGCCTCGCCGGCCTCGCGCCTCGCGCCGGCCCTCATCTTCTCGGCCAGCATCGCCCGCGCGCGGTGGAGCCGCGACCGGACGGTGCCGACGGCGCACCCGAGCGCCGCCGCGGCCTCCAAGTAACTCATCTCGTGCAGGTCGCAGAGGACGACGACCTCGCGGTAGTGGGTCGGGAGCGCCAGCACGGCCTGCCTCAACTTTTCAACCGTCTCGGCGCGCGTCAAATCGCCGAGCAAGTCCTCGCGGGAAATCAACCCCTCGTGCGGCGCCTCGCCTGACTCGTCCTCGTCCCCGTCGAAGCGGACGAAGTTGCGTTCGCGCTCGAAGGCGCGCAGGACGTGGTTGCGCGTGATGCCGTACAGATAGGCGGCGACGGAGCCGCGCGCGGGGTCGAAGTTCCGGCCGTCGCGCATGAGGACCATAAAGACTTCCTGAACCACGTCCTCCGCCAGAGCCTCGGACCCGCTCATCTGGAGGGCGAAGCGGTAGACGCCGCCCTGCCGGCGCCGGTAAAGGGCCGTGAAAGCGTCCTCGTCCCCGGCGAGCAAAAGCCCGAGGAGTTCCGCGTCCGTCTGTTTGGGAGAAGCCGACATCCTCTAATCTTCGTCCGCCGGGGCGCCGGGCCGACCCGCCTGACACACATATTTCGGGCGGCGGCGGGGGAAAGTTCCAAGAAAAACGGGTGACGGGCCTCAGGTGCCGGGTGCCGGGGAAAAGCCGGTATTTACCCGACACCCGACACCCGTTTACAGCTTTTCCGGCATGTCGGCGACGACGTAGGCCATGACGGCGAGGGCGGCGACGCAGGCGGCGAGTTCCTGCGGGTTGACCTTGTCGAAGGTGTCGGATTGGGTGTGGTGGATGTCGAAGTAGTGCGTGCCTTCGACGTTGAGCGACATGCCGGTGACGCCTTCTCTCGTGATGGGTCCGATGTCGGCGCCGCCGCCGTCCGGGGCTATCTGGTCGGCGCCGATGAGTTTGAGCAGGCGCGCTATCTCTCGCACGTCGGCGCGGGCCTGCGGCGTGGCCTCCTCGGCGAGCCCGAAGCCGACGGGGCGGAAGACGCCCGAGTCGGTTTCGATGGCGAGGACGTGGTCTTTCAGCTCCGCCCTGTGCGCGTCGCGGTAGGCGTTGCCGCCGCGCAGGCCGTTCTCCTCGTTCGTCCAGAGCACGACGCGGACGGTGCGGCGCGGGCGCAGGCCGAGCTCCTTCAACAAGCGGACCGCCTCCCACGCGGCGACGCAGCCGCCGCCGTCGTCGTGCGCGCCCTGCCCCACGTCCCACGAGTCGAGGTGCCCGCCCAAGACCACGACCTCTTCGGGACGGGCGCTCCCCTTAAGCTCGGCGACGACGTTGGCCGACTCGGCGTCGGGCATGAAGCGCGCGCCCATGCGCAGGCGGACGACCGCCCGTTCGCCGCGCTCCTGCATCCGCTGCAAGAGTTCGGCCGCCTCGATGCTGACGGCCGCGGCCGGAATCTTCGGCTGGTCTTCGGCGTAGCGCAGCGCGCCCGTGTGCGGCGACTGGAGGCTGACGGGCGTGACGGAGCGGACGAGCGCGGCCACGGCCCCGTAGCGCGCCGCGCGCGACGCCCCCGCGCCGCGGTACTGGACCGTCTCGCCGTAGGTGGTGAAGGGCACGTTGTAGACGACGACCTTGCCGCGCACCTTTTCGCCGAGCGCGTCGAGTTCGTCGAAGCTTCTGACGACGATTGTTTCGGCCGTGACGCCCCCGGCGGGCGTGCCCTCGCTGTTGCCGAGGCCGAGCATCGGGAGCGCGCGCCTGACGGGCTCGACCAACTCCAAGCTCTCCTCGCCGCGGACCCAGTGCGGCACCATCACCTTCTCGGCGCGGACGTTCTCCAGCCCGTCGCGCTTCATCTCCGCGACCGCCCACTCGACGGCGCGCGTCAGAGCTTCGGAGCCGCTCAATCGGTTGCCGATGCGGTCGGTGAGGAAGGAGAGGCGCCGGTAGGCGGCGTCGCTCGCCAGCGCCGCGCCGATGATGCGCCCGGCGCGCTCGCGGTACGCGTCGGCGTTGACGCGCGGCGCCGGCAGCGGCTTGGCGGCGGGCGTCGGACTCGGCGCCGGCCGCAGCACGTTGGGCTGCTGCGCGGGGGCTTGGACGAAGATTAAAGAGAGCGAGAGAAGTAGGAGCGAGAAGCGTTGCAAGACTACTGAAGCCTCCGTGAAGGGATTAAGGCGAAGGTGCGAAGACTGTAAAGCCGGGGTCGGAAATGTGCAATCAGAAATTGGAGGAGCTGCGCGAGCCGCCTGTATCCGTGCCGTAGATGGGGGCGTATTCGCCGGTCTCCTCGGCGGCCTTGAGGCGGGCCTTCAGGTCGGCTATCTCGCGCGAGACGGCGGCGAACTCTTCCGGGGTGAACTGCTCGGCCTCCTTCGTAATCTTCAGCGCCGCGTCCATCCGCCGCGCCGCGGCGTCGAGCGCGCGCTCGCTCAGCCGACCTTCCCTGACGGCCTCGACCAGCCGGTCGCGCGCCGCCACGAAGTTCGACTCCTGCTCGCAGATGAGCACCATGTCGGAGCCCGCCTCGATGGCGCGCAAACTCGCCTCCGCGACCGAGAGCGTCTGCACGACGGCGCCCATCTCCATGTCGTCGGTGATGACGAGCCCGTCGAACTTGTGGACGTGGCGCAGGAGGCGCATGACGACGTTGCCGCTGATGGTCGCCGGGAACTCGTGCAGGCCCTCGATGGTCGGCAGGTCGCCCGTCTGTCGGAAGCAAGCCTGAAGGAACTCCGACACGTCGGGGAAGGCGGCGTGGCTGATCATGACGGCCGAGAGCAGTTCGCCGTGGCGGTGGAACATCAGGTCGAGGAAGGGCACGAGGTCGCGCTGGAAAATCTCCTGCCACGTGTGCGTGATGACGGGCAGGCGGCGGTGCGAGTCCACGCGCGAGCCGCCGAGGCCGGGGAAGTGCTTGCCGACGCCGACGACGTTGTTGCGCTGGAGGCCGTCGAGGTAGGCGCCCCCGAGCAGCGAGACCAATTCGGGGTTGAGTCCGAAGGTGCGCGCGCGCAGGCCGTTGTCGTAGTTGTCGCCCGAGAGGTCGAGGACGGGCGCGAAGTTCATGTTGAAGCCGAGCAGCCTGAGCGCCCGCGCGGTGAGTGCGCCGAACCTCTCGGCGAGGTCGGCCCGGCCGGCGTTGCGGATGGTCTTGGCCGAGGGCATCGGCTCGCAGATGTGGCGGAAGCGGTCGACGAGGCCGCCCTCCTGGTCGATGCCGACGAAGGCGCGGGGCCCGGCGGCGTCGCGTATCTGCGAGGTGAGCAGCGCGACCTGCTCGGCCGACTCGATGTTGCGCCCGAAGAGGATGACGCCGCCCGGCCTGACCTCCGTCAGCAGCCGCCGCCAGTGGCGGTCGAGCTTCGTCGAAGGCAGCCCGATGAAGAGCAGCCTCCCGGCCTTCCGCTCCAGCGCATCCCTGTCGTCAACTCGCCCGCCCGACCCCATCAGACACCGCCCCCTTGCCCCGTCCGCACCCGTCAGAATCTTTATCCCGTGTGGGGCGATTGTAACACGCGCGGCGGGCCGGGGCATCGAACTCACTCTGTTATAATTTCAACGATTCTATGGCGAGACGAGGACGGGCGAGGCTTTGACGACCGAGGCGCTACAGGAAGAACTCACTCCGGCCCTTCTGACGGAAGGGCTGAAGAGGCGCGCTCTTGAGTTGGGCTTCCAGAAGGTGGGCGTGGTGCCGGCCGCAGCCTTGCTCGAAGAGAGGGCGCGTCTCGAAGAGTGGCTTCGGCGCGGCCACCACGGCGAGATGGCGTGGATGGCGCGCGAGGTCGAGCGGCGCACGGACCCTTCGCTCTTCCTCGCGGGCGCGCGTTCGGTCGTCGTCGTCGCCATGAACTACTACACGCCGCACGAGCACGCCGACGCCCCCGGCACGGGCAAAGTCTCGCGCTACGCATGGGGCGACGACTACCACGACGTGCTCGGCGAGCGCCTGCGCGCCCTGCTCGAATGGGTGAAGGAACAATCGCCGGGCGCGTCGGGCAAAGTCTGCGTGGACGCGCAGCCGACGATGGACAAGGCTTGGGCCGTGCGAGCGGGCCTCGGCTGGATAGGCAAGCACACCAACCTCATCACGCGCGACTACGGCTCCTGGGTCTTCCTCGGCGAGATAATCTTAGACATCGAACTCGAATACGACGCGGCGCGCGAGGAGGACCACTGCGGCACCTGCACGCTCTGCATCGAGTCGTGCCCCACGTCGGCCATCACCGAGCCCTACGTCGTGGACTCGAACCGCTGCCTCTCCTACGCGACCATCGAGCTGCGCGCCGAGGAGCTTCCCGCCGACATTCAATCCGGCATGGACGGCTGGCTCTACGGCTGCGACGTATGCCAGGACGTGTGCCCCTGGAACCGCTTCGAGCGCCCGACCGGCGAGCCGCGCTTCGAGCCACGCCCCGACAGCGTCACTCCCAAACTCCTCGACATCGTCGAACTCACCCCCGAGGCTTTCGCCGCCCGCTTCCGCCGCAGCCCCGTCAAGCGCGCCAAGCTCGCCGGCCTGCGCCGCAACGCCCTCGCCCTGCTCGCCCCCGCCGAAAGGAACGACTGAGCACTTCTGAAAACCGGCCGCCCTGACTCCCCCATGCCCCCACTCGGCTACAAGACCCATCTCCTGCTCGCCGCGCTCCTCCTCTCGACGCTCGCCGTCGGCGCCCTCACCCTCTACGCGCGCCACGCCGCCTACCCGCCCCACTTCCGCGGCTTCGGCGAGGTCACGCCCCGCGGCGAGATAGCAGGCTGGGCCGTCAACGCCGCCCGCCCCTCCGACCGCGTCCACGTCGAACTCTACATCGACGGCCGCTTCGTCGCCCACCAACCGGCCGCCCTCCCCCGCCCCGACGTGCTCGCCGCCGGCCGCTCCGCCGACGACCTCTGCGGCTACCTCTTCCCCCTCCCCCCGCTCCCCCCCGGCGAACACGAGGCCCGCGTCTACGCCCTCCACGCCCCGCCCTCGGCGGACTACCGCACCCTCCAACAACTCGGCCTCCCGCTCCGCTTCAAGACGCCGTGAACGGCGTGTATGATGACAATGTGGAAGCAGCCCTCAAAGACTCTTACGGTCGGGCGATACGCGATTTGCGCGTGTCGGTGACGGACAAGTGTAACTTCCGGTGCTTCTACTGCCTGCCGCACGGGTCGCCGCAGGAGACGGCGCCGAAGTCCGAAGTCTTAACTTACGAGGAGATAGAGCTGGCCGTCGAGGTCTTCGCCTCGCTCGGCGTCGAGAAGGTGCGACTGACCGGCGGCGAGCCGATGCTCAGGCGCGACATCGAGACGCTGGTGGCGAAGCTGGCGCGCGTGCCCGGAGTGCGTGACCTCGCGCTGACGACGAACGCTTACAACCTCGCGGAGCGGGCGGCCGGGTTGAAGGCGGCGGGCCTCGACCGCGTCACCGTCAGCCTCGACAGCCTGCGCCGCGCGGCCTTCCACGAGATGACGGGCGTGGACATGCTCGGGCGCGTGCTCGAAGGCGTACGGGCGGCCGTGCGCGTGGGGCTGGCGCCGGTGAAGGTCAACGCCGTCATCGTGCGCGGCTACAACGAGGACGAGGTCGCCGACATGGCGGCGTTCGCGCGCGAGCACGCCGTCACGATGCGCTTCATCGAGTACATGCCGCTCGACTCGGGCCACGGCTGGTCGCGCGAGAAGGTGGTCTCGGGCGCCGAGATTCGCGCGGCTATAAATGAGCGTTTCCTGCTTGTTGCTAAACACACCGAGCGCGGGTCGGAGACGGCCACGCGCTACCGCTTCGCCGACGGGGCGCCCGGCGAGGTGGGCATCATCGCGCCCGTCACCGAGCCCTTCTGCGGCGCCTGCTCGCGCGTCCGCCTCACCGCCGACGGGCAGATACGCACCTGCCTCTTCTCGAAGGCCGAGCACTCCTTGCGCGACCCGATGCGCGCGGGCGCGACGCGCGAAGAGCTGGCCGACTACGTCCGCTCCGTCGTCAAAAAGAAGGAGCCGCGCCACTACATCAACGAAACCTACTTCGAGCAGCCCGCCCGCACGATGAGCCTCATCGGCGGCTAATCTTCCCACCCGTTCGCCCGAAGCCTTAAAGGGGGTTCCCGAGTCATGAGCACGAAGACGGAAGCCACCATCGAAGACCTCTACAAAGTCAGGGGCAAGGCCGAGATCGTCAACGGGGAGATTACCCACATGCCGCCGACGGGAGACATGCCGGGCTATGCCGGCGACGAGATATTCGTGTCGCTGCGCGAGCACTCAAGGCGCACGGGCGCGGGCCGCGCCGTGGGCGACAACAAAGCCTTCCTCGTCAACCTCCAGCGCCGCAAGTCGTTCAGCCCCGACGCGGCTTTTCACACGGGCGCCGGGTCCGGGATGAAGTTCTTCGAGGGGGCGCCCGCCTTCGCCGCCGAGGTGAGGAGCGAGGGCGACTACGGGCCGCGGGCCGAGAGGGAGTTGGCGAAGAAGCGCGCCGACTACTTCGAGGCGGGGACGCTCGTCGTGTGGGACGTTGACCTGCTGGGCGAGGACGTGGTGAAAGTCTACCGCGCGTCCGACCCGGAGAACCCGACGGTGTATCGTCGCGGGGAGGTGGCGGAGGCGGAGCCGGCGGTGCCGGGGTGGAGGATGGCGGTTGACGACCTGTTCGCGTGAGGACGGGGCACGCAGTCATTGGAACACGGAGGGCGGAGAGATTTGAGCTTCTCTGCGCCCTCCGTGTTGAAAGACCCCGGCCCGTTAAATTACTTGCGCGGGATGCGGAGCTGCTGGCCCGGTAAAATCCTGTCCGGGTTGTCGCCGATGACGCCCTTGTTGGCCTCGTAGATTTCGCGCCACGCGACGCCGTGATGCTGGCCGATCTTGCTCAGCGTGTCGCCGCTCTTGACGGTGTAAGTCTCCTCACCGCCGCCACCACCGCCTCCTCCCCCGGCCTCGACGCTCAGGACGAGGTCGCCCGAGCGCATGTCGGGGTCGAGCCGGTTGTACTCGTCCCAGAGCCTCTGCTTAACGTCGTCGCTCGGCGCCGTGCCCGAGACGTGCAGGACGCCGTTCTCCTCGCTGACCTGGAGGCCGCTGACGCCGCTCTGGTTCGCGATGTCAATCAACGATTGGTATTTGTCAGTCAGAGCCATTGCCGCCCTCCTCGCCTCACTGTAGGTTGAGCTGGTTGTTGACCTTCTTCGGGTTGGACTCGTTGGCGGCCTTCATCGCGTCCTGCAACTTCGCGCGCGGGATACTGCCCTTCAGAGTCACCTCCCCGTCCGACACATCGACCGTCACGCCCGTCACGCCGTAGCGCGTCAGGTTGGCCTGCACCGTGTTCTTCATCGCCGTGTCGGTCGTCGAAGCCGTCGCGTTAGAGACGGCGTTGGCCGTCGCGTTGGCGACGTTGGCGGCCCGGTTGGCGGTGTTGGCGGCCGAGTTGGCTGCCGTGTTGGCGGCGTGGTCGTCCTTGTTGCCGCACCCGGCCGCGCCGAGCGCCAGGGCGAGCACGGCCGCCGCGGGCAGCACGCGGCCTGCCCATGAAGTCTTAAGCATCTAGACACACTCCTTTCGGGTTCAGATTGTCGCGGGGTTTATACGGGAATAACTTAGCATTTATGTTCGCTTCCGTTCAATTAAATGTGCGCTCCCGCAAGTTTGTTTACAGGCGCGCGCGGGTTTACACTCACGGCAGTTTCGACAACTTACGGGGGAGCCGCCTTGCAAGCGGCTGAGAGTCACCCGGCGGGGTGAGACCCTTTGAACCTGATGCGGTTAGTACCGCCGAAGGGAGGCCAGGCCCGCGAGGCCGCTAGCGCCCCTTCGTGTGCGCGAGCGGCCTTGCGGCCTTTCGGAGAAAGCGAGACGAAAGTTATGACGACAGCTAAAGGAAACGGGCACTCTACGGGCGCGCAGTTCCCCGGCTCGCGCCGGATTTACGTCGAGGGGCCGCAGGGCGCCCGCGTCCCCTTCCGCGAAGTCAGCCTGCACCCGACGCGCCTGCCGAACGGCCGCGTCGAGGAGAACGAGCCCGTGCGCGTCTACGACACCTCGGGCCCGTGGGGCGACCCCGAAGTGCGCTGCGACGTGCGCGACGGGCTGCCGGCGCTCCGGCGCGAATGGATTCTCGCGCGCGGCGACGTTGAAGAGTACGAGGGGCGCGAGGTCAAGCCGCAGGACGACGGCTACCTGACGGCCGGCGCCGCCGAGTTCGCCAAACACAAGGACAAGGGGCGGCTCGAAAACTTCCCCGGCCTCCGGCGCGCGCCTCTTCGCGCGAAGCCCGGCGCCTGCGTCACGCAGATGCACTACGCGCGAAGGGGCGTCATCACGCCCGAGATGGAGTTCGTCGCGCTGCGCGAGAACATGGGGCGCGCGCAGGCTTTGCAAACGACGGACGACCGCAGCTCGCTCCTCCACCAGCACCGCGGCGAGAGTTTCGGCGCTTCCGTCCCCCGGTTCGTCACGCCCGAGTTCGTGCGCGAAGAGGTGGCGCGCGGCCGAGCCATCATCCCCGCGAACGTCAACCACCCCGAGGCCGAGCCGATGGCTATCGGCCGCAACTTCCTCGTCAAAGTCAACGCCAACATCGGCAACTCGGCCGTCGCTTCTTCGATAGAAGAAGAGGTGGAGAAGATGCGCTGGGCCGTCCGCTGGGGCTCCGACACCGTCATGGACCTCTCGACGGGCAAGAACATCCACACCACGCGCGAGTGGATTCTGCGCAACTCGCCCGTCCCCATCGGCACCGTCCCCATCTATCAGGCGTTAGAGAAGGTCGGGGGCAAGGCCGAAGAGCTGAGCTGGGAAGTCTTCCGCGACACGCTCGTCGAGCAGGCCGAGCAGGGCGTTGACTACTTCACCATCCACGCGGGCGTGCGGCTGCCTTACGTGCCTCTGACGGCGCGGCGCACGACCGGCATCGTCTCGCGCGGCGGCTCCATCATGGCGAAGTGGTGCCTCGCGCATCACGAGGAGAGCTTCCTCTACACGCGCTTCCGCGACATCTGCGAGATCATGCGCGCCTACGACGTGTCGTTCTCTTTGGGCGACGGGCTGCGGCCCGGCTCCATCGCCGACGCCAACGACGAGGCGCAGTTCGCCGAGCTGGAAACGCTCGGCGAGCTGACGAAGATAGCGTGGGAGCTGGACTGTCAGGTGATGATAGAGGGGCCGGGCCACGTCCCCATGCATCTCGTCAAGGAGAACGTGGACCGCCAGTTGGAAGTCTGCGGCGAGGCGCCCTTCTACACTTTGGGTCCGCTGGTGACGGACGTGGCGCCCGGCTACGACCACATCACCTCGGCCATCGGCGCCGCCATGATCGGCTGGTTCGGCACGGCCATGCTCTGCTACGTCACGCCGAAGGAGCACCTGGGGCTCCCCGACAAGCAGGACGTGAAAGACGGCGTCATCGCCTACCGCCTCGCCGCGCACGCCGCCGACCTCGCCAAAGGCCATCCGGGCGCGCAGGCGCGCGACAACGCGCTCTCGAAGGCCCGCTTCGAGTTCCGCTGGGAGGACCAGTTCAACCTCTCGCTCGACCCCGACGTGGCGCGCGAGTACCACGACGAGACGCTGCCGCAGGAGGGCGCCAAGCTCGCCCACTTCTGCTCCATGTGCGGCCCGCACTTCTGCTCCATGAAGATCACGCAGGAGGTCCGCGACTACGCCGCCGAGAAAGGACTGGACGACGGCTCGGCCCTCGACGCCGGCCTCCGCGACAAGGCCGCCGAGTTCGTCGCCTCCGGCGCGGAACTCTACCAGGGCGACCTGCCCGAAGGCGCCTCCCGCGAGCACTGAGCCGGGCGGGCGGCGACAAAACGAAGGCGCGCGCGGAATCAGGATTCCGCGCGCGCCTTTTCGCGTGACCTTCGTCTCGGGTCTTTAGGGGTTCGACTTCTTCTCGGCCGAGGCGGGCTCGGTGATGGCCGTCTTGTTCTTCTTGCGGAGGTACATCTGGCCGCGCTGGACGAGGCCGGCCTTCTGGGCGAGGGCGTAGACGACCGACTCGGTGATTTCGCGGTCCTCCATCTTGAACTGCGTGACGCCCTTCAGCTCCGTGTCGCGGTCCTCGAATTGGATGGTCAGGTAGATGAACTTCTTCTTGAAGAGCAGGCCGGGCAGGGCCAGCGGGCCCATCGTGCCGAGCATCACGTCCTTCGTCCCCTCGCCCATCAACTGGCGCGTCTCGGAGTCGGGGAAGGCCACGTCGATGGCCTCGAAGGCGATGGAGAGCACTTCGCGCTCGTCTTTGTCGAGGAAGACGAGGCGCTGGTTGCGGTCGTCGAAGACGAGCAGGCCGTCGCGCTTCTGGCGGATGCCGCCGTAGCCGCCCATGTACTTGGCCTTGACGACTTTGGGCGGGGCGGGCGGGGCCGGGCGGTTGAGGTTGACGACCGGCTCTTCGGCCGAGCTTTCGACGCCGCGCGGCCTCTGCGCGACGGCCGCCGGAGAGGCCGCGGCGAGGAGCAGGGCGGCGGTCAATATTCTTTTTGAATTTCTCATGGGCTTTCTTTCCGTCGGCGATTAAATCTGAGGAAGCTCTATTACAGACGCATTCCGCCGAGCGTGCGTTGCCAGACGAGCGATTTTTTGAGGACGCAGAGGCGCTGGCGCTCCTGCGCCGTGCAGGCCGGCTCCAACTGCGTGATGACGGCCTCGACGAGCGGGACGGCGAAGGGGCCGGCGTGCGCGAGCGTCTGCGAGAAGTAGTGGAGTTGGAGCCGTCCGCCCTCGCCGCGGTGGAACTCGAAGGCTTCGCCGTCGGGCAGGTTGTACACGTCCTGCCCGACGGGCGCGACGCGGCGCGGCACGCCCTGCCGACACTCCCACAGGTCGCCCTCGCGCACGCGCGAGCCGAGGAGGAGGATGCCGAGGAGCACGCCCTGCTCGTTCAAATAGTCGGGGCTGAGGACGGCCAAGTCCGCCTGCGGCGAGAGGCGCGGGCCGAAGCTGCCGTACTCGGGGTTGGCGAGCTGCGTCGTGTAGACGACGCCGATTAGCTCCTCGCCCCCGTCGAAGGGGATGCGCACGAACTGCGCGAAGCCGTAGTCGTCGGGCGCGGGCGGCTCCGACGCGTCGAGGCTGTCAATCACCCGCCCGACGTAGTCCACGTGCGAGTTCGACTTAACTATCTTGGCGATCTTGGTCATGAAGGAAACAGTCATCAGTCATCAGTAAAGACAAAACTGATAGCCGACAACTGATGACTGACAACTTCTAAAACGGTGCGCTGCGCGACCACTCCGGCACCTTGTAGAGAATCCACCAGAGGAGGAGTTGCGCGCAGAAGATGACGAGGCCGAGGACTAGCCCTGCGGCCGAGGCGCGCAGGCCGCCCAAGTCGGGGTCGCGGCGCGCGCGCAGCAGCCCGACGCCGCCCATCAGGAGCGCGCCGGGACAGAAGAGGATACCGAGGTAGGGGACGAGCGCGTAGGTGGCGAAGGCCAGCGCCGTCGTCGAAGCTCCGTTGTTGTTCCTCGAAGGCATCAGCAAAACATCCCCGCGCGGCCTGACGACCACGACCGCCGGCCGGTCTTTTGACGCGCGTCGCGCCCGCCGCGCGGCCCGCGCCGAAGAGGGCCGCATCCTGAAACCGTAGGAGGCCCGCAGCGCCCGGCCGGGGACGTACTCTTCGTCGAGGCCGCGCCCGCAGGCCGAGCAGAAGCGCGCCGAAGGTCGCCGGGCCTTCGCCCCGCAGGCCGCGCACGACGCGGCGCCGCCGACGCGGGGCCCGCCAGCCTGTTCGTCTGCGCTGCTCGTCATGCGTCTACTCCGGGGGAGACTCTGGTCGCGTGCGGCCTACGGGCATGATGACAGATTTCCGCCGCGCGCTCAAACTCCGCCTCAGCGGCGGCGGCCCTTGCTGACGGCCTTGCGCGAGACGCGGAAGGAGAGGCTGTTCTCGGCGGCGAAGTCCTGCACGGCGCGCAGGAATTGCTCGCGGTCGCGCGCCGTCATCACCGCCGCCTCGTCGGCCGTCTCGATGGCGTAAGGGTAGCCGTTGCCGACGACGCACTCGGCCCGCACGGCATCCGCCACCTCTTCAATCAACCCCGCCTCGTGGACCCAAACCGGGATGTCGAGCCGCGCCGGGTGGCCGTCGGAAGTCGTCTGCAAGTAGGCGAAGCCGACGAGCGGCGAGCCCCGTTCGTCGTAGAAGCTCTCGGACAGGTTCTCGCGCTGACAGTACCAGAAGATGGAGCGGTCGCCCCAGTTCTTCAGCAAGGGCTCGGCGCCGGGCGCGTGCGTGCGGAGTATCTGCGCGTCGTAGGCGCTGGTGCGCGGCATGTCGGGGTGGAGGGCTTCGAGGAGGTTGCGCATGTCGGGCGCGTAGGAGTGGTCCACGTAGCCGACGACGGGGATTTCCGACTCGCGCGACAGATGGATGAGTTCGGCGAGGGCCGAGGCGTAACGCTTCGAGAAGTGGACCTCGGTGCCCTTGCGGAGCGAGGAGATGACGAGCGTGTTGTCGAAGAAGGCGACGGGGGGGCGCTCGCCGCGCGCTCTCCAGCCGCGCCGCTTCTTGAGGAAGTCGCCGACGGCTTTGGCTTCTAACTCGAAGCGGCGGAGGCCGACAATCTGGTCAGGGCTCTCGAAGGCGCGGCCCGTGCCCATCAGCTCGCCGGGCGTGATGACCTCGAAGTGAATGTCCTTCGTGTAGCGGCCCTCGGGCGTGTGCGGGTTCTCGAAGGAGGCGACCTGGACGGCGGCGACGGGGACTGACGCCTCGCGGCCGGGAAAGATTTGGCTGCCGTCGGCGGCGAAGGTCGTGCGCCCTTTGAGCGCGGAGAGCGCCCAACCGCGCGCCTCCTCGTGCGAGCGCCAACGCTCTTTGAAGGGGACGACGGCGCCGCCCGCCATCTCAAGCTCGTCCGAGGGATAGGCGACGCGCGCGGCCACGGCGCCCGACTTGCGGCGCACGCCCGCGGCCGTCTCGCCCGCGAGCGCGCGCAGCCGCGCCGACAGCTCGCCGACCTCGCCGCGCATCGCGCGCTCGAAGTCTATGAAATCAACGCGCCGCTCCCGGAGCGCGCCGATGAGGTGCGTTCTGTAAAGCATAAAGAGGGCGTCGGGTATCAGGTGACGGGTGACGGGTAAAGACAAGTTTTTACCGACGCCCGACGCCCGGCACCTGCCCGATCATTTCCCCTTCGCGACGATGTTGGCGAACTGCGCGCTTGAGTAGGAGTAGCGCGTCGTCTTGAGGTGGCTCTCGACGAAGGTGTAGATGATGCCGTCCTTGGCGTTGGTGTAGACCTCGATGGCGCCGTTGGCCTGCCGCTCGTAGGCCGAGTTCTTGACGAGGTTCATGGACTCGGGCGTGTCGGTGGCGCGCTCGTGCTGAAGCACGATTTGGAGGATGGAGCCTTCGAGGGCGGGCTGGAGCTTCTTGGCGGCGACGAACTTCGGGGTCACGAAGAAGACCGTCACCTTGCCGCCCGAGACGTTGAACTCCAGCGTCCCTTGCTCGGCGAAGTGGTCGGCGGTCGGGGTGCCGAGCACGCGCTCCACGTCGGCGCGCTTCGAGACGAAGGGCTCCAGCCCCTTCCACGTCGCCGCCAGCGCCGGCTGCGACACAAGGACGAACGCCGCGAGGGCCGCGACGAGACCGGCGAGCGCGCCCCGCGAGCGCGAGAATTTTGTGTTCTTCATGCGCTGAATGCTAACGCCTGTCGGGGGCGGTGACAAGAAGAAAAGTGACGGGCGACGAGAAAGAAGCTCGCCGCCCGTCATTCGTCATCCCTCACTTACTTTTATTACTTGGCGAAGGGCCGCACGCGGTCGGCCGACTCCTTGAAGTAGGCGTCGTCGGGCGCGAGCTGGAGGCCCTTTTCGTAGGCGGCGAGGGCCTTGGCGTATTGCTTGGAGGCTTCGTAGGCGAAGCCCAGCTCGCGGTAGACATCGACGTTGTCGGGGGCCTTCTGCGCGGCGCGCTCAAGGGCGGCGGCGGCGCGCGGGTAGTTCTTGGCGCGGTTGTGCGAGAAGCCGAGGAGGTAGAGCGTCTCGGGCTTGGCGGCGTCGCCGGCCGCCGCCTTCTCAAGCACGGTCGCGGCGCGGACGAACTGGCCGGCGCGGACGAGCGCCTGCGCGTTGAGGTTGAGCGCGGCCTCGTCGTTGGGCTTCAGCTTGAGGAGCGATTCGCTGGCGCGCACCGCCGCGAGGTAGTCGGCGTCGGCCTTGGGGCCGGTCGCGGCGGCGCCGCGGTTGAGGTAGGAGTAGGTCAAAAGCGTCCAGGCTTGCGCGAGCGTGGCGTCGGCGAGCGTGGCGCGGTTGAGCCAGTTGATGGCGCCCGTGTAGTCTTTGCGGTCCCAGGCCATGCGGCCGAGGTAGAAGAGCGAGCCGGTGTTTTTGGGGTCGGCCTTGATGGCGGCGTTGAAAGACTTCTCGGCGTCGGCCGCCTTGCCGGTGTTGGCTTCGGCGAGGCCGCGGAAGTAAAGGAGCGTCGCGTCGGGCGTGCCCGTCGAGGTGGCCGAGACTAAGAGCGGCAGCGCCTCGGCGTATTTCTCGACGCGCGTGTAGGCTTGCGCGAGCGCCTTCACCGTGTTCGGGTCTTCCGCCTTGGCGGCGCGCTGGAGGTCGAGCGCGCGCTGGAGGTCGGCGGCGCCCTCGGCGTATTTGCCGAGCGCGACTTCGGCGAAGCCCGCGACCTTCCAGCCGTCGGAGTTCTTCGGGTCGGCGTCGGTGACGGCCCGCGCCGCGCGGACGGCCTCCTCATACTTCTTCTGCTCGTAGAGCGCGAAGGCTTGGGCGACGGTGCCGGTCTGGGCGGCGCCGGCCGGGGGCGCGGCCGTCGAGGCGGTGTCGGCCGGGGCCGGCGTCGCGGGCTGCGTGGGGGCGACGCGGCGGGGCCGCGTGGCGCCCGACTGCGCGAGCACGGGGGCGGCGGACAGGAGGAGTGCGGCGAGCGCGGCGGCGATGCTGTTTTTCTGTCTCGTCATGGGCTCGGAGTTTTTCACAGGCCCGCGGTTGATTTCAACCCGCGGGGCGGGCGGAACCGGGAAGGGAGAGTGGCGACTTGTCCGATGCCCGCGCTCCGCCGCGGGTTCGCCGTAAACTCCGCAGCCCGCCGACGCCGGTCAGGATTCCTGCTTCAAAGGCTCCGGCAGCGCCTCTTCGGGGTGCTCGATTAAGGGCCCGCGCCCGTCGCCGCCGCGCATCCAGCGGCCGAGTCTTTCCATGTCGGCCTTGATGGTGCGCGAGCCGGCGAAGAGGACGAGCGTGAGCAACAGCCCCAAGGCCGGGATGACGTACATGGCCGCGTGCAGGCCCTCGGCGCGGAAGGGTTCGAGCGCCTTCTGGGCCGCGTCCGCGACTCCGGCCTCGCGCGCCGCGCGCCCCGTGAAGTAGTCGCTCGCGAGGCCCGTCCCCACCGGCCCGAGCGCCGCGCCGAGCACGTACATGGCGAAGAAGTAGAGCGACATCGCCGTCCCGCGCAAGGAAGGCTCGGTCACGTCGTGGATTGAGGGGTAGACGGTCGAGTAGTACATGTTCATCAGCGCCACGCCTGTCCCCATGAGGAGGATGAAGGCGAGCGTCGCGCCGTGCGGCTGTTCGAGAGCGAAGTAGATGAGCGGCGCCGAGGCGAGGAGCGCGAGCGTGCCGAGCAGCATCCGGCCGTCGCGGCGCCGCCGCGCCCATGCGTCGGCCGCGTAGCCGCCGAGGACGAGGCCGGGGATGCCCGAGAGGCCGAAGACGACCATCGTCACGAAGCCCGCCTTCTGGATGTCCATGCCGTGGTAGCGCATCAGGAACGGCGTGAGGAACGAGCCGATGGCGTACATGTTGAAGGTCTGCAAGGCGCCCGACGCGATGATCCACCACATCGTCGGCGTCGTCAGCACGAGGCGGTAAGGCGAGCCCTCGCGGCGGCGCGCGCCGACCGCGTGCGACTCGGTCGCGCCGCGCGCCGGTTCCTTCATCAAGAGCACGGCGAGGACGCACACCAGGCCCGGCAGGCCCGCCACGTAGAAGGCCGCGCGCCAGCCGTACCTGTGCGCGACGAGGCCCGACACGGCGTAAGAGATGGCGATGCCGACGGGCAGGCCGAGCATGAAGACGGAGAGCGCCTTGGAACGTTTCTCGGCCGGGTAGAGGTCGCCGATGAGCGAGGTGGCGGCCGGCGCGCAACTGGCCTCGCCGACGCCGACGCCGAGGCGCGTGGCGAACAGTTGCCAGTAGTTCGTGACGAGGCCGGAGACGGCCGTCAACAAACTCCAGACGAAGACGCCGCCCGCGAGCAGCCGCGTCCTCTTGAAGCTGTCGGTCAGCCGGCCGAGCGGCACGCCCACCGCCGCGTAGACGAGCGTGAAGGCCGTGCCCAGCCAACCCAACTCGGCGTCGCTCAGTCCCCACTCCTTGCGCACCGGCTCGGCCACGGCGCCTAAGATTTGCCGGTCGAAGAAGTTCAGCGCGTTGATGGCGAACAGCACCGCCAGCGCGTAGGTCGTCCCTTTACGCTCCATAATTTTCAGACGACTTTCCCTTCAACGCTTGAAGCCGGAGAAGAAGCGCCACATCTCGGCGCTGGCGTCGGGGCCTTTGGGGTCGGTGAAGGTGCCGTCGGCGGAGCCGCCCGACCAAGCGTGGCGCAGGCCCTTGACGAGCCACCTCTCGACGAGGGGCCGGCCCCGACGGTCGCGGTAGATGTTGACCTCGTAGTCGTGCAATCGGGCGCCCGAGCCGGCGGCGGCGCCGTGGCGGACGATGTCAACGCTGCTGTTGTCGGCCCCGTCGTCGAGCAGGTCGTTCGTCGCGACCCACTGGGCGGCGACCTGCTCGGCGTTGACGGGCGCGACGGCGCCGTCGTCCGAGCCTTGGAAGACTATCACGGGCATCAGCCTCCCGCGTGCGACGAAGCCGGGCGCGCTCCTCATCGCTTCATACGCGAGCCGGCCCTGTTGAGCCGGGTCGGGGCCGCCCTGCTTCTGCGCGGCGAGTGCTTCGGGGATGCTCGTGGCCGCCTTGTATTCGAGGCCGGCGCTGACGCCGACGGCGGCGAACAGGTCCGGGTAAGCCGCGCCCATGATGACCGCCATCGCGCCGCCCGCCGAGATGCCCGCGACGTAGACGCGGCGGGCGTCCGTCCTGTGCGCCGACTGGATTGCGCGGACGATGTCGGCCAGCAGCGCCGGCTCGCCCTTGTCGCGTGACTGGTGCTCGGGCGCGAACCAGTTCCAGCACTTGAGCGGGTTAGCCTCCTTCGGCTGCTCGGGGTAGACGACGAGGAAGTCGTGTTTGTCGGCGAGCGAGTTCATGCGCGTGCCTGCGGCGAAGTCTTCCGGCGTCTGCGTGCAGCCGTGCAGCATCAGGACGAGCGGCAGCGGCCTCTTCGCCGTGTACTTGGCCGGGAGCCAGAGCTTGTAGTTGCGCCCGGCCTCGGCACGTCCGACGCGGCCCGTGACCCAGTGCCCCTGCGCGCGGATGGTCGTCGTCATGGCGAAGACGAAAAGGAGTGCGGCGAGCGCGTGTTTTGTGCTCATGGGTGTCAGGCGCCGCGCGTGAGTTCCTTCTGAAGCTCTTCGCGCAGCGCGCGCTTGAAGACCTTGCCGGAGGCGAGCAGCGGGAAGTCTTCGCGGAAGAAGACGCGCTTCGGTATCTTGTAGCGCGCGAGGCGCGAGGCGCAAAACTCCAGAAGCTCCTCGGCCGTGATTTGCGAGCCGCGGCGGGCGACGACGGCCGCCACCGGCGTCTCGCCCCACTTCGGGTCGGGGAGGCCGACGAGCGCGGCCGAAGCGACCGACGGGTGCGAGTGCAGGACGGCTTCGACCTCGGCCGGGTAGATGTTCTCGCCGCCCGAGATTATCAAATCCTTGGCGCGGCCGACGATGTAAAAGTAGCCGTCCTCGTCCTGCCGCGCGAGGTCGCCCGTGTAGAACCACCCGTCGGAGATGGCGGCGCGCGTGGCCTCGGCGTTGCGCCAGTAGCCCGAGCAGACGTGCCCGCCCTTTAAAATCAGCTCGCCGACGCGTCCGCGCGCCACGTCGCGCCCCTTCTCGTCGACGAGCCGCGCCTCGCTGTGGAAGGAGGGGAAGCCGATGGAGCCGGCCTTGCGGACGGCGTCTTCGAGCCCGAGTTTGAAGCAGTTCGGCCCCACCTCCGTCAGCCCGTAGCCTTGGGTGAAGGCCACGCCCTTGCGCTGGTAAGCCTCGATGAGCGGGACGGGGCAAGGGGCGCCGCCCGAGATGAAGTAGCGAAGCGACGAGAGGTCGGTCGCCTCGAAGCGCGGCGACTCAAGCATCATCTGGAACATGGTGGGGACGCCGAAGAAGATGGTGCAGCGGTGCTCCTCGATGCAGCGCAGGGCCTCGTCGGGGTCGAAGCCGCGCATCATGACGACGGTGCCGCCGACGTGCAGCAGCGGCAGCGTCAGGACGTTGAAGCCGCCCGTGTGGAAGAGCGGCGCGTTGACGGTCGTCACGTCGGCGCTGGTGATGTCCCACCCTATCCCTGTGTTGATGGAGTTCCACGTCAGCATCCGGTGAGACAGCATCGCGCCCTTCGGCCTGCCCGTCGTCCCCGACGTGTAGATGATGAGGGCCGGAGACTCGGGGTCGAAGTCCTCGACCTCGACGGGGTCGGCGGGGGCCGAACGCAGGGCGCGCTCGTAAGGCGAGCCTGTGCCGTCCGCTCCTTCGGCGGCGCCGAAGGCGATGGCGTGGCGGACGGCGGTTTGGTCTGAGAGGCGCGCGGCCGCCGAGGCGAACTCGGGCTCGTAGAGCAGGACGCGCGGCTCGCAGTCTTCGAGGATGTATTGCAGCTCCGGCAAGGTGAGGCGGTGGTTTAAGGGGACGAGGACGGCCGTCAGCTTGGCCGCCGCGAAGAAGGCTTCCAAGACTTCCGTCCGGTTGAGCGAAAGCACCGCCAGGCGCTCGCCCTCGCGCACGCCGCACGCCCCGCGCAGGTAGTTGGCGAGCCGCGTAGCGCGCTCGTCCAAATCTTTATAAGTCAGCCGCGCGCCGCTGTCCGCGTCCACGACCGCCGCCTTCTCAGGCGTCATCACGGCGCGGCGCCGCATCCAGTCTCTGACGATCATCCCAACCTCCGGGGGTGTCGGGTGTCGGGCGTCGGGCGTCGGGTGGAGGCGGGTTCTACCCCGACACCCGACGCCCGACACCCGACACCTTTTTAGAAGTTGAGCTTGAGCGCGAACTGAATCAGCCGCGGGTTGTTGCTGGCCGAGATGATGCGGCCGAAGGAGCCGGGCGTGACGACGCGGCCCGCGGCGTCGAGCGTGCCGCCCGAGGCCGCGACGGCGTTGAGGTCGCTGATGGGGTTGGCGAAGTTGACGTGGTTCGTCAGGTTGAAGAACTCGGTGCGGAACTCGACCGCGCGCGCCTCGCCGAAGGGGAACCGCTTGAAGACGGAGAAGTCGAGGTTCGACTGGCGCGGGCCGCGCAGGATGTTGCGGCCGACGTTGCCGAAATCCGTCCCGGCGGCGCCCGCGACGGCCGTCCCGCCGGAGCTGGGGATGACCTGCCCGGCCGCGACGACGGGGCGCGCGAAGGCGAAGGGGTTGAAGGCGTAGCCGGCGGGGATGTTGCTGAAGGGGTCGCCGACGAGGTTGGGGCGCGCGAGCGCGGCGCTGCCGCCCGAGAGGCCGTAGAAGGAGGCCGCGCCCGTGTCCACGATGTCAACGGGCAGGCCCGACATCACGGTGTAGATGCCGCCGAGCTGCCAGTTGTTCAGGACGCCGCGCGCGAGCCACGAGCCCTCGGGCGAGACGAGGCGCGGCAGCTCGTAGACGCCGCTGAAGACGAAGCGGTGGGGGCGGTCGAAGTCGGAGACGCCGCGGTTGGCGCGGTTGTCGCGCTGGTTGCCGAGGACGCCGCTCGACTCGCCGACGGCGCCGGGGTTGACCACGCCGCCGACGCCCGCGCCGCCGCCCTGCCCCGAGGCGTTGTCGATGGACTTGGCCCACGTGTAAGAGGCGAGGAACTGCAAGCCGTTCGCGAACCGCTTCGTCAGGTTCAACTGCATGGAGTTGTAGGAGGACTGCGCGCTCGACTGGTTCTGGAAGAAGTTGTTGACGCCCGCGCCCTGAATCGGCGCGCGCAGGGCGGCGTTCGCGGGCGTGTTCGTCGTAATCACGGCGCCGGTCACGTGGTTGACGACGGGCGCCGTCGGCGAGGCGAGCCGCGCCTGATTGATGGCGAGCTGGCGGAAGAGGTTGACGCCGCGCGTGCCGACGTAGGCGGCCTCGAAGACGTAGTCCCTGAACAGCTCGTACTGGACGCTGGCGTTGTACTGCTGCAAGTAGGGCGTGCGGATGTTGCGGTCGAAGAGCGTGCCGGAAAGAGCCACGGTCGGGACGAAGGTCGGGAAGGCGCCCTGCGCGGGCGCGGGGAAGAAGGGGTTCGAGAAGGGGATGAAGCCGGGCTCGGTGACGGTGGCGACGCGCGCGCCGAAGACGTAGGTGGGCGGCGCGATGACGTTGAGGGTGATGTACTGGAAAGAGGTCCGCGAGTAGAAGATGCCGTAGCCGCCGCGCACGACCATGCGCCCCGAGTCGAGCGGCGAGTAGGCGAAGCCGACGCGCGGGGCGAAGTTGTTGGGGTCTTTGCTGTAGAGGACGCGCTTGTCAACGTTGGGGACGCCCGCGAGGTCGTATTGCGAGATGACGTTGCCGGCCTGCACGAAGCCGCTGCCGGTGTTGGCGAGCTGCGCCGGGTTGTAGAGCGCGGGGTCGAAGGTGGCGATGCGTCCGCGCGTGTCGTAGGGCGGCAGGTCAAGCTCGTAGCGGAGGCCGAGGTTGAGCGTGAGCTTCGGCGTCACCTTCCAGTCGTCCTGGATGAAGAGGTTGTAGTCGTGGGCGCGCAAGGAGCGGTCGCCGATGCCGCTGCCGAAGACGGAGACGAAGGCGTTGCCTTGCAGGAAGTTGGTAAAGCTGAGGAAGTCGATTTGGCCGCGCTTGAAGAAGTTGAGGGTGTAGTTGTTCTCGTTGTAGCGGAACTCGCCGCCGAGGCGGAGGTTGTGCGTGCCGCGGGTGATGGAGAGCGTGTCGGCCAGCGTGGTCGCGGGCGAGACGGCCTGCACGTCAATCGTCGGCGAGGTGCCGATGACGACGCCGCCCGCGGCCGGGGCGATGCGGATGAGGCCGAGGCCGGGGAAGACGTTGGAGTTGGCGCGCGTGATGCCTATCTGCGAGTCGTTGACGGGCTCCTGCGGCGTGGCGTCAACGCGGATGAAGCTGTAGCCGGCGCGCAGCTCGTTGATGACGGTCGGGCTGAAGAGGTGGACGTACTGGCCCGAGAGCAGGCGGTTGTTGTTCTGCTGGAAGTTGCCGAAGCCGGGCACGTTCGGGCCGCCGCCGAGGAAGCTGGGGAGGACGAGCGTCTGCGGCGCGTTCGAGTGGAAGTACTTGACGGAGAGCGTGTCGGCGCCGCCGAGCTTGTAGTCGAAGTTGGCGTTGAACTGGTTCTCTTCAAAAGTCGAGGGGGTCGAGCCCGAGTAGCGCCCGCCGGTGCCGGGCTGCGGCGTCGGGATGAGGAAGTCGCCGGAGGGGAGGCGCGCGTTGAGGAGCGCGAGCGCGGTCGGGTTAATCGAGGCGAGGCCGAAGGCAGTGCGCAGCGTCGCCTCGGAGCGGTCGTTCGTCAGGCGCGGGTCAACGAGGACGTTGGAGGAGAGGCTGTTGATGATGGAGGCGCCGTTGCGCTCGCGCGTGCCTTGGTAGGAGGCGAAGAAGAAGGCGCGGTCTTTCCGGACGGGGCCGCCGATGAGGCCGCCGAAGACGTTGCGCTTCAAGACGGGGCGGCGGACGCCCGCCGCCTTTAGGAACGGGTTGTTGGCGTTGAGCGCGTCGTTGCGGAAGAACTCGTAGAGCGAGCCGTGGAACTCGTTGGTGCCGGACTTGGTGACGGCCTGCACGTTGCCGCCGCCGGAGCGGCCGAAGGTGGCGTCGTAAAGAGAAGTCTGGACCTTGAACTCCTGAATCGTCTCGGGCGCGGGCACGGAGAGCGAGGGCGCGGAGTTGGTGCCCATCGAGTTGGCGTCAATGCCGTTAATCTGGAAGTTGTTGTTGGTGACGCGCGCGCCGTTGACGGAGATGTTCTGCGAGTTGCGCCCGACGGCCGTGTTGTCGGGGAGGTAGGTGGCCGTCCCCGGCGAGAGGCTGAGTATCTGTGTGAAGTTGCGCGTGGCGAGCGGCAGTTCCGCCACGGCGCGGGCGTCCACGACGCGGCCGAGCGCGGGGGCCTCGGTCTGTAAGGCCGCGGCGGCGGCGCTGACGACGACCGTCTCGTCGGTGAGCGCGCCGACCTGTAGCTCGGCGTCAACGGTGGCCGTCTCGGTGATGGCGACGCGGACCGACTCGAAGACGGCTTTCTTGAAGTTCGCGGCGGCGACCGTGACGCGGTACTCGCCCGGCGGGAGGAGCGAGATGATGTAGACGCCCGACTCGTCGGTGACGACCTTGCGCTCTTCGCCGGTGGCGCGGCTGGCGACCGTGACCTCGGCCCCGGCGACCGCCGCGCCGTTCTGGTCCGTCACGGTGCCGCCGATGCGGCCCGTCGTCTGGCTCTGCCCGAGCGCGACCGCGCAGAAGATGAGGGCCGACAGACACGCGGCCGCTGAGGGCGCGAACAGTTTCTTAATCATCACTTCTCTCCTCCGTCGAGATTAGGCGTGCTTGCGGGTTGAGGCTTCGGGCCTTCCGGGCGTAAATTGCTGTCGAGTGAAAACCGCCCCGGCGTGACTGCGACCCGAACACACGGCAAATGCCGCGCCACCCCGGACGCCGGCCGGGATTTATCAAAGCCTTGAACAATTCGCCGCCACCCGCGCCGCCGGCCGCTTAAAATTTAGACACCCGCTTTGGACGGTGCTCAGTCTTTAGACACCGGGAGTGCATCTCGTCTTGCAGCCACGCTGCTTTCGAGTGTGGGCAAGGTGTCATTGAATGCGGCTGATTCACACGGGCTGCGGAGAAGATTGTGGGGCGGAAAATATTCCAATCCGGCCGTTGACACTCACGCCGCCCCCGCATATATTCCGCGCGCATCACTACGGCCTCACGCCCCGCGATTAGGCCGCCGACAGCGGTTCAGCCATTGTTCGGCCGCCCCAGCCTTCTGACACTATGGGTGAGGTTTAATTATGGTAATGCAGCACAGAGGTTATTGAGATGGATAAACCCACACTCAAGGTCTTCATATCTTATAAATGGGAAGATGATGCTCATAACGAGTGGGTTAAAAAATTCGCGACTGATCTGAGGGCCGCCGGTATTGACGCCAAACTTGACAGGTGGGAGGTGCGGCTAGGCGATTCTTTCACTGATTATATGACCTCGAAAATCAACGAGGCTGATGCTGTTTTATTTATTATGACCACAAGATCGATTGCGGCGGTCGAAGCGCCAAAGGGTGAAGGCGGCGCGGTTAAATTCGAGATGCAGATGGCAACGTCAAAGAGAATTGCCGGCGAAAAAATGCGCCTAATCGGCATTTTCCGAGAAGGCACAGCAACTCCGGCACACCTGCGGGACCATCGGTATGCTGACTTTCGCAACGATTCGGAGTATGAAATCAGGCTTAAAGAACTGATTGACGACTTGTCGGATGAGGACAGCCGTCCCCCTTTACTTACAGGAAGCACCCGCCCCCAAGGCTCGGCTGTTAAATCCGTGGGATCTCTTCGGTTGCCGACGCCGTCCGCCTCGCCACTCACGTCTCAGGCTGGAGCACAATCATTAAGCACCCCTTCGCGACCGGCGACGGCCTTGACTCAATCAAAGCTACACCGGCGCCGAGGCGTGTTGCTCACCGGCGGTTTGGGGTTCCTGTTAATTATTAGCGTGATATTGGTTATTACCGCCTACCGGAATTCTACCCGGCCGACTGAACCTACAAATGCGCGGGCCGAAATTATTTTCGGGCGTGTGTTTAGTGCCGAATCAATGATTACTTTACCGGCAAGCCTTAGCGTCAAATACGCCGATGAAATCCTGAAAGTCGAGGGCGTCGAAGCTGCAGTCCCCGTAATCACTTATCCCACCATGCGGACTACGGGTGTCGGTATCGAGCAGGTCGAGGGCGTAGATTGGACGCCATACGCGGCAATGAACCACTTGAGTATTATCTCGGGGCGTCCATCACGGAGCGACGGGGAAGTTATGATTGATGAAATTAAGGCGCGCGATAATAAGCTCAGCGTCGGGGACCAGCTGACGCTGTTTGGCAGACCTTTTTATGTCACGGGCATCTATGCCCCCGCGTTCGGGGGGCGCGTGAAGATGCCGCTGGGTGCGATGCAAGACTCACTTGAAGCCCCGCGTAAATGCACATACATCCTTGTCAAGTGTCGGAACGCGGATGAGCAGGTCGTAGTTGCTCACCGCCTTGACGCCGCGTTGCCGGGCAACGTAATACAGTTTACCCGTGACGTGTTTAAATAGATGCCTGGTGTCGGGCGCATAGTGAGCCAACATTGAAGTATCAAACCGACAGCGACGCCCAATACTCATTCGACCGGATGTTCGGACTGAATGTTTCTCATCATCGTCCCTTCGATTCTGCTCGTTTGGCTTTCGCCCGGCGCCGGTCGTAATTCAGACATCAGGCGCCTTACGCGAACTCGGCGGCGTCTTTCGGCGTAGGAAATTTTCAGGAGGGCGGGCGTTATGTTTTGCGCGAAGTGCGGGAGTCCGAACGACGAGGGCGTTAGTTTCTGCCGCGGTTGCGGGGACGTGCTCGGGCGCGGACGGCGCGCGCCGGTCAGGCGAAATCGTCCGCCCGAAGTGAAGTCGAAAGACCCGGACGAGTTGACGGCCGACGGCATCGGCAGCGTCATCGTCGGCGACGGCTTCTTCATGGTGGCCGTCATCCTGAGCGCGACGCACACCGCCCCCGGCAGCCTCCTCTGGCTGTTCCTCTTAATCCCGGCGTTCTACTTTTTCGGCAGGGGCCTCGCCGACGTGCTGCACGCGCGGCAAATCCGCCGCCGCCGGAAGGGGCCGGACGAGTCGAACGCGGCCCCGGAGAAAGTCGCCGAGCTTCCGCCGCGGCGCGTGACGGTCGGCGACATCTTCGCCAGGCCCGTCTCCGGCGAACTCTCCGCCGTCCCGAGCGCGGCCGAGAGGACGACGCGCGACCTCAATTGAAGCCTCGCGGAGATAACCAAATGCTGAAGCTCTCGGGTCTCGAAAAGTATAAAGAGTACGGCGTCATCTTCGTGCGGCTCGCCGTCGGCTTTCACCTCGTCTACGGCACGCAGGACAACGTCTTCAGCTACGCGCGCATGGAAGAGTTCGCCGCCTTCCTCGCCGCGCACAAGGTGCCTTTCCCCTTGTTCTCGGCCTTCCTCTCGGCCTACGCGCAGTTCATCTGCGGCGGCCTCTTCATCGTGGGCCTTTGGACGCGGTACGCGGCGGCGGTGATGGTCATCAATTTCATCGCCGCCCTCGTCATCGCGCACGTCGGCGACGCCTACCCGAACACGTTCCCCGCCCTGATGATGCTGGCCGCGGCCTGCTTCCTCCTGCTGCACGGCGCCGGCAAGCTCTCCGTTGACGGCGCGCTTGAGGGCCGAGCATCTGGCCGTTGACACCCGACGCGGCCGGCGCATATATTCCCTGCGCCTTCGCGAAGCCTCCCGCCGCACGCAACAACCCGGCTCGGGCTCTTGACCGGCAGCGTTACACCCCGACCCCCGCCCCAAGGAGAAAGTCATGGCGAAGATTACTGTCGGCCCCGTCGTCGGCGAGGTGACGGACACGACGGCCAGGATTCTGGTCGAAGTGGACAGCAGCGTTCAGGTCACTTGCGAGGCGACGGACCCCAACAAGAACGTCGTGACTCAAACGGTCAGCTTCACGAAGGACCGCCCTTCCGTGTTCAAGCTGCAAGGGCTGTCGCCGGAGACGGAATACCAGCTCGCCTTCAAAGGCGTCGCCGCCGGCCACCCGAAGGGGCGCGTGAGGACTTTCAAGGCCAACGCGGACCGCTTGAACGTGGCGGCCGTCAGTTGCGACTTCCTGGGCCGGCGCGGCGAGGCCAACCTGTGGGCCGACCTGAGGGACCGTTACGTCATCCCCGGCGACGTTGACCTCCTGCTCCACCTCGGCGACCAGATATATGGCGACGCCACGTTCGCCAGGGCGCTGAAGATCATCCGCGGCAAAGAGCCCAAGACCAAGGCGGCGCAGGACGAGCAGATTCTCGAAGCCTACCGCAGGCTGTACCGCGTCTGGTGGTCAGAGCCGTCCACCCGCGACGTGCTCGCCAACGTCTCCAACCTGATGATCTGGGACGACCACGAGATACGAGACGACTGGGGGAGCCGGCGCGAAGACTCCGACCCCGACTCGGTCGAGTTCCGCATCGGGACTCTGGCCCGGCAGGTCTACAGGGAATACCAAAGACAGTTGTGGGAAGACCCACCTCACTCGGACGCCGAAGAGCACTTCCACGTCTGGGGCCAGATAGGCGTGCTCTTCGTAGACCAGCGGGGCGGCCGCTCGTTCGGGAGGGACGCGGCCAGACCCTACCTCGGCACGCGACAGTGGGAGAACATCGTGGCGGCGCTGGGCGTGGGCGGCGCGTTCTCGGCCGTGCGCGCCCTGATAGTCGTGACCTCCGTCCCGCTCGTCTACCTCGGCTCTCACATCACCGAGTTCGGCACCGCCGCCGCCGACGACTTGTTCGACCACTGGTCGCACCCGCTGCACAACAAAGAACAGGTCGAGATGATTCGCGAGCTGCGCAAGTGGAAGGACGCCGCGCCGGGGCAGAGGGAATTGCTGGTCGTCGGCGGCGACGTTCACGTCGGCGGGCACACGGACATCCTGCACGAAGACGAGACCGTCTTCAAACAATTAATCACCAGCCCCATCACGAACATCCCGCCCAAGTGGCACGCCTTCCTCGGGCTGCTCATCCTCACCGAGTCGGAGCAGCAAATCACCGGCAGCTACTCCTACGAGCACCACGATTTCACCAACAAGCGCAACTACGGAATCATCCTCGTCCGAGTCCCCCCCAACGGCGCCCCGCGCGTCGAGGGCACGCTCGTCAGAGAACCGTGAGCGACCCCGAAGCGTGACGAGGGCGTTAATGACTTCGGGTAATACCGACGGCTATGCGAGAATTGGGCGGGAGGGGCGGGGAATGAAAGATCGAGAGCTGCTCGAACGCATCACTCTTAATCCTAAAGTGATGGCCGGGAAGCCCGTCATCAGGGGCACGCGCCTGACCGTGGAGTATGTCCTCAACCTGCTCGCCCACGGGGCCGCGCCCGAAGAAATTCTGGAGGAGTATCAGGGGCTCAAGCCCGAAGACATTCAGGCTTGTTTTCTATTCGCCACGAAGTCGCTCGGGGAAACCGATTTCATGCCCCTGATGGTGGAGACCGCGTGAGTGCGCTTCCTCGTGGACGAATGCGCGGGGCCTCAAGTCGCGTCGTGGCTGCGCTGTCAGGGGCATGAAACCTTTTCCGTGTTCGATGAAGCCCGCGGGACGGAAGACGATGAGTTGATTCGGAAAGCCTACGACGAGAATCGGATTCTGATTACGAACGACAAGGATTTAGGCGAGAAGGTCTACCGCGAGCGGCGCCCCCACCTGGGCGTCATTTTTATGCGGCTCGAAGACGAGCGCGCCGCCAATAAGATTGAAGTCCTTCGGCGGTTGCTCGAAGGGTACGCGGACAGGTTGGCTGACAGATTCGTCGTGGTCACGGAGACGCGAGTCAGATTCGCACGGACGTAGACTGCTTCAGAGCGCGGGGTCGAGGTTGTACTTGCGAATCTTGTTGTAGAGGGTGGTGCGGGTGACGCCGAGGATTTCGGCGGCGCGGGTGAGGTTGCCGCCGGTGGCGTCGAGGATGCGGCGGACGTGGAGCGATTCCAGCTCGTCGAGCGAGAGGAAGTGTTCTTCGTCTTCGCGGGCGGCGGGGGGCCAGGGTTGCTGGCCGCCGAGGGGGAGGTCTCCGGCGTGGACGAGGTCGCCGGAGCAGAGGATGACGGCGCGCTCGACGACGTTGCGAACTTCGCGGATGTTGCCGGGCCAGTTGTAGGCGAGCAGCACGGCCTCGGCCTTCGGCGTGACGCCCTGGACGCGGCGGTTCAGCTTCTGGTTGAAGCGGCCGACGAAGTGCTCGACCAGGGGCATGATGTCTTCGCGGCGCTCGCGCAAGGGGGGGAGCGTGAGAGGCATCACGCTCAGGCGGTAGAAGAGGTCTTCGCGGAAGCGCCCGCGCTTGATTTCGCCCTGCAAGTTCTTGTTGGTGGCGGCGACCAGACGCACGTCCACCTCCTTCTCCTGCACGCCGCCGACCCGGCGGAATTTCTTCTGCTCAAGCACGTTCAAGACCTTCGCCTGAATCGAGGGCTCCATCTCGGCCACCTCGTCGAAGAAGAGCGTGCCCTCGTGCGCCAGCTCGAAGAGGCCCGGCTTGCTCGCGACGGCGCCGGTGAAGCCGCCCTTCTCGTGGCCGAATAATTCCGACTCTAAAAGCTCGCGGTTCAACCCCGCGCAGTTGATGGTGACGAAGGGTTTTTCGGCGCGCGGGCTCAGGCGGTGGACGAGCTGCGCCATCATGCCCTTGCCGGTGCCCGTCTCGCCTTGCAGGAGGATGGTGGTGTCGGAGTGGGCGAGTCGTTCGACGGCGTGGTGCGCGCGAAGGCTGGCTTCGCTGCGGCCGATGAAGTATTCGGCGGCGGCGCGGTCCTGGGCGAGCCCGACGAGCAGGCGCTCGCGGCGGGCGCGGCTCTGCTCCAACGTCTTGGCGACGAGGATGAGGAGGCCGTCGGCGTCGAAGGGCTTGGTGAGAAAGTTTTCGGCGCCCTCCTTCAGCGCGCGGATGGCCGTCTCGATGGTGCCGTGGGCGGTGAGGATGATGACGGGCACGTCGTCGTCGATGGCCTTGATGCGGGGGAGGAGGTCGAGGCCGTCGGCGTCGGGCAGGCGCAAATCGAGGAGGACGAGCTGCGGCGCGTTCTCCGTCATGACGGCGAGGCCGCGCGCGCCCGTCTCGGCCTCCGAGACGCGGTAGCCCTCGCCTTCGAGCAGGCTGCGCAGGCCGAAGCGGACCGAGGGCTGGTCGTCAACGACGAGGATTTTTTCTTTCGTTCCCATTGGCTTCCGACGCGAGCGGCAGAGTGATACGGAAGGCCGTGCCCCTTCCCATCTCGCTGCGGGCGGTGATGGTGCCGCCGTGGTCGTGGATGGTCTTCTGGACGATGGCGAGGCCGAGGCCCGTCCCGGCGGTGCGCGTCGTGTAGAAGGGGTCGAAGATGCGCGGCAGCCTGTCGGGCGCGATGCCGGCGCCGGTGTCGCTGACTTCGATGCGGACTTCGCGCGTCGGCCCCGGCGGCGCGACGGAGACTCGAACCCGCCCGCCCTCGGGCGTGTGTTGCAGCGCGTTGTCGATGAGGTTGACGAAGACGCCGTGCATCTTGCGCCGGTCGAGCGCGAGGCCGGGCAGGTCGCCCGCGCACTCGAAGTCGAGCGCAACGCCTCTCGCCTTCGCCTGCGCGCCCCACTCGCCGACGACCTCGCGGATGAGTTGGCCCAAGTCGGCAAGGGCCGCGTCGGGGCGGGCGGGGCGGCCGTGCTCAAGCAACTGCTCCATCAGGTGATTCAGGTGGCCGGCCTCGGCCATGATGACATCGACGAAGGGGCGCACCTCCTCGCGGTCTTCGAGGCGGCGGGCGAGCGCGCTCAGAGTCGTCGTGATGCCGCAGAGGGGGTTTCTAACCTCGTGCGCGACGCCGGCCACCATCTCGCCGACGGCGGCCATCTGCTCGGCGCGGCGGACGCGCTCGAAGAGCTGCGCGCCCGCGACGAGGTGCGCGGCCTGCGAGGCGAAGATGGTGACGAGCTGCTTGTCCTCCTCGACGAAGCCGCCCTCCTTGTTCATGACGAGGAGCGTTCCAAGACTCTGTTCGCCCGCGCGCAAGGGGACGGCGAGCACGGCGCGCACGCCGGGAGTGCTTTCACGTCGCCCCCCGTCTTCGCTCCAGAGCGCACCGGCCGGGACTTCGTTCGCCATGTAGGGCTCGCCGCCGTGAAAGACGCGGGCGGCGATGGCCCGCGCGCCGAGGCCGGTCGATAGCAGGCGCGCGTCGTCGTCGCCGACGCCGTAGGCCGGGAGCTGCGCGTAGAGCCTCTGCCGCTGCTCGTCGCAGAGCATGATGGCGCACATCTCGGCGCCGAGGAGCCGGGCCGTCTTGCGCGTCAGCAGCTCGCAGAGGCGGCTGAGCTCCGTCCCCGTCCCCATCATCAGGGAGATGTGGTAGAGGCCGCTCAGGCGGTCGATGTCCCGGCGCAGTTGGCCCGCCGTCTCGTTGAGGACGCGTGCGAGCCGCGCCGTCTCGTCCTCGCCTTTGACTTCGACCGGCTCGAACGCGCCGCCGAGCAGGAGGCTGCGCGCCAAGGACTCCATCCGGCCGAGCGGTCGGATGACGTACAGGTAGAGGACGACGCCCGACGAGGCGGCGCCGACGAGGACGGCCGCGAGCGGCGTGAAGATGTGAAGTGATTTAGACGATGACGCGCCGCCCATCAGGGCCGAGCCGGCGGCGTAGACTATCGCGGCGGCGCAGAGGCCGGCGAGCCACGCGAGCGAGAGTTTGCCGAGCAGGCTGCGGCGCGGGTGGAGCATCCGCCACAAGGGGAGCGGCTCGCGCGTCGGGGCGCGGCGCTCTGACTCGCGGATGGCGCGGATGGCTTCCTCGCGGGTGGTGAAGGCGTTGGACTCTAAATCGACGGCCGCGCCGAGGTAGCGCAGCACGGAGCGCGTCAGGCCGCTCGAAGAGTAGCGCACGGTCGAGATGGCGTAGCGCGCCTGAAGCTCGCGGATGCGCTCGCCGTAGAACTCGACTATCTCGGGCGCCACCTCCGTCCCCTCGTAGTTGACGACGGCGTAGACGCGGCGGCCGTGCCTTTCGACAGACTCTTCGACGATGCGCGCCATCTCCTCGACCTGCGCGCGGCTCTCGATGCGGAGGCCGGCGAAGTCTATGAAGAGGATGTTCTCCTTCGGGTCTAAGAAGAATCGCTCGCGCATAGCGTCGTGGATGATAGCGGAAGTCAGCCGACTTGTTCGACCAGCACGACGGCCTCGCCCGTGAGCACCGTCTCGCCGCGCTGGTTCTTGCAGACCGTCTCAAGCGTGACGACGGGCTTGCCCTCTTTCACATTCTTGACGGTGGCGCGCGCCGTGACCTCGTCGCCGGGGTAGACGGGCGCGGTGAATTTGAGAGTCTGGCTGAGGTAGATGGTGCCGGGGCCGGGCAGGCGCGTCCCCAGCACGGCCGAGACGAGCGAGGCGCCGATCATGCCGTGCGCGATGCGGCGGCCGAAGCGCGTCTTGGCGGCGTACTCGTCGTCGAGGTGGACGCTGTTGTCGTCGCCGATGAGGTCGGCGAACTTTCGGATGTCGTCGTCCGTGACGGTCTTCGTAATCTCGGCCGTGTCGCCGGGTTTCAAGTCCAAGTCCGTGCTCCTTCTTTCGCGTATAAAGATTCCAACAACTGCTTGTAACGCTCGGCGACGACCTTGCGCTTGACCTTCATGGTGGGCGTGACCTCGTCGGCCTCGACGCTCAGGTCGCGGTCGAGGACGGCGAACCGCTTGACGGCCTCGGTCGAGGAGACGCGCGCGTTGACGCCCGCGACGATGCCCGCGACGAGAGAAACAATCTCGGGCTTGCGGGTCAGGTCGGCGAAGTCTTCGTAGTCTATCCGGTGCGCGCGGGCGTGGGCCTCCGTCTCTAAGGGGTTGAGCGTGATGAGCGCGACGAGGTAGCTCTTGCCGTCGCCGTGGACGAGGGCGTGGCTGATGAGGTGGTGCTCCTTGAGCATGTTCTCGACGAGGGCGGGCGCGACGTTCTTGCCCGTCGAGGTGACGATGATTTCCTTCTTGCGGCCCGTGATTTTTAGAAAGTCTTCGGCGTCCATCTCGCCGAGGTCGCCGGTCAAAAGCCACCCGTCGGCGTCGAACATCTCGGCGGTCTTCTCGGGCTCCTTGTAGTAGCCGCCGAACATCATCTCGCTCCGGACGAGGATTTCGCCGTCGGCGGCGAGCTTCACGTCGCAACCCGGCATCGGCGGGCCGACGGTGCCGAACTTGTAGTTGTCGGGGCGGTTGAAGGCGACGCAGACGTTCTCCGTCAGCCCGTACGCCTGAAGGATTGGCAGGCCGAAGGCGTCGAAGAACTCGGCGACCTCGGGCAGCAGCGGCGCGCCGCCCGAAGTCGCCAAGCGTACGCGTCCGCCGAAGTAGCCTTTCACCCTTTCGACCGCGGGGCCGGCCTCTCTCTCAAAATTCTCCCTCAGCCCATCGGGAATCTCTTCGCGCGCCTGACGCAGCCGGCTCATCTCGCGGCCCAAGTCGAGCACCCTTTCAAAGTGCCGCCGCTCCTCGGGCGGGGCCGCGCTCAAATCAGAGACGACGCGCGCGTGAATCTTCTCGAAGAAGCGCGGGAGGCTGGCGAAGACGGTGGGGCCGACTTCGAGCATGTAGTCCCAGAGCTTCGCGGGGTCGTCAACGAAGTAGGTGGCGGCGCCCGCGTACATGCGCGTGTACAGGCCGGAGATGCGCTCGGCGACGTGGCAGTAGGGCAGATAAGAGAAGGCCGCGTCCCCTTCGCCGAGCGGGACGGTCCCCTGCAAGGACTCGACGCTGCCGAGCACGTAGCGGTGGCTCAGGCACGCGCCCTTCGGCAACCCGGTCGTCCCCGACGTGTAGACCATGATGACCGTCTCGTCCGCGCCCGCCGCCCGCGCCCTGCGCGCAAGCTCCGGCTCGAACCTTTCACGCGCGCGCCGCCCCGTCTCTAAAAACTCGCGGTAGCTTACGACGCCGTCGCGCGCCGCCGTCTCGTCCGACACGACGAGCGTCCTGACCTTCGGCAGCTCCGCGCGCGCTCGCAGGATTTTGTCGAGCTGCGCGGGCGTGTCCGCAAGCACGACCTCGGCGTCCGAGTGGTTGATGATGTAGCGGCACTGTTCGGCCGAGCTGGTCGGGTAGAGCCCGACGCACACGCCGCCCGCCGTGATGGTTCCCACGTCGGCCACGGGCCACTCGGGCCGATTGCCCATTAGCACGCACACCTTCCCGCCCGGCGCGAGCCCCGCGGCCGCCAACGCGCACGCGAACTCGACGGCCTCGCGCCCGAAGCCCTCCCAAGTAATCCCCTCCCACGCGTCGCCACGCCGCACGTAAAACGCCTCGCGCCCGCCGTAGCGGCCGACCTGCTCGCTGAACAGAGAGTAAATGTTCGGGTATCTCATGCGACCTAGAACCGGAACGCCGCGCAAGCCATGTTGAGGCCGCCGCCGGAGGCGCACATGACGACGATGTCGCCGCGCTTTAACTTCCCTTCGCGCACGGCGTCGTCCAAGACCATCGGGATGCAGGCCGAGCCCGTGTAGCCCCACTTCTGCATGACGGTGTGCGTGCGCTCCCAGGGAAGCTCCAAACGCTTCATCACTTCGACGATGGTGCTGAGGTTGACTTGAGTGAAGAGGAAGAGCGCCACGTCGTCCAGACGCAGGCCCGCCTTTTCGAGCACCTCGCCGACGATTCGCGGCCAGCCCTCGACGTTCACCTCGGGCGGGTACTTCTGCACGAAGCGGACTTTCGTGAAGCGCCCCTCGCTTAAAACCTCCTCCGTAATCGGCATCCGCGTCCCGCCCGCGTAGATGCCCATGTGGCCGTGGTAGCTGCCGTCGGCGACGAGTCGGGAGGCGAGGAAGCCCGGCCCCTCTTCCGTCGCTTGGAGCAGCACGGCGCCCGCGCCGTCGGCGAAGATGGTCGCCGTCTTCTTCTCCGCCCAGTCGATGAACTTGCTCATGGCGTAGACGCCGACGACCAGCACGTTCTTATAAGAAGGGTCGGCGACGACGTACTTCGCGGCCGCGTCGAGCGCGGTGACGAAGCCGGCGCAGGCGCAGTTCACGTCGAAGGTGCCGGCGCGGCGCGCGCCCAGGCGGTGCTGGACGACGACCGACGTGGCCGGCGAGATGTACTCGGGCGTGTCGGTGGCGAGCACGATGAGGTCCACGTCTTCGGCGGCCACTCCCGCGTCTTCGAGCGCGCGCCGCGCGGCCTCGGTGGCGAGGTCGGCGGCGCTCTCATCCGGAGAGCAGACGCGGCGCTCGCGGATGCCGACGACGTTCGAGACGAAGTCGTCGATGTCCTCGCCGAGCGTCCGGCTCAGGTCGGCGTTGGTCAAAACCTTCTCCGGCACGTACGAGCCCGTGCCCGCAATCCTCGCGTCAGCCATGTTCGATAGCCCTTCGTTTATGAAATGAGGTGGCGGTCGTAGCCGGCCGCGACCAACTCCTCGTAGGCCGCCCACACGTCGTCGGGAATCTCCTGCGCCACCTGAAAGCCGCGCGCCGGGTAGAGCTTTATCCGCTGGAGGTCGCCGACCATGATGCTTATCACGTCGTCCTTCGTCAGTCCGGGGTTGGTGTACCGCTCAAGGTACTCGCCCAGCGCCGCCTGCGGCGAGGTGACGACGGCCTCCTTCTCGGGCCAGAACCGGCGGAAGGTGGCGTAGGCGCGGCGCTCCATGTAGGGCTTCTGGACGAGGATGAAGCTCTCGGGGTCGAGGCCGCGCTCTTCGAGCAGGCGGCGCGTGAAGACGACGTTCTCGCCCGTGTTCGTCGAACGGTTCTCGACGAGGATGCTCTCGGCGGGCACGCCCATGCGCCGCGCCACGCCCGCGAACTGGTCGGCCTCCGGCTCGCTCCACATCCGGCTCGTGATGGCGCCCAGGCCCCCGGAGAAGATGAGCAGCGGCGCCCAGCCTTCGAGCCAGAGCGCGGCGCCGCGCTCGGCCACGGCCACGTCGTGGCTACAGAGGACGAGCAAGGCGTCCGACTTCTTCAGCCGGTGATTCAGGTGGTGGTAGTCCCAGAGTGTTTGGGCGAGCCGGAGGACGTGCGGTTGCATCGCGCGAACTATAGGGGAAAGCGTGCGGTTCAGTCCAACGGCGCGAAATTCACGCGGCCGTCACGCCCCGACTTCGTCCATCCAGCCGCGCTTCAACTCCTCTTCGGGGACGCTCGACAGGTACGGCTTGAGGTCGAGCACCGGCGTGCCGTCGAGCATGTCGAGGCCGCGGACGCGAAGTCGCCGGCCCTCGTGCCCGAGCAGGCGCACGACCGTCAGGCCCAAAGGGTTCGGGCGGTACGGCGAGCGCGTGGCGAAGACGCCGTGCGGGCGCGTGTCGGTCGGCGGGACGCCCGTCAGCTCAAAGCCTTCCGAGCGGTCGAAGACCCAGATGACGTAGAGGTGCGAGAAGCCTTCGATGTCCGTCAAGCCCTCCTCGAACTCCGGCTCAAGCTCGATGAAGCCTTCCGCCTCGTGCTTGGCGCCGCGCCCCTTCGGAATCTGCGCCGTCTCCCGGAAGGGTGCTTTTATGAAGCCGATTGGGCGCATCGTGTAGGTCATTTGGGTTCGGACGCGCTCACTTCGATGGCCGCGGGCTTGATGTCCTTGGGAATGAACTGGCGGTCAACGAGGTCTTTCATCGAGATGGGTTTTTCGAGGATGCCGGCCTTGAGCGCCATGTCGTGAATCTGTTGGAGGTCTTCGTCCGTCGGCGTCAGCATCCGGTAGCTGACGCGGTCGGGCGGCTGCGTGAGAACGTGGCGGACGACCCGCTCGTCCTGACGGAAGTAGGGCGCGGCGACCTTGGCGGCTTCGAGGCGGTGGGTCTCGGCCCACTCGCCGCTCTCGGCGATGCCGCGCACGAGGTCGCGCACCACCTCGGGCCGCTCGCGTATCAGCTTCTCGTGGACGACGAGCACGCACGAGATGAAGTGCGGCCAGATGTCTTTGGCGTGGTAGAGGATGCGGCCCGTGCCGTCGAGTTCGGCCTTCGCGGCGTGGGGCTCGCCGATGAAGTAGGCGTCGATGGCGTGGGCGGCGAGCGCGCCCGGCATGTCGGGCGGCGGCAGCTCGACGAAGCGAATCTCGTCAAGCCCGACGCCCTGGTCATCCATCAGCTTGCGGATGACGAGGTACTGGTTGCTGTACTTCGACGGGATGGCGAAGGTCTTCCCGCGCAGGCCGCGCAGGTCCTTCACTTCGGTGAGGTCGGAGCGGACCATGACGGTCGAGCCGTCGCGGTGGCCGAGGTAGGCGATCTTGACGGGGACGCCCTGCTCGCGCAGCTTCATCGCCAGCGGCGCAATCATGAACGTCGCTTCGAGGCGCCCGCCCTTGATGGATTCGACGATGGTCGGGAAGTCCGTGAATCTCTGCGACTCGAACCGAGTCGTCGTGCTGGTCCTGGTTGAGTAATCAGTGACCGGGCACGTGAGGTGTCAAGTGACGGGCAGGAAGCCGACGTTCAGGCGCTCGCGCGCCTCGGCCGTCCCGCCGCCCGCGCCCGGCCCCGCGAGCCGCTGCCACGGCTTGAAGCGGACGAGTCCGAGCACCGCAATCACGACCACCAGCCCGAGCGCCCAGCGCGACACTGTTGAGCGAAGCATGACGAGTCTCCTTGATTAGTTCGAGGCGGATGAAGCCCCCGCCTTTGTAACACCTGCCCTGTCCTGTCTCAAACCCAGCTCGGCGAGGACGAGGTGAACCGCCTCGACCACTTCCGGGTGGACGGGGTCGCGCGGCCGAGGCAGCCGCATGACGTGTTGACTGATGACGGCGGCCGGGCGGTCCGAGAGGACGACGACGCGGTCGGCGAGCTGCGCCGCCTCCTCTATGTCGTGCGTCACGAGGACGACCGTGCGCGGCAGCTCGGAGAGCATCCGCGCCAGCTCGTTTCTTAAACGCAGCCTCGTCAGGTAGTCGAGCGACGAGAAAGGCTCGTCGAGCAGGAGCACGTCCGTGTCGCCCGCGAGCGCGCGCGCGAGTTCGGCGCGCTGCCGCATCCCGCCCGAGAGTTGATGCGGGTAGTGCCCGGCGAAGTTCTCCATCTTGATGAGGGAAAGCATCTCGGCCAGTCGGCGCTCGCGCTCGCGCTCGCCCTTCACTTCGCGCAGGCCGAGCCGGACGTTCTCGGCGACGGTCAGCCAAGGGAACAACCCGTCCTGCTGGTAGACCGTGCGGATTCTGCCTTGACGCTCGACGCGCCCGCCCGTCGGCTTGACGAAGCCGGAGCAGAGGTTGAGGAGCGTCGTCTTGCCGCAGCCCGAGGGGCCGACGACGGCGACGAACTCGCCGCGCGCAATCTCAAGCGAGAGGCCGCGGAAGACTTCCACCTCGCCGAACGCGCACCGCACGTCTTCGAGGCGCAGCACGCTACCTCTCATACCCCCACCTGACGCTCGGGATTCTCATCAGACGCACCAGCAGCCGGTCAATCACCACGCCGATAATTCCTATCACGACCATCCCCGACACCAGCAAGTCCATCCGCAGCCCGTTGCGCGCGTCCCAGATGGCGAACCCGAGCCCGTCGCGCCCCGCAATCATCTCGGCCGCGACGACGACCAGCCACGCCACGCCCGCCGTCACCCTCAGCGCCGTGATGACCTGCGGCGCGATGGCCGGCAGCGTGACCTGCGTCAACAACTCCGCGCCCCGAAAGCCGTAGTCGCCGGCCACGCGGAAGTAGACGGCCGGGATGCTCGCCACGGCCGCCACCGTCGCCAGCACGATGGGGAAGAACGACGCCATGAAGATTAAAAAGATGGACGGCACGTCCCCGATGCCGAACCAGAGGATGGCGAACGGTATCCACGCCAGCGGCGAAAGGCTCCGGAAGAAGTTGACCGCCGGCAGCAGCGCCGCCCTCGCCCTCGCGCTGTGACCGAGCCACAGCCCCGCCGGCAAACCCAACACGACGGCCAGCACGAACCCCGTCGTCACCCGAAAGAGCGACGCCACTAAATCCGTCAGGAGCCTGCCCGCGCTCAACTCTTCGACGAAGCCGCGCGCGACCGAGAGCGGCGCGGGGAAGGCCGACTCCGGAAACACGCCGAGCGCCGAGAGCGCCGCCCACACGGCGACTGCGACGACGAGAACCAACAGCGGGAGCACGCGCGCCCCCGCCCGCCCGAGCTTTTCACCGCGCGAGGCGTGCGAGTCGGAAGTCTTCATTGGTCGCCGATGCGGTAGACCTGCGTCCGCGGGTTGTAGGTCTTCCAGTCGAACCAGTAGTCCTTGAGCAAGGGCACCTTCTTAAGCTCCTGCCCGGCCAGCGGCCCCTCGACGGCGCGGCCGGTGAAGTCCCACACGCTCCCCGTCTTCGCGTCCGTCAGCGCGAGCGGCTTCGAGCCGGGGCGGGCGAAGAACTCCGCCCGCTCGCCGCCGACCGTCGCCTCAAACGCCCGCACCGATTTCCCGTCGTCGCCCATGACGATGAGCACCGGCACGCCTCCCACGTTATCGACGACCGGGCTTTGCCGCTCGACGGCCGAGAGCGGGTAAGCCTTCGCCGCGCCGTTCAAGCTCAGGCCGACGACAGTCGTCCGCGGCGGGAAAGGCTCGCCCTCATCCGACGGCGTGACGACGGGCATCCGAGCCGTCTTCTCCTCCCAGTTCTCCGAAAACTTCTTCCACGGGCGGCTGTCGTCGGGCCGCAGCACGCGGCCGCTCGGCTGCTCGCGCTTCCACACGTCGAAAGTTAACTCGTCATGGAAGACGGAGGCGAGTCGCTTCCCCTTCAAGGGTCCGAGGATGGCCTCGCCCGACACCTGCTGCCACCACGAGCCGGTCTGCTCGTCCTGCATGATGAAGTTCTGGTTGTTGATGCCGGCGAGCCGGAAATTCAGCCTGCGCCCCTCGACCTCTGACTCCCACACCAGACCGGTGTGACAGAGCGTTCAATAGGTGGCGACGACGGGCCTGCCCCCCACCGTCGCCTCCGCGATGTGATGATAAGCCACCTGCCTGACGGGGAACGCGACCGCGTCGTCCCCGACCTTCACCGCCATCACCATCTCTTCGGGCGCGACGAAATCCGCCTCGCCCGCCGCCGCGAACCCGCCCTGCCGGAGCGGCGAGAACATCCACTCGAAGTGGTTCTGCCGCGTGAACCACGTGATGAAAAGCAGCGGCAGCAGCGGCAGCACCAGCAGCGCCTTCCTCCACCAACGCCTTGTCCCCCGCCACAGCCGGACGGCCAAGGCGAGCGCGGCGATTAAAGCCGCGACGGCCGCGACCGTGGACCAGCCCCGCAGCGTGTAGGAAAGGCTCAGCGCGTCGGGCGTCTGCGGCGCGAACGGCTGGACCTTGAAGACCGGCACCGCCACCCACGCCAGGGCCGCGACCGGCAGAAGCATCAGCGCCGCCCACCCCAGCGCACGCCGGCCGCGACTCGACCCGTTCAACTCGTCAGGCATCCGGCCACTCCTCCGCGTTCGTGAGGGAAGAACCCGGTTACGATAACCCGCGCGCGGGGCACTGTCATGCGACTTTCGTCGGAGCCGCGCGTCAACCGTAGGGTTGAGAGCCCGGCCTCCACCAATTATGTTGACAGCCGAGAAGGGCAGGGTTTATTTTCCCGGCTGTTCGACGAGCCGGATTCGACACACCTCTCGACGGCCGGCGGTCCCCTTCGCACCTCGCCCGCCCGACGGTTCAGACAAGGAGCACTCCGCCGATGCGCCCCACACCACAGCCGCGCACGCGCAGCCTGACCATCATCGCGCAGGACCCCGGCGTGAAGGTCAAGGGGAAAGTCCTGAGGGCCAAAATCGACATCCCGGCCGAAGAGGTTTCGCCGGGGCCGTGGGGCTACCGCGTCCACGTCGTCGATTACGACACCTCCACCGCCACGCTCTACAAGCCGCGCAAGTACCCGTCGCTCAACTCCAAGTCCGGCGGCGACCCCTACGCCGGGGCCTCCGACCGCCAACTCCTCGACGACCCCGGCTTCCACGCGCAGAACGCCTACGCCGTGGTGATGAAGACGCTGGCGCGCTTCGAGTTCGCCCTCGGCCGCCGCGTCAGTTGGGGCTTCCGCGGCCACCAGATAAAGGTCGCGCCGCACGCCTTCGCCGAGGCCAACGCCTTCTACTCCGAGCGCGACGAGGCGCTGATGTTCGGCTACTTTCCCGGCCTCAGCGGGCGCATGGTCTACAGTTGCCTCTCGCACGACGTGGTGGCCCACGAGACGACGCACGCGCTCTTGGACGGCCTGCGCGAGCGGTACACCGACCCGTCCTCGCCCGAGCAGGGCGGCTTCCACGAGGGCTTCGCCGACATCGTCGCGCTGCTCTCCGTCTACGCGCTGCCGGACGTGGTCGGCGCCATCATCGACTTCGCCTCCGAAGGCCGCCGCGACAACATGATCGCCCGCGGCGACCTGACGCTTGAGAGCCTGCGGCGCTCCGCGCTCTTCGGGCTGGCCGAGGAGATGGGGCAGGAGTTGTCGGCCATGCGCGGCGACGCCCTGCGCCGCTCCGCCGCGCTCACGCCCTCGACCGAGTACATGGAGATGGACGAGTTCGAGGAGCCGCACCGCCGCGGCGAGATTCTCGTCGCCGCCATGATGAACGCCTTCCTGACGGTCTGGGCGAACAGGCTGAAGGGGCTGGGCGAGGTCGAGCGCGGCTTCCTCGACCGCGGGCGCGTCGTCGAAGAGGGCGCCAGCATCGCCGACTACCTTCTGACGATGTCGATTCGCGCGCTCGACTACGCCCCGCCCACCAACCTTGAGTTCTGCGACTACCTGAGCGCCATCCTCACCTCCGACCGCGAGATAAACCCCCGCGACTCCAAGTACAACTTCCGCCAAATCCTGCGCGACACCTTCGCCGCCTACAAAATCATCCCGGCCGCGAAGGGGACGCGCGAGGAGCCCGGCATCTGGGACTCGCCCGAAGGCTCAATCAGTCACGACCGCACGCACTTCGAGTCCATGCAGCGCGACCCCGACGAAGTCTTCCGCTTCATCTGGGACAACCGCCGGCCCCTGCGCCTCTACGAAGACGCCTACACGCAGGTGCTCTCAGTCCGCCCGTGCCTGCGCATCGGCCCCGACGGCTTCGCGCTGCGCGAGACGGTCGCCGAGTACTTCCAGCAGGTCACGCTTCAGGCCGCGGAGCTGAAGAACCTACAGATAGGCGTGCCCGACGATATGCGGAAGGACGAGGAGGTTACTCTGTACGGCGGCGGCGCCCTCATCTTCGACGAGTTCGGCCGCCTCAAGTACCACGTCCGCAACCGCCTCAACGACCGCGAGCGGCAGACGCAGCGCCTCAAGTACCTCTGGCGCTACGGCTTCTTCCGCCGCGGCCGAGACGCCTTCCGCAACTTCTCTTTCATGCACCGCCAGCGGGCTCTCTCGACCACCAACAGAGCGACGGAGGAGTGGTAACAATGGCTCAGAGGAAAAAGCCGACCGCGTTGACGCTGCGCGCCTATCAGGTCGGCTTCGGCGACTGCTTCCTGCTCACCTTCCACTACGACTCCGCGGACCGCCACGTCCTCATCGACTTCGGCAGCACGGGCCAGCCGAGGAACTCCGGCCCCAAGCTGATGGCGAGGGTCGCGCAGGACATCCGCAAAGTCTGCACGCCGGCCGACGGCGGCACGCCGAAGCTCCACGCCGTCGTCGCCACGCACCGCCACCGCGACCACATCAGCGGCTTCGACGACACGGGCGGCCCCGACTCGCCCGGCGCCATCATCGCCGGCCTCGCGCCCGACCTCGTCGTCCAGCCCTGGACCGAACACCCGAAGGCCAACCCCGAGACGGGTGCCGTCACGCGCGGCACCACCGCCAAAGGGCTCCACGCCCAGAGCCTCGCCTTCGTCTCCGCCCTCCAGGACATGCACGCCATCTCGCAGGCCGTGCTCGTCGAGGCCGACCGCCGGAAGTCAGCCATCGGCAAGACGACGCTCAAGGAGATAACCTTCCTCGGCGAAGACAACCTCAAGAACCTCGCCGCGGTCAAGAACCTGATGCGCATGGGCAAGGGCAGGCGCGGCAAGTACGTCCACTTCGGCTCGGACTCCGGGCTGGAGAAGATTCTGCCCGGCGTCAAGGTCCGCGTGCTCGGCCCGCCGAACCTCAAGCAGTCCGACGAGATCACCAAGCAGCGCGCCCGTGACGCCGACGAGTTCTGGCACTTCCACGCCGTCGCCGGCCGTCTCACCACGAAGAAGACCCCGAAGGTCTTCCGCCGCGCCGCCACCTACTCGGCCACGCAGACGCCGCCCTACACGCGCTGGTTCATCAAGCGCATGCGCTCGGTCCGCGGCGAACAGATGCTCAGCATCATGCGCACGCTCGACAGCGTCATGAACAACACCAGCCTCATCCTGCTCTTCGAGGTCGGCGGCAAGAAACTCCTCTTCCCCGGCGACGCGCAGATAGAGAACTGGTCCTACGCCCTCAGCAAGCCCTCCGTGCGCCGCCTGCTCGAAGACGTGAACCTCTACAAAGTCGGCCACCACGGCAGCCTCAACGCGACGCCCAAGACGCTCTGGGGCCTCTTCAAAAACCGCTCCGAGAAGAAGAAGACGGGCCGCCTGCTCACCGTCTGCTCCACCATGCCCGGCAAGCACGGCAAGACGACGAGCAAGACGGAAGTCCCCCGCCGCACCCTCGTCGAAGCCCTCAAGAGCCTCAGCGACTACCACACCACCGAAGACATCAAGCTCAAAGAATCCCTCTGCGACACGATAACCATCCCGTTCAGCTAGCCGCCGCCACGGCCCATAAATAAAAGGGTCCGCCTGCCGCCACTCCGGCAGGCGGACCCTTTTTATTTGCCCTGCGCCTTTCTAGAAGTTCAGCTTGAGGCCGAACTGGAACTGGCGCGGGTCGAAGGAGGCCGTGGGGCGGCTGTAGTAGCGGCCGTTGGGGGCGCGCTGGTTGAAGGCGTTCACGTCGAGGAAGAAGCCGGACGCCGACGCCTCGTTGAAGCGGTTGAAGAGGTTGAAGCCCTCGGCGATGAGGTCGAGGCGGACGCGCTCGCCGAAGCGGACGGCGCGCGTTACGCGCATGTCGAGCGAGGCGTAGCCGTGCGTGATGCCGCTGTTGCGGCCCAAGGTTCCTTCGGTGAAGAAGGGCGGGAGGACGAGCGTGCCGTCCGAGGCGACGCTGGGGCGCTCGTTCGAGCCCTGCTGATCGGCGTTGCGGTCCTGCCCCGTGATGATGTTGAAGGGGCGGCCCGAGGAGATTTCGAGAATCGGCGCGATGGTGAAATCCGATAGGAAGCGGCGCACGCCGCTGTCGGACGTGCGCCAGTCGGCGGGCGAGGCCAGCACGCCGCTGAAGACGAAGCGGTGGCGCTGGTCGAAGAGCGAGTCTGACCGCTCGTTACGCAGGTTGCGGTTGTTCTGCGGCTTGAGCAGGGTCTGGAGGTCGCTCGACTCGTCGATGGAGTGCGACAGGGTGTAGGAGACGAGGAACTGGAAGTTGTTGGAGAACCGCTTCCTCGCCTCAAGGTTCATCGCGTGGTACACGGAGTTGCCGTCGGACTGCTGCGCGCTGACATCGCCGAAGGGCGAGATCAGGCCGGGCGTGCGCGTGGAGCCCGCGATGGCCGCGTCGAAGATGGCCTTGTTGACGGCGCCGCCCGTGACGCTCCTGATGAAGAAGTAGTTCGGCCCGGAGGGCTTGAAGAAGTTGGCCGCGAGCGGGCTGACGAAGACGCCCCCGCCGGGGAAGTTGCTGCGCGCGACGAGGCCGGGGATGATGACCGTGTAGGCGGCGCTGCTCACGGTCGGGACGGAGAAGAGGTAAGCCTCGGTGGTGCTGGTCGGCGCGCGGTTCGCGAAGCGGCGGAAGTTCTCGATGAGGTTATTGACGTTCGTCGAGTTCACGTCCGCGGGGTGCGGGAGGTGGTGCGCGCCGACGAAGATGTAAGAGCCGGAGACCGAGATGTCCTTCGTGAGCTGCCGCTCGACGGCGAGGTTGGCCTGGTTGGCGTAGGCGTACTCGAAGTCCTTCGAGACGTGGAGCGTGAAGGGCAGGACGGGGCCGAAGCCGGGGAACGTGTTGGCGAAGCGCATCTGCCCGAACAGGTACTGGGCCGACGGCGCGACGCCGGGCGTGGTCGTGAAGCCGGTGGGCGCGAGGGCCGCGCAGATGGGCGACGTGGTGGCCGGGGTGCAGACCGTGCCCTGGAACGCCTGATAGATGTTGAAGGACTGGCGCGGGTCGGGGATGCCGGGCAGGACGTTGGTGTACTGCTGCTGCTGCGCGGCGTCGGCGATGTCTGAGTTGAACGCGATGGCTAAGAGCGGGTGGTCGTAGAAGATGCCGTAGGCGGCGCGCACGACCGTCTTGCCGTCGTTGCCGAGGTCCCAGGCGACGCCGACGCGCGGCGCGAAGTTGTTCTTGTCGCGCGGGAAGCCCTGACGGACGTTCATAACGTCCTGGGCGGCCTGGAGGTCGGCGGGCGAGAGCGTGATGCCGGTCAGCGGGTCGGTGAAGCCGACGTTCGGAATCTCGTCGGTCAGCTCCACGTCGTAGCGGACGCCGTAGTTGAAGGTCAGGTTGGGTCTGACCTTCCAGGAGTCCTGCGCGAAGAAGGCGAGCGGGCGGTTGCGGATTCTGCTGAACGGGTCCCCGAAGCCCTGGATGAACACCGACGGCAGGCCCGCGCCGTAGGACTGCGTCGGGGTGAGCGAGGGGGCGCTGGCGGGCAAGACGGGGAAGAACTGCGTCAGGATGGCCGTGCCGGTCTCCGAGACGTTGTAGAGGCCGGGGAAGTTGAGCTCGAAGGTCGCCTCGACGTTGACGCTGTTGATGTCGCCGCCGAACTTGAAGGTGTGGTTGCCGGCCACCCAGTTGAGGCTGTCGGTGAACTGGTAGCGGCTCTCGGTGCGGTTGACGGGCGAGAAGGGGTTCGGGCCGAGGAAGGCGGTGCCAGAAATCTGGATGGCGACGCCGGCCCCCTGCGAGGTGAAGCGCGCGCGGCGGCGGCCGAAGTTGAAGCGCATCTCGTTGACGACCGAGTCCGAGAGCGTCGAGGTGAGCGTGGCGACGGCCGTCGAGTCGTGCAGGTTCTGTCGGCCCGTGCGCGAGAAGTCGTTCTGCCCGAGCGACTGGTTCTGCGACTCGTCCTGAATGCCGTCCAGCTCGCTCGGGTTGTAGCCGAAGCGGAGCGCGAACTGGTTGCGGTCGGTGACGAGGTGGTCGAGGCGGGCCGAGAAGAAGGACGTGTCCTCGGAGATGGGGAAGATGCGCGCGATCTGGAGCAGCGGGCGGAAGGCGCTCGGGTTGCCGTTGGCGTCGATGGTGTTGACGGGCACGGGCGCGCCGGAGGCCAGGAAGCGCTGGTTGATAATCTGCCCGGCGGGGATGCCGAAGGCCCCGCCGGGGCTGATGAGCGTGCTGCGGCCGTTAAGGGCGGTCTGCCCGCCGGACGAGGCCAGGAAGGCGTAGCCGACGAGCGACTGGATGAGCGGCGCGTTGCCGGCGGCGAGGGCCGCGCCGAGCTGCTGCTGGATGAAGGTGGCCTGCGCCGCCGTCAGGTTATTCAGGGTCAGGCCCGGCAGTCCGGGGACGGGGAGCGCCGTGCCCGCGCCGAGCGCGACCGACGAGCCGAGGAACGACGTGCCCGTCCCCAGCACGTTCGAGGTGAAGAACGACGACTCCTGCCGGCGGCGCTGCTCGAAGGACGTGAAGAAGAAGGTGCGGTCGCGGTCGAGCGGGCCGCCGAGGGTGGCGCCGTACTGGGCGCGCGTGTAGGGCGCCTTCTTGTCGGGGTCGTTGTCGATGATGGGCGCGAAGGGGTTTCGGGCCTGGATGGACTTGTGGCGGATGAAGCCGAAGACGTTGCCGTGGAAGTTGTTGGTGCCCGACTTGGTGACGACGTTGACGATGCCGCCCGTGGCGCGGCCGAACTCCGGCGCGTAGGAGTTGGTCACGACCTGAAACTCCTGCACGGCCTCCTGCGAGACGGTCGAGCGGGCGGCGTTGATGGAGTTGTCGGTGTTGTCGGCGCCGTCCACCTGCACGAGCGTGGAGCGCCCGCGCTGGCCGCCGATGTTGAGGCCCGAGGTGGGCGCGGGGCCGATGGGGCGGTCGTTGCCGCGGTTGACGAGCGAGATGGTCGTGGCGAAGCCGAGGTAGTCGCGCTGGTTGATGGGGAGGTTCTCGATGCGCGTCTGGTCGATGGTGTTCGAGACGTTGGTGCGCGAAGTCTCGACGATGTTGGAGGTCGCGTCGGTGACGGTGACGACATCCGTGATTTGGCCGAGTTCGAGCTGCACGTCCAAGTCGGCGCGCTGGCCGACCGTGACCTGGACGGTGGTGAAGACGGCCTTCTTGAAGTTCGGCGCCTCGACCGTCACCTCGTAGTTGCCCGGCGGGAGCTGAAGGAGCTGGTAGAAGCCTTCGTCGTTGGTCGTCGTGTCGCGGGTGATGTTGCGCTCGGCGTTGCGAGCGCGGACGGTGGCGCCCGTGACGACGGCGCCGGCGGGGTCGCGCACGAAGCCGCTCAGGTTGGCCGAGGTCGAGTCGGCCTGCGCGCGCGCGGCCGACGCGCCGAACGAGAGTGCGAGGGCGCAGGCGAGCGCGAGACGGTAAGCGGTCGGGAGACACCGCCGGGTAAAGGCACGCATAAATTCTCTTCTCCTTGAGAAAGAAATTCGGGTCTGAAAGTGTGCGATTTCAAGGTCGCTCGCGGGCGGCGGGTGGCACGCGCAGGGAGACTCTGCCGACGGTCACGCGCTTTGCAGGAGGCTCGGTGGAATATCTGTTCAGTCAGAGAATCGAGGAATTTCCCGCCGCCGCTTACGTTCGACTTTGTACCCCAAAAAACGGCCGTTGGCAAGACACTTAACCCGGCGGCTCGGATTTGTTGAGCCCGGCAACTTTACTCAACTTTCGCCGCGCGTGGCGCGCGCCAGCCTCCGCCTGACGCCGCGGCTCGCGCCGAGGGCGCGGACGGCGAACTCGGCCAGCGCGGGCGGGGCGAAGGCCGCGCGCCTGAGGGCTCCGCAGACGCGCAGGCGCGAGTCGAAGCGGGAGGCGTAAGCACCCGCGTAGTCGCGGGCGAGCGAGGCGAAGTCGGCCCCGCCCGCCGGGAGCCACGCGGAGACGGCGCGCGCCGCGAGACGGCCGCTCTCCAAAGCCATCAACATGCCGCTGCCGGTGAAGGGGTCGATGAAGGCCGCGGCGTCTCCGACGGCCAGCAGGCCCGGCGCCGGCACGGGCGAGTGGCGACCGAAGCCTTCGAGAGCCACCGCGAGCCATTCGCCGCGCGCGCTCGCGCCCTCAAGCGTCTCGGCCGCGCGTCGATTGCGCATCAGGACTTCTCTCAAGACCCTCGCCGCGTCGCTGCCGCGCTCGCGCACGTCGCCCGCGCGCGCGATGAAGCAGAGGTTGCTGACGCCGCCTTCGACCGGGCTCAGGCCGCCGTAGCCGCCGGGGTAAAAATATATCTCGCACACGCCGCCCGCCCCGCGCGCGCCTTCCACGTGCGCCTTGAAGGCGACGAGACTGGCGCGGGCGCTTTTCGATTCGCGCCCTTCCCCGCCCCGCTTCAACTCGCGCGCCGCGCGCCGCGCCACGCCCCGCGTGCGGCCCGTGGCGTCTACGACCACGCGCGCGCGGTGCTCGCTCTCGCCTCCGCCCGTGTGCAGCCGCACGCCGCGCACCCGACCGCCTTCGACGACGACGCCCGCGAGCGCCGCGTCTTCCAACACCACCGCGCCCGCCTCCCTCGCCCGCGCCAGCAGCCGCGCGTCCATCTCAGCGCGGCTCAGGCCGAGCGCGGCCGAGCCTCCGTCCGAACCGAACCACTCGCTCGGCACGTTCACGCCGCGCCCGCTCGGCGCGTAAAAGATGGTCTCCGAAATTTCTTCGCCGCCCGCGGCGCGCATCCGTTCGAGCACGCCGAGCCGCGCGAAGTGTGTGAGGCATTCGGGCGAGATGAACTCGCCGCAAAGCTTCTCGCGCGGGAACCGCCTCTGCTCGGCGAGCAGCACGCGCGCGCCTCCGGCCGCCAGCCCGATGGCCGCGCCCGCGCCCGCAGGCCCCCCGCCGACGACGATGCAATCGAACTCAGCCACTCGTCTCCTTCAACGCCCCTCCGCGCTCAAGACCAGACGGAACGGGAAGCGGCGCTCGACCCTGACGCGCCGGAGCCCCGCGCGCTCGGCCAGACGGCGCAACTCGTCCGGCGTGAAGCCGCGCAGGATGGAGAGCGCGCCGTCTTCCCTGATGAGACGGTTGTGCAGGAAGAGCCGGCCGGCCGTCGTGTAGAAATAGTAGGCGACGGGGTGGCGGTGCAGGTCTATGACGAAGATTCTGCGGCGCGAGACGCGCGCCAGCTCGCGGAGCACTTCCATCACGCCCTCGTCGCGGAAGTGGTGCGTGAAGAGTGAGCACATCACGTAGTCGAAGGCGCCTTCGGCGAAAGGCAGCCGCAGGGCGTCGGCCCGGAAGGCAACAATCTCATCAAACTCGCCCGACTCCTCCCCAATGCTCCGGGCCGAACGCTCGTTCAATTCCACGCCCGCGAGCCGCGCCCTTTTCCCTCCCCCGCGCGCCCACCGCGCCGCCTCGCGCAGAAGCTCGCCCGAGCCAGCGCCCACGTCGAGCAGCGAAAACTCCTTCGCGCCGTCCCTTAAAATCTCCGGCAGCACCGAGCGCCGCAGCGCGCTCGCGTCGCCGAGCCAGCGGTTGACGCGCCGCAGCTCGACCAGACAGCCCTCGTACTCCTCCGGCGTGTAGTCGCCTTTGTCGAGATGTTCAAGCTCGCCGCTGCGCTGTCGGAAACGCTCGAACATGGCGAAACTCATCGCGGCGCGGTCGCGGGCGCTACTCACGGAAGCAGCACGAAGTTGTAGGTGACGACGCCTGTGACCTTGACGGGGCGCCCGCAGAGGAGCGTCGGCGAGAACTTCGCCTTCCTCGCCGCCTCCTCCGCGGCCGGGCGCAGCAGACTGGGGCCCGAAATGGCCGTGGCCGAGATGACATTGCCCTTCTCGTCAACGGTGAGCTGGACGACGACCGTGCCCTGAGCGCGCGTCGCCTTGGCGCCCACGGGGTAGTCGGGCGCCGGCTTCTTCAGCGCCTTGCCGTTGAGGACGCCGCCCGAAACTATCCTCGTGAACTGGTCGGCCGCGGGCGAAGGGTTCGCGGGCGGCTCGACCTTCAAGGTGTCGAGCACGGACTTCCACGCCGGCCCGCCCGCCGCCTCGTCGCCGTCGGCCCTGACGTAAGCGAGGTGGACGAGCCGCTGGTTGAGCACGATGCCATAGACCTCGGCCGTGGCCGGCTTGCCGTTGAGGGTGCCCTTCATGCGGTAGCCGGTCGCCAGGCGTTCGCCGAACTTCACGCACGCCGGCTCGCCCCACTGTGACGGCCCCTTATCAATCCCGAGCCTGCGCGCCTGCGACTCGAAGAAGGGCGTCGAGACGCCGGAGCGCATCTGGCTGAACTGCGCAGGCGACTCGATGACCTCGCGTTGGACGAGGATTCTGACGACGGCGAGGCTCCCCGTCGTCGAGAGGCTCAAATCCTGCGCAAGCTGCGTGCTCCTGTCCGTGAGGGTCCAGCCCGCCGGGTAACTGAAAGAGAGGCCGTCCTTCTCGAAACGTCCGCCGCCCGCGCCCGCGTCCTGCGCGGACGCGGACGCGCACAGGACGAGCGCGGACGCGAGTAGCTTGAAGAGTGTCGTGCTTCTCGTCATGCTCAATTCCGCCCCTCCTTATTCGACGCGCTCGACGACGAGGGCGCTGTTCTTCGAGCCGAAGCCGATGCAGTTGCAGAGCGCGACGCGGACTCGCGCCTCGCGCGCGCGGTTGGGCGTGTAGTCGAGGTCGCAGGCGGGGTCGGCTTCGTCGAGGTTGATGGTCGGCGGGATGAGGCCGTCGGTCATCGCGCACAAGGCGGCGCCGAGGCCCGCCGCCCCGGACGCGCCCTGCGGGTGTCCTATCTGCGACTTCGTCGCCGACATCGGCTTGGCGCGCGCCGCAGAGCCTAACGCGAGCTTGAGGGCCTGCGTCTCGATGCGGTCGTTGAGCGCGGTGGAAGTGCCGTGCAGGTTGACGTAGTCAACCTCCTCAGGCGCGCGGCCCGCGTCTTCGAGCGCGAGCCGCATCGCGCGCGCGGGCTCCTCGCCCGTGTCTTCGAGGCGGACGCGGTGGTAGGCGTCGCACGTCGCGCCGTAGCCCGTTATCTCGGCGTAGATTTGCGCGCCGCGCCGACGCGCCCGCTCAAGCTCTTCGAGGACGTAGACCCACGCGCCCTCGCCGAGCACCATGCCGGAGCGGTCGCGCGAGAAGGGGCGCGAGGCGCGCTCCGGCTCGCCGTTCCAGTCCTCGGTCAAGACTTTCATCAGGCAGAAGCCGGCGAGGATGCCGGGCGCGACGGGCGCGTCCGAGCCCCCGGCGAGCATCGCATCCTGTCGGCCGAGCGCGATGTGCTGGGCGGCGTAGGCGATGGCGTCGGTCGAGCTGGTGCAGCCGGTCGAGATGACGTGCGAGAGTCCGCGCAGGCCGAAGGCCATCGAGAGTTCGGAGGAGAGCCCGCCGTGCGTGGACGAGGGGATGGTATAGACGCTGGCCTCTTTGGTCTCGCCGCGGAAGTAGTGAGCGTACTGCCGCTCGGTGAAGGCGAGGCCGCCGCCGCCCGTGCCGAGCATGACGCCGAAGGCGCGGCGCTCTTCGGGCGTGAAGTCGGAAGGATGGAGGCCCGCGTCTTCGAGCGCCTCGCGCGCGGCGGCGAGCGCCAGCGGCACCGTGCGCGCGACGTGCCGTCGGTCCTTCGCCTTCAGCTCTCTCTCCCAGTCGAAGCCGCGCACCTCGCCGGCAATCTGCACGGGCGAGGAGGACGCGTCGAAGCTCTCGATGCGGCGGATGCCGCTCTCGCCCCGCACGAGCCCGCCCCAGTACGCCTCGCGGCCGAGGCCCAGAGGCGTCACGCACCCCATGCCGGTAATCGCCACGCGGCGGGGCTTCACGAAGCGTCCAAACATAGCTTCAATTCCTCTCGTGTAAGGGAGACGGCAAGAGCATACCACTACCGGGCGAGAGGGCGATAAGACCGCCGACGGCGGGCACGCCACGCCGCGACGGCCGCCAGCGCCGCCGCGCCGCCCGTCATGTCGAGCAGGCTGTCGTAGACGGTGCCCGTGCGCGAGGCGAGGAAACTCTGGTGATACTCGTCCAGTAACGCGACCGCGGCGACGAGGGCGAAGGCGGCGAGCCACCAGCGTCGAAAGGTCGCGAAAGCGCGTCCTGAGAGGAGGGCGAGGACGGCGTACTCGGTGAAGTGCGAAGCCTTGCGGACGAAGAAGTGCGTTTGCTGGAGAGCGGCCTCGGATATTTCGGGGAAGAGCCAGACGAGCAGCGGCCCGATGACGCGCGACGTGTTCGAGGCCGAGAAGCTTGCGGACGACGCGAGGAAGATGAAGCCGACCCAAGCGATTAAGGGGCCGTAGCGCCAAATGAGGGACGAAGAAAGGCGTGCTGCCTTCTCTTCATCCCTCATCTTTTAATCCCTTACTTAAAGCGCGGCGGCGCCCGAGACGATTTCGATAATCTCGCGCGTGATGCTGGCCTGCCGGATGCGGTTCATGTTGAGCGTGAGCGTCTGAATCAGCTCGCCCGCGTTCTTCGAGGCCGAGTCCATCGCCGTCATGCGCGCCCCCTGCTCGCTGGCGACCGACTCAAGCAGCGCGCGGTAGACTTGCGTCTCGACGAGGCGCGGCAGCAGTTGGCCGAAAATCTGCTCGGGCGGCTGCTCGTACTTGTAGCCGACGAGGTTCTGAGCCTCGGCCGGGGCCGAAGAAGCGTCGCCTTCCGTCTCCTCCTCGCCGCGCGAGACGGGGAGAATCTGATCGACGACGACGCGCTGCGACATGACGGAGCGGAACTCGTTGAAGAGGATGAAGACCTTGTCGATGCCTTCGTCTTCCGTGAAGCGGCGCATCACGTCGCGCGCAATCTCAAGCGCCTCCGAGTGATCAATCCTTCCCTTGCCCGTGAGGCCGACGTACTCGCCGACGATCTCGACGGGGCGGCGGCGGAAGAAGTCGCGCCCCTTGCGGCCGACGGCCAGAATCTCGACCGTCTTCCCTTCGTGCTCGCGGATGAAAGCCTGCGCGGCCTTGATGAGATTGGCGTTGAAGGCGCCCGCGAGCCCCTTGTCGGCGGTGACGAGGACGAGCAAATACCTCTCGTCGCCGCGCGCGTCAAGGAGCGGGTGGTGGTAGTCCTCGCCCGCGTACTGCGAGAGGTTGTTCAGCACCTCCGCCATCTTCGTGGCGAACGGGCGCGCGGCGACGGCGCGCTCCTGCGCGCGCTTGAGCTTCGCCGCCGAGACCATCTTCATGGCCTTCGTGATCTGCTGCGTGTTCTTGACCGACTTGATGCGCCGTCGGATGTCGAGCAGGTTTGCCATGATTCGCTACGCCTTCGCGGCGGCGGCCGCCGTCACGCCGGGCGGCTCCGGCTGCGGGTTGAGCGCCGCCTCCCTCCACGTCGCCTTGAAGTCGCTGACTGCGCTCTTCATCTCCTCCTTGAGATTGTCGTCGAGCGACTTCTTCTCACGAATCGTGTTGAGGATGCCGGGGCGCGAAGTCTCGATGAAGCGCATGAAGTCGGCCTCGAAGCGCCGCACCTGATCGACGGGGATGTCGTCGAGCTGGCCGGAGGTCGCCGCCCAGATGATGAGCACCTGATTGGCAACGTCCATCGGCTGATACTGCGGCTGCTTCAGGACTTCGATCATGCGCTGGCCGCGCGCGAGCTGCGCCTGAGTGGAACGGTCGAGGTCGGAGCCGAACTGCGCGAAGGCCGCCAGCTCGCGGTACTGCGCGAGGTCGAGACGCAGGGTGCCCGCCACCTGCTTCATCGCCTTAATCTGCGCCGAGCCGCCGACGCGCGAGACCGAGTTGCCGACGTTAATCGCCGGGCGGATGCCCGAGTTGAAGAGGTCGGCTTCGAGGAAGATTTGCCCGTCCGTAATCGAGATGACGTTCGTCGGGATGTAGGCCGAGATGTCGCCCGCCTGAGTCTCGATGATTGGGAGCGACGTGAGCGAGCCTCCGCCCTTCGACTCGGAGAGTTTGGCGGCGCGCTCTAAGAGACGCGAGTGCAGGTAGAACACGTCGCCGGGGTAAGCCTCGCGGCCGGGCGGGCGGCGCAGCAGCAGCGAAATCTCGCGGTAGGCCGCTGCGTGCTTCGAGAGGTCGTCGTAGACGGTCAGGACGTGGCGGCCCGAGTCGCGGAAGTACTCGCCGATGGCGGCGCCCGCGTAAGGGGCGAGGTACTGCATCGCCGCCGGGTCCGAGGCCGTCGCCGAGACGACGATGGAGTAGTCCATCGCGCCCTGGTCCTGCAAGGTCTTGATGACCTGCGCGACGGTCGAGTTCTTCTGACCGATGGCGACGTAGATGCAGATGACATCCTTGCCGCGCTGGTTGATGATGCAGTCGAGCGCGACGGCCGTCTTGCCCGTCTGGCGGTCGCCGATAATCAGCTCGCGCTGGCCGCGCCCGATGGGCACCATCGAGTCAATCGCCTTCAGGCCCGTCTGCATCGGCTCCTTCACGGGCTGGCGTTCGACGACGCCGGGCGCGATACGCTCCAGCGGGCTGAAGGCGTCGGCGGTGATGGGGCCGCGCTCGTCAATCGGCACGCCGAGCGCGTTGACGACGCGGCCGACGATGGCCTCGCCGACGGGGAGACTCATGATGCGCCCCGTGCGGCGGACCGTGTCGCCCTCCTTGACCATCTGGTACTCGCCGAAGAGCACGACGCCGACCTTGTCCTCTTCTAAGTTCAGCGCGAGCCCGCGCACCTCGTGCGGGAACTCAAGCAGTTCGCCCGCCATCACCTTCTCAAGACCGTGCACCTCGGCGATGCCGTCGCCGATTTTGATGACGGTGCCGACCTCGGTCACGGTCACGCCGGCCTCGAAGTTCTCGATCTGCTGGCGGATGATGTCGCTGATTTCGTTAGCCCTAATGGATTCCATGATTTTTATCCTGCAAAGGTCGCTACTGCTCGCCCTTCATCCTCTGCTTGATGCGGCGCAACTGGCTGCGCACCGAGCCGTCGTACACGGTCGAGCCGATTTGCGTGACGACGCCACCGATCAGCTCTTCGTCCACGGCGAACTGGAGGCGAACCCTGCTGCCCGTCAGTTCACCCAGCCTCGCACGCAAGGCGTTCTGAACGTCTTCGGAGACCGGCCGCGCCGTCGTCACCTGCGCCGTCACGACGCCCGAGCGGCGGTCGAGTTCCTTCACGAACTGCTCGTTGACCACCGGCAGGTCGGCCAGCCTGTGATTCTGTAGAAGCACCTGAAGGAAGTTGGCCGTCGTCGGCCGGGCGCGCGTGCGCTTGACGAGTTCCGTCAGCACGCCGCGCTTCTGCTCCTGCGGGATGGTCGGGTGGCGGAAGACTTCGAGGAGTTGGGAGTTGGAACTGAGCATCGAGACCCAGGCCGACAACTCGTCCCTGACCTCTTGGGCCTCGCCGCGCGAAAGAACAACGTCCGCGAGCGCCACAGCGTAACGACGCGCTACCGCCTGCACGCTCAACGCCTGATACCTCCCAGCTCTTCGACGTAACCTTTAACCAAACGCTCGTCGTCCTCCGGCCGCATGTCCCTACGGATGATCTCCTCCGCCATGCGCACGCTCTGCTCGGCCGCGTAGTCGCGGAGCCCCGCGCGCGCCGCCTTCGACGCGTTCTCTATCTCGCGCCGCGCCTGCTCCCGCAGCTTGCGAATCTCCTCCTCGGTCGCGCGCTCGATTCTCTGCCCCTCCTCGGCCGCCTCGCGTTGGGCCTGCGCGCGAATCTGCTCGACCTCGCCGTTAAGCCTCGCCAGCCGCTCCTCGACCTCCTGCAACTGAGCGAGGGCCGCGTTCCGCTCCTCCTGAGCGCGCAGCAGCTCGGCGCGTATGCTCTCGCGGCGGCTGCGGAACGCATCCAGAATCGGGCGCCGTAAAAAGTAACCGAGCAGGCCGACGAACAGCAGGAGGTTGAAAATCTTCGCGACCAGCGAAAGATACTCCCCCCCGCCTGCCAGGGCGAGCGAAGTCGAAAGAGTTGTTAAGAGCAGTTCCATCGCGGGAGACAGTTCGTTTTATGGCCTAATAGGGCTCGGCTCTTTTACCGAATTATACGTTGCGACCCAAAATTTGCGCGCTCACGCTGGCGGCAATGCGTCTGGCCTCCACTTCCAAATTCTGCCGGGCCTCGTCCGCCTGCGCCTGTATGAGTCCCTTCTCCTGTCTTAAATGCTCTTCAATCTCGGCCCGTATTTGACCGACTTTTTCACGCCGACGGTTTTGCGCCTCCGTCTGATTCTGCTCAAGCAAACGATACCCGTGGCCGCGCGCCTCCCTCAAAGAGCTTTCGTAACGCGATAAACTTTCGTTGATTCTCTGCTTTACGTCCCCGGCCTCTTTAATGCGCCCCCGCGTGTGGTGCTCACGCTCTTGCAGGACGCGGTTGATGGGCTTAAATAAGATTCTATTCAGGCACCAGACCATTATCAGGATGATTATGACGTGAAGAAAAAGGGTCCCGTCCGGGACGAGTTGTATGGATTCAGCGAAGGCTAGAAATATCATAAGTGTCCGAACCCTGTCCGGGCGACAGGCCGTAAGCTATAGAATTTATTGCTTCACGCTAAAAGGTTTGGAGTCTAACACGTGAATTTTAAACGCGTCAAGGTAAGGTAAATTCGGGTAGTGGGTCATTTTCAATGTTGAACGGAAAAATAGTTGGGTACGGCCGAGCGCATCCTGTGCCATACTTCGCGGCATGACAAGCAAAAAGCGGCCCCGCGACCCTAATCAACTGGCAAAGATGATTGTGGACATTTCGACGGGTGAGAGTCAAGACGCGGCCTCCGAGGCAAAGAAGAACCCGCCAGCGAAGCGCGCGGGCGGCCTCGCTGGCGGGAAGGCCAGAGCCAAGAAACTGACGCCAGAGCAGCGGGCGGACATCGCGAGGACCGCCGCCTCTGCCCGTTGGAAGAAAAGCGAAAGCTAGGCCGCTTCCTCGCCCTCTTCGCCTTCCTTCGGCGCGTTCATCTTCCACAGAACGTCGTCCGTCAAATCCAAGTCGGGCACTATCGGCTCTTCGTCGGGGTTGATGCGACACCAATGCTTGAGGTCGAGAGTCAACTGTAGCCCGTCCCCGACCATGTTCTCGCGACGAAGGATGTAATTCTTGTGCATCTTGTCGCGCGAAGCCTTATCCGTGTCCGCCCAGAACCTCTGCTGCTTACCTCCGCTCTTCTCGTCGTAACAGATGTTCGCGCGGTAGGGGTCGCCCGTCACTTCGTCATACTTAATTTCTTCGCTCTCCGCCTTCGCGAACTCTTTGGCGAGTAGTTCAATCGGGTCTTTGGGCTTCGGCAGCGGCCCGCCTTCCTTAGCCCATGCCTCCGCGACTTCCCGCATGGTCGCGTCTCTCCCTACCTTCTCGCGGTAATGGCGGGCGAAGCGTTGCATTCTCTCTGCTTTCGTTGACATCTCTCTGTTTCTCCGTGGTTAAACTCCGACCGGCGCAACATCGCCCCAGCCGTCTACCATCGCGCTCGGCGTGATTTTGGTTCTGACCTTGACTAAGTGATTACGAAACAGTTCGTATCGGTTAGTCTCATGCTGAACCCGTCCTGCGATGATTCCCGGATGAACTTTATAAGTCCTAGCGAACCCCAAGAGGTCAATTTCTTTGAAGAACGGCGACTTCAACCTTATGAATTTGTCTACCTTCTGCTTCGGGACGCCGAAGTCTACGGCGGCCTCGTTCGCCACACGCTCTTGCTCTGCGATGCTGCTACCCGTCCCGGCGCGCTCGCCTTCTAGTTCGGTGTCAAGTATCGCCGCTTCGCGCCCGTGCAAGCGAAGCACGTGCTCTAGTTCATGCCGAAGCACAAACCAAAAGTTATCAATGCGGTCGTAGCGCAGGGTCATTCCGATTACCGGCGAGTTCTCGTCAATCCAGAACGTAACGCCGTCAATCTTTGCCCCGCCGATTGTTTCGACTATTACAAATCGGATGCCGCATTCCGTAAGGATGCGCGGGATGTGGCGCGTCTGCTCCGGCGCGGTCATTAAACCTTCTAACTTCTTCAACGCGGAGCGCACGCCGAACTCTGAATACTTCGCGACCATCAATTCGTTCGCCATCTGCTTGACGCGGTAAATCCAAGCGAGTTGCGTCGGCGTGGCTGGCGTGGCGACTTCCGTCTTTTTGGCGGCGTGCGGAAGGACTTCTATCTCGTCCAGTGAGGACGCGCCGAAGAACTTGGTTAATGCCGCCTCAACCTTCGGAACGTCCCCTATATCGTCGGCGTTGAGCCAGCCGCGCTTAATCATTTCCGTGACGGGCAGTTCTCCGAAGAGGGCGGCGCGCGTGGCCCGGTTAGGGTCGGGCTGCGCGACGATGCGCGCCTTTGCCAAGTCGTAAGACTTTTGGAGTTCAAGGAAGGTTTCGGCCGGGACGCCGAACACGCCTTCAAGCATTAAAGCCTTTTCGGCATCAACCCGACTTGTGCCGGAGACTATCTTGCTGATAGTAGTCTCGTTAACGTCTAGAATGATTGCTAAAAGCCTTTGGCTCCAATTACGCTCTTCAAGAAGGCTGTTTAAAAGCTGGCCGGGTGTTCGGAATTGTTCGGGCGCGGTTGCCATACCTGTAAGTATATGCAGTAAAAGGATGGGTCGTCAAGAAAAACTTGCTCAGATTAGCAAACTGACTTTTATGCTTGACAAAGAGGCGAAGAAAGCGGATAATCGCTTTCAAGATGAACAAGTTAGACATCAACCGCCGCTCACAAATCATCGCCGCTCTAGTCGAAGGTTGTTCAATCCGCGCCACTTCTCGCATGACGGGCGCGTCTAAGAACACCATCATTAAGCTTCTGGAAGATGTCGGCGCGGCGTGCCTCAACTATCAGGACGAAGTGATGCGCGGCCTGTCCTGCCGCCGCTTGGAGTGCGACGAGATATGGTCGTTCTGCTACGCCAAGAAAAAGAACGTCTCGCCCGAGCGTGAGGGCGTGTTCGGTTACGGCGACGTGTGGACGTGGGTGGCGATTGACCCTGAGACGAAGCTAGTTCCTTCCTGGCACGTCGGGCGCCGTGACGCCGAAGCGGCGAATGAGTTCATGCAAGACCTCGCGGGCCGCTTGAAGCATCGCGTGATGCTAACGACGGACGGACACCGGCCGTACCTAGAGGCGGTCGAGGGTGCGTTCGGTTGCGATATTGATTACGCGCAGCTCGTTAAAATCTACGGCAAGGCGCAGGACGAAATCAGGTACAGCCCCGCCGAGTGCATAGGCTCACACGTCGAAGTCATATCGGGCGACCCGTTCCCGCCGATGATTTCGACTAGCATTGTCGAGAGGCAGAACTTGACCATGCGAATGTCCATGCGCCGCTTCACCCGCCTCACGAACGCCTTCTCAAAGAAGGTCGAGAATCACATGCACGCGATAGCCTTGCACTACATGTATTACAACTTCGCGCGCGTCCACAAAACGCTTAGGTGCTCCCCCGCGATGGAAGCGGGCGTGTCTAAGACGCTTTGGAGCATCAGCGATATAGTCGCGCTGGCGGATAACCCGAAGTATATGCGGAAGGATGAGGACTAATAGGCATCCGAAGATAGGCTAATCCTCGAACGTACTCATGTACGCAACGCCTCGATGATTCTCTATAATCTTATATGCAGAGGTCGCGGATAGAGTTTGGATGCAAGCGTGATGCACAGAAAGTGAGGCTTCCTGAAGGTCTGCATTAGATTCTAAGGGGGTTGCTTTGATGCCCATATCTTGCGCCCGCTTGAGTGAAATATGACGGGCGTGAGATTTAGTAAGCGCGTGGTCCGCCAACTCCGCGATGATGGTATCTGCTTTTGTCGGGCCGTCTGCATCACCCTCAAACATGCCCGATATTAGCCACTCCTTTACCATCTGATTAGACCAAGCGATAGCCTTTTGACATTCTCCGATTAAAGCAGGATGGTACTTTGCAATGATGGGCTGCCAGAGAGCTATCTTTGAATGGTCCGCACTGATTTCCCTCGCCGCCCTATCGAACTCTTCTATGATTCCGTGAGCCGGGAGGCCGTGTATCTGAGGGTCAATCGGACCGAGACTGGAATGCTTGCCCATGATGATTTCTCTACACGAGAGGGCAATCATGGTCCCGGCGGACATGGCGAGTTGAGGTATAAACGCCCGGATGTCAGTCCCGAACATAGAGCGTAGATAATCAACCAAGGATTCCGTCGCGGCGGTATCACCGCCCGGAGTATGAAGGAATAGGTCTAATCCCTTTTTGCGGTCAAGCTCGTGGATGGTAGCCATGAAGCCATTCTTATCCCCGTCCTCAATGGCTAAGCTGACATACCCCAACGCCTCTATGGCGGATTTGTGTAGCCACCCAGAGTAATAAACAATCACATTCCGTCCGGTTACTTCGTGAAGCTTGGCAAGATATTTACGGCGGATTACGTCGTAGGTAGTACCTGCCGCCTCAACTTCGCTTAGAAGTGTTTTCCAGTTTGGCATTCTTTACTCGTCCGGTAGGTGGAGGTACAGAACTACTTGAGAGCCGGGGAAAGGTAATGCGCTTGTCGGGCGTCTTTGTCGCTTGCGAGTTTTTAGACTTAGGCTCGTCTCCGCGTCCTCGATTCCTTAGACCGAGAGCGTCGAAGATGCCTAGTATTTCGTCCTCAGACCAATCTTTTCGCTGACTCATGAGATTACGCTCCGGGAGTAGCAGAGAGCCACCTCCGCTAGTAGTTTATGATGTTGGTTTGAGGGTGTCGGTTGTGTAACTGCGGGGCCGCAGTTAGTCATGCCGCCGACGGCGAACTTAGCGGGCTGTTTTCGAGTGAAAACAGAATTAAAGATGTTCGTTTCTCAGGTTCCTTATGGCAGGCGGAGCCTATCATATGCCGCCCGCAAAATACAATACCCTTGTGGGGCACAGCCTTCAACAAATATGTTCAACATTGGGTAATTATATAGTTGGCTCACCCGGCTATGGGTGACGGTGTCTCGGCTTGGCGGGTAGCTTCGCGGGTAAGTCTTGCCTGTCATCAATCAAAGTGTCCGTGCAGACGCCCGCCGTCTCCGCATAGAGCAAGAGGACGTGCAGCGGCGGGACGCGCGTCCCCAACTCGTATCCGGATACGCTCGCCTGCATTAGTTCGTCTTCCAGTCCCAAACGCCTAATCATCTCATTCTGAGACAGCCCGAGCGCGAGGCGGACCTGTAGAAGCTTCTCCGCGAGGCGGGTAGGCTTTCGCTTAGACGCGCGGCCCATCAGGAGACGCCTCCCGACGGGCGCAGATTTAGCTTGCGCCTAAAACTATCCTGTTTTAGTATCGTAGTGCGTTGCTGATTCGCCGTGAGTGTAGACCTCACACCAACGGCGATGCTCATCACTCTGAGGGTTGAGGGTGAGCCGCGCTACGCATCAATCCGTTGCCCTTACGTTTTCAAAGACAGGAACGCGCGGAATATAGCATAGGAGGTTTAGGCCAATGAGTATTTTAGTCGTGGACTAAGGACAGGGGTGCGGCGGGTGGGCCGCACCCTTGAGCACGCCCGCCGAAGGGAGCGGGCCGTGCCAGCGGGGCCGCGTGTGCGTCGGCGGGATGCGTGCGCGGCCCCGTCGCATTCAGGATGATAATGGACCTTCTTTATAAAGTAAAACGGGGAGCGGAATCAACCGCTCCCCGTTCCCTTTCCGGCCCTAAGTTTGTGCTTATCTGTTGAACATTGAAAATGACCCACTACCTAAATTCGGTCTGAATGTAAGGCTGAGTTTGCTTCGTCAGTTTGGTCCGAGCGAGGCAGTTTTAAAACGTAAATCCCTGAGGCTAACTCAAACTTAAAAAGTAAAATTCCTCTAATTCCCCATATTAGAATTTCCCTCACCTTGATTGTTTTTTCCCATTATTATTTCGTAAACTCTGTTTAAATCATTGAGGTCATAATATTCTATTTCTATTCTACCTCCCTCGCCCGTCGAGTTATTGATGATCTGAACCTTCGAGCTTAATTTTCTCCGCAGCTTAGCTTCAGCAGACCTCAAGTTTGCATCTTCCTTGGGCGCCGCTGCGGTAACATTTGCCAATTCCGTGCCGTGGATTATTTTCTTGACGGTACGCTCGGTTTCACGGACGGAAAGTCCCTTTTCAGTTATAGATTTAGCGAGCTTCCTTTGTATCTCTGCATCATCAACTCCCAAGAGAGCACGTGCGTGTCCCATAGAGAGTTTTTCCTGCTCAACCAAACCTTGTATGTCTTCCGGTAAACGCAACAACCTCAGATAGTTAGTTATAAAGGTTCTGTCGCGCCCCACCCTCTGGGCCACCATCTCCTGAGTCAATCCTAACGATTCAATTAACCTCTTGTAAGCGTGAGCCTCCTCAATTGCGTTTAATTCCTGCCTTTGGATATTTTCTACCAGGGCCAGTTCCAACATCTTATCTTCGGGTATCTCTCTGACTACGCAAGGCACCCGAAGCAGTCCCGCCCTCTGCGCAGCGCGCCAACGTCTCTCGCCCGCCACCAGTTGATACCTACCCTCGCCAAGCTTTCTGACTAATAAGGGCTGTATGACACCATTCGATTTAATTGATTGGGCGAGTTCCTCCAGGCGTTCTTCGTTGAAGGTAGTGCGGGGCTGAAAATTGTTCGGCTCGATTAGGTCAATATCTACCTCTTGCATCTCCTCGTTAGCCGTCGCTGGCCTGTCCGACAGCAGTGCGCTCAATCCCCGACCTAGAGCTCTTTTTGTCATGGGAAATTATCTCCTTTGCCAGTTGAAGATAGCTTTCTGCCCCTCGGGAACGTATATCATAGAGGATTATAGGTTTACCGTAGCTTGGAGCTTCGGCCAGGCGTACGTTTCGCGGTATGACTGCCTCGAAGACCTGACTCCCGTAAAAATCCCTGAGGTCGGCGGCGACGGCGGACGAAAGGTTCGTGCGCTCGTCGTACATCGTCAGGAGCAGACCCTCTATCGTCAGACCCGAGTTCAGCGAGCGCCTAATTCTCGCGAGAGTGTCAAATAACTCTGTGACGCCTTCGAGCGCGTAATACTCGCATTGAATCGGAACGAGGAGGGAATGCGCCGCCGTTAAAGCGTTCAAAGTCAAAAGCCCCAAAGAGGGCGGGCAGTCTATGATTATGAAATCGTAGTCGTTCTCTACGGCCTGCAAAGCCTCTTTTAATTTATATTCCCGCTTTTCTGCGTCAACCAGTTCAACCTCGGCGCCTATCAGGTTTCTGTCGGAGGGCAGTATTTTTAAGAAGGGAAGCTCTGTGTTTTGGATGACGTTGGGGAGTTGCTCGCCGAGGACAAGGATGTGATAGAGGCTGCGTCTGAGGGAGCCGCGATTGAGGCCGACGCCGGAGGTCGCATTCGCCTGCGGGTCTGTGTCTACGAGGAGGACGCGCGTATCGGAGATCGCGAGGGCAGCAGCTAAATTAACGGAAGTAGTAGTTTTACCGACTCCGCCTTTCTGATTTGCCACCGCGATGATTTTCGCCATTCTTCAGTCCTTAAGAATTCGCGGTCTCGAATTAGCAGGCGTAAATTAGCATAATTCCACTTTGGAAGCCATACAAAGCTGATTTTATACGTTAAGGCGGCGAATTTTAGGCTTCTACAACATGTTTCACGTGTCACATCGCAAAGATGTGACACGTGAAACATTGTGAATAGAGCTTTTTTAGGCGGCTTTATGAGCCTTGAGACTGAAAAGGAGAAGCGAAATTGCAGCGGGAGTAAGGCCGGGAATCTTACGGGCTTGGCCGAATGTTTCAGGTCGTGTTCGTTCGAGCCGCTCAATCATCTCGTGAGAGAGGCCGTTAACCTGTCGATAATCGAAGTGACCTGGTATTGGAAAACGGTCGTGAGAGAAAATCCTTTCGAGGGATTGGGTTTGATTTTTGATGTAGCCGTGATAAAGGAGGTCAGCGAGCGCAGTCTCCAGTTCGCGCAGGCTGGTAGTGGCTTTGACGGGCGGAGGTAGAAATTCGAGAACAGAAGATGAAGGAATCTGAGGATAAAGGGAAATCTGTCCGAGAGAGACGGAATCGCCCAAATCTTTACCGACTAGGCGAGCTAAGTCGTGGTATTGAGGCTCAGACCTTTTGAAGCGTGTGGTTTCGAGAGCCATACGGAGTTGAGAAATATTCTGACGCCGTAGGTTAAAACGCTCCCACTCGTCATCTCCAACCAGGCCAATTTCGCGGCCAACGGGTGAAAGACGCGAATCGGCGGTGTCGTAGCGTAGAGAGAGTCGGTGCTCGGCACGGGACGTAAACATCCGGTAGGGCTCGTCAACCCCGTGGGTAATGAGGTCGTCAACTAGGACGCCGATGTAGGAGTTTTCCCGTCGGAGTCGAAGTAAATCTCGCCCCTGCACATACATAGAGGCGTTGACGCCAGCTATCAACCCTTGACAGGCGGCCTCTTCATAACCTGTAGTGCCGTTAATCTGACCGGCCAGAAAGAGCCCCTGAAAACGTGTTGTCTGAAGAAATGGCGTCAGTTCCCGCGGGTCTATGAAGTCATATTCTATCGCGTAGCCGGGGCGAATGATCTTCGCCTCATCCAGTCCGGGCACTTTATGGACTAATTCCTGTTGCAATTCGGCCGGGAGAGAGGTGGAGAAGCCGTTTAGGTAAACTTCGTAGGTGTCGTGCCCTTCGGGCTCTAAGAAGAGCTGGTGGCGAGTTTTATCGGGAAACTTTACGACCTTGTCTTCTATGGAAGGACAATAGCGTGGTCCGACGCCTTTTATCTGGCCGGAATAGAGAGGTGATTCGTGGATGTTGGTGCGGATGGACTGGTGTACATCTTCGGTCGTGTAGCCGATGAAGCAGGTAATTTGCGGCTGCGGGATTTCGTCAGTCGAAAAAGAGAAGGGGACCGGTTGCTGGTCCGCCGGTTGAGGCTCAAAGGCTTCCCAATCAATAGTTCTGCCGTCCAGCCTCGGAGGGGTGCCCGTTTTCAACCGTCCGACGGGAAAACCCAGCCTTTTAAGACTCTCGGCCAGTTCTGTGGAAGCAGGCTCGCCCGCCCTGCCGGCCGTATAAGTTCTTTTTCCTGTATGAATTAATCCGTTAAGGAAGGTGCCGGTAGCGATGATGACGGCGCCGGCACCGAAACGCCGGGTATCCTGCAATTCGACACCGCGGACTTGCCCGTCCTTCACAATCAGGTCAATGACGAGGCCCTGACGCAGATGTAGATTGGGGGTGGCTTCGAGCGTGTGGCGCATTTCTGTCCGATAGAGGGCTCTATCGGCTTGCGCGCGTGGAGATTGGACGGCGGGTCCGCGTGAACGGTTCAGGAGCCGAAATTGTATCCCTGTGCGGTCTATGACCCGGCCCATGATGCCGCCCAGCGCGTCAATCTCGCGGACCAAGTGGCCCTTCGCAATACCCCCGACGGCGGGGTTGCAGGACATCTGGCCGATCATGTCGAGGCTGAGAGTGACAAGCGCTGTCTGAGAGCCGAGACGGGCTGCGGCTGAAGCCGCTTCACAGCCGGCGTGGCCCGCGCCTATGACAATCACGTCGAACACTTCATCGAAACTCATAACTCACTTACCTATGCAGAAGGCCGAGAAAATTTCGGTCAGAACGTCTTCGGGGGTGGTTTCGCCGGTAATCTGTCCGAGGAAGCGTAAAGCATTATACAGGTCCGCGAGGATAATCTCCTCACTCGCCTTATCTTTAAGAGATTCCACAGACGATTGTATGGAAGAGGCCGCACGCCGAAGCAAGTCGTAGTGGCGCGCGTTGGTTATGACGAAGCTGCTTTCATGAAGGCCGCTCGAAGAGAACGGTTCCATGATGGCGGCTCGCAGGGAGTCGAGCCCGGCCCCGGTTTTAGCAGAAATCGGCACCACGGCCGTCCCGTCCGCCTGTAGAAATTCGAGATTTGGGCGAAAACTATCAAGGTCGCTTTTGTTAAGAGCGATGATGAAACGATTGTCGGCGACCTCGTCAAGAATCTGCTCGTCTTCGGGCGTGAGGGGCTGAGAGCCGTCAATCACGACGATAACGAGGTCCGCATCCACGGCCGCGCGCCTGGTGCGCTCGATTCCAAGCTGCTCAATTGTGTCAGACGAAGTCCGAACGCCGGCCGTGTCGGTGACGAGGACCGGCACGTTTTCGATGTTAATTACTTCATTTAAAGTATCACGTGTGGTGCCCGGAATATCTGTGACGATGGCCCTCTCGGAGAGGAGTAACTTATTGAAAAGGCTGGACTTACCGACATTCGGCCGACCCACGAGCGTGACCTTCAAACCGTCTTTGAGGAGCCGGCCGCGGCTGAATGTGGCAGCGAGCTCTTCGGCTTGGGCGGCGAGTAGGGAAAGCTTTTGAAGGATATCGTGAGTGATATCCGGCGGCAGGTCGTCTTCGACAAATTCGAGGGAGGATTCGAGGGGGACGATAATCTCGACGAGGGAATCCTTCAAGGGCTGGAGGCGGGCTGAGAGTTCTCCGCCGAGCTGGCGCGCGGCCTGACGGACGGCGGCGTGGGTTTGTGCTTCTATCAGGTCGCGGACTGCCTCGGCCTGTGCAAGATTCAGGCGGCCGTTGGAAAGGGCACGCATCGTAAACTCGCCCGGCGTGGCCGTCCGCGCGCCGTAAAAGAGCAGGGCGTCCACGACGCTAAGGAGGAGCGGGGGCGAGCCGTGACAACTAATCTCTGCCACGTCCTCGCCCGTGAAAGAGTGCGGGGCCTTGAAGTAAGTGACGAGCGAATGGTCTATGACTTCTCCGTCGCGCGGGTCGCGGAGGGCTTTGAGCGAGGCGCGACGAGGGACGGGTTCGTAGTCGGGCTGTTGGAGGAGCGAGCGGAGCAGGTCGAGCGTCTGCGGGCCGGTGACGCGGACGACGCCGATGCCGCTCCTGCCCGGCGGGGTCGAAAGGGCGACGATGGCGTCTGACACTTCCACTGAAAATGAAAGAAGGGTCGCGCCGAGAAGAGACGGGCGCGACCCTTGAGCTGAGAGCCTTGTTAGTTCTTGTCGGCCTTCTTCAAACTTACCTTCAGGCGCCGCTCGTTGCCCTCGCCGACCGACTCGGTGAAGAGCTTTTCGTCGTCGGCAAGCGCGAGGTGAATGACGCGACGTTCGTTCGCGTTCATGGGGCCGAAGGTGAAGGGGACGCCGCTGTTGCGCACGCGGTCGGCGGCGTGACGAGCCATCGCGCGCAATTCCGTCTCGCGCATCGCGCGGAAGCTGCCAACGTCGCAGATGAACCGCTCGCCCTGGTTGAGTTCGCGCCCGAAGGATTGGTTGACGAGGTGCTCGAAGGCGTCGAGTAACTCGCCGCCCTCGCTCCGCAGGAGTGCGGCGTCTTCGCCTTCGAGGTTCAGGATGCACGCGTCCGCGGACTCCGACGCTTCGGCGCGCAGTTCGAGTCCGGACCGCTCGAAGACTTCATTCAAAAACTGCTCGGCTTGTGTGTAGGCTTCGTTCATGTGGCCGTGATGGTGAAGTTGCTATGCCTGCGTGGGCCGCGGCTCGCTCAGGCTTTTTTTCGGCCGCGTGGCGGCCTTACCTTTCTCGGGCGGCTGCGGCTCTTCGTCGTCCTCGGACTTCAACAGGCGGTTGATTAACATCTGCTGCCCGAACCCGACGAGGTTGCCGACAAGCCAGTAGACGAGCAGTCCGGCGGGCGCGCTCCAGAGAATATAGAGCATCATGACGGGCATGACGACGGCCATCATCTTCTTCTGGAGCGGGTCGGCCGAGGGCGCGGGCGTGATTAGCTGAAGGACGAGCATCGAGGCCGCCATCAGTATCGGCAGCAGGTGATAGGGGTCGCCGGCCGAGAGGTCTTGAATCCAGAGGAAAGAGGACTGGCGGAAGTCAATCGAGATGGTGATGGCGACGTAGAGCGCCAGCAGGAACGGCATCTGGATGAGGAGCGGCAGACAACCGCCGAGCGGGTTGCCCTCCTTCATCAGCCGCAACTGTTCCATCTGAAGCTCTTTCAGCCGCGGGTCGTTCTGCTTCAGACCCTTTATCTTCTCCTGCAACTCCTTCATCTTCGGCGCGAGCTTCTGCGCCTTCTTCATCGACTTGGAAGAGCGCCACTTGAGCGGGAAGAAGAGCGAATAGATGATGATGGTGAAGAGGATGATGGCGACGCCGTAGCTGCCGGTCAGACGATTCAGGTAATTGATTGACCAGATGATGGGCGCGGCGATGGGCTTCGTGACGGGGCGCGTCCAGCCGTAGTCAATCAACTGGCTGAGGTCAACGGGGGTGCCGTTAAGCTCCCTGCTTATCTGCGCGCCGACGGACTGAAGCTGGTCGTGGTCCTTCGGCCCCGTGTAAAGGTACATCGGCGTGCCGTCGGCGGGGACGGGGACGAAGCCCGTGATTAAATATCTGTCCTCTTTCGTCCCGTTGTGTTCGTGCTGATACTTCTCGGTGCGGTATTCCAAGCCCTCGGCCGGGCGCGGCAACACCAAAGTCATCGTGAAGTAAGTGTCGCCGACGGCGGCCCACCTCACCGGGCCGGGAGGCATGGTGACCTGTGGGCTCTCCTTACTGTCGTGAATGGTGGAGGAGTGGAGCCTCTTGACCGAATCGCCGATGGCGGCGACGCCTTCGGGGGCGACCGAGTAGAAGGTGTAATGCGGCACGCCCTGGTCGCCGATGCTCGGGCCGATGGCGAGCTTCGTGTTGGGGATGGGCTGTCCGTTCTGCGTGACTCGGGTTTCGAGCTTGACGGTGTAATCGTCGGCGCTGAAGGTCAGCCTCTTCTGCGCTTCGAGCCCGGACGGGTCGTTGAGCTTGAGCTCGATTGTCTTCCGCTCGCCGGGCTTCAACTCGACGCGTCCGCCGTCTCCTTCAACGCCTCCGACCTGAAAGTTTCTTGAGTTGATCGCGGAGTCAAGGTCTTCGCGGCCGGTCCTGATTTGAAAAGGCGCCTTATTAGCCTTCAGACCTTCAGGCGAGATGAGTTGGAGCGGCTGCGGATTGTCCCTCGTGCCCGAGATTGAATAGAGGGGCTTGCCCTCGCCGTTCTCGTCCTTGTTCCGCTTGACGATCCAGCTTCGGGCGACCCCGCCGCGGCTGTCCAGCTCGACCTCGTAGAGCGGCGTCGAGACGGTGACGGTCTTCTGGGGGGTCGCGTCGGGAGTCGTTGACGCCGCGGTTTGAATGGGCTGTGCCGGGACGTTCGGCTCGGCGGTGGGGCTCGGCGTGGCGTCGGCTGCCTGCTGCGGGTTGTTAGTGTTGTTCTGTGGCGCGGGGGGCGGGAAGAAGTAGCTCCACCCGATGAGGATTACCGCTGAAATGACGAATGCAATTAAGAGACGCTTCTGTTCCATCTAGTTGAAAGCCGCGGCCGAAATACTCTGGATAAAACGTTATCTAAATTTAAGTAGTTTCACTTGACCGGGTCGAAGCCGCCGGGGTGAAAGGGGTGGCACCGCAAAAGTCTTCTGACCCCCATCCATCCGCCGCGCAACGCGCCGTACTTCTCGACGGCCTCCATCGCGTACTCCGAACACGTCGGCACGAAGCGACACGACGGCGGCAGCAGGGGCGAGACGGCCGCCTTGTAGAAGCGCAGAAGAGCTACCAGTAAGCCTCTCACGATTCATCCTGAGCGGGGGAGACTGCTTCGGCCGCCGTCAACTGAGAGATGGCCCGCCGCAATTCTGCGATGGCCGCGTCTACCTTCGCCTCAAGCAGCGGGCGCCGGGCGTTGAAAACCCAGTCGTAACGCCCCCGCAGCGACTCCAACTCCGGCCGGCTCAGGCGGAAAGCCTCGCGCAAGAGCCTTTTCGCCCGATTCCTGCCCACCGCCAGCCGCGTCAACTTCCGCGAAGCCGTGACGCCGAAACGGTGATGACCCAGACCGTTCGGCAGGACGAAGGCCGTCACCAAGCGCCCGTCAATCCGTCTCCCGCCGTCGTAAACCCTCCGAAACTCGGCGGGATTACGTAGTCGCGCCTGCTGGGGCAAGGTCTCTCCGGCTTAGTAGTGGGACGGGGTCAGGCGCTTGCGGCCCTTGGCGCGACGCCTCTTGAGCACTAGGCGGCCGCCCTTCGTCGCCATGCGGGCGCGGAAGCCGTGCGTCTTCGCACGCCGACGGTTGTTAGGTTGAAACGTTCTCTTAGGCATAGTGAATCATTATCTCCTCAAACGAAAAGGTTAAGACTAACTTTTGGAAGAGTGTCTGTCAAGGTTGGAGCCCGCCTGTCAGAACCCCTAAAGGACCGTTTAACAGGCTCCATCTCAAATTTCGTCCTCAATTTACCAAAATCCCGTTTGTCTCGAAATGATTCACATTTTCGTTATATTCAAATAAACGCCAGTATTTTCAAAGGAACAGAAAAGGCGTCTATAAGTCAATTAATTCATCATAAAAATGCCTGTGGATTTCTCTTGCATACCTTGCTTCTTTATGCTAGTCTCCCGCCCGTTTGCCACCCTGGTAAAGCTTGTAAGTAATTGAAAGTAAAACACTTAAAGCTTCACTTTAAGTTTCCGAGGGTTTTCCACAAGCCTGTGGAAAACCCTGTGGAAAACTTAAATCGGAATGGCTTCACGGGGCTTTAAAAGGGTGTTTTTGCAACATCTTCCGGCGGCTAGCTAAAAGCGGCTCGTTAGCAGGTCGGAGAGGCAGACTGTATTTTTATGATTCAGTTGCCTTGGGAAGAATTCTGAGCGGCGGGTAAGGAACATGAGCACAGCCATAGAGAATAGAATCTGGAACGACATTCTCCACGCCGTGGAGAAGCGTCTGAATCGTCAAAGCTTCGACACATGGATTCGCCCGATCCAATTCGACGGCTTTGACGAGGACGGCCATGTCCTGCACCTGCGCGTACACGACCGAGTCGTCAAGGACTGGGTCAGCACGAACTACTCCGACGTGATTGACGATTCGCTGGCCGAAGTGAACATGGGCGACTACCAGCTCGACTGGGCCGTTGACGAGGAGGCACAGGGCCACAACGCGACGACGGACGAGGAAGCCAAAATCGAATCTCTGGATTTGGGCGAGAAGGCGGCGCCCGCCTCGTCGTCCAAAAACGGCTCTTCGAGCCTCTTTTCGCTTCTGGAAGCCGCCGAATCCGACGGCCTGACGCCCGGCGCCACGACCTTCGTTGACATCGAACCGCTTGAAAATCCGCTCAACCCCAAGTGCTCTTTCCAGACCTTCGTCGTCGGCTCCTGCAACCAGTTCGCGCACGCCGCCGCGCTCGCCGTCGCCGAAGCGCCCGGCAAAACCTATAATCCGCTCTACATTTACGGGGGCGTCGGCTTAGGCAAGACCCACCTCATGCACGCCATCGGCCACGCGATTAAAGAGAGGAATCGCTACCTGCGCCTCTCCTACATCTCGGCCGAGCGGTTCATGAACGAGCTGATTAACGCCATCCGCTACGACAAGGCGCAGACTTTTCGTGAGAAATATCGCTCGATTGACATCCTGCTGATGGACGACATCCAGTTCATGGCCGGCAAGGAGCGGACGCAGGAGGAGTTTTTCCACACCTTTAACGCGCTCTACGACGGCCAGAAGCAAATCGTCATCACCTCCGACTGCCCGCCGCGCGAGATTCCGACGCTGGAAGAGCGCCTGCACTCCCGTTTCGAGTGGGGCCTGATTGCCGACATCGAGCCGCCCGACCTCGAAACCAAGGTCGCCATCCTCAAGAGAAAGGCCGACTTGGACGGTGTCGTCCTACCCGACGACGTGGCCTTCTTCATCGCCAGCAAGGTCAAGAGCAACATCCGCGAGCTTGAAGGCTCGCTCGTCAGGCTCATCGCCATCTCGTCTCTGCGCGGCCTGCCCATCTCCAAGATGCTCGCGCAGGACGCCATCCGCAACATCGCGGAGGACGACCAGCCGACCGGAATCACCATCGAGCAGATTCAGAGGGCCGTCTCAGCCCACTACCGGCTGCGCGTTGACGAACTGAAGTCGAAAAACAATTCGAGGCAGATAGCCGTGCCCCGCCAGGTCGCTATGTACCTCTGTAAACGACTGACAAAGCACAGCTTCCCCGAAATCGGCCGCGAGTTCGGTGGCAAGCACCACACGACCGTCATTCACTCCGTGGATAAGATAGAAACCCTTGTTTCCAAGGATCAGAATTTCCACAGGATAGTCAGCGACCTTATGGATAATCTTTGCAAGTAGTTAGCTCAGATTGGGGGTTAAAACTTTTCCACAGCCCCCTTTACACCTTAGTTCTTTATACACAACAATTTAGGTGAAAGTTTTCCACATTTCCACAGGGGTAGTCGAAAAAGGGCCTGTGGAAATGTGGAAAACTTTTGATTCTTAAAAGTTTTCCACACAAACGCTCAGATTTCCACAGCGATTTCCACAGGGGCTGTGGAAAACAAAGTCATTGTCTTCTAGTATTTAGGTGGGTTTTCCACATTTCCACAGGCCCTACTACTACTACTATATAAATATATAAGGTATTGAATTAGTAAGAATAGTAAAAGGCGCTGCTTGACTAAGGTCAGGAAAAGCAGATACTACATCTCTTCTATTCGCAGACCCGTTATCTCTCAGAGGAGTTCAAATACAATGGAGTTCACCATCAGCCGGAGCCTCCTGCAAAAGGAGCTCGGATTTGTGCAGGGCACGGTCGAGAAGAAAAATACCATCCCCGCCCTCTCGAACATTCTTATCGAGTCCGTCGGCGAAAACGCCATCCGCATCCTCGGCACCGACCTCGACGTGACGCTGCGCTGCGAGACCGAAGCCGAAATCAAGACGCCCGGCTCGATGTGCGTCGGGGCGCGCAAGCTCTTCGAGATCGTGCGCGTGCTGCCCGAGGCGCCCGTCAGCTTCCGCAGGGAGGAGAACAACTGGGCGACGGTCAAGTGCGAGCGGTCGAACTTCCGCATCGCGGGCGTCGAGCGCGAGAGCTTTCCCGAAGTCCCGAGCTTTAAGTCCGCGCCCGTCAAGCTCCCGGCCTCCATCTTCAAGACCTTCATCGACCGGACCATCTTCGCCATCACTCTGGAGGAGTCGCGCTACACGCTCTCGGGCGCCAAGTTCATGCTCGGCAAGTCGGGCGCCCGGATGGTGACGACCGACGGCCACCGCCTGGCCTACATCGAGCGCAAGGAACTCGGCCCGAACCCGCCCACCGAGGAGATAGACGCCCTCATCCCCCGCAAGACGCTCGCCGAGCTGACCAAGCTGACCTCCAACTACGAAGGCGACATCGGCCTCGGCGCCGACGAGAACCACGTCTACTTCGAAGTCGGGCCGCGCCTCCTCATCTCGCGCACGCTGACCGGCCAGTTCCCGAACTACGAGATGGTGATGCCCAAGGGCAATGACAAGACGGCCGAGTTCGACTCGACCTCGCTCGGCCAGGCCATCCGCCGCGTCGCCCTCATGGCCGACGACCGCTCGCACGCCATCCGCTTCCACCTCACCCCCGGCAGCCTCCACATCAGCTCGCAGACGGCCGAAGAGGGCGAGGCGACCGAAGTCGTCACCACCGAATATGCCGGCGAGGAGACCGAAATCGGCTTCAACGCCGCCTACCTCCAAGACTTCCTCAGCGTCGTCAACGACGGCTCCGTCGCCTTCGAGTTCAAGGACGGCAACTCGCAAGCCCAACTCCGCCCCTCGAACGACGACGGCTACGACTACAAATACATCGTCATGCCCATGCGCCTGTGAGGCTTGCGCCGAAAGTTTGTCGCCCCTTCGTTTCGAGCAGCGTGTGTTAAAATTCGACACATGCTGCTCGAATCTCTTGAGGCCCACCAGTTCAGGAATTTGGGCGGCAAAATTCATTGGGGCGCCGGCCTCAACATCATCTACGGCGAGAACGGGCAGGGAAAGACCAACTGGCTCGAAGCCATCTACCTGCTCGCCACCTCGAAATCCTTCCGCACGCAGAGGCCGCAGGAGGCCATCCGCTTCGGCGAGAGCCTGGCAGTCGTCCGCGGGCGCGTCGCACGCACCCAGGACGTTCACAGGGACTTGCAGGTCACGCTTCAGGGCAACACTAAGTCTCTGACGGTCAACGAGAAGCGCGAAGGCGTCGCCGGCTACCTCAGCCAGCTCCACGTCGTCGCCTTCACGGCCGACGAGCTTGAAGTCGTCCGCGGCGGCCCCGACGCGCGGCGGCGCTTCCTCGACCGCGGCGTCGTCTCCCTTCATCACAGCTACGTCCAAACGCTTACCGACTACCATCGCGTCATCAAACAGAAGAATCGACTGCTGCAAGACCTCTCGGAGCAGGAAGCCGGCCCTGACAGGGCGCGTGAGCTAATCGCCCCGTGGAACGAACAACTCGCAACGCTCGGCGCCGAAATCCACCGGGCGCGCACGGACTACATCGAGCGTTTAAAAGGTAAACTCGACCAGCGACTCTTCGAGCGCGAAGAGGTCACGATTCGTTACGTCTCGGCGCTCGAAGGGCGGGGCGACCTCGGCGACTACGAATCCCTCATCAGGGAGCGCCTGAAGCTCCGTTTACAAGCTGAAATGGCCTCCGGTTACGCCCTCATCGGCCCCCACCGCGACGAGCTTGAAATCCTCTTCGACGGGCACGACATACGCTCCTTCGGCAGCTCCGGGCAACAGCGTAGCGCATTGATTTTACTTGACTTAGCGGCGATTTCGGTGTATTATTCGTGGCACAATGAGTATCCACTTTTTCTGATGGATGACGTGGATGCGGAACTAGATAGGGGGCGCATCGGCCACCTGCTCGAACACCTCGAAGGGCGCACGCAGACCTTCATCACGACCTCGAAGGAGGGCCTCACGAGGGAGTTCGCCCCGCGGGCCACGGTGCTCGAAGTGAGGGGCGGCGAGGCGTCGGAATACGGGGCCGTCGAGACGGCCGGAACAAGCGCCGCGGCCGCGGAAAGCATCTAACAGAATTCCGTCAGAAGGCACACTTAAAATTCTCCCGGTGAATCAGGAAGACCAAATGAGCAGCACAATAAAAGAGGAGACTGGTTTGTCAACAGCACCATTAACGAAGAAAAAGGGCGACAGTTACACAGCTAGTTCAATCACCGTTTTGGAAGGCCGCGACGCCGTCCGCAAGCGCCCGGCGATGTACATCGGCTCGACCGGCGAGATGGGCCTCCACCACCTCGTCTACGAAGTCGTGGACAATTCCGTGGACGAGGCGCTGGCCGGCTACTGCGACACCGTCGAAGTCACGATTCATCTCGACAACTCCATCACGGTCGTCGATAACGGCCGCGGCATTCCCGTCGATTATCACAAGCAAGAGAAGAAGTCGGCGGCCGAGGTCGTCATGACCAAACTCCACGCGGGCGGCAAGTTCGACTCGAACGCCTACAAGGTGTCGGGCGGCCTCCACGGAGTGGGCGTCTCCTGCGTAAACTTCCTCTCTGAGACGCTCCGCCTCGAAATCTGGAGGGACGGCCACACCTACGAGCAGGAGTACAACCGCGGCATCCCCGTCACCAAGCTGGAGATGACCGGCAAGACGCGCCGCCGCGGCACGAAGACCACCTTCAAGCCCGACTCGGAAATCTTCGACGTGACCGAGTTCAGCTTCGACAAGCTCTCCGAGCGCCTGCGCGAGAAAGCCTTTCTCAACAAGGGCATCCGCATCACCATCAAGGACGAGCGGCAGGAGCCCGAGCGCTCGCACGAGTTCTACTACCGCGGCGGCATCGCCGAGTTCGTCAAGCACCTCAACAAGAACAAGGCCGTCCTGCACGACAAGCCCATCTACTTCGAGAAGACGGGCGACGCGCTCTCCATCGACGTTGCCATCCAGTACAACGACGGCTACGACGAGAAGGTCTACTCCTTCGCCAACAACATCAACACCGTGGACGGCGGCACCCACATGTCGGGCTTCCGCTCGGCCCTGACGCGCACCATCAACGCCTACGCGCAGTCCTCCGGCCTCGCCAAGAACTTCAAAAGCTCTCTGTCGGGCGACGACGTGCGCGAAGGTCTGGTGGCCGTCATCTCCGTCAAACTGCCGCAGCCGCAGTTCGAGGGCCAGACCAAGGGCAAGCTCAACTCCGACGTGAAGGGCGCCGTCGAGGCGTTCCTCAACGAGCGGCTGTCGGAGTATTTCGAGCAGAACCCGACGGTCGCCCGGAAGATCGTCGGCAAGGCCATCGATGCCGCCCGCGCCCGCGACGCGGCCCGCAAGGCCCGTGAGATTGTCCGCAAAGGGGCCATGGGCTCGACCATGCTCCCCGGCAAGCTCGCCGACTGCCAGGAGCGCGACCCCGCGGCGTGTGAGCTTTACATCGTCGAGGGCGATTCGGCCGGCGGCAGCGCCAAGCAGGGGCGCGACAGGAGGTTTCAGGCGGTCCTCCCGTTAAAAGGTAAAATCTTGAACGTCGAGAAGGCCCGCTTCGACAAGATGCTAAGCCACAGTGAGATTAAAACCCTCATTACGGCGATGGGGACCGGCATCGGCAAGGACGATTTCGACGTGAGTCGGCTCCGCTATCACAAGGTCATCTTCATGACGGACGCGGACGTGGACGGCTCGCACATCCGCACGTTGCTCCTGACCTTCTTCTACAGGCAGATGCCCGAGTTGATTGAGGGGGGTCACGTCTACATCGCTCAGCCCCCGCTTTTTAAAGTAAAACGGGGTAAGCGCGAGGAGTACATCAAGGACGAGCGTTCGATGGTGCGTTTCCTCATGCGGCAGGCGACGAGCGACATGAAGATTACCTCCGCGGAGTCGGGCGGGGTGGTCGAAGGGCGTGAGCTGGCGCGCTCGCTTGAGCAGATGGTCGAGCTAAAGCGTTACTCCGAAAAGCTCGTCCGCAGGCTCGGCAACGACGAGCGACTGCTTCAACTGCTCCTCGAAGCCTTCGGCGGGCGCAAGGGCGTGCTCAAGGACGCCGACACCACCCTCAAGAGCGTCTTCCAAGACGAAGAGGGCAAGCAGATGGCCCGCGTCGAGAAGGTTTTGGCGGACGCCCGGTACAAGACGGACCTCTCGACGGACGAGGAGCACGGCCTCTGGGAGATTGAGACGACGGCGGCCGGGGGCTCACAAGTTATTATAGACTGGGAACTTGCGAGCCACGTCGAGTTCCAGAAGGCGGTCGAGCTGTACAAGAATCTGGAGGAGCGCATGGCCGCGCCGCTCGTCCTCGGCGAGAACGGTTCGAGCGAGCGCATCGAATCGCGCGACGAGCTTCTCGACAGGGTCCTGACGGCCGCCAAGAAGGACCTGACCATCCAGCGTTACAAGGGGCTCGGCGAAATGAACCCCGAACAGCTCTGGGAGACGACGATGAACCCGGAGAAGCGGACGCTGCTCCAGGTCAAGATTGACGACGCCGTCGAGACGGACCAGATTTTCACCATCCTGATGGGTGACGCCGTCGAGCCGAGGCGGCGTTTCATTGAGGATAACGCCTTGGATGTTAAGAACTTAGACGTGTAAAAAGTGCGACACGAGCGGGTGCGAAATGAATCTATTTGACACACCGCACCCGCTCGTGTAGAATGAAGCTCCTTTCCTCCTGTGGATCTTGCCCGCTGCATGCTTCTCGCGTATGCAGCGGAATTTTTTTATTCTAAAAATCAGTAAAGACGCGCCTATTTTTCCTCGTTCGAGAGGGCGGAATCCACCTGCTCGTCGAGGTCGAGGCGGCGGGGTTTGGTCGCGCCCAGCTCATTGTAGCGGCCGCCGGGGGCGAATTGACCCGATTCGCCGATGTCTATGGCGCGCTCCTCATTCGACGGGCTGAGTTCTTCGGTGGCGTCGGGAGTGGCGTCGGGCTTCAGGTCGTGGTCCGCATTTTTCTCGCCGAGCGAGCTTTTCATTTCGTCGTTATCAGGCATCAGTTTCTCCTCCGTTTATTTTCAAGCCGTGCCGGCAGGGGCCGGCTCCTTGTAGCGTCGGACGCGAAAGCGGTAAAGCTTAAGAGGCTCGTGAGGGGGGAGGCCGGCCTTGCGGGCGGCGATTTCGACTTGCCGGGCGGCGGTTTCGACGCCTTCGATGTCGGGCAGGAGCAGCCCGCGCCGCGACGGGTCGCCGCCTTCGACGACGACGCCGAAGACTTTCGGGTCCAGCTCCTCGAAGGTCGTCGGCTCGGGCCGCTCAAGAACGTCAACCGAGTAGCAGAGCGAGGCGAGTTCGGACCTCGTGACCGGCTGGAAACGTGGGTCGCGGGTGGCGGCGCCGACGGCGTTAGCGACGACCTCTTCCCAGAGCGCGGGCCTCGCGGGCTCGATGGTGCCGATGCAGCCGCGGAGTTGGCGGCCGAGTGTCTTGAGGCAGACGAAGCAGGGGGCCGGTTGATGGAGGAGGACGTGTGAGGAGTCGGGGGCCTCAGTGAGCAGGCGGCGCTCGCGCACGAAAGACTCGACGGCGCGGCGCGCGAGTTCGGTCAGAGAGTATTGCTGTGCGGTCTGCACACTCATCAGTTCAAAGCCTGCGGCCGACGCCGCGCCAGTTGCGCGACGAGGTAGCCGACGCCGAAGGGCGCCTCGTATTTGAGAACTTCGCAGTCGGGCTCGCCCTCGCCCGCGACGCCGAGGGCGATGAGCATGGAGCGGTAGCCGCATTCGCCGGCCAGCCGACGAAGGTCCCGGTCAATGTCGGCGATGCGGTCGGGTGACTGGCCGCGGACGGCCTCGACCACTTGCTCGTCAAAGAGGTGCGCGTTCGGGTGGAAACCGGCGGGGGCGCCGGGTTTCAGCCGGTGACTCAGGTCGCCGCTGGCGATGAAGGCGGCGGGTCGGCCCACGTCCTCTATCGCGCGGCCGACGCAGCGGCCGAAGGCGAGGTGGTCTTCGTCGGGGAGGAAGCTGTAGCCGAGGGCGACGACGGGGCCGCTCCATCCATTCCTGTCGAGGAAGTAGAGCGGGACGGCGGTGCCGTGGTCCGCGTCGCGGCCGGAGAGTTTGAGGACGCTGTATTGCTCGCGCGCGGCGGATGAAGAGATGGCTTCGAGCAGTTCTTCGTCAACGGGGAATTCGACGGTTGCTTGCGGGGCGCGGAAGTTGGCAAAATCGCCGCGCAGACTTTCCCCGGCGTAGGCGACGAAGGCGCGGGCGTCGAGCGGCGCGTGCGGAGAGACGAGGACGAGCGTTTCGGCGCCGCTCATGATGACGCGCTCCGTCAGGACGCGCATGGCTTCGACGGAGGCGCGCACCTCGTCGGCCATTTCGCCGCCGACTTCCGGCACCATGACCGGCGGGTGCGGGGCGATGCCGACGAAAACGAGAGACGTGTTTGGCATGGACCGGAAAAGTCCTTCGTCAACTCTGCCGCTTGTTGGGGTGGGATGAATTCTAGCACAACCGCCGAAGGGCGCCGCAAGGCTTCGAGGGGATGACGAGAGAGGGCGAAAGGTTCGACGTGCTGGTGGTCGGGGCGGGGCCGGCCGGCTCTTACGCGGCCGAGAGGCTGGCGCGGGGCGGGGCGCGCGTGGCGCTGTTCGACGGGAGGCCGGCGCGCGAGGCGAAGGCTTGCGGCGGCGGCGTCACGTCGAAGGCTTTGAAGCTCTGGCCGTTCCTGCTCGAAGCGGGCGGGCGCACGGTGACGGAAGTCGAGATGTATTCGCCGAAGGGCCGGCGCGTCAAACTTAAACTGTCAGAGCCTTTCGCCATCTACTCGCGTCGCGCGCTCGACTCGCACCTGCGCGAGCGTGCGCGGCGCGCGGGCGCGGAAGTCTTCGAGGGGCGCGTGTCGGCCTCGGCCGAAAAGAATGAAGGCGGCGAATGGGTTGTTCGTGCGAGGGGCGGGCAAGTGTGGCGCGGCCGAGTGCTGGTCGCGGCGGACGGGGCGAACAGCGGCGTGGCGCGCAGGCTCGCCGGGCCTTTGTCGAACTCGGACATGGAGGTCGCCTTCGGCTACCGCACGCCGCTGACGGAAGGCGAAGAGGCGCCCACCGTCATCGCCTTCCTGCCGGGCTGGTCCGGCTACGCGTGGGCCTTCCCGCGCATCGACCACATCTCGTTCGGCATCGCCACCACCCAGGACGCCTTCGACCACAAGGCTCTCGACCGCGTGCTCTGGGACTTCATGGTCGGCTACTACCGCGCGCGCGAAGGCGGGCGGGCCGCGCTCTGGAATAAGAAAGAAGGGGCGCGCGACCGCGAGATTGAAGAACACCTGCGCGGCGCCGCCGACCGCTACGCGGCGCGCATCCCCGGACTCGCGCCGGAGACTCTTGACGAGAGGCGTGCTGCCGGCAATGACTGGGCGCTGCTCGGCGACGCCGCGGGCTTCGCCGACCCGGTCACGGGCGAGGGCATTTACTACGCGCTGCGCTCGGCCGAACTCTTCGCCGAAGCTTTCCTGGAAGGCGACGTGCTTTCTTATGAAGCGAAGTGGCGGGAGGACTTCGGCGGGGAGTTGCGGCGCGCGTCGCAGATGCGCAGAAGATTCTACGGCACCTTCTGGGGCGGTCCCTTCACCGACAGGATGATAAAACTCGCCGCCGCCCACCCCGGCATCCGCCGCACGCTGCGCGACCTCGTCGCGGGCGGCCAAGGGTACGTCGGCCTCAAGCGGACGCTCCTGCGCCGCGCCCTCCGACCGCTTTAAGCTCGAACAGAATTAGTGCAAGGGGTCGTCGCCGCTCGCGATGAGCAGGGCGCGCGCCCGGTCTAACGACGCGGCGTGTTCGAGGACGACTTCGAGCAGCCGCCGCGTCTCGCCTTCGTTCGTGTGGTCGCTGGCGAGCGCGTTGAGCAGCGCCGGCACCTCGCGCACGCCCTGCATGACGTAGAGCGCGATGCGCTCGGCCTCTAACTCGTCGCGTCCGCCGCCGGCGAGCGCGCGCGTCAGCTTGCGCCGCATGTCTTCGAAGAGGTCAAACTCCAGGCTCGATTCGTGGAAATTCATTTCAAGACTCTCCCGCCCCGCGGGCGTTCGTCCGAGTAAGGAGTCATACGACGTTTGAAGGGCGCGTGTAAGGTGCGAGGCGTCGTTTAAGTTCTTCGGGTAAGGGCACGCTCTCGAAGGTGTGGCGCCGGACGGCGACGAGGACGAAGTGAGCGACGGCCACCGGCTCGTCCTCGCCCACGCGCCGCACCTCGAAGTCGAGCCGCATGGACTTCGTGCCGAAGCGGCCGACGTAGACGCAAACTTCCAAAAGGTCGTCGAGCTGCGCGGCTCGGCGGAAGTCGCATTCCAAATGCGCGCGCGGCAGCCACACGTCCAACTCGTCGAACATCACGCCGTAGGGCAGGCCGACGGCGCGGAACAGCTCCGTCTCGGCGAACTCGAAGAACCTGATGTAAGCGCCGTAGAAGATGATGCGCGCGGCGTCCACGTCGCCCCAGCGGACGCGCTCTTCGATGCAGAACTTCCAGGGCTCGCTCACCTTCGTTGACACTCTCAATCGCCGAGGCCGTCCAGAAACTCGCGCAACGCTCGATTGAACTCGGCCGCGTTCTCAAGATTAGAGGCGTGGCCGGCGCCCTCTATTCTGACGAGGCGCGAGCCGGGCATCAGCTCGTGCATCGCTTGGGCGTTCGCGGGCGGCGTCACGGAATCTTCCGCGCCGACCAAGACGAGTGCGGGCACGCCGAGTTGCGGCAGCAGGTCTGTCTGGTCGCGGCGCGCGGCCATGCCCCGCAAGGCCGCGGCTGCTCCTTCGGGGTTCGTGTTGAGAATCATCTCGCGCACGCGGGCGACGAGTTCGGGATTACCTGCGAGCGTCGCGGGCGCGAGCATCTTCGGAAGCATCGCGTCGGCGATTGGCGCCATGCCTTCGCCGAGCGCGAGTTGGACCATCTTCTCGCGCCCGCGTCGCGCCTCTTCGGTGTCGGGCTGAGGGCGCGTGTCGGCGAGGACGAGGGCCGCGACGCGCCCCGCGTACTCGCGGCAGAAGGCGAGCGCCACGTAGCCGCCCATCGAGAGCCCGCCGACGACGGCACGGCCGATGTTTAATTCATCAAGCAGGGCGGCCACGTCGTCGGCCATCTCCTCCATCGTCGCCGCGCCGCCCGTGGCGGTCGTCCGGCCGTGGCCGCGCAGGTCGGGCGCGATGACGCGGTAAGAGTCCTTTAAAGCTTCGGCCTGCTCGCGCCACATCGAGCGGTCGAAGGGGAAGCCGTGCAGCAGCACGACGGCCGCGCCGTCGCCGCCGCTGTCGTCGTAAGACATCTCGATTCCGCGGACGCGGACGACCTCACCCAAGGCTCACCTCGCAAGCTCACACGTCGAAAGATTCGCTCACGCACATCATAGCTTCACGGGCCGAAATGTTTAAGGGCTTCGGCGTAAACGCGCTCCGTCTCTTCGACCATCCTTTCGATGCTGAAACGCTCGCCCGCCGTGCGCGCTCCCTCGGCGCCGAGCGAGGCGCGGAGCCGCGCGTCTTCGAGCAGCGACCTGACGGCCGAAGCCAAAGAGGCAACGTCGCCGACCGGGACGGTCAGCCCCGTCACGCCTTCCTCGATTATCTCAAGCGCGCCCTCGGTCGCCGTCGAGACGACGGGCACGCCCGCCGCCATCGCCTCGACTATCGCCACGCCGAACGCCTCCGAGCGGGAGGCCGAGACGAACACGTCGAACGTCGTCAGCATCTCGCTCACGTCGTCGCGGTGGCCTTCCATCTTCACGCGACCCGCGAGCCCCAGTTGGGCGACGAGACTTTCTATCGTCGCGCGCCGCTCGCCCGCGCGCGTCGCGTCTTCGCCGACGACGACGAACTCGACCTCGCCCGCGAACTCCTTCGAGACGAGCGCCGCCGCGCGCACGAAATCCTCCTGACCCTTGACCGGACTCAGCTCGCCCACGATGCCGACTCTGAGCGGCCCGCCCCGCGGCTCCGTCCGGCGTGAGGCCGCGAACCTGCGCACGTCCACGCCGTTGTGAACGACGCGAATCTTGTCGGCGGGGAAAATCTTCCGCGCGAGGAGCGCGCTCTCGACGGCGCCCGAGACGGCGATGACGCGCGCCACGCCGCGGAGCGCGAGGCGGTGCCCGCGGCCGAGTGGGAAGAGGACGTGGCGCGTGATGACGAGTCGCGCGCGGGGGCAGCGGCGCGCGGCGAAGGCGGCCAGCGTGTAGTCGCGCGCGACGTGCGCGTGTATGACATCCACCTCGCGCTCGCGTGCGAGCTTGGCGAGGCGGAGCGCGCTCTTGATGTCGAGGGCGTTGCGGAGAGGGAGTTTGAGAATGTTGCCCGTCGGCAGTTCTTTAAGTTTCTCCGCGAGTGGCGAGTCGGGCGCGAGGGCCGCGAAGACTTCGTGGCCGCGCTGGCGCAGCCCGCGCGCGAGGTCGGCGAAGTGCCTTTCGCCCCCGCCGAACGCGCGCGCCGAGCTGATTTGGAGGATACGCAACGGACTTAACTGACTACCCCTTTGCGGTTGACGCCCGCGAGGCGAGGGGCGAAGAGTCGTAGCGCGCGAGGAGGTCGGAGGCGTCCTTGTATATCTCGACGCAGCCGGCGGCGCGCAGGTCTTCTTCGGGGAAGCCGCCGCAGAGGAAGCCGACGGTGCGCAGGCCAGCTTTGCCGGCGGCCTCGGCGTCGTAGGGCGTGTCGCCGATGACGATGGCCTGTTCGCGGGGCGGGTCGCCGAGTTGTTCGAGCGAGGCGACGAAGATGTCCGGGTGCGGCTTCGACTTCTCGGCGTCGTCGGCCGATGTCTCCTCGTGGACGAGGTCTTCGATGCGGGCGAGCTTCTTGTAAGTCTCAAGCTCGTCGCCCTTGGCCGAGGAGGCGAGCGCGATGCGCTTGCCGTCGGCGCGGACGCGCTCGAACAACTCGCGCACGGAGGGGAAGCCTTTGACGCGCGGCAGGTAGTCGCGCTTGAAGAGTTCGCCGCGGTACTCCTCAAGCTCTTCGCCGAACTTCTCAAGCTCCTCTTCCGAGAGGAAGACGGGCATCAGTTGGTCGCCGCCCTTGCCTATCTGGTAGCGCACCCGCTCGAAGGGAAAGTCTTTGCCGAAGTGCGCGAACGCCTCCTGCCACGCGCGCGCGTGCAGGTCAACCGAATCGACGAGCGTCCCGTCCACGTCGAAGATGACGAAATTAATCACACCAACCTCCGCTTGAAAATTCTACAGCCGCCCGGAAGCACGCAGTATACCAGTTAAATTCTTCCGCCCGGCCGCGCCGCCCCGTGACAGCGAACAGAACACGCGGCGCCTTTCTGTTCCGCTTTGGTACGGGAAGAGACACACGGATAGGCCGGAGTTGCGCGCCGAGTGGGTCGGCACGTTGATTGCGGTGAATCTTGATTCCGGAGTGCGGCAGTTAAAAGTTCAGGAGCGACTGTTATGGCAAAACTTGTGACGGGAGTTTTCAAGACGCGCGTGGCGGCCGAGTCGGCCGTTGACGCCATCATCAAGCGCGGCTACACGCGCGACGACATCAGCGTGCTGATGTCCGACGCCACCAAGAGCAAGGAGTTCGCCATCGAAACCCGCTCGCACGCGGCCGACGGCCTCGGCTACGGGGCGGCGGTGGGCGGCACGGTCGGCGCGGTGCTGGCGGCGATACTGGCCGTCGGGACGAACGTGCTGGTGCCGGGGCTCGGGCTCGTGGTCGCGGGGCCGCTGGCGGCGGCGCTGGTGGGCGCGGGCGCGGGCGGCGCGGCGGGCGGCGTCATCGGCGCGCTCGTCGGCGCGGGCATCCCCGAACACCGCGCGCGGGTCTACGACGCTTCCTTGCGCGCCGGGGGCATCCTCATCGGCGTCGAGGCGAAGACCGACGAGGAGGCCGACAAGTTAGAAGAGTTGCTCACGGACCTCGGCGCCGAGCACGTAAGGCAGGAATAGAAGAAGTAATCAGTAGTCAGTAGGCAATAGTCAGTAGAGGAGCGCAGCAGCGCCTACTGATTACTGACTACTGTCTACTGACTACTGTCTTTGGAGAGCTTATGCAGCGTTTCGAAGCGTTCGTCGAGGTGGACGCGCCGGTCGAGCGCGTCTTTGATTTGTTCAGCGACTTCGAGAGCTTCCCGCGTTGGATGGGCGGCGTGCGCGGCGTGCGTCGGCGCGGGCGCGGGCTGACGCATTGGGTCGCGGAGACGGCGCTCGACTTGGACGTGGAGTGGGACGCCGAAGTCACCGTCTTCGAGCCCGACCACCGCATCGTCTGGCGCTCGGTGGGAGGCGACGTGCGCGCCGACGGCGAGGCCGTCTTCAGCGTGACGCCGGAAGGCACGACGCTCGTGCGCGTCGTCCTCGGCTACGGCACGCCGGGCGGGCGCACGGGCGAGCGCGTGGCGCGCTTCTTCGGCCGCCACCCCGGCCGCCAGCTTGAGGAAGACCTCGAACACTTCAAGCGCCTCGCCGAGCGCGGCGCGCGAGGGCGCCGTCACGAGCGGCCTTACGAACAAGGGCGAGGGCGCGACGAGAGAAGGCGCGAAGGCCGACACGCCTTCGCCGAGCGCGGCGAGAGCGCGGCTTCACGCGCGCGCCGTCTGGACGACGAGATGCGCGAGGCCCAGCGGAGGCAGGCGGCCGGCGACGACCTGCGCAGACTTCATCAACTCGAAGAGCAGGAGGAGCGGCGCGAGTTCGGGCGGAGGCCCTCGCGGCCCTTGCGCGGTCGCGACGAGGAGTTCGAGAGGGAGCGAGAGCCGCGTCACGCGTTGACGCCGCGCGAGCGCGAGAGGGAGCGCAGGCTGGAGCGCGAGCGCGAGAGGGTGGTGAGTGATGACGAGCGCAGGCGCGCGGGCTTCTTCCTGCGGCGCGGCGTTGACCGCTTGATGGAAGAGCCGCCGCCGCCGCGCGGCCGAAGATTCTGAGAGGAGTCTTAAGAAAGCCGAAGGCCGCCGCGAGCATGAGCCCGCGGCGGCCTTCGCAGTTGTTCGACGGGAAGTAGGCCGGGCCTACTTGTTGATGGCGTCGCCCGCGTGATCGAGCATGTCGCCGACCTTGCGCTTGGTGCCGCCCCAGCCCTCCTGGATGTCGCCTTTGAGCTTGTCACCGGCGCCTTCTGATTCCATCTCGTCGTCGCCCGTCAGGCGGCCAAGGCCCTCCTTGACGGAGCCCTTCGCCTGCTCGTATTTGCCTTCCACCTCGTCTTTGTTCGGACCGGCCATTTAGTCAAACCTCCTTCGAGTAAAGAAACAGATTCCCCAAACCTTGGGAGAGTCAACCCTATCTCACACTCTGCCTACTTCGAGATGGCAACGGACGTGCCAGCGCGGGGCGCGGGTTTAACTCTTTAGGAGCCGCGCGGATGCAACCGTGGGCCTGTTTATGTGGCATTTAAACAAGGTCCGATTCCGTACGCGCCCGCCTCGTCTTAGGACAAACAGGCGAAGGGCGGGCTTCCCCGTAGGGAGGCCCGCCCTTCGGCGTCCGTCGCAGCCCTTGCGGGCTTCGCCTTTAGAAGTTGAAGCGCGCGGAGAGCTGAATCTGGCGCGGCGCGAAGATGGTCGTGTTGTTGATCTCGGTCGTCCGCAGGAAGGGGAGCGTGCGGTCGGCCGTGGCGTTCGAGGTCAGCGTGCCGTTGGAGGTGCTGCCGGCGGTGGAGTTCGCGCCGCTGAAGGCGAAGAGCGTCGCCGAAACGTCGGTGACGTTGGAGTGGTTGAAGAGGTTGAAGGCTTCGGCGAGGAGTTCGAGGTTCATGGACTCGGTGATGCCGAAGCGCTTCGAGATGCGCAGGTCAACGGTCGCCGTCTTGGGGCGGCGGAAGCTGTTGCGCTCGACGAAGAAGGCGCGGGAGGGGCCGCCGGAGCCGAGCAGGCCGGAGCCGGTGCCGCAGAGCGATGTCGCCGCGTTGCAGTTCGTGCCCGCGTTCGCGCCGGGGTTGCTGCCGATGGTGCCGGCGATGGTGCGGCCCGAGGCGATGTTGACGATGGGCGCGATCTGGAAGCCGCTGAAGAGCAGCTGGCCGGCCCGCGTCTTCTCAAGGCCGAAGGAGCGGCCGGGCGCCCAGACGGCGCTCGCGACGAAGCGGTGCGGGATGTCGTTGTCGGAGCGGCCGCGGTCGAGCTCCGGGTTGTTGGGGTCGGTGAAGGTCGAGCCGGAGGGCGCGAACGTGCCGAAGCGCTGTCCGAGGTCCTCGGCCTTCGAGAAGGTGTAGTTGGCCTGGAACTGGAGGCCGTTGGTCAGGCGGCGGTTGGCCTGGAGGACGACCGCGTTATAGGTGGAGTCCGAGCTGCTCTGCGTCTCAAGAATCTGCCCGACGTTGGAGATCGGGCGGGGGCCGGCGTAGAACGGCGTCGTGAACGTCTTGCCGCTGAGGTCGCCGCCCGCGATCGTGTAGGTCCGCGTCGTCGGGACCGGCAGGTTCAGGTCCACATAGGCGGGCAGGTTGCGGCCGCCGCTGTAGAGGTAGGAGATGGAGACGACGGTGTTGCGGGCGATCTCGCGCTCCAGAATGAAGTCGGCCTGGTGAATCTTCGGGTTCTGGAAGTCGGGCGAGAGGAGGACGATGTTGGTTGACAGGGACGGCGTGACCGAGAGCGCGTTCGGGAACGACGGCGGCGTGATGACGTTGTTGTTTGCGTCGCGGAGGTTCGTCGCGTTCGGCGAGATGTTGGTGACGGCGATCTGCGAGCCGGGCGCGCCGGTGTTGACGATGGCACTCGCCAGGAACGTGTTCGGCACGCGGCCGTAGTAGATGCCGTAGCCGCCGCGCAAGCTCGTCCTGCCGTCGCCGGTGATGTCCCAGGCGAAGCCGAGGCGCGGCCCCCAGTTGTTCTTGTCCTGCGGGAAGTCGCCGGTCCGGGCGAGGATGGCCTTCGCCTCGTCGAGCGAGTAGCGCGCCTGGCCGCCCGTCAGGGTCGGCGTCAGCGTGTTCGGCAGTTGGGGCTCCGCGTAGGACTGGTAGTCGTAGCGGAGGCCGAGGTTCAGCGTCAGGCGCGACGAGACGCGCCAGTCGTCCTGGAGGAAGAAGGCGAAGTCGGGCGTCGCGAAGGTGTAATCGGTGAGGCCGAACGCCTGCGCGAAGCTGTTGTAGCGGCGCGTGAGGGTGGACGGCGGGCCGGTGGCGACGTTGCCGTTTTGGGGCGTCCCGCCCGGCACGATGTAGTCGCTCAGGAAGTCCTGGAGGTTGCTGTAGGAGTAGGCGCCGTGGCCCTGGAACAAATTCTCGATGTGGTCGCGGTCGCGCTTGAAGTCAACGCCGGTCTTGAACGTGTGGCTGCTGCGCGAGATCGTGACCGTGTCGGCGAACTGGATGCGCTTCTCGTCGGGGAAGAGCTGTCGCTGGAAGAAGGCGCGGGTGCCGAAGGTCAGGCCGCCGGTGATGAAGACTTCGGGCAGGTTGCCGTTGACGAGCGTCGAGGCTTTGGCTGCGAGCGCCTCCTCGCCGGCCGTCAGGTCGCCGAGGATGGACTGGTTCAGCTCGTGGCTGGCCTGGAAGCGGAACTCGTTCAGAAGGGTCGGCGTGATGGTCGAGGCCAGGCGCATGGTGAACGAGTCCACGTCCACGAAGTCGTTGCCGACGCTGGCGAGGCCGATGAAGTCAACGCTGCGCGAGGTGAAGCCGCCGGGGGCGTCGGTGCGCAGGTGGTTGTAGCTGGCCGTCAGCGTGTTCTTGCTGTTGATGTTCCAGTCGAGCTTGGGGAAGAGGATGCGCTGGTCCTGCCTGCGGTCGGCGACGCCGGTCAGGCTGCGCAGGAACGAGATGCCGTTGTTGACCGACTCCTGGGCCTGCGCCAGCGTGCGCGTCGGGGTCACGAGGCGGCAGAAGAGGACCTCGCCGATGGGCAGGTTGGCGGTCGCCGTCCCCGAGGTGGGGGTGGTGGTGCAGGCGCGGCCCGAGGCCGTCGGGTTCGCCAGCGTGACGGGGTTCAGCAGTCCGGGGTTGGTCGTCGTCAGCACGACGGGGAAGCTGCGCTTCTGCTGGTCGTAGGTGAAGAAGAAGAACGCCTTGTCCTTGACGATGGGGCCGCCGATGGCGCCGCCGAACTGCTGGCGCCGGTCGTCGGGCTTGATGGGGGAGTTGACGGTGGCGCCGTTGATGAACAGGGGGATGGTCGCCGAGGGGTTGCGGGCGCCCCAGCGGTTGTCGCGGATGTAGTAGAAGAGCTGGCCGTGGAAGTCGTTGGTGCCGGACTTCGAGACGGTGTTGATGACGCCGCCCGCGGCGCGGCCGTACTCGGCCGAGTAGTTCGAGGTGTTGACCTGGAACTCGCGCACCGCCGCCTGGCTGAAGCTGTACTGGATGCGGGTGCGGCCGCGCTCCTCGGAGAAGAAGCCGTTGTTGTTGTCGGTGCCGTCGAGCGTGTTGTTGTTGAGGAGCGCCGAGATGCCGCGGAAGCTGTTGAGGCCGAAGTCGCCCTCGGGCGTGACGCCGGGCGTGAGGCGGACGAAGTCGGAGGCGCGGCGGCCGTTAATGGGCAGCTCGTTGATGGAGACCTGGTTGATGTTCTGGGCGAAGTCCTGCTGCTGCGTGTTGATGACCGGCGCCTCGCCCGAGACCTGGACGGTCTCCTGCGCGCCGCCCACCGTGAGCGCGATGTCGATGGGGGTGATGCGGCCGACCTCGACGACTATCTTCGACTGCGTGAAGCCGGAGAAGCCGGTGGCCGTAATCGTCACGGTGTAGTTGCCGGGCTGGAGCTGGGGGATGCGGAAGCGCCCCTCGTCATCCGTCGTGCCGGTGGATTCCTTGTTGGTCTCCTCGTTGCGGACGGTGATCGAGGCGTTCTGCACGACGGCGCCCTGGGGGTCTTTGATGGTGCCGCCGATGGCGCCGTCAACGGTAGACTGCGCGGCGGCGCGGCCCGCCCCGGCGACCAGGCAGAGGAGCACAAACGCCAGCGCCGAGGCTGACAGGCGGAGGAGGTGTTTCGACATAAATCTATCCTTTTCCAGACTAGAGATTTACTGCGGCGGTGTGGGAAACCCGAGCCATTCTTTCAGCGTTCCCGGAGCCCTGGACTGTGACCTTGAAAGGGTAGAAAGACGGCCGGAACAAAGACTGAGTTTATATCATAAACGGGGACGGTTTCGCGAGTGTGACGGCTAACTGAACGGCCTGTTAAATACAATATTTTCGCCCCCGCGCGCAAGCTTTAAAATGACCGCCGCGGGGCCTTTTTCGTGCACAAAAATTGGCGCGTTTCGGGCCCGAATCGCCGCCGCCCGCCGCCCTACGTCTCGACGAGCAGGGCCGAGAGCCCGAGCCAACTCCCCGAAGGGCTTTTGCCGAGGACGTAGGCGCGAATCCGGACCTCGCCGACGCGGTAGACGCGCAGGTCCGACAGCTCTCTTTCCATGACCCTGACGAGGTTCTTGAAGCGGCGCGCGTCGGCTATCTCGGGCTCGCTCTTCCAACTGTCTTCGGCCACGGCGTTGCCGAAGAAACGCCCGGTGTCGATGACCTCGACGCGCGCGTCGTCGGCGTTGTCGGCGAGCCGGCGCAGTTGGCGCTCGCTCGGCTCGCCGCCGCCTTCCGGCACGACGCGGACGGGTTCGAGCGCCGAGTCGGTCTCGCTCATGTAGGACAGCCCCTCGGCCGCGCGGCCCAGCTCGGCCAGAATCTCTTCGTCGGTTTTCATCCGCGGTGCTCCTTCGGAAAAATTCTCGGGCTAACGAGAGTGCGGCCCCGGCTCTGTGAAAGCCGGGGCCGCACGTTGATGGCCGGAGGCCGGTTTTACTTGAGCGAGATCAGGACCGTGTGCGGCACGCCGTCGCCCGCGTCGATGCGGAGCTGGTAAGTGCCCGGCGTCAGTTCCTTAGTGCTGAGGTTGAAGATGTACTGGCCGCTCGTCGCGTCGTAGCGGAACAGGTTGCCTTCGGTCGCGTTCGAGGTCGAGTCGGCGGCCTCCTCCGTGCCGACGACGCTGTTGCTGACCTTCGCCACGAGGAGGACGATGGAGGCGTCGGTGACCCCGGCGCTGGCGCCCGTCAACTGGAACTTGACGGGGACGGTCTGCCCGGCCTTGAAGACCGAGCTGCCGTCGGCCTTAATCGGCGCGAGCACGTTCGTCATCGTGTAAGCGACGCTGACGCTGACCGGCTGCTCCGCGTAGAGGTTGCCGGCGCCGTCGTCGGTGACGCGCACGTTGAACGAGTGGCCCTGGCCGGCCTGCGCGGCGGTCGGCGTCCAGCTAAAGGCGCCGGTCGAGGCGTTGATGGTGGCGCCCGCCGGGACATTGCCCGTCAGGCTGTAGGTGAGCGTCTGCGCCGGCAGGTCCGAGTCGGAGCCGTTGGCGGTGAACGCGAGCGTCGAGCCGAATGCGACCGTCGTGCTGCCGATGGGCGCCAGCGTCGGCGCCGAGTTGACCTCGTTGACGGTGATGCTCACGGTGGAGTCGGCGTTAGCCGTGCCGTCCGAGACTCTGACCGTGATGACGTAAGGCGCGCCCGTGCCGCCCTGCGCCTCGGTCGGCGTCCACGTGAAGGCGCCCGTCGTCGCGTTGATGGCGGCGCCCGCAGGCTCGCCGATGAGCGAGAAGGTGAGCGTCGCGTTGTCCACGTCGTTCGCGGAGGCGGTGAACGTGTACTGCGCGAGCTCGTTTATCGTCGCCGACTCGGGGACGCCCGAGAGCGTGGGCGCGTCGTTGACGGGGGTGACGTTGATGTTCACCGTCGCCGTGTTCGAGTCCTTGCCGCCGTCGTTCGCCTTGAAGGTGAACGAGTCGGGGCCGCTGTAGTTGGCGTCGGGCGTGTAGGTCAACTGGTTGCCGTCAACCTCGCTGAGCGTGCCGTGCGCGGGGCCGCTGACGACCGTGTAGGTCAGAGGGTTGTTGACGTTGAAGTCCGAGGCCGAGAGGCTGATTTCCTTCTGCGTGTCCTCGGGCGTCGAGACGGTCTGGCCGGAGGCGACGGGCGCGGTGTCGAGCGTGCCGTCGAGGCGGGCCTCGATGACGTTCTCGACGGCGTCAGGCACGTTCGAGAAGAAGTCGTAGCCGGTGAGCGCCTCGACCTGATCGACGGTGGCGAGGTACTTGCGCCAGTCGTCGGGCCGGATGTTGTCGTTGTTCGGCATGATGACGGCGAAGGTGCGCGTCTCGTTGGTGACGCGGGCCACGTCGTCGCCGTCGGCGCGCGGCAACACCATCACGACCTTCCACGTCACGTGCGGCACGGCGACGGTGTTGCCCGCCGTGTCGATGATGCTCTCCCAGTAGCCGGTGGTGCTGGTGCCGCCCACGCCGTGGCCGCCCGAGACGATGTAGAGCTCGTTGTTCGAGCCGTTCAGGAGGTCGCGGAGGGCGCCCTCCATGTTGTTCCACGGGCCCTGGTTGTTGCCGGCGGCCTGCGGAATCATGTTGGTCATCAGGAAGGTGGCGCGGTTGTCTTCCACCGACGAGGTGCGGTCGGCCGAAGGCGTCATGTGGCCGCGGTCGAACTCGTAGGTCGCGTTGTTGTAGCCGCTCGACACGTGCTTGAAGCCGGCGGGCAGCGTGTCGTCCGGGCGGAAGGCGTTGGTGCGGTCGGAGACGTTCGTCGTCCACGACGAGTCGAGGTGCCAGCTCGTCCAGTTCGGGATGCCGCGGTCGTTGTTGTACGAGAGCGCGAACTGCGGCTTCATCATCAGGTAGTTGAGCGGGACGGCCTCGTCGGTCACGGCGCCCGAGGGGTTGCCCATCACCATGTGCTCGGCCGGGTCGCGCACGATAAGCGTGCGGAAGCTGTAGGTGTAGTCGGCCGCCATCGTGTCGGGCGGGTCGTTCGCGTCCTGGTCGGCGACCTGGGAGGCGAAGACCTTGACCGTGCACAGCTCGTTGCCGACGAAGTCGGTGTCGGGGTTGAGCGTGAAGGTGGCGCCGCCGCCGGTCACCGCCGCCGTGTGGGCGCCGCTCGTGGCGCAGGAGATGTTGAACCACGCGCCCGAGACGTTGACCAACTGGTCGAAGTTGATGGTGACGTTGGACGCGAGCGCGATGTTGGTGTCGCCGCTGGCGGGCGACGTGCTGAAGACCTCGGGGGCCTCGTCGCCGGCCGGGCAGATGTTGGTCGGCGAGGAGGAGTTGCGCGGGGCGGGCGCCACCTTGGTGAAGTTGATGCCGTTGTAGTCGGTGTCCTTGCAGCCGTTGCGGGCGCGCAGCGCCGCCGAGTCGGCGTCCAGAGTCGGCGCGGGCGCCGGACCTTCGTAGCAGGTGGCGTTGGCGCCGTAGCCGACGAAGTCGATGATGTTGGTGCCGGTGGGGCACGAGCCGGCCAAGGCGTTGGTGCTGTTGACGAGGGCCACCTTGCCGTTCGTGGCGCTCATGTCGATGGCGCCCGAGATGTCGGCCGCGGGCAGAGTCGCGCCGGCCGAGCCGTTGGAGGCGCCCGAGACGAGTAGATACTGGCCCGGCGCGATTGAGCCGGAGAGGTTCGTCTTGCCGCTCCAGGTGGGGCCGGAGGGGCCGGCGGCCGAGGTGTACTGCACGGACCAGTTGCTGAGGTTAACGGTCTGGGTGCTGCGGTTGAAGATTTCGATGAAGTCGTTCTGGTACGCGGCGCCCGAGTTGCCGCCGCCGCCGTAAATCTGGCTGATGACCACGGTGCCGGGCGCGACGGGGGTCGGCGTGGGCGTCGGGGTCGGTGTCGGCGTGGGTGTAGGCGTCGCAGTCGGAGTCGGCGTCGCAGTCGGAGTCGGGGTTCCGCCGCCGGGGGTTAGAGGGCTGGCGAGGTTCTGCGGGTCGCAGGGGGTGATGAGCAGGAAGTCGGCCGAGTTAACGTCGGTGTCCTGCGTGCTACCGGAGGCGCCGCCGGGCTTGCGCTCGTAGCACCTGTTCGCGTTGGTGGAGCCGAGCGAGGTGAGGACGGTGCCTTCCTTGTAGGCGGAGCCGGTGCTCATGCCCACTTGGTCGATGATGGTGTTTGAGGCGTTGAGGAGGGCGATGCCGCCGTCGTCGGTGATGCCCGTGGTGAAGGTGAGGTTGCCGGGGACCGACCCGCTGTAGGGGCCGCCCGTCGTGCCCGTATCAACAATCAGGTAGTGGCCGCGCGCCGGAATCGAGGTGCCGCCGGGCACCGTGGCCCGCGTGCTCACGCCGGCCGCGTTGTTCGAGCCGTTTAATTTCCAGCCGCTGATGTCTACGGGACCGTTAGACAGGTTATAAAGCTCGACGAACTCGTCGGCGGCGCCGTTGGGGCCGCGCACGCGGAACTCGCTGATGACGACGGTCGAGGAGGCGGCTTCGGCCGTCAGGACGAACGGATTAAATTGTACGGGTATGGCAAGGAATAGTATCGAGAAGACGAGGAAAACTGAGACAAGGCGGCGGCGCGCAGGAGCACACCTTTGCCCAGGGGTGGCTGGGAGCATCAACAAGTTCCTTTCGTGGATGGTTAAGGGTTAGCGCCTTACCAGGAATCCTTCGGGCTAAGGCGCCGGCTCGCGAAGGTTGAAGCGAAGCTTTTACTCGATTATCGCCCGCTGGTCAAGCCCTTGGGGGTGGGTGCGGGAAATAGATGCGCGGCGCTTGCAACCGGTTGCCCTAAACGGCGTTAAATTGAAGTTAAATAAGCATTAAAAGGGGTAATCCGGAAACAAGAGGGGCCGCCCCGCGAGACTCCTTAAATGTCTCGCGGGGCGGCCCCGTTTAGTGGCCGAAACGGCCGCGCTTTTAAACGCGCTCGAAGATGATGGCGATGCCCTGGCCGCCGCCAATGCAGGCCGAGGCCAGCCCGTAGCGGCCCCCGCGGCGGCGGAGTTCGAGGAGCGCCGTCAGGATGAGGCGCGTGCCCGAGGCGCCGAGCGGGTGGCCGAGGGCGATGGCGCCGCCGTTGACGTTCGTCTTCGAGCGGTCGAGGCCCAACTCCTTCTCGACGGCGAGGTACTGGCAGGCGAACGCCTCGTTGACTTCGACGAGGTCGATGTCCGAGAGCTTCAGGTTCGCCTTCTCAAGCGCCTTGCGGATGGCGGGGACGGGGCCGATGCCCATCACGTCGGGCTCGACGCCTGCGTAAGCCCACGAGACGATGCGGCCCAAGGGGGCGGGGCCGTGCTGGCGGACGAAGTCCTCGCCCGCGATGACGAGCGCCGCGGCGCCGTCCACGATGCCGGAGGCGTTGCCGGCCGTCACGAAGCCGTCCTTGCTGAACGCCGTCGGCAGCTTCGCCAGCACCTCCAACGTCGTGTCGGGCCGCAGGTGGTCGTCCTTGTCAACCACCTTCACGCCCTTTCTCGTCTTCACCTCGTAAGGGATGATTTCCTCGGCGAACAGCCCCGCGTCCTGCGCGCGCTTGGCCTCCTGCTGCGAGCGCAGGGCATATCGGTCCTGCTCCTCGCGCGAGATTTCGTAGCGGCGCGCGAGGTTCTCGGCCGTGCCAGCCATCGTCGTGTTGCAGTAGGTGTCGAGCAGCGCGACCATCAGCGAGTCTTCGAGCTTGCCCTGACCCAGCCCGAACCCGCTGCGCGCGCCGTAGATGACGTGCGGCGCCATCGACATCGACTCCATGCCGCCGACGAGGGCGGTGCGCGCCTCGCCCAGAAGAATCATGTGCGCGCCGGAGACGACCGACTGGATGCCGCTGCCGCAGAGGCGGTTGACGGTCAGCGCCGGGCGGTCGGCCGGGACGCCGGCCTTGAGCGCGACGTGGCGGGCGCCGTAGATGGCGTCGCCCGAGGTCTGCAAGGCGTTGCCGACGACGGCGTGGTCGATTTGCTCGGGCTCGACGCCCGACGCTTCGAGCGCCCCGCGCGCGGCCGCCGCGCCGAGGTCAATCGCCTTCACGTCCTTCAAGGCGCCCACGTACTCTGTCATCGGCGTGCGCTTGCCGCCGAGAATGAAGATGTCTTGAGCCATAGTAATTGTTAGATGAACCTCACGGTGAAATATGTGCCTGCGAGGAGAACCCGGCAGTTTAGCAAAACGGGTGACGGGTGTCAGGTGCCGGGTGCCGGAGGATGAACTTCGCCGACGCCCGTCACCCGTTCTCAGTCCGTGAAGCGGTGCGAGGCGCGGTAGCGGTGGAGGAGTTCTTCGAGGAAGCCTTCGTAGGTGAACTGCTGGGGGTCGTAGTCGGGGCGGAGCTTGAGGAGGATGGGGGTGGCGACGCGCCACGCCATCCACTGGCGCGGCTGCTCGTCGAGGTCCCAGCGGCGGCGGAGGAAGGCTTCGACGACTTCTATCTCGGGCTCGGTCAGCGGCGCGAGGCTGGCGGTGAAGGGGACGGGCTTGAAGGAGCGCCGGAGGGCCGCGTCGGAGGTCGGGGCGGAGAAGACCTGCTCGAAGCTCGGGGCCTCGTCCTCGCGCTCTCGGACGACGACCGTGCCGGCCACCATGTCGCCAACCCGCTGGTCGCGGCGGCTGGCGAAGACGACGACGAGGCCGACCGAGTAGAGCGGGAAGGGCTCGGCGTCGAAGGCGCGCAGGAGGTTGCGCGCGGCGGCCTCCCAGAAGGTGACGGGGCGGCCGTCCTCGCGTATCACCCGCAGCTTCAGCCAACGCTTGCCCGGCGTCTGCCCGCTCCACGCCCACTCGAAGAGGACGAAGTAGCCCGACCAGACGAAGAAGAGCGCGACGATGAGGAGCGCCTGCGCCCACTTCGGCGCTTCAGTGAAACGCTCGGCCGCCTGCGTCACCCCGTTCCCCATGATGAGGATGACGAGCAGGACAAGGCCGACGATGACGAGCGACTGGATGAAGTGGTCCACGGCGCACGCCAGGAAGCGGTTGCCTATCGAGGCCAGCGCGAAGTGCAGCGGCACGCGCTCCGGCGTCTCGATGACTAAAGTCTCATCCGTGGGTGCGGTCGCGGCCGACATGAGAAGGGATTAATCCTGCGACGGCAGGGCTCCGCCGCCCGCGGTCTTAAAGTCGAGGACGCCGAGCTGCCGGTACATCTTCAGGAAGTCGAAGGTGTTCCATGCTTCGGCGATTTTGCCGTCGCAGATGCGGACGATGCACATGCCGTCGAAATCGACCGGCTGGTGGGTGGCGGCGAAGCCGAGCGAGGCCGAGCGGTGCGTGGCGCGCGCCGAGCAGCGGCCGGCGACCCTGTCGCCCTCGGCTATCACGTCCTCGACCACGACTTCAATGTCCGGGAAGGCGTCGCGGAAGCTCCGGTGAAACTCGCGGAAGTGCGCCGGCCCGCGCAGCTCAGCGCCGCTCTCGCCCGCGAGCCCGTGCGCCACGCCGTCCTCGGCAAACATCTCCTCAATCGCCTCGGACCGACCCCGGTTCCAAACCTCCTCGAACCAGCGGCGGAACAGGGCCTTGTTCTCTTCCGACATCTCGGTCACTCCTTTCCGCGTGAGGTCACGCGCAGGAAGCGGCGCTTGCCGACCTGTATCAGCACTGAGTGCCGCTCCGTCAATATAACTTCGGCATCAGTCTGCGTGCACCGCTCGCCGTCGATACGCACTCCGCCCTGCTCGATTAATCTCCGCGCCTCCGACTTCGATGGCGCCAGCCCCAACTCGACAATCAAGTTCACCACCTTCCACGGGCCGGCCGCGAGGGTGCGCTCCTCCACCTCGTCGGGCGCTTCCTTGCGCTTGAAGATGCGGTCGAACTCCTCCTCGGCGGCGGCGGCGGCCTCGGCCGAGTGGAAGTCGGTGATGATGCGTTTGGCGAGGTCCACCTTGGCGTTGCGCGGGTTGAGGCCGCCGGCCTTGACCGAGAGGCGCATGCGCTCGACGGCCTCGGGCGGCTGGTCGGTCAGCAGCTCGTAGTAGCGCCACATGAGGTCGTCGCTGATGGACATGAGCTTGCCGAACATCTCCTGCGGCGGCTCGTCGATGCCGACGTAGTTGCCCAAAGACTTCGACATCTTCTGGACGCCGTCGGTGCCTTCCAGGAGCGGGAGGATGACGGCGGCCTGCGGCTCCTGTTCGTACTCGCGCTGGAGGTTGCGGCCCATCAGGAGGTTGAACTTCTGGTCGGTGCCGCCCAGCTCCACGTCGGCCTTGAGCGCGACCGAGTCGTAGGCTTGCGTGAGCGGGTAGAGCAGCTCGTGCAGCGCGATGGGGCGCTCTTCGGCGAGGCGCTTGGCGAAGTCGTCGCGCTCCAGGATTTGTTTGACCGTGACGTGCGAGGCGAGGCGGACGAAGCCGTCCGAGCCGAGCTTATGCATCCACTCGGAGTTGAAACGTATCTCGGTCTTGTCGGGGTCGAGCAGCTTGAATATCTGGCGCCTGTAGGTGTCGGCGTTGGCCGCAATCTCTTCGCGCGTGAGCCGCGGGCGGGTGGCCGACTTACCCGACGGGTCGCCGATGAGGCCGGTGAAATCGCCGATGAGGAAGATGACGGTGTGGCCGAGCTGCTGGAAGTGGCGGAGCTTCTGTATGACGACCGTGTGGCCGAGGTGGATGTCGGGCGCGGTCGGGTCGGCCCCGAGCTTGACCCGCAGCGGCACGCCCGTCTTCGCCGACTTCACGAGCTTCGCCCGCAAGTCCTCCTCGCGGACTATCTCGACCGCCCCTTTGCGCAGGAACTCCAACTGCTCGTCAATCGTCATGGGAGGAATTTAAGATTTCGGGTTGGAAATTTCAATCTTTCTCAAGACGCGGCGGCCATCAATCTCATAGCCGCCGCCGACGACGAGGGCGAGGGCTTCCGGGTATGCCCTGTGTTCTTCGGCGAGGATGCGGGCGGCGAGGCGGTCCGGCGTGTCGTCGTCCTCCACGTTGACGACGCGCTGGGTGATGATGGGGCCGCCGTCGAGGGTTTCGTCTACGAAGTGGACGGTGCAGCCGGAGACGCGGACGCCGTGCTCTATGGCTTGCCGCTGGGCGTCGAGGCCGGGGAAGGCCGGCAGCAGGCTCGGGTGGATGTTGAGGATGCGGCCGGCAAACTCGCCGACGAAGCAGGGCGAGAGCAGGCGCATGTAGCCGGCGAGGCAGACCAGCTCGACGCCTCGTTCACGAAGAGCTTTTATAATCTCCTGCTCGTGCTCGTCGCGCGTCCGGCCGCGCCGCTCGACGACCGCTGTTTGCAAGCCCCGGTCGCGCGCGTGCGCCAGCCCGGCGGCCTGCGGCTTGTCGCTTAACACCAAAACGATTTCCGCGCCGGGGACCCGGCCCGAGGCGACGGCGTCGGCCAGCGCCGTCATGTTCGACCCGCGGCCGGAGATGAGAATGCCGATCTTCACTTTAGACGAGTTGCACTTCGCGCGCGCCTTCGGTGACGCGGCCGACGAGGAAGCAGTCAGAGCCGGGGCTGTCGAAGTGGTAACGGACAGTGTCGGCGTCGGACTGCGAGCAGATGACGACCATGCCGACTCCCATGTTAAAGGTGCGGAACATCTCCGACTCGGCGACGTTGCCTATCTTCTGCATCAACTGGAAGAGCGGCGGCACGGGCCACGAGCCGCGCTCGATTCGGACGGCCGTGCCTTCGGGCAAGACGCGAGGGATGTTTTCGAGCAGCCCGCCGCCCGTGACGTGAGCGAGCGCCTTGACGACGCCCGTGTCGAGCAAGCCTTCGAGCGGTCGCAGGTAGCTCAGGTGCGGCCGGAGGAGTGCTTCGCCGACCGTCTCGCCGAGTTCTTCGACGCGCGTGTCAACCGAGTAGCCCGCCACCTCGAAGAAGAGCTTGCGGGCGAGCGAGTAGCCGTTCGTGTGAAGCCCAGCCGAGGGCAGCGCGAGAACGGCGTCGCCGGGCTCGACGCGCGAGCCGTCGATGACCTTGGCGCGGTCCACGACGCCGACGATGAAGCCGGCCACGTCGTACTCGCCCTCGGCGTACATGCCCGGCATCTCGGCCGTCTCGCCGCCGAGGAGCACGCAGCCATTCTCGCGGCACCCGCGCGCGACGCCGTCAACGACGGAAACAATCACGTCGGGCGACAGGACGCCGGTCGCCACGTAGTCGAGGAAGAAGAGAGGCCGCGCCCCTTGCACGAGGATGTCGTTCGTGCAGTGGTTGACGAGGTCGCGGCCGACCGTGTCGTGGACGCCGGTCATGAAGGCGACCTTGAGCTTGGTGCCGACGCCGTCGGCCGAGGCGACGAGCACGGGCGCCGTCATGCCTGGGAAGGCGCCGTCGAACATGCCGCCGAAGCTGCCGATTTCCGAGAGCGTCCGCATGTCGAAGGTCGAGCGCGCCAGCCGCTTAATCTTCTCGACGGCGGCGTTGGCCGCGTCAATCGAGACGCCCGCGTCGGAGTAGGTGATTGATTTGGTCATCGGCCGTTAGAGTTTGAAGTTCTTCTGCCCCGAGCCGCGCTGTTCGAGTTTTTCCTGTAGAGACTTGACGCGGTCTTCGGCCGCCCTGCGCGAGTCGCGGTCGAGCGAGACGGTGATGTTGAGGTGGTCGCCTTCTTCAGTCCCTTCCGGGAGAAGTGAGGCGGGCAGCTCGACCTGCTCGCCCTCGTCTTCGCCGACGAGCACGACGGCCCGGCCGCCGTCCTCTATCCTGTCCACCACGCCGCGCGTGCGCTTCGATTTGCTCTCTTGACCCATGCGTCGTCATCTCCCGGTGGAGGCGCGGTTCGAGTTGCGCGAGGATTTTTCGGGCGAGGGTTTCGGGGCCGGCGGGAGGTCGCCGAAGTCTATGAAGCCGCGGCGGGCCGAGTCGTCGCGCAGGGCCTCGCGGCCGGCCCAGAGGTCTTCGCCCGGCTTGGGCTCGCGGGCCGTCGTGATTTTGGCGTCGCCCTCCTTGCCGCGCGTCGTGATGACTATCTCGCCCTGAAGGTCGGTCCGGTAGACTTTAACGCCGGCCGCCTTGAGGCGCTGCATCGCCTCGGGGCTCGGGTGGCCGTAGCGGTTATCGGGGCCGGCGGAGATGACGGCCGCCTTGTACTCGCCGCGCTTGAGGAGGTCTTCGGAGGTGGCGTACTTCGAGCCGTGGTGGCCGACCTTGAGGACGGTGGCGCGCACGTTGGCGCCCGAGCGAATCATGCGGTCCTCGGTCTGCGCCTCGGCGTCGCCGGTCAGGAGCATCGAGAAGGCGCCGTAGTCGAGCCGCGTGACGACCGAGTTGGCGTTCGGCTCGTTGCCGCCCGAGCGCAGTTCGTCTTTCGTGAAGAAGGGCTGGATGGGCGCGAGCACGAGGAGGCGCGCGCCGCCGCCGACCTCGATGTTCTGGCCGGGCTCGGCGCGGACGAGCTCGATCTTCTTCTCGTCGATGGCCTTCAAAAAGTCTTCGTAGTTCTTCGTCGTGTTGGGCACGCCCGAGTAGAGGACGCGGCCCACGGGCGTGCCCTTGATGACCTCGTCGGCGGCGCCGATGTGGTCGGCGTGCGCGTGCGTCGCGATTAAAAGGTCAACGTGGTCGGCGCCGTGCCGCTTCAACGCTTCGAGGATGCGCTTGCCGTCGCCCGGCTCGCCCGCGTCCACCAGCACCGTCTTCCCGCCCGGCGCCACTATCAATATCGAGTCGCCCTGCCCGACATCCAACACGACGACCTTCAGCTCGTCTCCCGAGGCCGGCGGCGGCGCCTCGGCCCGCTGCCTCTCAAGATACGGCTTGATGACGAACTGCCACCCCGCGATGCCGCCCACGACGACGACGGCGGCCAGCACCGCCAGCACACACCCGCACCCTTTTCTACCTTGCGCCACTCCGAAGCCTCCAAAGAATGTCCGCGGTTATCTTCTAGTCAGACGGCACGGGCTCGCGCTCGCGCGACCACTGGGTTTCGGCCTGGCGGGTGATGCGCGTGGGGTAGACGCCGGTCCAGCAGGCGACGCAGGAGGAGGAGGCCGGCAGGCCGCAGGCTTCGAGCATCCCTGCGAGCGAGAGGTAGCCGAGCGAGTCGGCCTCGATGAAGCGGCAGACCTCCTCGACGGGCATCTGCGCCGCTATCAGCTCCGACTTGTTCGGCGTGTCCACGCCGTAGTAGCAGGGGCTCACCGTCGGCGGGCAACTGATGCGGACGTGGACCTCGCGCGCGCCGGCCTCGCGGACCATCCGCACGATCTTTTTAGATGTCGTGCCGCGCACGATGGAGTCGTCTATTAAAACAACCCTCCGGCCCTGGATGAGGTCGCGCACGGGGTTGAGTTTGACGCGGACGCCGAAGGAGCGGATGGACTGCTTCGGCTCGATGAAGGTGCGGCCGACGTAGTGGTTGCGGACGAGGCCGAAGCGGAACGAGATGCCGCTCTGCGCGGCGTAGCCGATGGCGGCCGCGACGCCCGAGTCGGGGACGGGGACGACGATGTCGGCGTCGGCCGGCTGCTCGACGGCGAGTCGCTTGCCCAGCTTGTGGCGCGACTCGTTGACGGAGCGGCCGTAGACGAGCGAGTCGGGGCGCGAGAAGTAGACGTGCTCGAAGACACAGTGGGAACGCTGGCGCGCGGGGAGGGGCGAGGAAGAAATCAACCCTTCGCGCGTGATGCGGACCATCTCGCCGGGCTCGATGTCGCGGACGTAGCGCGCGTCAATCAGGTCGAAGGCGCAGGTCTCGGAGGCGACGACCCAGGCGTCGCCGAGGCGCCCCAGGGCGAGCGGGCGGAAGCCCCGCGGGTCGCGCACGGCGACGAGCGCGTCCGGCGTCAGGAAGAGCATGGAGAAGGCGCCCTCGGTCTCGCACAGCACTTCGGGGATGGCCTCCTCGACGGAGGCGGCGCGCGAGCGCGCGAGCTGGTGGAGGACGACTTCCGTGTCGGAGGTGGACGAGAAGATTGCCCCGTCGCGTTCGAGCAGCTTGCGCTCGTCGGTGGCGAAGGGGAGGTTGCCGTTGTGGCAGACGGCGATCTGTCCGTGCTTGCAGGCGATGAGGAAGGGCTGAGCCTCGCGCACCGAGACTTCGCCGGCCGTCGAGTAGCGCGTGTGGCCGATGGCGGCGTCGCCGGGCAGGCGGTTCAGGCGCTCCTCGGTGAAGACCTCGGAGACGAGGCCCATCGCGCGCTCCGAGCGCAGCTCGCGGCCGTCGGAAGAGACGATGCCGCAGGACTCCTGGCCGCGGTGCTGCAACTGGTAGAGGCCGAGGTAGGCGAGCCGCGCCGCCTCCGGGTGGCCGAAGATGCCGAAGACGCCGCACTCGTCGTGAAAACCGTCCTTCAAGGCTTCACCCACTTCGCTTCTGTTCCGGTGGCGCCCGGCGGCGCGTTGATACGGGAAGCGGCATTGTAACATCAGGGGTGTCGGGTGTCAGGTATCAGTAAAGAGGTGCCGGGCCTCGGGCGCCGGGTGCCGGTCAAGATAACTTCTTCCCGGCACCTGACGCCCGGCGCCCGACACCTGCTATCATGTCTGTGAAACTTTCAAACGGAGGAGGGCCGGGCGATGCTCGGAGTCAAGGTTTACGGCGCCGACTGGTGCGAGGACACGCGGCACACGCGCGAGTTCTTAGACCGCCTGGGCGTTGCTTACGAGTACGTGGACATCGAGCGGGACGACGCCGCCCGCGAGTGGGTCCGCGGGCACAACGAAGGCAAGGAGCGCAAGCCGACGCTCGACGTGGCCGGCCAGATTCTCTCCGTCCCCACCGACCACGAGTTGACGGGGGCGCTGCGCGAGCGCGGCCTGATGGCCTGATGGACGACACGCACGGCCCAGTCAGGAGAATCGCCGCGGCCGTCGCCGGCGCGGGCCTCGTCCTCGCCCTCGTCTTCGCGGTGTGGGGCGTCTACCGGCGGGCGCCGCGCGGCAGAAGTGGCCGCCGAGTCTCGGCCGCGGCGCAGGGCGGCGCCGCGACGGCCCTCCACATCCGGCTGCGGCGCGACGGGTGGGCCGAGCAGGGGCGCGTCCCCGTCCAACTCTATCCCATCAACATGACGGCCGCGCGCAACGAGTTCGACTCGGAGCGGCGCCCCGGCCAACGCTTCGAGGACTTCGTGACGCGGCAGATGGCGGGGCGCCAGCCCTTGACGGCCGAGCTTGACGAGCAGGGCGAAACGGTCGTCACCGTCCCGCCCGGCCGCTGGTGGGTCCACGCCACCGTCTCCGGCGAGCGCGAGCTAAGCTGGCGCCTGCCCGTCAACGTTAACGGCGGCGAGAAGAGCGTCGAGCTGAACGAAGATAACGCTTACACGAGGGCGAAGAGGTTTTAAGAAAGTAGCCGGTAGCCGGTAGTCAGTAGCCGGTAGAAGAATATTCGCGGCCCGAAACCTACCGGCTACCGGCTACTGATTTATGAAAGCACTTCGTTACCGGCAGGGAAGCTTGAGCGTGTCGGAGGTGCCGGCGCCCGCGGTGCGCGGCGAGGCCGTGGTGCGCGTGACGCTGTCGGGCGTGTGCAACACGGACCTTGAGATAGCGCGGGGGTACGCGGGGTTCGAGGGGACGGTAGGCCACGAGTTCGTCGGCGTGGTCGAGAGCGCGGCCGAGGCGCCGGGCCTCGTCGGGCGCCGCGTGGTGGGGGAGATAAACGCGGGCTGCGGCGCTTGCGGGCTTTGCGCGGCGGGCGACCCGCGCCACTGTCCGCGCCGCACGGTGCTCGGCATCGTCGGCCGCGACGGCGCGCACGCCGAGTTCTTAACGCTCCCCGCCGTCAACCTCCTGACCGTTCCGGACTCAATCCCAGACGAGCGCGCCGTCTTCTGCGAGCCGCTGGCCGCCGCGTGCGGCATCACGGAGCGGGTGAGCGTGCGCGAAGGCGAGCGCGTCGCGGTCGTCGGCGACGGCAAGCTCGGCCTGCTGTGCGCGCAGGCGCTCCGAAGTTTGACGGGCGCCGAGGTCACGCTCGTCGGCCGCCACGCGTCGAAGATGGAGGTCGCGCGGCGGCGCGGCGTTGAGACTTTGAAGGTGGACGAACTGCCCGCCTCGACCGCGCGCGCCTTCGACGTGGCGGTCGAGGCGTCGGGCTCGCCCGAAGGTTTTAAGACGGCACTCTCGCTGCTGCGCCCGCGCGGCACGCTCGTCCTCAAGTCCACCTTCCACGGCAAGACCGAGCTTGACGCCGCGCCCGTCGTCGTTGACGAGATGAGCATCGTCGGCTCGCGCTGCGGCCGTTTCGCGCCGGCCCTCGAACTGCTCGCCGCCGCCGCCGTCGAAGTCGAGAGCTTAATTCACGACGAGTTCCCGCTCGCCGAAGGCGTCCGCGCCATGCGGCGCGCCGCCGAGCCGGGCGTCTTAAAAGTCCTCATCAGACCGTAAATCGCGAACCGTTGAAGCTCAAGGCAAATCTGGGCGCCGACGGGGCGGTGCTGCTGACGACGCTCATCTGGGGCTCGTCGTTCTCCGTCTCGCGCGGCATCCTCGACGAGTGGCCGCCGCTCGCTTACCTCGCGGTGCGGATGACTCTGGCGACGCTGGTCTTCGCGGCGCTCTTCCCGCGGCAGCTCGCGGGCGCGCGTCGCGGCGCGTGGAAGGCTGGCGGCGTGCTCGGCCTGCTCATCGGCGTCGGCTTCATCGGCCAGACTTCGGGGCTGCTCTACACGACGCCGGCCCGCTTGGCCTTCGTCACGGGACTGACGACGCCGCTCGTCCCCGTCGTCGCGTACCTTTTGCTGCGCGCGCGGCCAAGCAGGGAAAACCTCGCCGGGGTGCTGCTGGCTTCAATCGGCGGCGCGCTCATCCTCGCGCCGTCGGGCGAGCGCGGCGTCAACCTCGGCGACCTCATCACGCTCGGCTGCACGCTCCTCTTCGCCGCGCACATCACGCTGCTGAGCGTCTACGCCCGACGCTTCGACCCGCGACAGCTCAGCCTCATACAGATTGCGACCGTCGCGGGGCTGACCGTCACGGCGTGGGCGGCGGCGCGCGTTCTGGCGGCGGCGGCGGGAGGGGACGGTTTGCCGGCGTGGGCCGCGCGCGAGACGGCGGCGCTCGCGTGGAGGCCGGGCGTCGTCGCGGCAATCCTTTACATGGTGCTCGTCGGGACGGTCGGCACCTTCCTGCTCTGGACGTGGGGGCAGGCGCGGATGTCGGCGTCGCACGCGGCCGTCATCTTCGCCCTGGAGCCGGTCTTCGCCACGCTCTTCGCGGTCTGGCTGCGCGGCACGGCCGAGTGGACGGGGGCGCGCGCGACGGTCGGCGCGGTCCTCGTCGTCGTGGCGGTCGTCGTGTCGGAGCTGCGCCTCGGCGGGAGGGCCGAGGGCGACGAAGAGTTGGCGGCGGGCGAGGCGGGCGGCGTTTAGTCCTTCAACACTTCGTCGGCGTCGAAGCCGCGGCGCGCGGCGAGGCGCCGGACGAGACCTTCGACGCACGCTCGGACGGCCGCTTCGTAGTCACCTTCGCGGAGGTGCGGCGTCATCAGTTTGCCGATTTCGGCCGTCGCCTCGTTCGGCAGGTCGGCTTCGAGCCGGCGCGCGACCTGAATCCGCCACTGGCGGTCGCCCACGGCGACCAAGAGAAGGACGCCGCCGCCCTCTTCGCCCGTGGGCGGGCCGATGCCCCAACCCTTGGCGACCGCGAGCGAGTAGTCGGAGATGTCTTGCCCGCCCGTCGTCTCGACGGTCACGACGGCAAGCTCGACGTTGGCGCTCGCTTTCAACCGCGTGAGCTTTGCTTCGAGTGCCGCCCGCGTCTCCGCGCCGATGGCCTTCGCGTAGTCGTTGACGAAGCCGGTCGGCGCCGGCAGGGGGCTCTGCACCTTCTCCTCGGCGGCGGGCCGCGCGTTGTTACTCGTGGAAGGCGGGGAGGCGCACCCCGCGGCACAGAGCGCCGACGAGAGGCACAGGACGGCGGCCAACGCGCGCGTGAGATTCATAGGCGGATTATAAAGGCGCGGCCCCTCGGGCAGAAGGTCTTCGGCTTGGTCTTTGCGGCCGGTAGCGGCTTTGGTTATACTCGTGACTCGCCGCAGCGCCCCGAGTCGCCACGTCCGCCCCGGCGTGACGCGCCGCACGGGGGTTCGACTCCTTAAGTTCTCAGAAGTTGAAGGTGGGAAGTTCTATGTTGCAAATCCCGAAGGGACAGACGACCGAGAGCGAACGCGCCATCCTGCGCAAACTAAGGGTGTGGATCGCCGCGCTGGCGGTCGCCTGCCTGCTCGTCGGCATCGGCGTCGGCGCCATGCTCAGCCAGCGCCAGGCCCTCGCGCTCGACGAGACGGGCTCCGCCCAGACGGCCGCGCAAATCGCCCGCGCCCCCGAGGCCCTGTCCGCCTCCTTCGCCGAAATCGCGCGCCGCGTCGAGCCGGCGGTCGTCAACATCGACACCGTCTCGGCCCCGAAGGAGCAGGCCGCCGGCACCAAGGAGAAGGGAGCCGAGGACGACGACGAGGAGGAGAGCGGCGAGAACCCCCTGCTCGACATGCTGCGCCGCCACGCCCGCCGCCCCTCGCGCGGCATCGGCAGCGGCTTCATCATCGACCCGAAGGGATTGATTCTCACCAACTACCACGTCGTCGAGAACATGACCGGCATCATGGTCAAGCTCCAGTCGGGGCAGACCCTCCGCGGACGCGTCGTCGGCTCGGACGAGGAGACCGACCTCGCCGTCATTCAGGTCAACGCCGGCCGCGACCTGCCCTCGGTCAACATCGGCAACTCCGACGACGTGCAGGTCGGCGACTGGGTCCTCGCCGTCGGCTCGCCCTTCGGCCTTGAGCAGACCGTCACCGCCGGCATCATCTCGACCAAGGAGCGGCAGACCGACCCCGGCGCCTCCTTCCGCCGCTTTATCCAGACCGACGCCGCCATCAACCGCGGCAACTCCGGCGGCCCGCTCGTCAACATGCGCGGCGAGGTCATCGGCATCAACTCGCAGATAGCGACCTCGACCGGCGACTACAACGGCATCGGCTTCGCCCTGCCGTCGAACATCGCCTCGTCCGTTTACAGGCAGCTCATCTCGGGCGGCAAGGTCCGCCGCGGCTACCTCGGCGTCTACCTCGACTCCATCAAGGAGGAGTTCGCGCGCGTCTACGACCTGCCCGCCGCCAAGGGCGCCATCATCCGCGACGTGGCCGACGCCAAGGGCCCCGCCGCCAAGGCCGGCATCCAGACCAACGACATCGTCGTCGAGTTCAACGGCAATCAGGTCGAGAGCGCGCAAGACCTCATCAACAAGGTCGCGTCAACGGAAGTCGGCCAGACCGTCAAGCTCACCTACCTGCGCGAAGTCGGCAGCAAGCTCGAACGGCGCACGGCCGACGTGACGGTCGGCGAGCGCCCCGCCCGCAACCGGCGCGACGACGAGGCGGGCGAGAACGCGAAGCCCACGCCGACGCCCTCGCAGCCGAGGCTCGAAAACCTGAAGACGGAAGACCGCCCGCAGCTCGGACTGGAGCTGAGCGAACTGACGCCGCAGCTCGCCAACGAGCACAACCTGAAGGGCATCCGCGGCCTCTACGTCAAGGAGGTTGACCCGGCGGGTCTGGCGTCAGACGCGGGCCTCGCGCGCTACATGGTCATCCAGCGCGTCAACCGCCAGTCCGTCAACACGCTCGACGACTTCAAGCGCATCGTAGACGCGCTCAAGCCCGGCGACCCCGTCGTCATGCACGTCGCCCAGGCCGGCGACGGCGGGCGCGTGTCGCAGACCATCGTGCAGTTCACATTTCAATAAAGCCGTGAATCGTGAATCGTAAATAGAAGAACTGCTTCTGACGATTCACGGTTTTCGATTCACGAGTTTTTTCGGTTCACCAACAAATGGCTCAGGCGAAAAAGGCCGTCGGCAAAAGCCGCGGGAAGGACGCGGGCGCGGCGAAAACTTCGGCGCGCACCTCCCCGCAAACTTATCTCAACTACATCGGCGGCGAGTGGGTCGCCTCCTCCTCCGGCGAGACGTTCGAGAACCTGAACCCGGCCGACACGCGCGACCGTGTAGGCCGCTTCCCGCTCTCGACCACCGAGGACATCACGCGCGCCGTCGAGGCCGCGCGCGCGGCGGCCGACCGCTGGCGCAGACTTCCCGCGCCGCGCCGCGCCGAAATCCTCTTCCGCCTCGGCGAAATCCTCATCCGCAACAAGGACACGTTCACGCGCGACATGACGCGCGAGATGGGCAAGGTCTTGAAGGAGGCCGGCGGCGACGTGCAGGAGGCCATCGACTGCACCTACTACACGGCCGGCGAGGGCCGCCGCCTGCACGGCTTCACCACCCCGGCCGAGATGCCCGACAAGTTCGCCATGTGCGTCCGCCAGCCCGTCGGCTTGTGCGGGCTCATCACGCCCTGGAACTTCCCGATGGCGATCCCCTCGTGGAAGCTCATCCCGGCACTCGTCTGCGGCAACACCGTCGTCATCAAGCCGGCCGAGGACACGCCGCTCTCGACTTATAATTTAATCAAGGCGTGCGAGGAGGCGGGCGTGCCGCCCGGCGTCGTCAACATGGTGACGGGCTACGGCGAGACGGTCGGCGCGGCTTTGACCGAACACCCTTCCGTCAGGCTCATCTCCTTCACCGGCTCGACGGAGGTCGGCCGCATCGTCGCCTCGGCCTGCGCCGACCGCAACGCCATCTGCTCGCTTGAGATGGGCGGCAAGAACGTCATCATCGTGCTCGAAGACGCCGACATCGAGCTGGCCGTCGAGGGCGCCGTCTGGGGCGCCTTCGGCACCTCCGGCCAACGCTGCACGGCCTCCTCCCGCATCGCCGTCCACAAGAAGGTCTACAAGAAGTTCACGCAGGCCCTCGTCGAGCGCGCCCAATCTTTGCGCGTCGGCGACGGACTCGACGAGCGGACCGATGTCGGCCCCGTCATCAACTCCGACGCCCTGCACCGCATCCTCTCCTACATCGAAGTCGGCCAAAGGGAAGACGGCGCGCGCCTCGCCTGCGGCGGCCGGAGGTTAGAGCGCGGCGACCACGCCCACGGCTACTTCGTCGAGCCGACCGTCTTCGCGGACGTGGCCCCCGACATGCGCATCGCGCAGGAGGAGATATTCGGCCCCGTCACGGCCGTCATCCCCTTCTCGACTCTGGAAGAGGCGATAGACATCGGCAACGGCGTCCGCTACGGCCTCTCGGCCTCCGTCTACACCCGCGACGTGAACCGCGCCTTCCACGCGATGAACGAGATGTACACGGGCATCTTCTACGTCAACTCCTCGACCATCGGCGCCGAGGTCCACCTGCCCTTCGGCGGCACCAAGGCGACGGGGAACGGCCACCGCGAGGCCGGCACGCAGGTCCTCGACATCTTCACCGAATGGAAGTCAATCTACGTTGACTACAGCGGCAAGCTCCAACGGGCGCAGATAGACGAAGTCAACTTCGAATAGACTCTTAAGGAGGTCTCCCAAGTGATCGTCGGACTCCCCAAGGAGATTAAGGACAACGAGTACCGCGTCGGCCTGACGCCCGCGGGCGCGCGCGCGCTGACGGACTCCGGGCACAGGGTCATCGTCGAGCAGAGCGCGGGCGAGGGCTCGGGCTTCGAGGACTCGCTCTACGAGCGGGCGGGCGCAGAGATCATCCCCTCGGCCGACGACGTGTGGGCCGAGGCCGAGATGATCGTCAAGGTCAAGGAGCCGGTCGGCCCCGAGTACGGGCGCATGAAGGAGGGCCTGCTCCTCTTCACCTACCTGCATCTGGCGCCGGACCCGCAGCAGACGCAGCAGCTACTGAAGAACAAGGTCACGGGCATCGCCTACGAGACGATAACGGATCGCAGGGGCACGCTGCCGCTGCTGACGCCGATGTCGGAGGTGGCGGGGCGCATGGCCGTGCAGGTCGGCGCGCAGTACCTTGAGAAGATGAACGGCGGGCGCGGCGTGCTGTTGGGCGGCGTGCCGGGCGTGCCGGCGGCGCGCGTCGTCATCCTCGGCGGCGGGGTCGTCGGCACGAACGCGGCGAAGATGGCCGTCGGCATGGGCGCGCAGGTCACGATTGTTGACAAGAACCTCGACCGCCTGAGAGAGCTCGACGACATCTTCCTGTCGAAGATTTCGACGCTCGCCTCGTCGGCCTACGCCATCCACGGGGCCATCGCGGAGGCCGACCTCATCATCGGCGGCGTGCTCGTCCCCGGCGCCGCCGCGCCGAAGCTGGTGACGCGCGAGATGCTGAAGGACGTGAACCGCGGCGCCGTCATCGTGGATGTGGCCGTGGACCAGGGCGGGTGCATCGAGACGACGCGGCCGACGACGCACTCGAACCCGACCTACTACGTCGAAGACGTGCTGCACTACTGCGTCGCCAACATGCCGGGCGCCGTGCCGCGCACCTCGACCTTCGCGCTCACGAACGCGACGCTGCCTTACGCGCTGCGCTTAGCCAACCGCGGCTTCCTCGCCGCCGTCTCCAGCGACCCCGGCCTGCTCGAAGGCGTCAACACCTACGCCGGAAAGCTCACCTACGAGGCGGTGGCCGTCGCCCAGGGGTTGGAGTACACGCCCGTCGGCGAGGCCCTCGGCATCGCGCCCGCTTCGATTTCGTCGGCCGGCGCGAGCTGATAAGACAGGCCGCCGCCTGTTGAAAATATAAAAGGGGCACCCTCGGCGGGAGGGTGCCCTTATCTTTTGTGGTTTTATCGTTCGAGGAGGCGTGCGAGGCAGGCGTCGAGTTCGTCGGCGCGGACGGGTTTGGAGAGGTGGATGTCGGCCTCGCAGGAGGCGGCGTCGGCGCCGTCGCTGCCGCTGAGGAGGATGAGGGGAAGCGTTTTCAGCTTCGGGTGGCGGCGCAGGAAGCGGCACAGCTCGCGGCCGCCGAGGTGGGGCATGACGGCGTCGGTGACGACGGCGTGGACGCCGCCCGCGAGCGCGGCCTTCATCGCTTCGAGCCCGTCCGAGGCGGCCACGACTTCGTAGCCGGCCCGGCGCAGGACGACCTCTAAATAGCGCCTGAGCGCGCGGTCGTCCTCCGCGAGCAAAACGGTGAAGCGCGCCGCGGCCGGCCCCGTCGCGGTCGGGGCCGCGGGCATCGCGGTTTCGTCAGGTGTGGTAAGTGTCTGGATCACCAAAGACCTCGGGTTCGTTGCGGGCGCGGCCGGGGAGGGGGCCGCGGCGCCAATGTTTGTGCAAGGGACGTGCCCGCGCCCGCCGTTCCTGAGAAGGCGGGCCGCGAAGTCCTGACTTGTAAAAGAATGGCCGAAAATTAAGACGCTTCGGAAGGCTTCCGCGGGAGAGACGGCAAAGTGCGCCGGCAGTTTCGAGATTAGACCCCGGCGCGGTCTGTTGTCAACGACTTCATTTTGACGCGCCGCGGGCGGTCAGAATGAACGGGGCGGCGAACCGCCCGCGCCGCCGCACATCTAAACTCTTCGCCCCGCGGTTGAACGCCGCCACTCTTTACGGATACTCTCTGAAAGATGTACGAGTTCGCAGTCACACCGGCGGTCACGCAGATACGCCGCCGCGGCGTCACCATCACGGAGGTCGCGCCCGGCAGCCTCGGCTCCGAGCTTGAGCTTGAGCCGGGCGACCGCGTCGTCAAAGTCAACGGCCGCGTGGTGCGCGACTACCTCGACTTCCGCTTCCACACGGGCGGCGAGACGGAACTCGTGCTCGACGTTTTGAAGAAGGGCGGCGAGGAGTGGGAGATCGAAGTCGAGCGCGGCGAGGGCGAGGACTTCGGCCTCCAGTTCGAGAACATCGCCCCGCGCCAGTGCGCCAACGAGTGCCTGTTCTGCTTCTGCAAGGGCAACCCGCCCGACGCCCGGCCCGCTCTCTTCTTCCGCGACGAGGACGTGCGCCTCTCGTTCCTCTACGGCAACTACACGACGCTCACCTCCATCACCGAGGACGAGATGCGCCGCGTCGTCGAGCAGCGACTCACGCCGCAGTACGTCTCCGTCCACGCGACCGACCTCGCCGTGCGCGCGCGGCTCCTCGGCGTGGACGAGACGCGCGCCGACATCTCCGACAAGATGCGGCGCATGATGGACGCCGGCATCGAGATTCACGCGCAGGTCGTGCTGTGCCCCGAGATTAACGACGGCCCCGTTCTCCTCAAGACAATCGAAGACCTCGCGGCCGAGTTCCCGCGCGTGCGCAGCGTCGCCGTGGTCCCCTTGGGCCTCACGCGCTACAACACGGACGAGCGGCTGACGGCCGTCACGCCCGAGTGGTGCCGGCAGGTGATAAAAGAACTGGCGCCCGTCCAGAGGGATTTGCGCGGGCGTTTGGGGACGACCTTCGCCTTCCTCGGCGACGAGATTTATTTGCGCGCCGGTCGCCCCATCCCCGGCCGCAGCCACTACGGCGACTACCCGCAGATAGAGGACGGCGTCGGCATGGTGCGCTCCTTCCGCGAGGAGTTCGCGCGCACGCTCAGGCGGCTCGAAAAGACACGGCCGCGCGACGCGCGAGGCTTGCGCGGGACCATCTTGACGGGGACGCTGTTCGCACCCGTCCTCCGCGAATTAATCGAGAGCCTGAACGTGAGGTTCGGCACGCGCTTGAAGGTGGCGGCCGTCGAGAATCAATACTTCGGCTCGGAGATAGTCGTCGCCGGCCTGATGACGGGCCAATGCGTGCTCGCGGCGCGCGGCGAGATTGAAGGCGACTTCGTGGTCATCCCCAAGCAGGCTCACAAGTCGGACGAGCCCGTCATGCTCGACGGCACGCGCCTCGAAGACCTCTCATCACAACTCGGCCTGCCAGTCCACCCGCTCGACCTCGAAGGCTTGGGCGCACTCCTCGCCTCCCGCTAAGGGCGCTGCCAGACTGACCCGTCGGAGTAGACGACGCGCATCAGCACCACCTGCTCGACGAACTTGGGCGCGTCCTTCATCCTCCCCAGCGCGCTGACGGTGCGGACGGGGGGCGTGAGGACGAACACGTCTAGCTCCTTGACCCGGCCCGGCCCCACCTTCTCCTCGCTGGTGAAGAGGTGACGCGCGACCTCGGCCTGCGTGTCGGGGTCCAGAAAAACGTAGTCCCAGTCAACCAGCTTGATGGTCTTCTGGCCGTCGTTCCTCACCTGCACCTTGTAGCGGTAGCCGTCGCGCGGGCGCTCCGCCGGCTTGTCCTCTTTACCGTACTTGGCGTCTTCGACCACCTTCGCGGAACTCTCGCGCCTGCCCGCCTCCGTCTTGTTCCCGTTGTTGCGCGCCTGCTGGATTCGCCTCTCGTTATCGAGCCGGTCGCGCATGGCTTCGTAGTTCTCGACGGGGGCGCCGAAACGCTCGTTCTCCCAGCCGGGGAGGCGTTCCTTCCGCCAGTTGAATTTGACGACGGCGAGGTCCGGCGGACCCTCGGGCGCCGCACCCTGCCGCGCCTGCGGAGCGACCGAGGCGAGCGCAAACAGAAGCAGAATAACTATCGCCCTCATCACCCCTCCTCCTTCCACGGGCCTTGAGTTTTGCTCGGCGGCGGCGATTGTACGCCAGCCGAAAATCCGATTGCCAGCCCGACGGCGCGCGGCGTGAGAAAAGAAAAGGCACTCCCCGCGCGGGGAGTGCCTTTCGAATCGCCGGAGCCCGGCGGCAGGGAAGAAAGTTTGCCCGCGTTAGAAGCTGAACTTCCCGCCGAGCGTGATGCTCCGGTTGCCCCAGTTGTTGAGGTTCTTGCCGAAGTTGGTGCTGTTCATGTTGGTGGTCGGGTTGCCGTAGTTGTCCTGGTTGAAGGCGTTGAGGAAGTCGGCGCTGATGCGGATGCGCTTGTCCTCGCCGAAGCGGAAGTTCTTCGCAACGCTCAGGTTGGTGTTCCAGAAGCCGGGGCCGCGGAAGGTGTTGCGGCCGAGGTTGCCGTTACCGAGCGAGTTGGCCTGAATGGCGCCCGTGCCCGTGAAGACGAGCGGGCCGGCGGTATTGGCCGTGTTCAGGCGCGGGGCGAGGAACGCCGGGTTGTTCGGGTCGATGGTAAAGGTGCGGAAGTTGCCGGACACCGGGTCGGGGAAGATCGGCCCGTTGGGGTTGAAGTTCGGGCGGTCGCCGGCCGTGCTGCCGTTGCCGTTCGTGTCAACGCCGGTGAAGACCGTGAAGGGCTGCCCCGACTGGGCCGAGGTGATGCCGGAGATCTGCCACCCGCCGAAGACCTGGCGGAGGAAGGCGTTGTCACGCGCGAACCACGGGGCCGGCGCCTCGTAGATGTAGTTGGTGACGAAGCGGTGCGTGCGGTCGAAGGCCGACAGGCTCTTCTCCCGGTCTAGCTGGAAGGTGTCCTGCGGGGCCTGCGGCGACGAGGCGGTGATGGCGGCGACGCCGAGCGACTCGTCGTTGTTGCTCATGTTCTTGCTGAAGGTGTAGGAGGCGCCGAACTGAAGGCCGCGCGAGAAGCGCTTGTTCAGCGAGACGTAGGCCGAGTTGTAGGTGGACTGGGCGCCGGGGCCGATGAGCACGCGGACGCCGGCGGCCGTGTTAAGGCGCCGGTTCTGGACGCTCGGGATGGTCCCGCGGGCGCGGACCGTGGCGGCCTGCGCGTCGCTCAGGAGGGCCGGGTTCATCTGGAGCTGCCTGACCTGGTCAACCGCGCGGCTGCCCGAGTAGCCGATCTCCAACTGGTAGTCGCGGAACAGCTCGCGCTGGAAGGAGAGGCTGTAGAGCTGCGAGTAGGGAGTCCTCGCGTCCTCCTGCGTGTTGATGAACTGGTTGAGCGGGTTGAAGGCGGGGGCGGTGACGGCGACCTTCGCCGGGAACTGGTCCACGACGTTGTTGACGCTGTTCGTGCTCGTGAACGGGAAGTTGCCGGCGTTGACGACCAGGATGTTGTAGAACAGGAGGTCGTAGCTGATGCGGTAGCCGCCGCGGATGACGCTCCGGCCGTCGCCGAAGAGCGTGTGCATGAAGGAGCCTTCGGACGGGCGCGGGCTGTAGGCGAAGCCGAAGGCGGGGCCGAAGTTGTTGTTGTCGCGCTGGACGGGGCCGGGGATGGCGAAGGCCGCGCGCGAGCGGTCAGGGTCGCCGAAGAAGCCGAGCGGGACGCCGGCCGTCTCGTAACGGAGGCCGAGGTTGAGCGTCAGGTTCGGCGTCACGCGCCAGTCGTCCTGGACGAAGTAGAACTGCTGGATCTGCTCGGCCAGGAAGTTGGTCGCCGAGACGGCCTGCGCGAACGAGAAGGCGTTGTTGTTCAGGTAGTCGGCGAAATTGGTGAAGTTGTAGGTGCCCTTCAGGTCGAAGCCCGACTTGTTGAACAACTGGTTGAAGCGGATGTCGGCGCCGAACTTCAGGCCGTGGTTGCCGGCCGTCCACGAGAGCGTGTCGGAGAGCTGGTAGTAGTTGGTGACGCGGCTCTGCGGGAAGTTGCTGGCGCCGCCGAAGCAGAAGAACGCGCAGGTGGTGCCGCCGACCTGGACGGTCAGCGTCTCGGTGTCGTTCTCGGGGAAGTTCAGGTTGCGGCGGATGTAGGAGCCGCGGAACTCGTTGAGCACGGTCGGGCTGAAGACGTGCGTCTCGCTGAGGGCCGCGTTCTGGTCGTAGAGCGTCTGCGCCGCGGCGAACCGCTCGCCGAAGGTCAGGTTGCTCGTCACGTTCGGGTCGTTCGCCTTGTTCGAGATGTAGCGGATGGTGAACGTGTCGTTGGCGCCGAGGCGCTGGTCAACGCGGGCGATGAAGGTGTTGGTGTCGTTCGGCTGCGAGACGCCGAGGTTGGTGGTGCCGAACTGGATGGGCACGCCGTTGACCGTGACGTTCTGGATGTTGCTGAAGACGGGGTTCTGGCCGTAGACGCCGCTCAGGAAGGAGAGCTGGCTGAGCACGGCCTGGCGGCTGGCGGTCGACTGGCCGGCGCGCAGCGGCACGGACGAGAGCGCGCCGAAGCCGACGGCGGTCGGGATGGTGACGGCGGCCTGAAGGACGCCGGACGAGCGCGTCTTGTCGCCCTGATAGCCGAAGAAGAAGTGGGTGCGGTCGCGGCCGCTGATGTAGGCGTCGTCGGGCGAGCCCTCGCCGAAGCGCGGCAGGTGGAGCGGGCCGCCGAGGGTGAAGCCGTACTGGTTGCGGTTGAAGCGCGAGGGGCGGGTCAGGCCGTTGGCCTTCTCGCGGTTGTCGAGCGCGTTGAGGCGGCTGCCGCGGTAGAACTCGAAGATGTCGCCGTGGAAGCTGTTGGTGCCCGACTTGGTGATGACGTTAATCTGCGCGCCGGAGTTGCGGCCGAACTCGACGGAGTAGGGGTTGGTCTGAATCTGGAACTGGCCGACGGCCTCGGGGAAGACCGGCGTAGTCGAGACGGTGATGGAGATGTCGTTGTTGTCCGAGCCGTCGATGGTGAAGTTGTTGTTGCGCGCGCGCTGGCCGTTGGCCGAGATGCCGGTCGAGCCGGGCGCGAGGTGGACGTTCGGCGACAGCAGGGCGAGGTTGTTGATGTTGCGGGCGGCGGAGGTGGGCAACTCCTCGACCTGCCGCTCCTCGACCGTCAGGCCGATGGTCGGGTTCGTCTTGTTGAGCGTGATGCCCTCGGCCGTGGCCGTCACGTTGACGATCTCGGTGACGGCGCCGACGCGGAGCTGGGTGTCGAAGGTGGCCTCAAGCGAAGGCTGGACGACGACCTGCGTGTTCTCGACCTTGGAGAAGCCGGCCTTCTCGATGGTCACGGTGTAGGTGCCGGGGTCGAGCGCGCCGACGCGGTAGAAGCCCTCGTCGTTCGTGGTCACGACCCTGGAAATGCTCGTGCCGGGGTTGGTGACCCTGACCTCGGCGCCGGGGACGGCCGCGCCCGACTGGTCGCTGACCGTGCCCGCGATGGAACCGCGCGTGAGCTGGGCGCTCGTGGCGGTGGGCAGAGAGAAAACTGCGAGCAGCGCTACGGCCAGGGCGAGCCATGACCGGCGGCTGAAAAGGAAGCTCTTATTGTGCATTAGCGTCCCTCCGTCTTGTAGGCTGGGTTGTCGGTTACCTTAAATGAAACCCCCGCTCCCTCCAGCCGGGGCAACAAATTTCTGCGACGATTCCGGCGAGTGGCGACTGCCGGGTGTTGTTATCTGCGAGCTGCCTCGCACTCACTCGGGGGCGTTACTGTGTGAGTCGCCATCCCATGTAAGCAACTGTTGTTCCGGCGGCCTGCGCGTGGGGCCGCGCGAAAAAACCCTTCAGCGACAGGCAAATAAGCGCGGGCCGGGCGTGCCGGGCGGAAAGTTCGTTTCAGATTTTCGGATTTTTCTAGAATTTTGGTCTAGCGGGCCGCCCGCGCCCCGCAAAAAAAAGGGCGCCGCTTCCGAAGAGGCGGCGCCCTCAAGGGTCGGGGCCGGTCAGGCCCGCAGGACTTTAGAAGTCGAAGCGGCCGACGAACTGGATGCGCCGGGCCGGGTAGGCGTCAATGGACTGCCCGAAGTTGGTGCTGTTGATGGTGTTGACGGGCTTGCCGAAGTTGACGTTGTTGAAGAGGTTGAAGAAGTCGGCGCGCAGCGTGAACTTGAAGCGGCCGTCTTCGCCGAACGGGAACCTCTTGATGGCCGAGAAGTCCACGTTGTTGTAGCCGGGGCCGTAGAGCGAGTTGCGGCCGACGTTGCCGAGGACGCCGAGCGGCGAGGAGCCGCAGGAGTTCGGACCCGTGACGAGGTTGCCGGGGCACGGGTTGCGGAACTGGTCGCGCGTCGGGCCGGTCTGGGTGCGCGGGTCCACGGTCGTCGGCGGCGCGAGCCGCGTGAAGTTGCCGGTCGGTGCGCCCGGAATGGCGTAGCTGGCGCGCTGGCCGAGGGCCGTGCCGGCGCTGTCGGTGCCGCCGAACGGGGTGTAGGGCGACCCTGACTGCCATTGCCAGATGCCGGACATCGTCCAGTTGCCGAAGGCGCCTCGCAGCAGCCAGTTCTCGAAGCGGACCGGAATCTCGTAGACCATGCTGCCGACGAAGCGGTGGCGAACGTCGAAGCCCGAGTTGCCGCGGTCGGAGGCGAAGCCGCCGACGAAGCCGGACGAGTCGCGCGGGAAGCTGCGCTCACCCGTCTGCGCGTCAATCGGGTCGGCGGCGTTGTCAATCGAGTGGCTGAGCGTGTAGGCCGCCTGGATGGAGCCGAGGCCGTAGCGGCTCTCGGTGAAGTTCTTGGTGATGCGGAACTGGCCCGAGTGGAAAGTCGCGTGGCCGAGCGACGAGTTCATCGTCGCCTGGAAGAAGGCCGTGTTGAGCGACCCGTTGGTGAAGTTGGTGAACGTGCTGGTCGGGCTGATGTTGCGGCTGAGGCCGAGGATGGCGTTGACGCGCGTGACGCTCGTCATGTTGCCGTCGAAGGCGCGCAGCAGGCCGGTGCTCTTCGAGCCGACGTAGTCGCTCTCGATGAGCACGTCGCCCTTGAACTGGCGCTGGAAGCCGACGTTCCACGCCTGCGTGTAGGGCATGGCGAGCTTGCCCTGGAGCTTGTTGTTGCCCGGCAGAACGAAGAGGACGGGCTGCTGGAACTCGTCGTCGAGGACGACGGCCGTCGCCGTCTGCGTCTCGGGGCGCCCGATGACCTCGATGAAGTCGCCGGGGAACTCGTTAATCGTGCGCTGGAAGGGCGGGTTCGAGCTGGTGTTGCTGAACAGGTTGCCGAAGACGCGGTCGTAGAAGATGCCGTAGCCGCCGCGGATGGACATCCGGCCCGGCCCGCCGGTCAGCGAAGCCAGCCAGCCCTCCTTGAAGTCGGGGCTGTAGGCGAAGCCGACGCGCGGGGCGAAGTTGTTGCGGTCGTCCTCGTAAATCTTCGAGCTGCCGCCGGAGTTCTTGCCGACGAGCTGGAAGACGAAGCCGCCGGCCGGCGTCTTGCCGCTCGGGTCCTGGCCGACGAGGTTCGACATCTGGCCGTTGACCTCCCACGGCACGCCCTTGAACTCGTAGCGCAGGCCGAGGTTGAGGGTCAGGTTCGGCTTGACCTTCCAGGAGTCCTGGAAGAAGACCTCCCAGTCGCGCTGCCGGTAGCCGCGGTAGTCCTCGTCAACGCGCGTCCCGTTCTTGTTGAAGTACTGGAACTGGAACTGGTTGGCGACGAAGCCGTAGAGGTAGCTGGCGAAGTTCTGGACGGTGCCGAAGGAGCCCGAGATGGGCAGGAACTCGCCCTCGTCGTCAACGAGAATCGGGAACTCGAAGGTCGTCGGGACCGAGAAGTCGAGGTACTCCTGGCGGAAGAAGTTGCTGGCGCCGTTCTCGTAGACGAAGCGGGTCTCGCCGCCGAACTTGAAGGTGTGGTCGCCCTTGATCCAGCTGACGGTGTCGCCGAGGTGGGTGGTGCCCGTGTAGCGGCGCTGCGTGTCGAAGAAGCTGCCGCCGGTGGCGCCGTTGCCCGGCCCGAAGATGCCGCCGATGGTCAGGTTGATGAGGCTGCCGTTGATGCCGCCGAACTGCTCGGTGGCGGCCGGGGCGCCGGCCTTCTTCAGCGCGGCCAGCACGGCCTCGCCGCGGCCGGCCGAGACGCCGAAGTCGCCCTCGCCCGCGAAGATCAGCTCCGTGCGGTTGCCGCCGAGGCGGAACTCGTTGATGAAGCTCGACGAGAAGGTCGAGACGAGGTTGGTCGAGAGGCGGTAGGTGCGCTGCGGGGTCAGGATGGAATCGTTGGCGTTGGGGAAGGATTCGCAGCAAGCCTCGAACGTGCCGTCGGTCAGGGCGAAGCTGGCGGCGAAGTTGTGCTTCTCGCTGATGCGGTGGTCAACGCGGGTCGAAATCTGGTCCTGAAGGTCGTTGGTCTGCGTCGTGAAGCGGTAGAACTCGAAGACGCCGGGCAGCGGCCCGTCGCCGCCCTGATTCGGCAGCGGGTAGAGCGTGTTCAGGAGCCCTTGCAGGCCGGCGTTGATGGGGAGGCCGAAGGCGTTGTTGGCGCCGGCCTCGCGGGCGTCGATGACGGGGCCGCCGATGGACGTGAGGTTGAAGATGCCCTGGCGGGCGGCGGCCGTCGGGACGACGCGCTCCTCGTCGATGCCCTGGTCGAAGTCGTCGCGCTCGTAGTTGAAGAAGAAGAAGGTGCGGTCCTTCTTGATGGGGCCGCCGATGGAGCCGCCGAACTGGCGCCGCTGGAGCGGGGCGCGCTCGTCGGAGAAGAAGTTGCGCGCGGCGAAGGCGTCGGAGCGGTAGTAGATGTAGGCCGCGCCGCGGAAGTCGTTGCTGCCGGACCGGGTGGCGACGTTGACGATGCCGCCGGTGTTGCGCCCGAACTCGGCCGTGAAGTTGTTGGTGATGACGCGGAACTCCTGCGTCGCGTCGATGTTCGGCGTCGAGATGCCGCCGGGGATGCCGGGGACGCTCGTGTCGTTGTTGTCGATGCCGTCGACGAGGAAGTTGTTGTTGCGCTCGCGCTGGCCGTTGACGGTGATGCCGCCGAGGCGGCTGGTCGAGAAGTTCGTGCCGGGCGCGAGCAGCAGCAGCGAGTTCGGGTCGCGCGAGAGCAGCGGCAGGTCGTTGATCTTGCGCTGATTGATGAGGGTCGAAATCTGCTGGTCGGTGGTGTTGACGGCGACCTGGGCGTCCTGGCCCGAGACCGTCACGATCTCCTGTGCGCCGCTGGGCGCGAGGCTCACGTCCTGCGTCAGCGTGAACGCGACCGTGACGTTAACGTCCTTGACGGTGGAGTTGCCGAAGCCGGGGGCGCTGACCGTCAGCGTGTAGGAGCCGGCGTTGAGGTTGGTGAGGGTGTAGACGCCCTCGTCGTTGGTGGTGGCGGTGCGCTTTTCGCCGGTGGCGTTGTTGGTCGCTTCGACCGTCGCGCCGACCACCGCCGCGCCGTTAGGGTCGCGCACGGTGCCGTTGATGTCGCCCCTGGCGGTCTGGGCGGAGGCGAGCGAGCTCGCGAGCAGAACGCAGCAAAGGGCGGTGAGAAAACGTCTCAGCAAGGCCCCGCTTGGAAACATAGCGGGCCGTCTCCATAAATTCATTCGGAATCCTCCTGGCTAGATAGTACCAGTGAACATGAGAGTGTCAGGGCTTCTGCCGCCTCATGCGACTTCGGGACAGAGGGGAGCCTTGGTTGACACCGGCAAAAATTGTTCCTCAAGCCGCGGGGCGCGGATTTATCGCGATTTTCGGCCAGTTCGTCACACGTTTCGCCCGCTTGGCACTCGCCCGGCCGCGAATTTATTCAGATATATAAAGGTCTGCTCCGAATTTATGGATTCCGGCGACCCGACGCCGGCCGCGTAAATAAGGCGAGGGGGGAGAGCGGCCGTCGGGCCGTTCTCCCCCCTCGCGGGCGCTTCCTGGGCGGTCGCTCAGTCGGACTCGACGTTGAAGGTCGAGTCGGCGACCTCCTGGTCGTAGGCGAACTGGCTGAGATTCATGTCCCACTTGTCGAGAGACGAGCCTTGGGTCTTGTTGATTTCGAGCTGGAGCGTGTAGGAGTGGGGCAAGGTCAACTGGCCCTCCTTCTTGAAGTCGGAGAACTCCTCGACGATCTTGTAGCGCGTCTCGTTCTGGACGGCCTGCCGGTCGATGCCGCCCGCGCCGAGCCTCGCCCCGATGATGCGGCTGTACTCGGTGCGAACGTGGTGGAAGGTGTCGGCGTCGATGAAGAGCGTGATCTCAAGGTCGGTGCCCTTGTTCGGGTAGTACTTCAGCTTGTGCGCCGGCCGGTTGTTGACCTTGTCGGTGCCCGCGTACTCAAGCTTGGACTTGCGGTCGGCGACGTTCAGCAGCGCCCAGGCGGACGAGAGCGTGCCGCCGAGGAGCCCCTCCTTGAAGAGCACCTCGTTGGTGAGGGCGAAGTTGCCGAGCGGCGAGCGGACGCCCGGCGTCAGGTAGCCGACGGTGAACTTCTTGCCGTCGAAGCCGAACCGCTCGCCGGGGTAGTTCGGCGAGTCGAACTTCATGCCGAGCACGACCTTGTTCTTCACCGAGGCGATGACGACCTGCCCGTCCACGGCGCCCGAGGTGCTGCGCGCCTTGAAGCTGGCGCGCGAGGTGCCGATGACGATGAGGCTCTTGACGGCCGAGCGCGCCGCCTCCGGCCCGATGGACTCAAGGTGCTTGGCGACGACCTCCTCGGCCTTCATCTTATCGCGGGGGGCGGGCGCCGCCGGGGCGGGCGCCGGCAGGAGCGTGACGGCGAGGGCGCACGCCAGTGTCAGCGCGCGCAGGGGGCGGCGCAAAGGGCTCTTTCTCATTTCGGTCCTCCGTCGAGTCGTGAATTGATGGCGGCCGCAGAAGGGGGGAAGACTCCCGGCGCGGCCGATTATAAACCAAGGCGGCGCGGACAAAAAAAGCGGGCGGTGTCTTAAAAAGGCACCGCCCGCGGGCGAGTCGCCCCGGAAGAGGGGCGAGGAGTTTAGAACTCGAAGCGCGCGCCGAACTGCACGATGCGCGGCGAGTAAGCCTGGCTCGCCGAGGTCAGGCGGCCGAAGTTCGTGCTGCCGACATCGAGGACCGTGTAGACGTTCGACGCGTTCGCCGTGTTGGCGAAGAAGTTGGCGTGGTTGAGCACGTTGAAGACCTCGGCGCGCAGTTGCAGGCGCGTGGTCTCCGAGATGCGGATGTTCTTCAAGAGGCCCGCGTCCCAGTTGAAGTACATCGGGCCGTTGAAGATGTTGCGGGTGATGTTGCCGGTCGAGCCCGGAGCGTTCGGGAAGAAGACCTGGCCGGCGAACGGGGCGGTGCCAGGCGCGCTGGCGCCGCGGACGCTGGAGAGCACGAAGCCCGTGGGGAGCGGCTGGGTCACGTCGAAGTTGTTGATGACCGCGCCGGTCGTCGGGTTCTGCGCGACCGCGAAGAGGACCTTCGGGTTGATGATGAAGACGCCGTTCGGCGTCTTGAACACGCCGAGCAGGTCCTTGACCTCGTCGCCGGAGAGCGACGTGGTGGCCGGCTGCGTGTTCGAGCGGGCGGCGCGGTTCAGCGTGCCGCGCGCGTCCGTGAACATGATGGGCACGCCCGAGCTGATGTTGACGATGGACGAGAACTGGAAGCCGCCGAAGATGCGGTCGGCCACGGAGCTGTCGCTCAGCCACCGCTTGCCGCGGCCGAAGGGCAGCTCGTAGAGGCCGTTGAAGTTGAAGGTGTGCGTGCGGTCGTACAGGGCGCGGCCGTAGTCGCGCTTCGGGTTGGCGTTGTCGAGGAAGGGCTCGACGCGGGTCTGGTTGAACTCGTCAACGCTGCCGGTCACGTCCGTCAGGATCTTCTGGAACGTGTAGTTCGCCTGGAAGCTCAAGCCCTGCGAGAAGCGGCGGCGGAACTCGGCCTGGAGCGAGTTGTAGTTGTAGTGGCCGCCGTTGGTCGTGAAGTTGGCGACGCCCGTGTTGGGGTTCGCCAGGAAGTTCACGCTGCTGACGACGACGCCGTTCTGGACGCGGCTGGTGATGCCGCTCTGGATGTAGAAGATCGCGAGGTCGGCCGGGGTCCCGTTCTGGAGGAACGAGATGACGTTCGCGGTGTTGAGCAGGCCGGGGTTCGACACGTTGTTCGTCACACCGCCGAGGTTCGGGAAGACGGTGAGCTGCTGGCTGCCGGTGACGTTCGAGTTGAAGCCGCCGGAGATGGGCGTGCGGTTCGCGGCCGGGACGCCGGCCGCCGTCTCGGCGGCGTTCTGCGCCGACGAGAGCGCCACGTTCTGCCGCGCGCGCAGGAAGTCGGCCAGGAAGCCGTTGTTGCGGATGTCCACCTGGTTATAGTCGATGGAGCGGACCATCTCCTTGCTGTAGCCGCCGACGTAGCGCAGCTCGATGACGCTCTGGAAGCCGACCTCGCGCTGGATGCCGAAGTTGTACTCGTAGTTGCGCTGCACCTGGAGGTTCGGGTCGATGAGCGAGATGGTGCCGAAGTTGATGCCGGTCGCGGCGTTGTTCTGGACGTAGGTGCGGACGCCGGAGCCGCCCGGCCCGAAGGCCGACTGCGGGACGACGATGGGCGCGTCGGTCGGCGCGTTGGCGGCGCCGATGACGCGGAACTGCGTACCGCCGGTCGCGCCGCCGAGGCGGGCCGGGGCGTCGAAGGAGCCGAGGCCCGAGTTGTTCAGGCCGGCGTTGTCGGGGGCGCGCACGTACTCGTCGTTGACGTAGTTGACGCGGTAGCCGCCGCGGATGACGGTGCGGCCCTCGCCGGGGAAGACCGAGCCGAGGAAGTTGTTCTTGAAGTTGGGCGAGTAGGCGACGCTGACGTTCGGGCCCCAGTTATCCTTGTCGGCCTTGAAGAAGTCGCCCGTGCGGCCGGCGTTGCCGCCGATGACCTGGAACTGGCCGGTCGGGTTCAGGAGCGCCTGGACGGGCGTCTGGCCCGGCCCGATGACCGGCTCAAGGTAGACGGCGTCGGGGTTGTTGAGCGGCGTGTAGAGCTCGTAGCGCAGGCCGAGGTTGACGGTCAGCGTGTTGGAGACGCGCCACTGGTCGGAGACGTAGCCGGCGTAGTTGTTGAAGTTCAGGCGGCGGACCTGGCCCGCGCCCGCGACGAAGCCGGAGGTCGAGCTGACGGCGTTGGCCCTCTGCGTGCCGCTGCCGATGATGCCGGCCAGCAGGTAGCGCAGGTTGTTGGCGCGGCCGAGGTCGGTCGTGTTGATGCCGCCGGGGAAGAGCGCGGCGCTGAAGCCGGGCGTCTGCGGGTTGGCCGTCGAGCCGATGCTGTAGGTCGGCGTGACGGCGCCGAAGTTCACCGACTCGATGCGGTAGTACTGGGCCTGGCCGCCGAAGCGGAGGGCGTGGTTGCCGCGCGTCCAAGTCGCGTTGTCCTGGATGTTGTAGTAGTCGGTGTTGCGGCCCTGCGCCTGGAAGCTGGGCTCGGGGTTCGTGATCAGCGGGAGCGAGAGCAGGAAGGGCAGGTCGCGCGGGTCGGTCGTCGGGTTGAAGAACGGCTCGGCGCGCTGGTAGCCGCCGCGGACCTCGTTCGTCAGCGAGGCGGTCGGCGAGTAGCGGTAGGCGCCGATGAGCAGCGTCGTCGGGCCGCCCTGGCTGACGAAGGTCTGGGTCGAGAAGCCGGCCGCCACGTCGGTGCGCGCGTCCGAGATGGTGTTGCGCTTGAAGACGAAGTTGGCCGCGTGCTTCTCGTTGGCCTCCATGTCGAAGCGGCCGGTCATGCCGTTGCGCGTCTCGGGGTTGCCGCGCTGGAGCGAGAGGCTCTGGAGGAAGTTGGTGCCGGTGAAGGCGCCGTTGCCGGCCGTCGGGAGCTGGTTCAGGATGCGGGACTGGATGGTCGGGTCCACGCCGAGCACGCCGCCCGCGGTGGTGAACGTATTCAGGTTGTTGCCCGCGAGGTTGAGGCCCGTGCCGTTCAGCACGTTGACGGTGCGGGTGACGCCGGCGTTGTCGATGTAGGTGAAGTTGCCGTTGCGCGCCGCCGGAAGCAGCGTCGTCGTGGTGATCGGCGACTGGTTGGCGAGGCGGTAGCCTTCGTAGTTGGCGTAGAAGAACGCCTTGCCGCGGTCGATGCGCGGGCCGCCCTCGCCGAAGTGGGGGAGGACCGAGGGGCCGGAGAGCGTGCCGCCGAACTGGTTGCGGTTCAGGAAGGCGCGCGGCGTGTTGGTCGCGTTGTTGAAGAAGTTGTTGGCGGCGAAGTAGGAGTTGCGGTTGAACTCGAAGACGTTGCCGTGGAAGTCGGCGCCGCCGCGGGGGGTGACGAGCACGACCTGCGTCGAGCCGGAGCCGTACTCGGCGCCCGCGTTCTGCGTGATGACGGTGAACTCGCCCGTGTCGTCAACCGTCGGCTGGTCGGAGACGAAGCCGTTGCGGATGAAGTTGTCCTGGACGTTGAGGCCGTCGCGCGTGTAGTTGACCGACGACGAGCGCTGGCCGTTGATCGAGCTCGAAGTGGTGTTCGAGCCGGCGATCAGGTTGAGCAGCGACAGCGGGTTGCGGCCGTTGATGGGAAGCTCGCGGACCTGGCGCGGCGTGACCGAGGTGTTCAGCTCGGCGTTCGTCGAGTTGACCACGTCGGCGCCCGCGATGACCGTCACGGTCTCGGTGACGGCGCCGGCTTCGAGCGTCGCGTTAAGGCTGAAGTCGCGGCCGGCGTCGATCTTCAGCTGGGTGGCGCTGAAGGTCTTGAAGCCGGGCGCCGTGATGGTCACGGTGTAGGTGCCGGCTTCGAGCTGCGCGACCTCGTAGTTGCCCTGGTCGCTGGCCTGGACCGTGCGCTCGCGGCCGGTCTGGTTGTCCTTGACCGTGATGGAGGCGTTCGGGATGACCGCCCCGCCGGGGTCGCTGACCGTGCCCGTCAGCCGGCCCGTCGGCGTCTGGCCGAAGGCCGCGACGGACAGGACCAGGAGCGCGAGCACGACCCCTGCAAAATTCTTCAAACTTCTCATGTGTGGACTCCTCACTGAAACTGAAAGGTTGTTCCTTCTGAAACGGCGCGCCGGATGCTTTGCCGATGATGCTAAAACCCCAGGGATTAAGCGTGCTTTAAAGGCCGCGTCGGCCGTGCGCCCGCTTAGCCGCTGACTGCGAAACCGACCCCCCACACCCGCACCCCGCCGCCCTCGCCCCTGTGGGTGGGAAGCGTGTCGTGGAGTTAAGGGGGATCGAAAGTGTTTGAGCTGGCGTAGTCGAAACGGCGCCACCGGCGCACTCGATTCGACATCTGCGGAAGCTAACTGGCGGCGAAAGAGCAAGATTTGTGCCGGGGGTCGGGGAAGGCGACCCGCCGGCTAAAGGCTCTTCGCTGTTTAAGTTAGCTGGCGGGCGGGGGTGTCACGCCGGAGATTTGGTCCAATATATTGGATACCCTATAGATTTTTGGTTGAAACGGCCTAAATCAGGGGTGAAACGGCCTGGGACTACTTTTTGGCGCGCAACTCTTTGACCGTGGCCCGCAGCCGCGGCGCGTCCTCGGCCGCGGGGGCGAGGCGCAGGTAGGTTTCCAGCTCGTCGGCCGCGCGCTGGTACTCCTGGCGCCCCCAGTAGATGCCGCCGAGGTACTTGTGCGCCAGCGCGATTTCGCCGCGGCCGAGGCGGACGGTCTCGCGCAGCTCCCGCTCGGCCGCGTCCAGGTCGCGCCCCTTGAGGGCAATGAGCCCGAGGTAGAAGTGGGCCGAGGGCGAGGCGGCGTTTTTGGCGGCGGCCTTGCGGAACTGCTCGGACGCCTCTGTGAAGAGGCCGCGGTCGAAGAGGGCGCGGCCGTAGGTGAGCAGGGTCGGGTAGTCGTCCGGCGTCAGCTTGAGGGCCGCGCGCAGCGGCTCCAGCGCCTTCTCCGGCTGCCTCATCTTCATGTAGATGACGCCGAGCTTCGAGAGGGCGAGGCCGAAGCCGGGGTGGAATTCGATGGCCGCGCGGAGCTGCTCGACGGCCTTCTCGTCGTGGCCGGCGCGGGCGGATTCCAGCGCCTTGTTGTACAGCTCGACGGCCGGCTTCGGCACGCCGGCCAGCGCCGCGTTGAGGACGCCGGGCTTGGCGAGGTGCTCGGTCGGCGCCTTGGGCTGGAGGTATATCTGCACGCTGTAGGGGCGCGGGACCGAGGGCACGGCCGGGCCGCGCGCCAGCGAGCTTTCGCCGTCGATGAAGACGCTCTCCTGCACCGTCTCGTAGTTGTCGCCGCCCTCGATGATGATGGAGTAGGAGCCGGGGCGGAGCCGCTGGAAGTTGAACGAGCCGTTCGTGTCCGAGAGGACCGTCACGTCGCCGAAGCCGGTGCTGACGAGCCGGACTTTGAGCCCCGAGTCCGAGCGCTGCCCGGAGGGGAAGTAGATGCGGCCGCGGATGGAGTGCTTGCCGCCGTTGCCGGCCGAGTCGGTGCCGCTGCCGCCGCCCTGCGCCGCGGCGGGAGCGCACCAGAGGGCGACGAGCGCGGCCGCCAGCGCGCACCGCGAAACGAGATTGAGAAGGAGACGGCTCACGGCAGGAGAGTGGGACATAAAACTAAGGCTCCTTGGTCCCGGCGGGCGGGCCGTGAAAATGGGAAACCGGCTGACGTTTATTTCTGTGTGCCGAAGGATAGCATAAAAAAGAGCGGGGAGAAGCGTCGAGTTGACGCCTCCCCCCGTAAGCCCCACGCGCGCGGCCCCCGTCGGGGCCGCCGCGTGAAGGGAGTGAAGTTAGAACGAGAACTTCGCGCCGAGGCGGAAGGTGGACGGGAACTGGAACACCAGGCCGGTCCCGTAGAACGGGTTCGGGAACTGGATGGACTGCGCGCCCGGAATGCCGCTGTTGATGGTGAACGTCTCGTCCTCGCGCAGCGCGCGCTGCGTGTTGGTGACGTTGAACCAGTCGGCCTGGAAGCGCAGCTCGCGGTTCTCGCCGAGCGCGATCGGGTAGTAGGCGCCGAGGTCGAGCTGGTAGGTCGTCGGCGTGCGGTTGCGGCCCGTGACCGGGTTGACGGCCGTGCCGCGCGGCTTACCGAGGCCCTCGTTGTTGCCGTAAACGGGGTGCGGGATGAACTCGTTGAACGGCTGGCCCGACTGGATGTAGTAGTTGCCCGAGAGCATCAGCCGGATGGGCGTGCGGTAGCTGCCGTTGAACTTGAACTGGTGCGGGCGGTCGTTCGGGAGCCGGCCGTACAGGTTGTTCAAGAGGCTCGGCAGGTCGAAGAGCGACGTGATGTTGGGGTCGCTCTGGCCGTTGTCGTTGCGGAACAGGCCCTCGTAGTTACCGATGAGGCTGGAGTAGGTGTACGAAGAGATGAACTGGAAGTCGTTCGTGAACCTCTTCGTGGCCGTGAACTCCAGACCGCGGTAGTAGCGGCGGGCGCGGCCGAAGCAGCCGATGGCCGGGTCGTCGCACGCCTTGTCCTCGGTCGTGATGTCGCCGGGGCCGCGGCCGCGGCGGCCGGGGTTGAACAGGAAGTAGGTGGTGCCGTCGTCGAACGAGCCGTCCTCGATGACCCAGCCCATGGCGCGGTAGACGCCGCTGAAGCCGAGCGTCAGGTCGCGGATGACCTCGTACTCGATGCCGGCGCGGCCTTCCCAGACGCTCTGGGGCTTGATGTCGGTGTCCACGGGCGTCGCCTCGCAGCCCAAACAGCCGAGGCCGGCGAGCGAGCCCTGGAAGATGACCGAGCTGGTGGGCGCGTTGACGCGGTTGGCGTTGATGTTGCGGTCGAGCTGAATCTCGTCGCCGCCCGCGCGGACGTTAACGTCGAGCGGGATGGGCGACTCGATGAACTTGGCGAAGTTGGCGTAGACCTTACCGCGCCCGCGGCCGGTGAAGTCCCAGACGGCGCCGAAGCGCGGCGCCATGTTCGAGATGAAGTTGTTGAGCGCGATGTACTGGGAGTTGGTGCCGTGCGCCTGCTGGTAGTCCCAGCGCAGGCCCATGTTGAGCTGGAAGTTGCGCGTCACCTTCCAGTCGTCCTGGAAGTAGAAGCTCTCGACGCGGGTCTTCGTCGGGCTGTCGCCCGTGTTCAGGAAGAAGTCGCGGACGCGGGCCGAGGAGAAGACGAGAATCGGGTTGGCCGAGAGCTGGGCCGAGGTGAGCGTCCCCTCGGCCGCGGTCGGGACGCGGGCGCTGGTGATGCCCGTCGGGCCCTGGCC